>JBAZJH010000001.1:0-298271 GCA_041651415.1 Minisyncoccota bacterium
AGAGAGCGGAACAGCAAGATGAAGAAGCAAGGCACCGATTAATAAAATCAAACTTAAGATTGGTGGTTTCAATCGCCAAAAGATACGTAAACCGAAGCCCGAATTTGAGCATTCTTGATTTGATTCAAGAAGGGAATATCGGATTGTCGCGGGCGGTAGACAAATTTGATTACAGAAAGGGATTTAAATTTTCCACTTACGCCACATGGTGGATAAGGCAGGCGATAACAAGAGCGCTAGCCGACCAATCAAGGACGATAAGAATTCCGGTGCATATGGTGGAGACGATTTCCAAATATACCCAGCTAAAAAGAAAACTGGCGCAGGATTTAGGGAGAGAGCCGATGGCGGAAGAAATAGCGAGCGAGATGGGAATTCCGGTGGAACGAGTGCGTCATATCCAAAAAATTTCGCAGGAGGTGATTTCGCTTGAATCGCCGATCGGCGACGAGGAAGAGGATTCCAAACTTTTGGAATTCATTCATGACGATAAAAATTTAAGTCCGTCGCAAATTGCCGCGCATTCTTTATTAAAGGATAAAATAAAAGAAATTTTGAACGATTTGTCGGAAAGAGAAAGAAAGATTTTAGAGATGCGTTTCGGTTTGGAAGACGGAGTGACTCATACCTTGGAAGAAGTGGGAAAAATTTTCAACGTAACGAGAGAGAGAATCAGACAAATTGAAGCGAAAGCGCTTGAAAAAATGAGAGAACATGAAAAATCAAGAGCGCTTGAAGAATACTAATTAAAATTTTCTTAAGAAAATTTTAATAATGACTGATGATTAATTTCTAATGACTAAACATATTTCGAATATTCTTATTTAAATGACAGCCGAGGAGTTAAGAAAAAAATTTCTGATTTTTTTTGAAGAGAAGGGGCATAAAATTATTCCTTCGGCTTTTTTGATTCCGGAAAACGACCCGTCGACTTTGTTTATCTCAGCGGGAATGCAGCCGCTTGTTCCATATTTAATGGGGGAAAAACATCCGGAGGGAAAAAGATTGGTTGATATTCAAAAATGTTTGCGAACGGGAGATATAGAAGAAGTGGGAGATGCAACGCATCATACCTTTTTTGAAATGCTTGGCAATTGGTCGCTCGGCGACTATTTTAAAGAAGAGGCGATATTATGGAGTTTTGAGTTTTTAACAAAGGAATTAGGGCTAGAAAAAGAAAAATTAGCAGTTTCTGTTTTTGAAGGAGACGAGAATTCTTCTTTTGACGAAGAGGCTTTTCAGATTTGGAAAAGTTTAGGAATTTCAGAAAAGAGAATTACCAGATTGGGGAAAGAAGATAATTGGTGGCCGGCCGGCGGAAAAGAAAAAGGACCACAAGGTCCGGACACGGAAATTTTTTATTGGACAGGCAAGGAAGACGCTCCGGATGATTTTAATCCGGAAGAAAAGAGACGGGTAGAGATTTGGAATAATGTGTTTATGCAGTATAACAAAAAGGAAGATGGCAGCTTTGAGGTTTTGAAGCAAAAAAATGTGGATACGGGGATGGGGCTTGAAAGGACGCTCGCGGTTATTAACGGATTTGACGACAATTATCGCACGGAACTATTTTCCCCGATGATAGAAAAAATTGAAAAGATTTCAGGAAAAAAATATGAGGATAATAAAAAAGAATTCAGAATAATTGCCGACCACATCAAGGCGGCGGTGATGATTTTAGGAGACAAAAAAGGAATAGAACCGTCAAACAAAGACCAAGGATATGTTTTGAGGCGTTTAATCAGGCGGGCGGCGCGATACGGAAAAATGATCGGCATAGAAAAAGATTTTGCCGTTGATTTAATTCAGCCGGTTTTGGATATTTATGGAGAAGTTTATCCGGAAGTTATTGAAAATAGAGATTTTATTAAAGAGCAATTAAAGAAGGAAGAGGAGAAGTTTTTAAAGACTTTAGAAAAGGGGCTAAAAGAATTAAATAAAAAAGTAAAAGCTGGCGGGAAAATTTCCGGAAAAGAAGCTTTTGATTTATATCAAACATTTGGATTCCCGAAAGAAATGATAAAAGAAGAAGTTGATTTTGACGAAAAAGAATTTGAGAAAGAATCAGATAGGCACAGCGAACTTTCAAAAACGGCATCGGCCGGAATGTTTAAGGGAGGACTCTCGGACGTGAGCGAGGAGACAACGAGATTGCATACGGCGGCGCATTTGATGCTTGAAGCGCTCCGAAGAGTTTTAGGAGACCATGTAGAACAGAAGGGAAGCAATATAACGGCAGAGAGATTGAGATTTGATTTTTCACATCCGGAAAAAGTGACGGGAGAACAATTGGAAGAAGTGGAAAAAATCGTGAATGAGCAGATAAAAAAGAAACTGCCGGTGAAATTTTTAGAAATGACAAAAGAAGAGGCGAAAGAGTCGGGAGCGACGGGGGTTTTTGAACATAAATATGGAGAGAGAGTGAAAGTTTATTTTATCGGCGAAGAAGAAGAAAATTTTTCCAAAGAAATTTGCGGAGGTCCGCATGTGAAGAATACGGAGGAACTGGGGGAATTTAAAATTATAAAAGAAGAATCAAGCGGAGCGGGAGTGCGGAGAATAAAAGCGGTTTTGAAATAAAATTTTATTTGCAACTTATTGCAACTTAAATTTAAATTAGATTTTTTTCATAGCATCAATAGGTACATATGTACCTATTGATGCTATGGGAGGGGAGAGGTAAAATAAAGAAGCAAAAATGAAAAAAGGAGGAAAAGCAGCGGAGGTTTTAAAAGTTTTAGCGGGCATAACGGCCGGAGCTTTGCTTATTCCAATAGCTTTGTCTCCGGGCGGAGCGCAATTACTTAAAAAAATCATTGATTTATATAAAAATGGCGGAAAAATAGAGAGATATAGAATAGTTCAGGATTTAAATAAGTTGCAGAAAAGAAAACTTATCAGTTTAAAAAAGTTAGAGAATGGAGATTTGAAAGCAGTAATAACAAAAAAGGGAAAAAAAGAGGTTCTTTCTTTCAATGCAGAAAAAATAGTTTTGAAAAAAGAAATTCCTGAGGATAAAAAATGGAGAATGGTGATGTTTGATGTTCCCGTTTCTAAAAATCGCCAGAGAAGAACTTTGTCGGCAAGATTGAAAAAAATGGGATTTTATAAATTGCAAAAAAGCGTTTTTATCACTCCCTATGAATGTGAAAAGGAAATTGATTTTATTTCCTCTGTTTTAGAAGTGGGAGAAGACATCTTAATTTTTAAAGTTGATAGTTTTGACGGTGAAAAGACGGTAAGAGATTTTTTTGAAATTTAATGATTTAACCGCAGGTTTTGTTTAAAAATATTCCATAGCATCAATAGGTACATATGTACCTATTGATGCTATGGGGAAAAGAAGAAGAGGGGGAGGGAGAGAAAAAAAAATAAAATATATAGATAAAGAAATGATTATTCATAGAAAGAAAAGAAAGGAATAATTATCCACAGAAAGAAAAAGAAGAAGTGGTGTAAAATTAAAGGTGATAATGAAAACGGAAAAGTTTTTGAAAAAGTTTTTCGCGGTTTTGAAAAAGCGGAGTTTTTTTCCGAATAAAAAACATTCTTTAAGAGACGGGTTTTCTTTGATGGAACTTTTGGTTTATACCGGAATTTTTACAATAACGGCGGGACTCATGGTGGGAGTAGTGTCAACGGTTTCGGACGTGCAAGTGAGAGAAACGGCGAATGTGGAAGTGAACGACCAGAGCCAATTTGTGATGAACGCCATCAAATCAATTTTGACGGGCGCGAAAGCGGTGGATATTACGGCGGGGACGGCGGTGTCCACTTTGAAAGTGAGAGTGAACGACGCGGCGAAGGACCCGACTTTTGTATATCTTGAAAACGGGATTGTTTATAAAAAAGAAACGGATAACGGAGCGCCGGTAGCGTTGACTGATAAAACAGTGAACGTGACGGCGCTTAATTTCACGAGAATGGTGAATCCGCCGGGGAAAGACGTGGTGAAAATAGATATGACGATGGTTTATAATTCGACGCAGTCCAATCAGCAGATAACAAGAAATTATCGGTCGGCGGTTTCCAAGGTTTCGGCAATCACTTTTGATTCGGATTTATTGCCGTCAACGGACAATACTTATAATGTGGGAGCATCAAATCCCAGGTGGCTAAACGGATTTTTTTCAGGGAATGTCAATGTGGGCGGGCTTTTGAATATCGGAACGGCGACGAGCGACCCATCGGGGCAGAACGGTTCGCTTTATTACAACACGACAAGCAATGTGTTTCGCGGATATGTGAACGGAGCGTGGGCGGATTTCGGTTCGGGAGGAGGGGGAACGGGTTCTTGGAGCACTTCGGGAAGCAATCTTTATACGACAGGGTCGGTGGGAATAGGAACAAGCACAATTCCCAATAAACTGACGGTAACAGGAAATGCGTCAATTTCGGGGAATGTGGGGATTGGAACGACGAGTCCAGAAGATAAGCTAGATGTTAGAGGAATTGCGAGACTTGGGGATTATAATACGGCAACATCAGATGCTATAAAAATTGGCGCATCCGCTTATGCGGGAAGTTCTCAGTCGGTTCAACTTGGCCAATGGACAAGCGATACGGTTTTTAATCCAATTTTATTTGTTGGTTCCGGAGCTACTTATAACGGCAATGTGGGAATCGGGACGACGGCTCCGACTGGAAAACTTCATGTTGTGGGGAGCAGCGGTGTTCCTCATCCAACAACGCCTGCTAACAGTGGCGTACTTAAAGTTGGAACAGATGCAGGTGTTCATATCCAAATGGGGTATGTGGACGGAAGCAGGGCGTGGATTCAAAATTATGGGGGGCTTCCGCTTTATATTAACGAATTGGGGAACAATGTGATTTTGAACTCAGGTGGCGGCAACGTCGGCATCGGGACGACGGGGCCGGTGACAAAATTGGATGTTGCTTTTCCTTTGAATACAGGAGGACTTGCTCTTTCAAGTCCGGGATATGATTCTGATTTATATAATTCCGCTTTAACTCTTCGTTCCACTACAAAGACGGGAGCTCAGTCCGATGTTGTTTTTTATCATGCCGGAGCCAGTAATTATAATGGAGTATATATTTGGAATTATCCTGCAAATGCAGTAGGAGGATGTTGTCATCCGATAGCGTTTTTTGGGACAAAAGATGACGGAACGGATTACAGTTATTTTCCGAGCAATGTTAATGTCGGCATTGGGACGGCGTCTCCAGCTCAGAAGTTGCACATATACGGAAGTGGTCCGGATCTAAGAATCGAAGATACAGCAACTAGCGGAAATTTTTTGGATTTATCTTCTAATACTAATAAGCATTGGGTTTGGGGCGTAGGCTCAGCTGCTCCGATGGTATTTGGAACAAATAATGCCGAGAGAATGCGGATAGATGCTTCCGGTTATGTGGGAATCGGGACGACGGCGCCGGCTTTTCCGGTTGAAATAAAAAAAACAGTAAGCGCAAATTGGCAGTTACACGGCTTGAATGGTGCTGAATATTATTTAGGGCATAGTAGCGGCTATGGGATGCATATAAACACATACAACACGAGCGACAGTATTTACGCGATGCAACTTTATAACGGAACAAATGATTTGTTTGACGTTTATAACTCCGGAAAAATTTATATGAGAGGAGCGGTGGGAATCGGGGCGGTTATTAATTCCGGTTATTCGACTGATTATAAACTGCAAGTGGGAGGCGGTTCTGGCAGTAATGGCATTATGATAAGAGCGGGAAGCACCGGTACTTCTAAATTATCTTTTGATTATGAACAAAATGCCGACGGTTTGGGGCGCATTTGGTATGACAGCGCTTCAAATTCTTTCTCAATTTATACAATCGGGACGGAAAAAATCAGAGTTACAAGCGGGGGGAATGTGGGAATCGGGACGACGGCGCCGACAGCAAAATTAGAAGTTGCCTATGCGGGCGCGAATGCGGAAGTTTTAACGTTACAAGACACTTATGTAGGAAATGGATCGGTGGCATATAAAGCTTATTTCACATTAAGCAATGGCGGATGCAGTTTTGGAGATGGTTTACATATAGGTTTTTATAATACCGGTTCGGCGGGGCCGCATTGCACAAGCATGCCTGGTAATGTTTTGTCTTTACTTAAGGGCGGAAACGTCGGTATCGGGACGACGGCGCCGGCGGCGCAGTTGCACGTTAGCGGCAATACTTATATAACCGGCGGCGCTAATGGAGGTTTATCAATCGGGGAAGCGCCTGTTAATTATGACGGCTGGGACAGGCAATTGAATCTTAATGGAACAGGTCACGCAAGGTTAACTGTTAAAACCGCGAGTGTGCGAATGGGTATGTATGCGCATGACAGTTGGCATTCAATATCGGGAGTGGCAACAGGAGGGTTTGTTGGCACATATAATAATTACCCAGTGGGTATTGTGGTTAATTCTTCTCCAGTGATGGTGTTTAATACAAGCGGGAACGTGGGAATCGGGACGACGGCGCCGACGACAAGATTAAATGTGAATGGAAATATAAATTTGGGGGACGGAACCGTTCAGTATAATATGAATACCGATAACGCTATCATTTGGGGAAGCGGGGATACTGTTACAGCTTATAGTATAAAAACGAAGTATAAGCAGTATACGAATACCGCCAGCCAAACTTATACTTATTCAAGATTGCAGCTGAACTGGCATACGGGAATTGAAATAGGAGCTTCTCCTACATATGGAGGAACAAGGTTTTTTAACAATTATCCAGATTCAGGAACGCAAATATTTTCAGTAGGAGATGGGGATAGCAATGTAAGAGCGGTTAATAATATTTATGCGGCAGGATTCTTTTATAGTTCGGATGCGAGATTAAAAAAAGATTTTAAGGTTATTGAAAATCCGATAGACAAAATAATGAAATTAAGCGGAGGAACATTTACTTGGAAGAAAGACGGGATAGCGGGAATCGGAGTGATAGCTCAAGAAGTGGAGAAGGTGTTTCCGGAATTAGTATCAACCGACAAAAAAACCGGAATGAAGAGCGTGCAATACGGAAACCTGGTGGCGCCTTTGATTGAAGCGGTGAAGGAACAGCAGGCGGAGATTCAAGGACTGGAGAAGAGGATAGAGAAGATGGAGGCCCTGATGGAATAGTCGCTTCGCGAATTCCACAGGGTAAACTTTAGTGAAGTTATGTATTACGCGTATGTTTTAGAGAGTTTGAAAGACAGAAAGTTTTATGTTGGGTATACAGAAAACTTAAAAATAAGATTTGAGTCTCATAGTAAAGGGCTTGTTAAATCAACAAAAGAAAGACGGCCTTTAAGGCTTGTTTATTATAAAGCATGTTTACACCAACAAGACGCGACTCGCAGAGAGAAGTATTTGAAATGTTATTATGGTAAAATGTTTCTAAGAAAAAGATTAAAATCTTATTTTGATTTTTATAAAAGAAATGAAGGGAAAAAGGATTAAAAAAATATATTGGATTTTGGCGATGGCGGGAATAATTGTTTCCGGCGGTTTTTTGACGGCTTACGCCGCGACTTATTATCAGGTGAATTACGGGGCGACAGTAACAATAAATGAATGGAGCACTTGCAGAAAAGTGACAAATAGTTCGGCGACCGGTCTTGCGCTTTTTGTGCCGACAAATACACAGAGCGAATGGGATACTTTTCGGGGAGCTCTTCCAAGCGGAGTAACACTTTCGAGTTGCACGGTTTGGTATAACTCATCGTGGACGTATAGAAAAAAAATAACCATAGATGGAACAAAGGTGGGTTCAACCGAAAGTAATTTTCCGGTTTTAGTGAATCTTTCTTCCGATTCGGATTTAGCAGCAAGAGCAAGAACCGATGGTTATGATATTTTATTTACAGACACAGACAAGACGACAAAACTTGACCATGAAATAGAGGTTTATACTTCTTCAACAGGAGCATTGACGGCCTGGGTTGAGGTGCCGACTGTAACTTCCGGCACGAGCAAGGATATTTATATGTACTATGGATATTCTTCCGCATCCAATCAACAAAATACATCAGGCGGAGTTTGGGATTCAAACTATAAAGCGGTCTGGCATTCGACAACGGACGATACAACTGCCAATAACCATGATTCAACAATCAGCGGAACAATATCACAGTCAACAACAGCTAAAATAGGCAAATCGGCTGATATAACCAATGCTACTTCTTATATGACGGCGGCTGACAGTGCCGATTGGGATTTTGGAACAGGAAGTTTCACAATAAGTTTTTGGACTAATTTTTCAAGCTTGCCTACGTTAAATAATGCCGCTAATCTAATAAGAAGAGAGAAAACAGGGGGAGGGTATATAATTAGATTTGCCAATAGAAATTCAAGCGGAACGTATAATTTTGCGGTTTATATAGGGGGAACGGATTATAATTCTACTGGAAGTTTATATAATTGGTCGCCTTCAACAGGCACATGGTATTATTTAACTTTAGTTAGGGACGGGACAAATTTAAAAGTTTTTAACGGAGAAACGCAGTTAAGCTCAACTCAAACGAGTTCATCCAATATGACTGACAGCACTCCATTTTTAATAGGAACAAGCGCAGAGTCTGTTTATGGATATATGGATGAAACAAGAGTTTCCAATAGCGCAAGATCAAGCGGTTATATGGGCACAAGCTATAAAAATCAAAATTCTCCGTCTACTTTTTATGCGCTGGCAGCACAAGAGACATACCAATAAGATTTTATAGCATCTTGGTTTTTGCGAAGATTTAACAAAGACGATTTTTGTTGTGGATAAAAACTTTTTTAAAAATATCATTATGTTATAATTGATTCGTCTTAAACAAAATAATTATTAAAGTGATTTTTACGGGATAAATTATTTTGAAGATTGACTTGTTAAAATAATCATTAAAATTTTTTTTAAAAATGCCAAGTTTAAAAAAGGGTGAGGGGATATTTTCAAATTGGATTTTTTGGATATTTGTTTTATTAGCGGTAGTTGTCGGCGGGTTATATTTTTGGATGGACGGATTTAGAAAACAATACTACGCAGTGTATTTAAGGACGGGAGAGATTTATTTCGGGCAGATTTCTTATTTTCCAAGAATGGCGATGAACGACCCTTTGATTCTTCAATTGACGGGAGATAAAGAAAATCCTTTTTCCATTTCCAGATTTAAAGATTCGTTTTGGGGGCCGGAGGGGAAGATTTATTTAGGCGGAGATAATGTGGTTTGGAAAGCGAGAATCGCAGAGGGAAGTAAGATGATGGAAGCTTTGAAAAATCCGGATTTAGTAACCAAGAGCAATACGGCGGCAGCGGAGGAGCAGCCAGCGGCAACGACGCCAGCGGAAGAAAAGAAAGAATAGTTTACCCCAGTTGAATAGTCGCTAAAGCGAATTTTACGGGGTAAACTCCAGTTGAATAATCGCTAAAGCGAATTCAACAGAGTAAATTAGTTATTTAGTTTTTATTGTAACTCTTCGACTGCACTTCGTTTCGCTCAGAGAATAAAACAAATAATAAAGTAATCCCTCGACTTCGCTCAGGGAGTAAAGGAGAAAAATGTTATACTAAGGAAATAAAAAAGATAAAAAAACAAATGGAGGAAATAACAAATGAAGAATTAGCAAGAATAATAAATAAGGGTTTTGACGGAATGCAGATCCAGTTTAATGGATTAGAGGGGAGATTCAACGGATTAGAGGGGAGGTTTGATGGTATGAAGGTTGAATTCAATGAAAGATTTGATTATATAGACGCGAGATTAGGAAGGTTAGAAAATGATGTAAAAGAATTGCGTGGAGAACTTGTTTATCGTCATGAATTTGAGGATGTTTTGTCGAGGGTAAAATTATTGGAAAAGAAGGCGGGAATTGAGTCGGGAAAGTAAGCAGTTTGTCAGTTTTTATTGTAACTCTTCGACTGCACTTCGTTTCGCTCAGAGAATAAAACGAATAATAAAGCAATCTTTCGACTAAACTTAGGAAGTAAAGAAGAAAAAGGTTTTGCTTAGAGAATAAAGGAGAAAAATGTTTTGTTTATTTGTTTAGGAGGGGGTAAGTTTATCTTTTTAAAAGGGTTGCAAACCTTATAGTTTTGTTGTATATTTTCTCTTACTATGAAATTAGAACTAAAAGCAGAAAAAAGAGAAATTTTTGGGGAAAAGACAAAGGAAATAAGAGAAGCGGGATTGATTCCGGCTGAGCTCTACGGACACGGAAAAGAAAACGAACATTTGTCGGTTCTTAAGAAAGATTTCGATAAAGTTTTTAAAGAAGCGGGAGAAAACACAATAATTTATTTAAGCGTTAATGGAGTTGAAACGCCAGTTTTGGTCTATGATTTTGATAAAGACGCAATAACCGGGGAACTAAAAAACATAGACTTTTACAGAGTCAAGATGGATGAAAAAGTAACAGCCGAGATTCCTTTTGTTTTTAAAGGAGAGTCTCCGGCAGTGCAAAATTTGGGAGGAATTTTAGTGACGGTTCTTCATAATGTGGAAGTGGAAGCGCTGCCTGCCGATTTGCCGCATTCCATTGAAATAGACATAACAGCGCTTGATGAAATAGGAAAAAGCGTTCATATAAAAGATTTAAATTTGCCGAAAGGAGTGGAAATAAAAGAAGAGATGGAGGCGGTTATCATAACAGTAAAGGAACAGAAACAAGAAAAGGAGGAAGAAACGGGACCGGCGGATGTTTCGGCGGTGGAAGTTGTCGGAGAAAAGAAAGAAGGGGAAGAGGAGAAGAAAGAGGAGAAAAAAAGTTAATTTTTAATTAAATAAGGGTAATTAAATAAAAGAATAGCGGCTAAAAAAACAGGGCTAATCACCATCCCGCCATCCGCCAGCTGGCGGAGCGGACAGGCATTTTTTTAGCTGTTATTTTTTTATAAACTTTTTAGCGAGAGGAAGAGAGTGATAATAAGGAGAGAGAAGGATCAGTTGGCAGCTAGCTAGAATATGATTTTAAGAGAGCGCTCCAAGGCCGCTAGGCCGGTCTTACTCTCTTGAAATCATATTCTAGCTTTCTAAAAGGAGAGGAAGAGAAAGTGTTGATCAGGAATTTTTTCAGAATTGTCGCAAGCCCCTCTGACTTTTTTATAGAAGAGGAGTGGAATGGTAATAAGGAAGATTTATTTAATTTTTCTAATAGTGTTTTTCAGCACCGGCGGTTTTTTTGCTCCGGCCCTGCCTACCGGCAGGCAGGGGCAAAAAACCGCCTGGCTCTCGTCCCGATTTTAGCCTGAGGCTAACCAAGCAAATCGGGATTCCGAGATCTGCTGAAAAACACTATTAGAAAATAAAATATTTTAAGGGGAGGAGAGGTGATAGTATTGTAGCTTATAACAAAAGAATTGTTATAAGCCTTTTTCTTATTTAAGTTTATAAGGAGAGGAAAAATAAAAAAAATTTTGTTATAATGGATAATGGATGAGTAGCAGAAAAAAAACAAGAGTATTTCTAGATATAAGGTGGAGAATAAGCCCTTACGGCGAGATTCCGGAAAGGGTTTATATAAAAAAAGAAAAGGAGATAAATATCCCCCTGTTTAAGTTTTTACGAAAACTATTGCCGGTATTTTTGATTTTGGTTTTTATGTTCAGTTCGGTTTACGCGCCAACCAGCCAGACAATTTTCGCGGCGGAAAATGAAGAAGAGAGGGCTAAACTGGAGGCGGAGCTTCAGGAGCTTGAAAAACAGATAGCGGAATACGAAGCGACAGTGGAAGGATACCGGAGACAAGGAACGACTTTGAAGGATGAGATAAAAAGAATAGAAGCAAATATTGCCAAGCTGAATTTACAGGTGAAACAGACAACTTTGTCTTTAGACAGATTAAATTCCGATATTAAAAAAACGGCCAATAAAATAACGGAAACGGAAAGTTCCATAGATTTAAATAAAAAGAATTTGGCGGAGATATTGCAGAATATTCACGAAGCGGAAGGGACGGGACTGGTGGAGATTTTGCTTCGCAACCAGGATATGTCCAACTTTTTTGACGACGTGAACAGCGTGATGCTGGTGCAGGAAGGATTAAAAAATTCTCTGCAAAAAATAGTCGGTTTACGGAATGACTTGATAGACCAGAAAGAAACATTGGCGCTTGAGAAAAACGACGTGGAGGCGCTGAGAAAATATCAAGATTCGCAAAGACAGGCGGTGGTAGCCACAAAAGCGGAAAAAAACGAACTTTTGACGGTGACTAAAGGAAAAGAGTCGGAATATCAGGAGCTTTTGAAAAAAACCAAACAAACGGCGGCGGAAATCAGAAGCAGAATCTTCCATTTGCTGGGCGGAGGAGAATTAACTTTTGAGGAAGCGTATAAACTGGCAAAATTCGCGGAGGATGCAACGGGGATAAAAGCGGCTTTTATTTTGTCGGTTTTAGACCAAGAATCGGCGCTCGGAAAAAACGTGGGGAATTGCACATATCAAACGGCAATGCATCCGACGAGAGATTTGCCCGCATTTTTAGAAATAACAAAAGAACTTGGAATAGACCCGAATTCGGTTAAAGTTTCCTGTCCGATAGTTTCCGACGGAGCTTACGGAGGAGCGATGGGTCCGGCGCAGTTTATTCCTTCCACTTGGAATTTATATAAAGAGGGAATCGCAAAAATAACGGGAAATAATCCTCCATCGCCATGGAGAAACGAAGACGCGTTCCTTGCAACAGCTTTGTATTTGAAAGAGGCCTATTATTCTTCTTCATGCAAAAACTACGCAACACAAATTCCAAGCCAAGCGGACACTTTGTTGACAAGGTGTGCGGCGGCCAAATATTACGCGGGGGCAAGGTGGTATACCTACCGCTGGGTTTACGGAGAGCCAGTAGTACAAAGAGCGATTAGGTTCCAAGCGGATATAGATGTGCTTAACAGTTAAAATCAGTAAATAGTAAATAGAAATTATTAAATAGTAATTAGATGAGTGGCAATATAAATAATTTTTACGATTTAAAAGTTTGGAAAGATGCTCATAAAATTATTTTAGAAATTTACAAAGAAACAAAAGATTTTCCTGATAGTGAAAAGTTTGGGTTAATTAGTCAAATGAGACGTTCAGCTTCTTCGATAACAGCAAATATAGCGGAAGGGTTTGGTAGATATCATTTTAAAGACAAAATAAAGTTTTATCAGCAAGCGAGAGGTTCGGCTGTGGAATTACAAGACCAAATATTTCTGTCTAAGGATTTGAATTTTATAGCAGAAAATAAAGCTAAAGAGTTATTTGGTGATGTTTTAGTAGTTTTGAAAGAGATAAACGGGATAATAAAAAAAACAAAAGAAAGAATAAGTTTATAGTTTGTAATCGGTGATAGGAATAAAAATAGAAACTATTTTTTGAAAGCATCCACTATTTTATCAAAGCCGTCGCCGCTTAAGATTTTTTCAATGTTGTGAAATTTTTTTCCGATACGGTGGTCGGTGATGCGATCTTCCGGAAAATTGTAAGTACGGATTTTTTCGGAGCGTTCCATGGAACCGATTTGTTCACGGCGAAGCTCGGAGATATTACCGACTTCCTGGCGAACTTTTTCCTCATAAAGTTTGGCGCGAAGAATTTCCAGAGCTTTTTCGCGGTTGGCGGATTGAGAGCGTTCGGCGCGGGAAGAAACAACAAGGCCGGTCGGCTTATGAAGAAGGCGAACAGCCGTTTCCACTTTATTGACGTTCTGCCCGCCCGGACCGCCGGCGCGAGAAAAAGTGACTTCCAAGTCACTTTCTTTGATATCTAAATCTTTTGCTTCCATAACCGGAAGAACGGCCACGGAGGCGGTGGAGGTGTGAACCCGGCCGGCTTTTTCGGTAGAAGGAACGCGCTGAACGCGGTGAACTCCGGATTCGTTTTTAAATTCATCATAAACGCCAAGGCCGTTTATTTCGGCGGAGATGGATTTGTATCCGCCGAGAGTGCCGGGGTTGGAATCAAGAAAAATAAATTTCCATCCTTTTTTTTCGGAGTAGCGCTGATACATGCGAACGAGATCGCCGGCAAAAAGAGACGCTTCGTCTCCGCCAGCTCCTCCTCTTATTTCCAAGATTACTTTATTTGGGACCATTATCTGTTAAATTACCAATTAAAAGAGATTAATAAAATAGATTTCCGTCTGCCGTCTGACAGTGGCGGAGGCGGGCAGAGAATGACAAAAAAAACGGGGTTATTTTTTGGAAGCGGTTTTTTTGGTTTTCTTTTCCGCTTTTTTAGCGCGCTTATTTTTAACCTCGGAGGCGGCTTTCAGTTTTCTTGTTCTGAATTTTTCCACGCGGCCGGCGGTGTCAACAATCTTTTCTTTGCCGGTATAAAAAGGGTGGCAGTTGGAGCAAATTTCGACGGTTATTTCCGGACGAGAAGCTCCCATAGAAAACTTGGCGCCGCAAGCGCATTTTACTTTAGCGTTTGGAAAGTAGTTAGGATGAATATTTTTTTTCATATTATTTTTTTAATTTTTGAATATAAGTTTAGGTTAATGTTGCTCCGATATAATCGGAGTCCTCAATTTCTTGATCAAATCGTAGATTTGAAAGAAATTGGGAGATAAATATCTTTTTTCATATGCGGTTCAGTATAAGATAAAAAATGTTTTTTGGCAATAGGAGGAGAGAGGGTAATAATTAATTACTTATTTAAGTGATTTGTTTCCGGTGTTTTTTTAAGCCTGTTTTATATGAAGAATAACAGTTAAAAAAAACAGGGCTAATCACCATTCCGCCAAAGGCGGACAGGCATTTTTTTAGCTGCTATTCTTCATAAATAATTTTTTGAGAGGTGAAAAGTTATGATAAAGTAACCCTTCGACTCGTCTCGCTCGCTCAGGAAATAAAATAATAAGGCAATCTTTTAAATTATTGAACTTGCTTTAGGGGTAAATTTTCCTTTTTTAAAAAGGATTGCAAACCTCGATTAAGATAAAAAAATTGACGGATTGGTTTTTGTTTGATAAAAATAGAAAAGAACTTTTAGAGGAGGAAAAAAATGAGAATTTGGGTAACAGAACATGCGATAGAGAGATACGAGAAATGGCATAATTTTTCTTTTGGGTTTTTTCCGAAGAACCCTAAAAAGGAAATTTTTGACTTGTTTAATGTAGCAAAACCGGTGAGGACAAAAAAAGTTTTTCCGCCAACGAGAAAAATTCCGGAAGGAGAAGAATGTAATCCGGTGAAAGTTTATAAAAGCGGAGAGTGGACTTTTTTTGTCACTTGGTCGGAAAAGAAAAAAAGAATGGTGATAATGACTATCGTTAAAGGGAAGATTTTTGGAAGAAAAAAAAGAAAGAGGTGAAAACAGTTTTTAGTATTAGTTATCCGGTTTTAAAATGGAATTTATTGCGGGGCAAAAGCTCCGCTTTTTTATATAAAAACTTAAATGTTTTATTAAACCCAGCGGGGTTGACATAGGCAGGAGCTTTCTTATATAATTCCCTTTACGAACTTTGATAACTTAATAATACCAAAGAACTCTTAAGAAGACAGAGAGTTCTTTTAATCAAACCATATATTTAAAGAGAGTTTTTTTGTTGTTCCAGGTAAATTTTATATTAGGAAATAAATTAGGAATTTTGTTCTTAATTTGTTTCTTATTCTGAGGATTTGATCCTGGTCCAGGATGAACGCTGGCGGCGTGGATAAGGCATGCAAGTCGAACGATTCTTTTTACTGATTTAATAGCAATATTAAAAAAGTTTTTAGAATAGTGGCGAACGAGTTAGTAACACCTTGGTTACATACCTTGAAGACAGGAATAATTCCGAGAAATCGGAACTAATACCTGATAATCTCCTTTCGCAAGATTGGAGTAAAGGAGCAATCCGCTTCAAGATTGGCCTAGGCCCGATCAGCTTGTTGGTGAGGTAAAAGCTCACCAAGGCTATGACCGGTAGGGGGGGTGAGAGCCCGAACCCCAACGACGGCACTGAGACACGGGCCGTACTCCTACGGGAGGCAGCAGTCGAGAATATTCCACAATGGGCGAAAGCCTGATGGAGCGACGCCGCGTGCAGGAAGAAGGCCTTCGGGTTGTAAACTGCGGTAGCTAGGGAGAAACTTCGGTGATAGTACCTAGCGGAAAGAGGTTGGTAACTACGTGCCAGCACCCGCGGTAATACGTAGACCTCGAGCGTTATCCGGATTTATTGGGCGTAAAGTGTGGGTAGGGGGCTTGGTAAGTCAGAAGTAAAATCAGGGGGCTTAACCTTCTGGCCGCTTTTGATACTGCTAGGCTTTGAGGACGTTAGGGGCTTGCAGAACGCACGGTGTAGGGGTAACATCCGTTGATATCGTGCGGAATACCAAAGGCGAAGGCAGCAAGCTGGGGCGTTCCTGACCCTGAGCCACGAAAGCGTGGGGAGCAAAAAGGATTAGATACCCTTGTAGTCCACGCCCTAAACGATGCCTGCTAGCTGTTTCGAGTATCGACCCTCGGAGTGGCGAAGCTAACGCGTTAAGCAGGCCGCCTGGGAAGTACGAGCGCAAGCTTAAAACTCAAAGGAATAGACGGGGACTCGCACAAGCGGTGGAGCATGAGGTTTAATTCGATGGTAAGCGAGGCACCTCACCAGGGTTTGAAATTCTAATGGAAAGCCGATGGAAACATTGGCCCTCCAGCCCCAGTTTCACTAAGAAGGCTAAAAAATCTTTTAGCTTTTATAGAGTGAAAAAATGCGCTTAATTTTATTTAGCGTAAATAGCGAAACTGGGGCTGGACTGTTAGAACGGGTGCTGCACGGTTGTCGTCAGCTCGTGCCTTGAGGTGTTCCCTTAAGTGGGGTAACGAGCGCAACCCCTGTCGTCTGTTATAAGTGTCAGACGAGACTGCCCAGCCCCAATTTCACTAGAAAATATTAAAATTATTTTATTTTGATATTTTTTGAGAAGTTATCGCCAGAAATTTTCTTTGGCGTTGTTAGCGAAATTGGGGCTGGGAGGAAGGTGGGGATGACGTCAAATCAGCGTGGCCCTCTGATACCCTGGGCGACACTCATGCTACAATGGCCGTTATAAAGGGTTGCTAAGCCGCGAGGCGGAGCTAATCTCAAAAAAGCGGCCTCAGTTCGGATTGGAGTCTGCAACTCGACTCCATGAAGCCGGAATCGCTAGTAATCGCGCATCAGCCATGGCGCGGTGAATACGTTCTCGAGTCCTGTACTCACTGCCCGTCACGTCAAGGGAGCCGGAAGCACCTGAAGACCAGCCCCAATTTCACTATAAAAATATTAAATTTTCATTTAATTTTTTTAAAAAGTTAGCGTCGGAAATTTTTCGATGTTGTCAGCGAAATTGGGGCTGGTTAAGGGTGAGTTCGGTGACATGGACGAAGTCGTAACAAGGCACGTGTAGCGGAAGCTGTGCGTGGAACAATTAAATAAAATAAAACTGATTTGGCTTTTGCCAAAAAAGATTTATTTAGGTCTTTGACTGATTTTAAAAAAATCAGAACAGGTTTTGGCCGCGCTCCGATAAAATCGGAGTTCCGATATAAGTTATGTCGGGAGAGCCTTCAAGTCGCGGCTATGACTTGGAACAACAAAAAAGCTCTTTTATAGAAAAAAATTGAGTTTCGGTTTTTAAAAAGGTATTATTAAAACATGGAAGAAAATCAGATCGGACAAAACGAGCAAGGAGGGGGAATGCCGGAGGCGTTTGTTTCAAATGAAGAAGCAAAACAGCAAGTTTCCGTTCCGGGTTCAATTCCTCAAGCTGTCAATACAGATTCTATTCCTGTAACGCCTGCGCCGGCACCGGCGCCTCTTGTTTTAGAGGAAAAAGAAGGGCAGCAAGTTCCAGCTCCGGAGATTCTGGAACCGGCTGTTTTAGAGATTCCGGCGGTTCTCGAACCGGTTGTTTCAGAAACAACGCCAGTGGTTCAGAGTCCGGCTCAAGCTGTTGAAACGGCAAAAGAAGCGGAAGGGGTTGAGAAAAAAGTTTTGCTGGTGGAAGACGACGCTTTCCTGAATTCTTTAATGAAAACAAAACTGGAGAGAGCGGGAATTTCCGTTAATTTAGTCACGGACGGAGAAGAAGCGCTCAAGGTTTTGGAAACTTTCAGGCCCAATTTGATTCTGCTTGATTTAATACTGCCGAAAAAATCAGGGTTTGAAGTTTTAGAATCAATTCAAACCAATCCCAAACTGAATAAAATGCCGGTAATAATTCTTTCAAATTTAGGACAGGAATCGGATGTGTCAAAAGGGAGGCAGCTTGGAGCGGTGGAATATTTTGTGAAAGCGAAGACTTCAATAGATGAATTAGTTTCTAAAGTGGCGGAGTTTTTACAGGGAAAAAACGAGAGTTTAAGTTAAAATTTTAAGTTTAAAAACATGGAAGAAAATATTTTAAAACAAATAAAGGCGGGAGCTAAAATAAGAGTTTACGACGCAACAGGCCGTTTTGAAGGCATAGTTTTGGCCAGAAAACACGGCAAGGAAGACGGGGGAACTTTTACGGTGCGGGCGGAAGTGGCAGGAGTGGGAATGGAAAAAATATATCCGATAAATTCTCCGGCGATAAAAAAGATTGAAATAATGTCCAGTCCGAAAAAAGTGAGCCGTTCCAAGATTTATTATATCCGCGGATTATCCAAGAAAAAGATTCATCAGAAACTGGGCGTGGCGGTGAAATAGATTTTGACGCAAAAAAATCCCCCCGTCCGCCAGCTGGCGGACGGGGGGATTTTAAGTATTTACTCGTTGAATTGTCGGAGGTTTTTTGGTATTGTTTTTTTAGAACATATAAACATAAAAGTCTAGATAAAGCTCTGACGTGAAAAATCGGAGTATAAAGGAGAAGAACAATGGAGGAAAAAGAGAAAGTCCAAAATCAGAATGAGAGTGAAGAGATAAATAAGGAAATTCGTTATATGAGAATTCGATTTAATGCGGCTCGGCTGGCGAAAAGGATAAGAGAAGGACAGGCGAGAGCTATGAGAGAAATGGAGAGAAAAGGATATAGATACACAGGATGAAATTTCAAATTTTGCCGGAGAAATCCGGCTTTTTGTTAGTTTGGCGGGCGTTATTAATTTGGGCTATAATATAATAGAAAGTTTGCAAAATCTTTAAAATTATTTAGAATAAGTTGTCGGAATAAAAGCGCGGGTGGCGAAACTGGCAGACGCACTACCTTGAGGTGGTAGCGCCCGCAAGGGCTTGGAGGTTCAAATCCTCTCCCGCGCACCAATGAAACTCTATGGCCTTACGACCGTAGAATCTTAAAGTTTCACCTCGTAGAAAGTCGGGGTTTATTAAATCTTAGCCGTAGAAACCTTGCGCTAACGCGCAATGTTTTTACGGAGATTTAATAAAAAATAATAATTCACAGGGGAATTTTTTTGTCTGTGATATAATAAATTTAATGAAACATATTTATTTTTTGGCATTTTTAGGCTTATTATCAATGTTTGGCGGGATAGCGGTTCATTATGGAGAAGATTTAGGTTTGGCAAAAAAACAAGAAATTTCTTCCGGACTGCAGGCGAGCTTAGTTTCTATTTTTAAGGAAAATTTAGAAATAAAAGAGGAGGCGCCGGCAAGAATTTTATTTACCGGAGACATAATGCTTTCGCGGCTTGTGGAAAATCGAATTTATGTGTCAGGAGATTTTAAATATCCATTTTTGAAAATAGGCGAGTTTTTAAGCGGAGCGGATTTAACTGTTGGAAATTTGGAGGGGCCGATTTCTTCCAAGGGAGAAAATCAGGGAAGCAAGTATTCTTTTCGGGCTGACCCGAAAGTGGTGGAAGGGTTGAAATACGCAGGGTTTGATGTTTTATCTTTAGCCAACAATCATATTTTGGATTGGGGGAGAGAAGCGCTGGCAGATACGGTTTATCTCTTGAATTTCAACGGAATAAGCACGACGGGGGCGGGAGAAAATGAAGAAGAAGCAAACCGAATAGTTATAAAAGAAGTAAAAGGGAACAAAATAGCATTTTTATCTTTTACCGATTTATATCCGGAATCGTTTGAGGCAAAAGGAAAAAAAGGAGGAATCAGCAATTTTGACATAGAAAAGATAAAAAGCGAGATAAAAGATTTAAAAGAAACAAAAAAAGCGGATATTGCGGTGGTGTCTTTGCATTTTGGAGAGGAATACGAAACGAAAGTGTCGAAAGCAAAAAGGGAAATGGCAAGAGCGCTTATAGATAGCGGAGCGGATTTATTTATCGGACATCATCCGCATGTGGCGCAGGAGGTGGAGATTTATAACGGAAAGTTTATCGCTCACAGCTTGGGAAACTTTGTCTTTGACCAAGATTTTTCAGAAGAAACGATGAGAGGGCTCATTCTTGAAGTAGAAGTAAAAGGCGAAAAAATTATTTCAGTGAAAGAAGTTCCGATAAAAATAAACGAAGAGTTTCAGCCGGAGATAGTTATTTAGTTTAAGAAAAAGCAAAATAGATTTCTCCGACCTTGCGTCGGAGGAATGACGCAGTAAGAGAAATCAAAAATCCGCCCGAGGGCGGATTTTTGATTATAAGACGACAACTTTAGTAAAATGCGCGCCGAAATCTTTAGCGGATTCTTTGTCAGAAAACCAGATGTCCAAACGGTCGTTAAAACGCTTGTTCATTCTGTCTTCCACAACGAAGACTTGTTCGCCGAAGAGTTCCGGAATTTTTACTTTAGAACCGAGGGGAAGCCAGTTAGCCGCGACAACGCCGGGGCGAACATGATTTCCGGAAGCGGTAATAAAGGGAGTATCGTCTGTTTCTTCAGGAGAGCTGGAATAACCAGTAACTTTTATGTAGACTTCTTCTTCATAAATTTTTCCGGAGTTCTTTATTTCCACAGGATTGTTGGAAATAAGTTCAGAAAGGTTTCCAGCGGTCTCATAATCCAATTGATTATTATTAGTTTTTAAAGGTTCGGAATTAGCGATTAATGTCGAATTAGCTGTGATAATGATACTTAGTAAGGCTAGGTAGCGTATCATAGGGAAGTTTCAAAACTCTTTATTAATTGACGACAATTAAGATGGTTTGAAACGTCGCCTGCCACTCTGGTTGAGGAGCTGACGGGGATGCTCGAATTGGCTTATTTAAAGGACTTTTCCAATAAAAAACACCCTTTCGGGCATATATTCATTCTCACGAGAGAAGTATAGCATAGGCGAATTTATTTGTCAAGACACGAAAAGTGAGCTTGTCAAGTTGATAGATAAAGAAGAAAAGTGGTAAAATCTGCGAGCAGTTTGAAAAATCCCGAGCCAGAGAAATAAAAAAAGGAGAAAACTGATGAAAAATCAGCAGACCTTACACAGGCAGTCGGTAGTTTTTGGGTTAAAGGTTCTGGAGGCGCTTCCGGATTTGTAAAATGATTTTTAGAAAAAAAGATGTAAAATAAAGAAATGGGAGATTATACGACTTTGGCTTTGGTTTTGGATAAAGAGATTGTTGGCGAAAGCGACAGCGAGGTGCATTTTTTTACGGAAAAACTGGGAAGAGTGACGGCAAGAGCGATAGGGGCGAGAAAAATTTTATCCAAGCTAGCGGCTCATCTTGAACCGAATTCCGTTTCTTTTATCAGATTAGTGGAGAAAAAAGGATTTTTAGTGACGGACGCCATAAAAGAAAAGAATCTAAATTTTTCTTTTAAAGAACTCTTAGTTTTAAAAAACGGAACAGCGGAGTTTGAGAAAGACCAATTTTTGTGGGAAAAAATAAATGAAGGGAAATTTAGCGTAAATGAGATGTTAAAACATTTCGGTTTTAATCCGAAGTTTTCCGCTTGTTCTTTTTGCGGAGAAGAAAAACCGGATTTTTTTTATTTAAAAATACACGAGTATGTCTGCGGAAGATGCGTTTTTAATTTGGGAATTTTAGGAGAAGAGATGGTAAATATAGAAAATTAAGAATTTCCAATTAGCTTGTCAAACCTGCTTTATGACACTATGGCCGGAGCAAGAAGAAAAAAATCCAATTTTCCGCTTTTGTAAAAATAACATAATATTGTAATTCCATGCCTTGCGGCAGGCAGGCTTCGACAAGCTCAGGAATTAAATATTGTAGCCCTTCGACTGCGCTTCGTTCCGCTTCTCGACGCTATGGTCGGGGCAAGTAGGGAATAAAATGAATTTGGATTCTCGATCGAGTCGGGAATAACAGCGGATTGGACTTTAGTTTTGCCGAGGCGAGGCAAATAGGAACGATGGAATATAATAAGTTAAAGTTGCTTTAAAAAAGCAGGAAAATGAGGTAGAATAAGAATATAAATATGAGTTTGGAAAGCTTGGAGAAAAAACTTTATAAAAGAGAAAACGGAACAACAAAGAAAGAAAAAGGAGATTTTAAGAGAGGAAAAACGGAAAAAAGGGAATTGGGATGGAAAAATAATCTTCCGGAAAATAGCGCTAAAGGCGGAAACTTTTTTTTAAATTGGAAAAGGAATCTGTTTTTGGCAGTTTTTTCTTTTTTTCTGATATCGTTGGCAATCGGGGGATATTATCTCTTTCAAGCTTTTTATAGCGAAGGGATAGAGGTTCTTTTGGAAACGCCGGAAGGAGAGATTTATTTTGGCGTTCCTTTTAAAGTGGAAGCGGCGATTCACAATTCTTCGGGGAAGACTTTAGAAAATGTTTCTGTGGCGCTTTCTTTGCCGGAAGGATTTTCTTTCACGAGAGAAGAAAAAGGACAAAAAGTGATAACGAAGACACTGGGGACGGTGGGAAATGAAAGTTTAAACAAGGAAGAATTTGAAATAGTGGCGACGGCGTCAACGGAAGGGACAAAGAGAGTAGAAGCGACTGTGTCTTATGGAATGGGCGGAGGCTCCGATTCTCGCTATGAAGAAAAAGGATATAAAGACATAAATATTGAAAATCCTTTAGTTTTTGCCGATATTAAGATTCCGGAGAAAGTTTACAGCGGAGAAAATTTTGAAATGGAAATTTCTTATCGCAATTTAATGCCAAAGCCGGCGGAAGGAGTTTCAATAGAAATTGAATATCCGAAAGAATTCAGATTCATTTCCAGCAAAGATAAAAAATCAAGCGACGGAGCGGGAAGACTATTTGAGTTTGATTCCATTCCTCAAGAAGAAGAAGGGAAAATAATCATTACGGGCAGCGTTTCCGGTCCCGATGGGTCTTTTTTCGAAGTGAAAGCGGCAGTGAAAAGAGAAATTTACGGGGAAGATTACGAGGTTTTAAAAATTTCCAAAGGATTTTCGATAAATTCATCGCCGCTTTCGCTTTTAATTTATGCCAATGACAGCGAAGATTATATTGTCAAACCGGGAGATGTTCTAAAATATGCTTTAACTTATAAAAACGATACGGGAACAGATTTGAGAGATGTGATTATTACGGCGGAAATTTCAGGAGCGATGTTTGACGTTCCAACTTTAAATAGCGTCGGATTTTTTAATTCCATAAACAACACAATAACCTGGAATGCTTCCAATAAAAGCGAGCTTAGTTTGGTTCCGGCAGGAGGAACGGGAGAAGCGGATTTTTCCATAAGAGTCAAAGATTTTTATCCGATATACAGGTTAAGCGACAAAAATTTTGTTTTAAAGGTAAAGGGGAAAATTGAATCGCCAACAGTGCCGGAAGGAGTGGGGGCCGACAAAACGACAGCGATGGCGGAAAACCAGGTGAAAGTGAGAGGGAAAATCGGCGTGGAATCGAAAGTTTTATTAAGGGATTCGATGAGCGGAGTGGTAAACGAGGGGGCTTGGCCGCCGAAAGTGGACGAAGGAACGGAATTTACAGTGCATTGGATTTTGACCAATTACGCGACTGACGTGAAAGATGTTTCAATTAAATCGTTTTTAAATCCGGGAGTGAAATGGAAAGGCAACATAAAAGGAAACGCGACAACATTGCCGGAATATAATGAAAGGACGCAGGAAATTGTTTGGAATGTGGGAGATGTGGCGGCGACAAAAGGCGTGATAGGAAGCCCGATTGAGGCGGTTTTCCAAATTGAAGCGACGCCGTCTATTTTATCTCTTCAAAATTATGTGCCGCTAGTTGGAAAAACAGAAGCGGAAGCGGAAGACGGTTTTACGGGGATTTCCTTGACGGCGGAAGACGAAGGGGCTACAACAAGATTGGCGGATGACCCGATGATAAAAGAAGGGGAAGGGAGAGTGATAAAATAAAGAGTTAAAAGTTTATAAAGTAAAAATGATAAAAGAAAAAAAACAGGAAAGCGAAAATAAGATGGAGAAGATAACGGCTTTGGCAAAAAAGCGGGGATTTGTTTTTGCGGGGTCGGAAATCTACGGAGGAATGGCAAATTCCTGGGATTACGGACCGCTGGGGGTAGAGCTTAAAAACAATATCAAAGCGAGATGGTGGAATAAGTTCGTGAGAAGAAGGGCGGATATGGTTGGCATTGAGACGGCGCTAATTATGAACACGAAAGTTTGGGAGGCGTCGGGGCATTTGAGAGAATTTTCAGACCCGCTCGTTGATTGCAAGGATTGCAAGGAAAGATTCAGAGCGGATGAAATGGAAGGAAAATGTCCGGCTTGCGGAAGCAAAAATCATACGGAAGCGAGAAATTTCAATTTAATGTTTAAGACATTTATCGGGCCGGTTGATGATGGAACTAACACGGCGTATTTCAGGCCGGAGACGGCGCAGGGAATGTTTGTTAATTTTAAAAATATATCCGAAACCACAAGAAAAAAAATTCCTTTCGGGATAGCGCAAATCGGCAAGGCATTCAGAAACGAGATAACGCCGGGCAATTTTATTTTTCGGACGCGCGAATTCGAGCAAATGGAAATTGAATATTTTATAGACAAACCGAAAACAAAAGCAAATTGGGAAAAGTTTTTTGAAATGTGGAGAAAGGAGATGATTGATTGGATGGAAGAACTCGGCGTAAACACAAAAGAAGAAATTACGGAGTTTGAAGTGCCGAAAGAGGAGAGAGCGCATTATTCGGAAAGAACGATTGATTTTATGTATAAATTTCCGTTTGGCGAAAAAGAGCTTTATGGGCTGGCTTATCGGACGGATTTTGATTTAAGAAATCATTCCGAGGCGAGCGGAGAAGATTTATCTTATCGAGACGAGAAAGAAAACAAGTTTATTCCGCATGTGATTGAACCGACTTTTGGGGTGGAACGTTCGGTGCTCGCGGCATTGTGTTCGGCTTATACGGAAGAATTGGCGAAGACGGCGGATGAAGGAGTGGAAACAAGAGTGGTGCTGAAATTTCCGAAGTGGCTTGCGCCGATTAAAGCGGCGGTTTTGCCTTTATCAAAAAAAGAAGAATTGGCAGAGCCGGCGAGAAAAGTTTATGAAGGATTACTGGAAGTGGGGATTGCGGCGGAATATGACGAGACGCAGAGTATCGGCAAACGTTATCGTCGGCAAGATGAAATCGGAACGCCATATTGCATTACTTTTGATTTTGAAAGCTTAAAAGACAAGGCGGTGACGGCGCGGGACAGAGACACAATGAAGCAGGAGAGGGTAGAGATAAAAAAGTTGGTGGAATATTTGAAAGATAAGTTGGAGGAGTAAGTAGTCATAAATGTATTTTAGAATAAGCCAAAAACAATCCTTCAAAACAGGGCTAATCACCAATCGTTTTTCAGGAATGTTTTTGGTGAAAAAAGAGCATAAACAATCTCTCAAAATGGGGCTAATCGCCAGCCCGCCAAAGGCGGATAAATTTTCTTCGAGAATGTTTATGCTCTTTAATATTTAAAAAGGGAGAGGAAGGGTGATAATAATGTATTTTACTTCGTAAAAGTTTTTTTAAAAAAAGAGAAAGAGGCGTAACAGAGATAATATTAAGAAGGGTTTTGGGGTTGCGAGAAAAATAGTTTTATAGTATGGTTTGAAACAGATTCAGATTTGAAAATTGAATAAAGAAAAAGGAGAGAAGAGATGTTTAAAACTCTTAGCGTGCCAGAAGAGGAGCTGATTTCTTCCGCAATTGGGTATTTTAGCCTTGAAGTTATGGATTCAGGACATCTTTATAAATTTTTTTTCCCGAGACATATTGAACTTGTAGGGAAAATGGCGGAAAAAATTCTTTATGAGGGGAAAGAATATGGTTATTTTAAAAATGTTAATGAATTTTATTTAAGATTAGCAGTTGCTTTACATGATATTGGGCATGTAAAGAATGACAGAGGGTATGAAGATCATGCTGTTGCGTCCGAATATGCAGCGAGGAAGTTTTTAGAGAGAAAATGGGATGTTGATATTGATAGTGGAGATATTAATAAAGTGTGTCAGGCGATTCGTTCTCATCGGAACAGCGATGTTAAACCGCAAACGGATGAAGCGAGGATACTTGTGGCGGCAGATTCGGCAAGTCATCTAGTGGATGTTTGCTATGTGGATATGCTTCAAAGGTTTAGCTTAAGAGAAATAAAGGAAAAATTGGAAAGAGATTTGCTGGATTTGGAAGTTGTCCGAAGGGAGATAACAGGAACTTCTTTTTGGCGGCAATTAATAGGACTTGGAGAAAGTTGGGGCAAGATACTAGACAACTGGCCGGAATTTCTTCTGGAAGGATGATTTTTAAAAGAATTTTAAAGCTCGCTTTTATGGCGAGCTTTGTTTTTTTAAAAAATAAAAGTTATAATTTGAGAAATTAAAAAAGCAAAGGAAACTCCGACGCGTCGAAAACGGTCGGAGTGAAGTTAGAAATTTTATTAGAGTGATCCCGACGTAAAGTCGGGATGCTCAAATTTTTAGATAAATTAAAATTTATAAAAATTTGGCATGTATAAAAGAATTGTTTTAGATAACGGGCTTAGGATAATTTTAGCGCCGAAGGCGGAAAGCCAAGCGGTGACGGTTCTCGTATTAGTGGAAGCGGGAAGCAAATATGAAACAAAAGAAATAAACGGACTGTCGCATTTTTTGGAACATATGTGTTTTAAAGGAACAGAGAAGCGGCCGAAAGCAATTGATATATCCCAAGAGCTTGACGCGATTGGGGCGGAATATAACGCTTTTACCGGACAGGAATATACCGGATATTACGCCAAGGTGGAAAAAAAGCACGTGGAGAAAATCTTGGAAGTGGTGTCGGATATCTATTTAAATTCCACTTTTCCGGAAAAAGAAATAGAAAAGGAAAGAGGAGTGATAATTGAGGAAATAAACATGTATGAAGATTTACCAATGAGAAGAGTGGGGGAACTTTTTACAACTTTGCTTTATGGCGACCAGCCGGCCGGCTGGGACATTGCCGGAAGAAAAGAAGTGATAAAAGTTTTAAAGCGGGATGATTTTATCAATTATCGGGAAAAACATTACGTGGCAAAAGGGACAGCAGTCATAATTGCCGGCAACTTCAACGAGGAGGAAATCGTTTCAAGAGTAAAAGAAAAGTTTTCTTCCGTATCTTTAGATAAAAAAGGAGGAAAAGAAAAAACAACAGAGGAACAAAAGGAACCAAAGGCAATGGTTTATAATAAGAAATCAGACCAGACTCATTTGATAGTCGGGGTGAGAGCTTTTTCTATTTTTGACGAGAGACGAAAGGCGCTCTCGGTAATTTCAGAAGTTCTGGGAGGAGGGATGAGTTCGCGGCTTTTTCAAAAAGTGAGAGATGAGCTGGGAGCGGCTTATTATGTGAGAGCGGAAGCGGATTTGTTCACCGACCACGGATATTTTGGAGTGGCGGCGGGAATTGACAATAAAAGAATAAAGGAAGTAACGGAGGCGATTTTGGGAGAATTTAGAAAACTAAAAGAAGAGGAAGTGCCGGAAACGGAATTGAATAAAGTAAGAGACAGAATTTCCGGAAAGCAGGCGATTTCTCTTGAAACTTCAGATGATTTGGCGGAATTTTTCGGAATTCAGGAAGTTTTACAAAAGGAAATAGAAACACCGGAGGAGATGGTGGAGGAAATAAGAAAAGTGGGGCAAAAAGAAATAAAGGAATTAGCCAATGAAATTTTTAAAGAGGAAAATTTGAACATGGCGCTGATCGGGCCATTTGAAAAAGATTTTGAAGAAGAAATAAAAGGAGTGTTAAAATTATAAAAGAAGAGAAAAAGCAGACCGCTCGCTGGCGCTCTTAAAAGTTGTTGCTGACTGCCAGTAAAAATTTTTTAGAAAAAGAAAAATAGATTATAATTTAGAGAAGAACGAGAGAAGGCGGAAAGGAATAAAGTTAAAGGAAAAGTTGTATAAAATAAAAAGGAATAATGGAAAGAATATTACATGAAATAAGCTGGGGAAGCTTGTGGAAGGTTCTGGTGATTTTAGCCGTGGGAGCGGCCATTTTTGCGGTTAGAGACGTTTTGGTGAATATTTTTCTAGCGCTGGTTATTTCAACCGGTTTAAATCCTTTTGTGGATTTTTTTGAAGGCAAGGGAGTGCCGAGAATTTTAGGAGCGCTTTTCGTTTATATAATAATTTTTGTTTTTGTGGGACTGGTAATTTATGCGGTCTTGCCAATCGCTTATCTTGAGCTTGGCGGTTTAACGACGAATGTGATGGATTTAACCGGAAATGTTTTTAATAATGTGGCTACTTCGGGAGATATTGTTTCAAATCTAAGCGATAAATTTGCGGAGATAGGAAAAAATTTTTTGCCGAGCGAGTTTTCGCTTTTGGGAGTTTTGTCGAGTTTATTCGGAGGAATTTCTTTTGTGGTGACGGCAATTATTATTTCTTTTTATCTTTCAGTAAGCCGAGACGGAGCGGAGTGGTTTTTACGGGCAATTATGCCGGAAAAATATGAGGATAGAATGGTTAATATTTTTCGCCGAGCAAAAAAAAGAATCGGGTTTTGGCTCCAAACACAGGTGCTTTTAAGCATAGTGGTGGGAGTCCTGTGCTTTTTAGGATTATGGTTTATCGGAGTGAGACATGCTTTTATCTTGGGATTGACGGCGGGAGTTTTTGAAATCGTGCCGTTTGTCGGTCCGGTTTTTGCCGGCGGTATGGCAGTTTTGGTGGCGCTTTCCGATTCCTACATTTTAGCGGTTTATGCTTTGATTGTTTTTCTGGTTATTCAGCAAGTAGAAAGTAATGTCTTGATTCCTTTATTTATGAAGAGAAGCGTGGGAATACATCCGGTCGTGGTGCTCGCGGCATTTATGATCGGTTTAAAGCTTTTGGGATTTATAGGAATAATACTCGCGGTGCCGACGGCGGTTATTTTGCAGGAAGCGCTTGACGATTGGATTTCCGTTAAAGACCACAGGAAAGCAATGAGGAGTGATTTGTTTTCTTAAATTATTTTTTTACTTTTGATTTTTGAGAGTGTTTTTTAGTAAGAAAGCAAAACAAAAATAGCTTTGAAAAACAGGGCTAATCGCCATCATTTTTCAAAGCTATTTTTGTTTCAGTTTAAACTTTTTAATTTAATAATTTAAGAAAAGGTGAGGAGAGGTGATTGATGTAGCTCCGACTTTATGTCGGAGCTTTTAAAATTAGGGCTTTTCAATTTAAATTTGGCAAAAGGAAGTTTTTTGAGTATGATGGATTTATTATGGAAGAAAAGAAAAGGGTTTTTATATCAACAGCGATTCCTTATGTAAATGCCAAGCCGCATATCGGTTTTGCTTTGGAACTTGTTCAAGCCGATACTTATGCGAGATTTAAGAGGAGCGAAGGGGCGGATGTTTTCTTTTTAACGGGAACGGATGAAAACAGCTTAAAAAATGTGCAGGCGGCGGAGGAAGCGGGAAAAGAAACTTCTGTTTTTGTGGAAAAAAATGCCAAGTTTTTTGAAAAATTGGTGCAAGATTTGAGTATATCCAATGACGATTTTATAAGAACTTCGGTGGAGGAAAGGCATAAAAGGGGAGCGGAGAAATTATGGAAAGCGTGCCAGCATGATATTTATAAAAAAAAATATAAAGGTTTTTATTGCGTGGGATGCGAGGAATTTAAAACAGAAAAAGATTTGAACGAGAAGGGCAGGTGCCCGGAACATCCAAATAAAGACATAGAAATAGTGGAGGAAGAGAATTATTTTTTTAAACTTTCCAATTATCAGGAAAAATTAAAGGAAGCAATAGAGACAGGGAAAATTCAGATAATTCCGGAAAAAAGAAAAAACGAAATGCTTTCTTTTATTAAAACAGGATTGGAAGATTTCAGCATTTCAAGAAGCAAAGAAAGGGCTAAGGGATGGGGGATTTCTGTTCCGAAAGATGAAAACCAAGTGATGTATGTTTGGTTTGATGCTTTAACTAATTACATAACGGCTTTAGATTATGCCAATAAAGGGGAAAAATTCAAAGAGTATTGGGAAGGGGCGGAAGAAATAATTCATATAATCGGAAAAGGAATAAACAGATTCCATACGATTTATTGGCCGGCAGTGCTATTATCGGCAGGGGAAAGAATGCCAAATAAAGTTTTTGCGCATGGGTATGTGACGGCAGGAGGGCAAAAGATGTCAAAGTCGCTCGGAAATGTTATTGACCCGTTTTCTTTAATAGAAAAATATGGAGCGGAGGCGGTTCGTTATTATCTGCTTAGAGAAATACCGGCTTATGAAGACGGCGATTTTTCCATTGAAAAATTTGAAGCGAGATATAACGGAGATTTGGCAAACGGATTGGGAAATTTTGCTTCCCGAGTGTTGAAACTTTATTCCGAATACGGAGGAGAAGAAACAGAAGCGCTGGTTGATTTAGAAAAAGTTGAAGAGATAAAAGAAAAAATAGGAGAATTCAAGTTTAACGAGGCGATAGCTCTAATTTTTGAAATGATAACGGTGGGTGATAAATATTTTAATGAAAAGAAGCCGTGGGAAACTAAAGACGAGTCAATAATAGGAGATACCGTTGGTTTACTTAAAAAAGTGGCGGAACTTTTAATCCCATTTTTGCCGGGGACGGCAGAAAAGATTTTGGGGAAGATAAAGAATAAAGAAGCAATAAAAGAACCGTTGTTTCCGAGATTGGAAAAATTTAAATAGATTCCCGCCTTCGCGGGAATGACAAGAAATGAAGAACTTTAAATTGATTGATTGCCATGCGCATGTAAATTCGGAATTTTCTAAGGAAAATTATCCTGAAGTTTTGAGGCGGGCGCTTGAGACGGGAATAGCGGTAGTAAATGTGGGAACCAATAAAAAAGATTCGGAAGAAAATGTAAAAATAGCGGAAAGCTTTAAGGAGGGAGTTTTTGCGACTGTCGGAATGCATCCGACCGAAGAAGAAAAAATAAACTATGATTTTTTTAGAAAACTAGCGGAGAATAAAAAAGTGGTGGCGGTCGGAGAATGCGGACTTGATTATTTCAGAGTCAAGGACGATGAATTCAAAATTAGAGAAATTGAAAGACAAAAAGATTTATTTAAAGAACAAATAAAATTAGCAAAAGAAGTTGGAAAGCCGCTAATGCTTCATTTGCGGACGGCGGAAGCATATCGCGATGCTCTGGAAATCCTTCGACAAGCTCAGGATTTAAAGATGCCGAAGATAATCTTTCATTTTTATTCGGGCGGAGAGGAGTTTTTAGAAAGAGCTTTGAAGTTAGACGCTTATTTTACTTTCGGGGGAACTTTAACTTTTAAAATGAAAGGGGGAGAAAAAAATGAATATGAAGAAGTTATAAAAAAAGTTCCCAAAGACAGAATTCTACTCGAAACAGACGCGCCATTTGTGGCGCCGGAGCCGAATCGAGGAAAAAGAAACGAGCCGATAATGATTGTGGAGACGGCAAAGAAGGCGGCGGAAATTTTAGAAATGGAATTGGAAGAGTTTTTAGAGATAGAAAAGAAAAATGCGGAAAATGTTTTTGGGGTAAAATTATAATTAGTTAAGATTGCTTTAAAAGAATAGTAGCTAAAAAAACAGGGCTAATCGCCATTCCGCCAAAGGCGGACAGGCATTTTTTTAGCTACTATTCTTTTTTTCAGAATTGTCGGAAGTTCTTATAATTTTTCAGTGAGGAGATAGAGTGATAATAAGGTAATTGCCTAGTCGGCAATTTTTATTAGAAAATAGTTTTTGGATAAATTTATAAAAAGAAAAAAATAGTAAAACTGACAGAACATAGTTTTAGGAGAGGGGGTAAAGGCGAGAATGTCACAAAGAGCTACCGGCAAATCTTCGAAAAAAGGGCTAATCGCCAACCTACCTATCGGCAGGCAGGAATTTTCTCAGAATTGCCGGTAGCTCTTGTTTTTTGTTCTGAATCTTAACTTTTTAGAGGGGGTGAAGGTGATAATGAGGTAGTTTTCTGCGAAAACTTATGTTTTTGAAGAGAAAACATGGTTAAAATAGGAGGTGTTTTTTGAATGTTTTTTAATGGTTAAAAAATAAGTATTTTAAAAAAACCGCTTATTTAAGCGGTTTTTTGGCTGTTGACATTTTTGTAGAATGGGATTATAATTTACGGCGTAGAACATTGAAAGAAGTAAAAACGAATACCCTCTGGCTTTCAGCTAGAGGCAAAAAGTGAAAGGAGGATGGTTATGATTCGATGTGGTCCCCGGCGGAAGGAGACTTCCGCAAAGAAGAAAATTTGAATCTCGATCGTCGCCGCCTAAGTGAGGTGCGAAGCCTCACTGGCAAAGAAAGGAGGGATTGTCATGAACAGGAAAATGACAAAATTTATCCCGCTTGAGGGATTCGGCTAGTTGCTGAGTCCTTCAAAAAATCATTTCGCCAGACTATTCTGGCGGTTATCCTGCTTCATCCGAAGCGCGCGCCTAGTTCGCCGAGATCTTTGGGTCTTGGGCTAGGTAGAATATGCGGCGGGCGACATCGGGTTGCCTGCCGACCGATCTTTTTTGAAGTTTTTTATCTCTTACCCCTTCCTCAAAAATCGTGGGAGATATCTTCTTCTCCCAAACCGTCGGGGAGGAAAAGAGTTTACTCTTTTCCTCCCCAAATCGAAATCCCAACTAAAAAATGGGATTTTTTTATTTTGATAAAAATATGAGAAAGAAAATGTTTTTGTCGATTATTGTCTGATCGGACAATAATCGACAAAAAGGAAAATGGGAAAAAAGAAAAAAATTATAATAAAGTTAATTATTAGATTTAATAAATCCCGCCATAGGCGGGGTGAAACTTTAAAATTATATGGCTATAAGGCCGTGGAGTTTCATTTTAAACAGAATTTAGAGAAATATAAAAAAATGTGGCTCTTCGACAAGTTCAGAGACTAATTTTTTAAAATAAGACAAAGTGGAAAAATGGAGTTGACAGTTAAAAAGGAGAGGAGTATAAAGAAAAAACAGCACCTTGAATATCTTAATCTGACGCTGGTTTTTCTTTTTCTCTTCTAATCGCGATAGAAGCTGAAAAAGGAGAGCCGATTCTAAAAAAGGGAGGACACTGCGTATGATTGTTTGTATTCGTAGTATTCGTAGTTCGGTGTTTTCGTCGACGCGGTAAACCGACCATAATTGACCTTCTTTCTTTCGGTCTGCGAGATAGCTCGCAGAAGGAGAAAAATTATAATTATGCGGACAAGAAGCGGATGGCCTTAGCTTTTATAGTTGAAATAAAAAGAGGCCGTGGCTACAGGCCAGAGTAAAAAAACGAAGCCGAAGTGTCAGATGGAAAAGGAAAATTCCGTACGAGGAAGAAAAAGATAAAAAGAGGCAATGCAAAGCCTAAAAATTCAAATAACTTTTTCTTCCCGAAAATAAAAACCATCACCCCCGAGCGCTTTTAGCGTTTGGGGGTTTTTAATTTTGAAATTTAAGGATTTTATTCTATATTGAAAAGAAGAGGATATAAATAATTAGTGAGTAAGAGAATTTCCGGTAAATCTTCGAAAAAAGGGCTAATCGCCAAAATTTTCTCAGAATTACCGGAAATTCTTCTAACTTTTTAAAAGTGAGGGAGAGTGATAAGATTGTAAAAAAATGGAAAAATACGAGCATAAAAGAATAGAAGAAAAATGGCAGAAATATTGGGAGGAACATCCGGAGCTGTCGCGGGCGGAGGATTTTTCCGATAAGTCCGCCTCATCTAATGGGCGAGATAAACCGAAACAATATAACTTAGTGGAATTTCCATATCCAAGTGGAGCAGGGCTGCATGTGGGGCATGTCAGGAGTTATACGGCGCTTGATGTTATGAGCCGAAAAATGAGAATGGAAGGGAAAAATGTTTTATATCCGATCGGCTGGGACGCCTTCGGACTGCCGACAGAAAATTATGCCATAAAAAATAAAATACATCCGAGAAAAGCGACGGAGCAGAATATCGCTGTTTTTAGAAGACAACTGAAGGCGCTCGGTATTTCTTTTGATTGGGGGAGAGAAATAGACACAACAGACCCGAATTATTATAAATGGACGCAGTGGATATTTTTAAAGCTGTTTGAAAAAGGGCTGGCGTATAAAAAGAAGATGGCGATAAATTGGTGTCCGTCTTGCAAGATTGGGCTCGCAAACGAAGAAGTGATAGACGGGAAGTGCGAGCGGTGCGGAACCTCGACAGAGAAAAAAGAAAAAGAGCAGTGGATGCTCGCGATAACAAAATATGCGGACAGATTGATAAGCGATTTAGAGATAGTGGATTATTCGGAGAAAATTAAGACGCAACAAATAAATTGGATCGGGAGGAGCGAGGGAGCTTTAATAAAATTTAAGATTGTGGAAGGTGATTCAACGACCGACTCAGAAAATAAAATAAAGGTGTTTACGACGAGGCCGGATACTTTGTTCGGATGCACTTATCTTGTTTTGTCGCCGGAACACGAATCAGTATTTGAGTTGAAGGAAAAAATTGAAAATTGGGAAGAGGTGGAAAAATATATTGAGGCGGCAAAAAATAAATCCGATTTAGAAAGGGGGGATTTGAATAAAGAAAAAACAGGAGTGGAATTAAAGGGAATAAAAGCGATAAATCCGGCAAATGAGAAAGAAGTGCCGATATTTGTGGCGGATTATGTTTTATCCGGATATGGAACGGGAGCGATTATGGCGGTGCCGGCGCATGACGAGAGAGATTATGAATTTGCGAAGAAATACAAGTTGCCGATTTGCCAGGTTATAAAGAAACTAAACACTGATATTAGAAGCTTTTTAATGGGAGCAGATGATATTAAAAATGAGGAATTAGAATCGCTAGGCATTACTTTTGAAGTTGATAAGGACAGTGATCGCAAGCTTATTATTCCGGAGCCAAGCATAAAAGAATACGAAAAGTTGATAGGAGAAAAGATGGAAAATAATTTTTGGAATGAATATGTTGGCAGTGAAGCGGTATTTATTTTTAAACATGAAGATGGAAAAATTGAGCGAATTGTTCTTAATAATGAAACAGAAAATCGTATACATGAATTAACAGAGCGATTTGCCAAGACTAAGTTTGTTGATCCTTGGACTATGCTTATTGATAATGCTTGGTATAGAGAAGTTATGGTTCATTCGGATTACGGAATTTTAATGAATTCGGGAGAGTTTGATGGAATGAATAGCGAGGAGGCGAAGTGGAAAATAACAGAAAAAGCGGGAGGAGAAAGAACGACGCAATATAAATTAAGAGATTGGGTTTTTTCAAGACAGCATTATTGGGGAGAGCCGATTCCGCTTGTGTTCTGCGAACACTGCGCGGAACAAGTTAAAAGTGAAAAGTTAAAAGTTGAAAGTAAGGGAGAGATAATGAATCCGGGGTGGATGGCGGTCGAGGAAAAAGAGTTGCCGGTGGAACTGCCGGAAGTGGAAAGCTATGAGCCGACAGACACAGGGGAATCTCCGCTTGCTTTAATGGAAGATTGGGTGAAAACAACCTGTCCGAAATGCGGGGGAGAGGCAAAAAGAGAAACAGACACGATGCCGAATTGGGCGGGGTCAAGCTGGTATTATCTTGCGTATGCGACGCGAGGAATTTCTAATGACGAATTTTTGATTCCTAAAAATAAGGAAGTTTTAAAATATTGGATGCCGGTTGATTTGTATAACGGAGGAATGGAACATACGACGCTTCATCTTTTGTATTCCAGATTTTGGAATAAGTTTTTGTTTGATATCGGAGTCGTTCCTTTTTCCGAACCGTATAAAAAAAGGCGTTCGCACGGAATAGTTTTAGCGGAAGACGGAAGGAAAATGAGCAAGTCGTTTGGCAATGTGATAAATCCGGACGAAATTGCGGAAAGGTTCGGGGCGGATTCTTTGCGTCTTTATGAAATGTTTATGGGCCCGTTTTCGGAAATGATTCCATGGAATACGGACGGACTGGTGGGGGTGAAAAAGTTTTTAGAAAGAGTTTTTGCGCTTTTAGAAAAGGTGGAGGAGGGAGTATTTAAGAATTTAGAAAAAATAACTCACCAAACAGTTAAAAAAGTAAGCGAAGATATAGAAATGATGAAATTCAATACGGCGGTGGCGCAGATGATGATTTGGGCGAATGAGGCGACAAAAGCAAAGGAGATAGGAAAGGATAATTTGGAAATGTTTTTGAAGGTTTTGGCGCCGTTTGCGCCGCATATAGCGGAAGAAATTTGGGAGCGATTGGGAAATAAAGAAAGCATATTTAAAGAAAAATGGCCGGCGTATGACGAAGAAAAGACGAAGGATGAAAAAATAACTTTAGTGATTCAAGTGAACGGAAAAGTGAGAGATAAAATGGAAGCGGTGGCGGAGATAAATAAGGAAGAAGCAAAAGAAGCGGCTTTAGCTTCGGAAAAGATAAAAAAGATATTAGAAGGAAAGGAAATAAAGAAAATTATCTTTATAGAAGGAAAACTGATTAATATCGTTGTATAATTAAAATAATATTATGGAAAGTTTAAGAGCGGTGAAGATAGCTCTTGCGATACTTGCGATTGTAACGATCGGGGCTTTTATTTATGGCTTCAGAAGCCAGATTGCCGGATATTTAAAGATGGAAACATTCGGCAATTTATTTTTCTTTTCTTTGGAAGATTTGAAGGTGAATAATTCAGTTCAGCCGAGCGAAGAACCGGTTTCTGCCAGTCCGACGGAAACAACAGAAGAAAATAAGACGGAGAAAAAAGTTTATACAAATTTGCCGGAAGGATTTACCAGCGAGGATGTTTCAGAATATTATGAGAGAGCAAGCATTTCAGCTTCGCCTATTTCAGAAACCAGCGACCCGCTTAAAAATCCGAGCACGATAAGGGTGAGTGTGAATCCGCAAAACGGGGAAAAGATAAATGTGACAGGATGGAAAATACAAGGAAATAAAGGCGCTCTTTTCATACCGAGGGGAACGGATTATTTTGTGCCGACTTCCGGGGGAACGGAAAGCGATATTATTATTTCCAAAGCTACCACTATAAGCATTTATTCTTCGCTTAGCCCGATTAAAGTAAATTTCAGAACGAACAGATGTATTGGATATGTAAGCGATATGTATAGTTTTAAGCCAAGTTTAGGGGGAAGCTGTTATTCAATTCCAAGCAAAGATTTCAATTATCTTTCAGGCGTGTGTCAGGATTTTGTTAATTTGGCTAATGGAAGATGCAGAAATCCATATAGCGACAAACCGGAGGCAAATTATTTAAGCGATGATTGCAAGGCAGTTTTAAACAGAATGAATTATACTTCTTGCTATAACGAACATCGGGAAGACAGTGATTTTCTTTTGAGCGAATTTAAAATATGGACAGGAATGAATATTTTGGATTCAAGACACGACCGATTGCTTCTTTACGATAAAAACAATAAATTAGTGGACGAATATTTGTATTAAAAAACCTCCGCCAGAAAGCGGAGGTTTTTTAAGCGATCACATTTTCCTTTCTTGGAGGATAAGAGGAACTTCAAATTCTTTTCTTTCTCTTAAAACTTTAAGAAAGATTTTTTCGCCGACAGCGGAACTTTCCAGAAAATCCTGGATATTTTTATTTTTGGTGATTTTTTCTCCATTGTATTCGAGAATAATATCTTTTTCGCGGAGGCGGGCTTTTTCGGCGGGGCTGCCAGGAATTATGCCCGGGGTGCGCGCATCTTCTTCAATAATTAAAGAACCGTAATCGACGGGAAGGCATAGCTTGTCTTTTACTTTTTCATCGATAGACATATAGCGGATACCAAGGAGCGGGCGCCTGATTTCGCCGAATTTTTTGAGGTCGGCGAGGTCTCTTTTGATAGTGTTAATAGGAATGGCAAAGCCGATATTTTCAGCGCCGGAAACGACAGCAGTATTAATGCCGACAGCGTTGCCTTCCAAATCAATAAGCGGTCCGCCGGAGTTTCCCGGATTAATGGCGGCGTCGGTTTGAATAAGTCCGCGCATTTCCTGAAGAGGGGATTCGGGATTGATTTGAGCTTTTATAGAACGAGAAAGTCCGGAGATAATGCCGGAAGAAACAGTATTGCGAAAAAGTCCAAGAGAATTGCCGATAGCGAGAATCGGTTCACCAAGTTCGATTTTGGAGGAGTCGCCGAGTTTAAGCGAGGGAAGACGACGAATAATACCTTTAGTTTCCGGAGTGATTTTGAGACGGAGAACAGCGACATCGCTTGAAGGGTCGCAGGCGATGACTTCGGAACCGAATTTTTGGTCTCCGCTTGTGATAATCGTGTATTCGGATTTCGGGTCAGAAATGACATGGCGATTAGTAATAACGATTCCGCCTTCATTAACGACAAAGCCGGAACCGCCGCCCACTTCTACCATACCGTGGGAATCAGCTAAGCTTCTTAAAATTTCTCTTTGTTTTTTTATTTTAGAAGAGAGAAAGGGAAAATATTCTTGCGGGATTTCTTTTTCTATTTCCGAAAGGTGCTTGGAGGCAATAATGGAAACAACCGCCGGCATAGTTTTTTTAATTATTTCCGGAATTGATTTTGAGGGCATAATTTATTTAATTGTGTCTATTTTGGTAATGGTTTTTGTTTTTAAATTTTCTTCCAGCCTTTTCACGCTTTCGGCAAAAATTTTCTTTTCTTTAAAGAGAAAAAGAAGAACACAGGAGCCGATGATGCCTAAAATGGAAATAAGAAGAAAGAGAACATTAAAACCGTAGACCTTAGCAATAAAAGCGCCAAAGGCGGCGCTGCCAGCTGTGGCGATACCGACTGAAACATCTTCAACAGACCATTCGTAGCCGATAAGGCGGCGGTCAATGTGGTTGGTAAAAAGAATTCGCCAAGCGGGAATAGCCATAGAATGAGCAAAACCGCTTAGAATTTGAAGAGCATAGACATGCCAAGGGAGAGTGGCAAAAATAAAAAGGGCGGGAATGACAGACATAAAAACAGAACCAACAAACATAAAGTAAAATTCATCTTCTTCGCCGCGCATTTTATCCATCATGCGGCTTAAAGGGACAACCGAGAGAATTCTTGAAAGCCAATAAAAGGTGGTGGCGAGTCCGATGACTTCCAAATCGCTACCTGAAATATTATCGAGAATAAAAACGGCAAAAATCGGAGCAGAAAGACCAAGGGCAAAAAAAATGAAGAAGTCGGAAGTAATCAGAATCTTGATGATGAAATTTATTTTATCCTTAAACATTTCAAAAATTACCTTAAAGTAATAATAACATTTTATTTTCTCTCGGGCTAATTTTTTAAGATCAATTTTCTTATGTATAAAGATATTATAGCAATTTAGGATGGGTTTGAGAAAAAAAGTTAAATAATAAAGCTCTGATGTAGAGTCGGAGCAATGATTTTTCGACATGCTTCGCATGGGAAAAATCTATTGCGGAGGCGGGAGGATTCGGTCACGGATATTTTTCTGCTGAAAAATTCCGCGACCCCGTCTCGGCGCCGTCGCGCCTGCGACTTTCTCATCTTCCTGCCTCAAAATTAATGAAAAAATCTATTGCGGAGGCGGGAGGATTCGAACCTCCGAAACCCTTGCGGATTTACTGCATTTCGAGTGCAGCCCATTCGACCACTCTGGCACGCCTCCTTTAATTAATAATCTATAATAGAAAAAAATAATAAACAAGCAAAAAGGCCGATAAATCGGCCTAAGGCAAGAGAACGTTTTTTATAATTTCTACCGCTTCTTTGATGTCCTCAGCTATAAAACCTGAAAGTTCATTAATGAAAGGGTGCTCATAAATTCCATCTTTTTTCATTAAAGTAATAATAGGTTTTCTAAAAGCATCGGCCCAGCCATATTCTACCATTGTTCCGATTGATACTTCTTTTGATAGAAGAAGATTGGCTAAAAAAAGATCGCATCTTGAAACGTCAAAACGATCTCTTGTAACGATGCCTTTTTTAGAACATAAAGGGTTTTCTTCTTTCTATACGAAAATTCTTTCTTCATTTTTCAGATGGTCTTTTCCTCTCATCGGAGAAAGTATTTCTATGTTAGGAGGAAGCATTTCCTTTAAATTATTTCTCCAATCAACAGTCTCGTTGTATGACAACCCTGTGATTGGTCCGGCGCAATAGACAAAAAACGATTGGTTCATATCAATTCCCTTTCTTTTCTTTTTCTTTATATGTAAAGCTTGCTGGCTTTTTTATAGCTTATATTTAAAATAAATGCAAAGTAATAGTACCCCTGGAAGGAATTGAACCCTCATCTACCCCTTAGGACGGGGCTGTTCTATCCATTGAACTACAGGGGCAAGTAAAATTGCAGCTCCGACGTATAGTCGGAGCAATGATTTTTCGATATGCTTTGCATGGGAAAAATCTATTGCTGTTTTAAGCAGTTTATTATATTATGGATTAAGTTTCAATAATAAATTGGGCCTGTAGCTCAGCTGGCTAGAGCGCTTGTATGGCATACAAGAGGTCAGGGGTTCAACTCCCCTCAGGTCCACTTATGAAAATCAATAAAATTTATTTATGAAAAAACCAGAATATATTTTAAAAAGTTTTTTGAACGCTTTTGGAGTGCTTGTTTATGTTTCTCTTGTGTCTTGGACGCTTTTTAACGGAGAAAGCTTTTTTGGAAATGAAAAAAGTTTTCTCATCCCTATTTTTATGCTGCTTCTTTTTGTGGTATCGGCATCTATCACGGGATTACTGGTTTTAGGCAAACCGATTCATCTTTATTTGAGCGGACTTAAAAAAGAAGCATTTTGTTTTCTTTTTGCCACTTTGGCGTGGCTTGTTCTTTTCGTTATTATTCTTGTAACTCTATTAGTAATATTATGATTTCTTTTGAAGAATTTAAAAAAGTAGAATTAAAAATCGGGAAGATTTTGACGGCGGAAAAAGTGGAGGGTTCGGAAAAACTTTTGAAACTTTCCGTTGATTTTGGTCTCGCCTTCACTGAGACTTCGGCGAGGCAAGGAGGAGATATCCGGCAAGTAGTTTCGGGCATTGCCAAAAGTTATGAACCGGAAAAACTTGTCGGCAAGGAGTTTCTTTTTACGACTAATTTGGAGCCGAGAAACATTATGGGACTTGAAAGCCAGGCAATGATTCTTGCGACAATAAAGAAAGGAAGAAATAAAGAAGAAGTTGTTTTGATGAAGCCGGTCAAGAAAGTGAAACCGGGAAGTTCTCTTTCTTAAACCTATTCTCAAATTCCTGCCTACCGGCAGGCAGGCTTGAGAATTTGAGAATAGATTGGTTGAAGAAGGGGTTTTTTTGTGGTTTAATACCCTTGTTTTCGGAGGCGTGCGCGAGCGGTTGAAACGGACGGTCTTGAAAACCGTTATGTCGGAAACGGCATCGGAGGTTCGAATCCTCCCGCCTCCGCAGTTAGTCTTGGTATCGGTATATGTCGAGACTCATTTAGACTTGTAACACCATGAAAAGAGGTCAGTGCAAACTTTGTCTTCAAATAAAAGATTTGTGTAAGGAATCTCATATTATTCCCAGTTTTTTATACAAATTGCTAGCCGGAAAAAATAGCCTCTTGGTGTTTCTTGATAAAATCGCTGCGCGTTTTCGCTACAACGGCGAATATGAGAGAAATATTTTGTGTGAAAACTGTGACAATCAGATAATTGGCAAGCTAGATGACTATGCAGCAAAGTTTATTCACAACGAGTTTCCTCAGAAATTAAATTCTCGGATAGAAGTCATTAACGGACATGAGTATCTAGTGATTGAAAATGATCCGAATTACGATTACAAAAAATACAAACTTTTCTTGCTCTCCCTGCTTTGGCGGTCGAGCATTGCTTCTAGACCGTTTTTCCAGCAGCTAAAGCTTTCTTCAAGCGTAGAGGATGATTTGAGACAAATGATTTTATCGAGCAATCCAGGGGAACCCGAAAGATATGCATCATTCGTTTTCTTGCCTCCTCTTGTTTCGGCTCCTGGAGGAGGCAGAGGATTCAACACTTTCTACATGCCAACCATGTCTCCAATAATGGCAAAAAACAACGACTGGGAGATATGCAAATTCATCGTTGAGGGGATGATGTTCTTCTTTCTGATTTCTGCGCCGCCAGGAACCAAAGTTGAGCCGTCTACACGAAAAGATAAACTCCTTCTTAAAATCTCGACACCTGAAGAACAGAGCGAGGTTCATAAGCTAATCTTTGAGATGGTGCGAAATCACAAAAGATAGATTGTCGTGCCGAGGCCTCAATTGGCTCGAAGGAAATCGTCCAAAATATCCTTATGGGACTTGGACTATAAAGTTCAAAACTCAAGTAGCCCGCAGGATTGAGTATGGTGTTTTGTGATCGATGCTCTTAAATAATCGTATATGTCGGAAATTACTTATAAAGAAAAATTTGAGCAGCTGCAGGATTTGCTACTTGGGGCATTCAACACTTTTTATGTGTGGAAAGCGCTTCAAACTGAGGAGAATAATGACGTTTATAAAGAAGACGGGAATTTTTGGTCGGTGGTGATTCCTGCTTTGCAGCATGAGTGGTTTATTAGCTTGGCTCGACTTTTTGAAGACTCGCGCTTTAGCGATAAAGGTAAGGTTATTTCGGTACATGCACTAATCAAAGAGCATCCAAACTCAACAAAAGTAAAGGATGCGAAAGAATTTATTCAGAAAAACGATCGGGTATTTAAAAACATAACGAGAATTCGAGACCTTCGGCATGCACATAACAATGCGCGATTTTTGGTCAGTCCGAAAGGATTTGAGAAAAAGTTTGAACTCAAATATGGCGAGTTAGAAGAAATTTTTGAATTTGCTGATAAGTTACTTGAAATTCTGCATCCCGAAGATAATTATGGCTATATTCTCGACCACATGAAAGATGAGGCTCGAATTCATACTGAAGATATTATTCGAGGCTTACGTTATTTCTTTAACGAAAGGAATAAGTATAGAAAGAGGTGGGTTAATGGTGAAGTTGATGGCCCTGACTTTCCACTAAAGACTTAACTGACCGGTCTGTTTTATTTTGCCCAGTCGCCAAGTTGCTATAGAAAAACCTTTTACTGCTTGGAAAGTGTTAATTTCTAAACCGATTTATACTGCCAAGTTTTATATTCAGTGAAATTGAAAATTATCCTATAAAAATTGATTAGCGGAGGGATTTGGAAATTAGTTTTTCAACTTTCTTTTGTTCTTTTTTTAGGCGGTTTTCAAATTCTTTAAAAACATAGACGTTTTTGGGATTCAAGGCGTAGGGCAGGAAGTGGAGAAGAAGATGAGCTAAGAAAGCGATAAAAGCAATGACTGCCGCAACGGGCAGTTCTTTATAAATGCCGGTTGAAAAAACAGTAAAGAGAAAGAAAATATGAATGGCGGAAAGGATGGAAAAAGACAGAAGGTCAAACCGCCAGAGATATTTTTTCTTGTATTTAACAATCGCAAAAAGAACGATGTTAATAAGTTCCACTATGATTACAACAAGAGCAATAAGTTTCCATTGCTGGACTTCGGGATTATAAATCACATTGAGATTGGGATAGTAGTTAAATCCGATAAATTGATACCAGTTATTTATGCCGTAAGGAATAACGGAAAAAAGTCCGAACAGAGCGAGTCCGATTATTAAGCTTATGTAAGACAAAATGGGGCTTATAAGCATCAATAATTCCGTCAGAAGCCGTTTAGGGTTAAGCGTGCGGATAAAGCGAATCAGAAAAGAGAAGGACAGGACAACAAAAATCCAGCCGGCCAGATTTTCATAAGGAACTCCAAACCATTCTTCGTTAAGCGGGATAACCCAATGCCAAAAACCCAGACGAATAGCAACAATGTCCATAGAGAGGTCAAGAACCAAAGCGGTTAAGGCATCCAAAAACGGGCGAAAAAACCAAGGAATATTGTATTGGTCGGACAGGAGCATAGCGCAATAAATAATAACCGCCCAGCCGCAACCGATAGCGAGAGGAACGCCGAACATTTGAACAAGAAAGTCGGAGCTGTAGCCGTAGTTGTGCGCCAAAATGGTGTTGCCGACTTCCAAAATCATGCCGAAAGCGGCGCAACTTAAGATTTCATAAATCCGCAAAATATTTTTTTGATAATATTCACGAATAAGAATGATTACAAAAGGCACAAAAACCAAAAATTCAAAAAAAAGATAAAGATTTATATTTAAATAAGGAAGAGATGACATAAAGATTATTTCTTAATATTTTATTTACGTATTTTTTAATTTTATAACAGATTCTTAATTTGGTATAATTTAATCATTAAAATTAATTTTTTGTTTTAGACCATGAAGCTTAATCAAAAGGGGTTGGCGATGACTTTGGGAGTAATGTGGGGAGTTTGTTTTTTCGCCATGACTTTAATTTCGGCGAATAACGGATATGCGGGAGAATTTTTAAAAATTTTTGTCGGGGTTTATCCGGGTTATGAAATAAGCGTGGCGGGAAGCGTTACCGGACTGGTTTATGGGTTTATTGACGGATTTGTCAGCGGATACATTCTTGTTTGGCTTTATAATAAATTTTCCAAATAAAAATGGCGGAAATAAGAAAAAAAATCTGGCCAGAATATTTTGAAGCAGTGGAGTCCGGGAAAAAGAAGTTTGAATTGCGTTTAAATGATTTTGAAATAAAGGAAGGAGACACGCTTATACTAGAAGAGTGGAATCCCGAAACGAAAGAATACACAGGCAGAAAAACGGAAAAGAAAGTAGTAAGGGTTGATAAGTTTATGATAGACAAATTATTTTGGCCGGAAGAGGAAATAAAAGAAAAAGGAATTCAGATAATGTCTTTAGAATGAAAAATATAACAAAAACGACTTTATTTACGGCAGGACTGTCTTTTGTGACGGTAGCTTTGGCGATTTTTATGCAACTTAGAGCGGAGGAAAGTTTGTCTTTAAAATGCAGTTATCTTGACCCGATTGGCATAGATATTTTGGCGTTTTTGGCCGCTCTATTTTTAGCAACAGAGGGAATAATCAGAATTTACGAACATAAAAATTATTCTTTACTAAAACAGGCGACGAGAGCTATTCGAGTGGCGTTCGGATGCGCGATTATGATGCTCCATATCTTGCAGTTTTGGTATAAGTAATAAATAAAAGATAAAGGTGGATTCCCGCCTTCGCGAGAATGACAGGTTGAAGCTTCTTAATATTAATTGGCTCATAAATTAAAAAAAGATAGATTTCTATTTTTGTGAGAATGACGGAAAGTTTTTCACATGGGACAATGTGGTATAATTAAATTAAAGTCGCAGCGTTTCTTTATAAATTAATTTTTAATTATTTATGTGCCAAGAATGCGGATGCGAGCCGTGCGGAAAATGTGGAGCGAAAATTGAAGACGGAAAATGTTCGGGATGCGGAAAACCGGCTGAGGAGTGCGAGTGTGAAGGCTAGTTTTTAAATTAAAAACAGAAAGGTCGCAAATATTATATTTTTATGGGAAAATTAAATGTTTTAGATTGGGTGGCTTTAATTCTGACAATTATAGGCGGATTAAACTGGGGTTTAGCTCCGATGGGAATAAATTTAGTGACGATGATTCTTAGCGAAGGAATGTGGGCTAATATTGTTTATTACTTAGTCGGACTTTCCGCTATTTATCTTTTGATTATTTCGCCGAAACTAAGAAAGTAATTTTAAAAGATAATTCTAAAAAAGCGGCTTCAATATTTTATCGGAGCCGTTTTTTTGTGTTAAAATTATCGAAAGATGTGGAGCAAACTTAGTCGAGACACAAGAAGGGTGATTTTGGCGATTTTAGCCGCGGGAGCGATTATTTTTGCTGTCCAGATTTTTGAAATTATTTGGTATTACGGAGTGCAGGGAGTAAAACTGAAAGCGGAGACGCAAGCGTTTTCCTTGGAGAGAGAAGTATCACTTGGAAAAATTTTAATAATAGGAGACAGTACGGGGGCGGGAACAGGAGCAAACAGTTCAAAAGAAACAATTGCCGGATTTTTGGCGGAAGAAGGATTTTTTGTAAAAAATAAAGCGGAATGGGGGGCGATGACGGAAGAAATTGTCGGACAGCTTAAAGGAGAAGAAAAAAAAAATTATGATTTAGTCCTTATTTTTACCGGAGGTAATGACATTCTATGGTTCTATGATTTAGATAAGACGGTTTTAAATTTGGAAAAAACTTTGGAAAAAGCGAAGGAAGTTGGGAGGAGAGTGGCAATAGTGCCGCCCGGGAATGTGGGACTGGCGCCTATGTTTAAAGAACCGGTTGGGCTTCTTTACACGAGAAGAACAAAGTTTGTTAGATCGGAATTTATGAAAGTAGCGAAAGAAAAAGGAGCTATTTATGTGGATTTATTTACGGATAATTTAGAAGAACTTTTTTCCGGAGAGCCGCTTAAATATTTTGCTTCGGATTTGCTTCATCCAAGTTCGGAAGGATATAAAGTGTGGTATGAAAAATTAAAGGAAGCGCTGAATGGAGAAAAATGAAACTTCACGGCCGTAAGGCCGTGGAATCTTAAAGTTTCACCTCGTAGAAAGTCGGGTTTTATTAAATCTTTACCGCTTCAACTCCCTAGCTAACGCGCGGGGTTTTCGCGAAGATTTAATAAATCAGATTTTATAAAAGAATGATTTTTCTTCAAGAAACTTGACGAGTGGGGTTTTTGGATTAGAATGTAAGGTGCTATGGAAGAAGAAAAAAAGGAAAAAAACGAGGATGTCCTTCGACAAGCTCAGGAAATAAAATCAGACGGTTCTTTGAACGGCCAATTGGCGGATTCAGATTCGGATGATTTGAAAGCGTGTTTGAAAGATAAAGAGGAATATCTGAATGGTTGGAAAAGGGCAAAGGCGGATTTAGAGAATTATAAAAAGGAAGAGGCGGCGAGAGCGGAAATGTTGGCAAAGTTTGCAAATGTGGCTTTATTGAGAGATTTACTTTCTGTGATGGATAGTTTTGATTTGGCAATAAGCGCGGAGAAAGAAAACAAAGGGCTTATTTTAATAAGAACGCAATTAGAGAGTTTTCTTTTAAAAAACGGAATGGAGCCGATAAAAGCAATGGGAGAAAAGTTTGATCCGGAAATTCACGAGGCGGTTCAAGAAGAAGAAGGAAAGGGAGAAAGCGGAATAGTGACGGCCGAAATAGAAAGGGGATGGAAGTTGTATGAAAAAGTGATAAGGCCGGCAAAAGTGAAAGTTTCAAAATAATTAGAAAATTAGTAAACAGTAATAAAAAACAAGTTGGAGTAAAATATAAAAACTATGGGAAAAATTTTAGGAATAGATTTAGGAACAAGCAATTCGGCGGCGGCGGTTGTCTCCGGCGGGAATCCGGAAATAATTGAGAATGCCGAAGGAAACAGAACGACGCCGTCAGTAGTGGCGATAAATAAAACAGGAGAAAGGTTAGTGGGGCTTCTTGCCAAAAGACAAGCTATAACCAACCCGCAAAACACGATTTTTTCCGTGAAGCGTTTGATTGGCAGAACTTTTTCCGACCTGGAAGTGCAAAAGGACAGAAAACTTTTGCCTTTTGAAATGAGAGAAGCGGAAAACGGAGGATTGGAAGTGAAAATGGGCGGAGCGGGAAAAGAAGGATGGTATAAGCCGGAAGAAATTTCTTCGATGATTTTGGCTAAAATAAAAGCGGATGCGGAAGCGCGACTGGGAGAAAAAGTGGAAGAAGCGGTGATAACCGTGCCGGCTTATTTTGACGATAGCCAAAGGCAAGCGACAAAAAATGCGGGAGAGATAGCGGGACTGAAAGTAAAAAGAATAATCAACGAACCGACAGCGGCGGCTCTTGCTTACGGTTTAAATAAAAATAAAAACGAACAGATTGTGGTTTATGATTTTGGAGGAGGAACTTTTGACGTGTCGGTTCTTGAAGTGGGAGAAGGGACGGTGGAAGTGCGAGCGACAGGAGGAGACACGCATCTTGGAGGAGACGATGTGGACCAGAGAATCATTGAATTTTTGGTCGGCGAATATAAAAAACAAGAAGGGATAGATATAACGAAAGACCCGCTGGCTTTGCAGAGATTGAAAGAAGCGGCGGAGAGAGCAAAGCATGAACTTTCTTCGGCTCTTGAGACGGAAATAAATCTTCCTTACATAAGTTCGGACGTTTCCGGTCCAAAGCATTTTTTAATGAAGCTTTCGAGAGCGAAATTGGAAGGGTTGGTGGAAGATTTAGTGGAAAAATCAATAACAATAATGAAAGAGGTGATTACCGCTCCGTCGCCGAAAGGAGCGGGAATGAAAATTGCCGACATTGATGAGATTGTTTTAGTCGGCGGACAAACAAGAATGCCGGCGATTGTGGAAGCGGTGAAGAAAATTTTTGGAAAAGAACCGCATAAAAATATAAACCCGGACGAAGTGGTGGCTTTAGGCGCGGCAGTAGAAGCGGGAATTTTGCAGGGAGATGTGAAAGACATATTACTACTTGACGTGACGCCGCTTTCTTTATCTATAGAAACTTTAGGAGGAGTGGCAACGCCGATGATTCCGAAAAACACAACGGTGCCGACCGAGAAAAAACAGATTTTTTCAACAGCGGCAGACAATCAGACTTCAGTGGAAGTGCATGTTTTGCAAGGAGAGAGGCCGATGGCGCAGGACAACAAGACTTTAGCCAGATTTATTTTAGACGGAATTCCGCCATCACCGAGAGGCGTGCCGCAAGTCGAAGTTTCTTTTGACGTTGACGCTAACGGAATTTTAAACGTGACGGCTCTTGATAAAGCATCAGGAAAAAAACAGACGGTCAAAATAGAAGCATCAACAACTTTATCAAGTGAAGAAGTGGAAAAATTAAAACAAGAAGCGACGGCGCATGCCGAAGAAGATATAAAAAAGAAAAAATTGATTGAAGTCAGAAATCAAGCGGAAAGTTTGATTTATGTGGCGGAAAAATCTTTAAAGGAATCGGGAAAAGACGCGCCGGCAGAAATAAAAAGCGCAATAGAAAAAAAGATAGAAGAATTGAAGACGATAAAAGACGGAGAAGACGCGGAAGCGATAAGCAAAAAAGTTTCAGAGTTGTCCACAGAACTACAAAAAATAGGCGAGTCGCTGTATAATAAAAAAGATGATAACAGGAGCGACGGAGAAGCAGTTTCAAAGTAATATAGAGAGAATAGTAAAAGAAAAAGAAAGAGAAAGCCGAGAGTGGAAAAAAATAACTCTCGGAATTTTGGCTTCTTTTTTAGCTTTGGGTTTTTCCTATTTTTTTTACGGATTTTTATCAAAAGCGGAAGGGGACTTTTTATTAGCTCTGCTGTTTTTTTCTTTGTTTTCCGTCACCTTTCTTCTTTCCGCAGTTTTAATAGAAGACCAGAAAACGCTTTACGCTTTTGTCTTTATAGAATCAGTGATGGCTTCAGTTTTTTTTATTGCGGAGGCTGATTTTATGTGGAGTTCGGCGGCTTTTTGCATTTTGTTTATTTTCCTCTCTTGGGCGATTTTTTCCGGGAAAAGAGAAGAAGAAGCATATTTGCGAATAAAATTTTTTAGAACAGGAAGAGCGGTGATGTTGAAGTTCGTGACAGGGATGTCTTTTTTTGCGGCGATTGCCTATGTGGCTGTGGTTCTTTCCGGAAGCGTAAATTTGATTTCTAAAGAAACGCTTTATTCTTTAATGACTCCAAGCGTTTCTTTTATAAATAAATTTTATCCGGGATTTTCGTTGGACCAAACTTTAAGGGAAAATATAGAAATTATGGTGAGTAAAGAGGTGGAAAAAAGTTCAAGCGCGGCTATTGTTTCGGAGGAAGAAAAAAGAGCAATAATAACCAGCGGAGTGATAAAAACAGAAAATACTTTTTCTGACTTTTTAGGGATGTCGCTAAATTCAAGAGATAAAACTTCCGATGTTTTACATTTAATAGTTTCTTTAAAGTTTTCCGAACTTTTCAATCAATATGGATACGGAGTCTATGTAGTTTTGGCTTTAATTGTTTTTCTTGTTATTCGAGGAATTGGTCCCTTGTTCTATTGGCCGGTTCTTGTATCTTCTTTTGTTATCTACGAATTTCTTAGAGCTTTGGGATTTTTTGCGATTTTACTTGAAGAAAGAAGCAAAGAAGTAATTTATATGAAGTAGCTGTGGTATAATTTCAGAAAGGCAAGTGTCTTGGTTTTTAAAATTTCAATGAGTTTTTTTAAAATATTTTTTTCTAAAAGAGGGGCGGCGATGTTACCGGTTGTGATGGCGCTTGGAGGTGTAGTGATTGAATCAGTGGCAGTGATGTCTTTTATGTCTTATACCTTAGGACAGGCGGGATTGGGGGAAAGATTATCTTCGGAAGCGTTTGCGGCGGCAAGAAGCGGAGCAATAGACGCGGTTCGAAGAGTTATAAGAGATAAAGATTTCTACAGCAGCGGAGGATATAATTTAACAGTGGGAGAAAAGACAGCTACAGTCACTGTAGTAAAAGATTATCCGGAAGTGGGTAAAACAAGGATAATTTCTACCGGCACAGCGCTTTTCCGACAAAGAAAAGTAATTGTTGATCTAAAAATAGATTCAACTACCGGACAAGTGGATGTAGTTTCTTTTGATGAGGGTAATTTATGAACTATCAAAACGGAAGTTATTTAACCAGATTTCTTTCAATGTTAAGCCAGACGCCGCCAGTCGGCGGTCTTGAGATTTCCGAAAGTTTTTTAAGATTCTCTCTTTTTAGCGGAAAGAATTTATCGACAGCTTCTTTAAAATTGCCGCCCGGTATAGTAGGAAGAGGACGAGTGGAAAATGTCCAACAATTTAAGGAAGCGCTGAAGGTTTTAAAGAATAAATTAAGCGGGATTTATAGCGAAAAAGAGAAAGTGAACGTGATTGTTTCTTTGCCGTTTTCCAAAACTTATCTTCAAGTTTTTAAAATACCGGTAGTATCTGAAAAAGGACTTTCCGAGGCAATAAGACTGAATATGCAGATGATTTCGCCGATTCCGATAGAAACGGCTTACTGCGATTCGGAGAAAATAGGACAAGAAGAAGCGACGGGACAAACGGAATTTTTAGGCGCTTTTGCGCCAATTCAAGAAAGCGACGCTTTTTCTTCTGTTTTAAAAGAAGCGGGATTTAATCCGATAGCGATTGAGTTCCCTATTTTATCTTTGGCGAGATTTTTCAGCGAAGAAGGCCATGGTTTTGATATTTTTAAGCCTTATCTTTTTCTTCAAGTTTCTTCGGAAGGAGTAGATTTTATTATTTTAAGAAACGGCAAGCTTTATTTTGATTATTTTGTTTCTTGGAAATCGATACAAGGAACGGCAAAGGAAATAACGCAGGAAGCGTTTAATTCTTCGATAGCAAAAGCTTTTCAGCAGGTTTTGAATTTTTATTCAGGCAGATGGGGAAATGATTTAAAAATGGCGGTAGTTTTAGCGCAAGGAGGGACGTTTGAAGCGATAAAAAATTTAGGAGAGAGGTTTGGGCTAGAAGTTACCCCTTTTTCTTTAATTGATTTTCCAAATATAGATCAAAACTGGCTAGTGACTTTATCACTTGCTATGAGGGGAAGAATGCCGAGAGGAAAAGATAAATTTATCACGCTTTCCAGAGTGGATACGGAGGATGAATATAGAAATGAGCAAATAGCGACTTTTTCCAAATTTTGGAGAAATATATCGCTTTTAGTGCTGGGTTTCTTTTTGGCTATTTTATTTTTTTCCAGCTATTTTTTAAAAAATGCCTTGGAAAAAGTGGAAAACGATAATTTCGGGTCGGGAATTTCCAGTCAATCGCAGGTAATGGCGGATTTAGCTTCTTTGAAAGAAGGAGCGCAAGCGTTCAATAGATTGGTGAGCGCGGTCAAAGAGTCGGAAAAGGAAAGAATTATTTGGTCGGACTTTTTTGAAAAAATTTATGTTTTAGCGGGAAACGACATAAGCCTATCAAGAATTTTTTACCAATCAAGCAATGTGCCGATTGTTTTAAGCGGAAAAGCCGGTAGTGTGGAAAAAATTCTGTCTTTCAGAGACAGAATAATGGAAGAAAAAGAATTCAGCGAAGTTAATTTGCCTCTTTCCAATGTTTCTCAAGCCGGTCCGGAAGTGCTGTTTAATTTGAGTTTTTCTTTTAAAAGGGCGGAAACCAAGTAAAGTTTTTCAAAATCGCTTTCTGAAATCTTTTTTAAAACGAAGTCTTCGGCTTTTTTTCTGATGGCGGAATTTTTTCTGATGCCTATACGAGCGCGCCAAAAATTCTTGGTTTTGAGAGATTTTATAACCGATTCCACGCCTTTGTGGCCAGCAGAATTTTTTCCAAAACTAATTTTTATTTTTCCAAGTTCCAAATCGGAATCGTCGTGAAGAAGAAGGAGATTTTCCGGTTTGAGCTTAAAAAATTTAACAGCTTTCAGGACAGCTTGGCCGGACTCGTTCATATAAACAGAAGATTTGGCAAAAACAAAACCGCTTTCTTTTAAAAAAGAAAAGTCGCCGGAGGATTTGAATTTATCGTTTTCTTTTTCTTTAAGAAGAGAATCAAGAATAATAAATCCGGAATTATGAAAAGTTTTTAAGAATTCTTCTTTGGGATTGCCGAGGGCAAAAATCAATTTTATTTTGTTTAATTCGTCCATAAAAAGATTATAGTTTCAAAGAGTTTTTTTGGCAATTTTTGACGAGATTTTATTTTTGGCGTATTGTAAAAAGCAGAAAATTTGAAAAGGAAAAGGAGAAGGAAAATGCAGAGAATTAAAAGAGTAAAGAATGAAGACGCGCCCAGATGGCACAGTTTGGGTATTTCGGAAGACAAAAAATCTTTTGTCATAAAAATAGAAAGGAATCTATTTTATGAGTGGATAGTAAAGCGGATGAATAATGATTCGCCTTTGTTAAAGTCTTTAGAAGGAACTTTTTCAGAGTTTCCTTTATTTTTTGAGAATCTTTTTGTTCTGCCGACAGAAGAAGAATGGGGAATTTGGGGAGTTTTTAAAAAAATAGAGGAGGATGATGTTTGGGTTACTTTCAATTGCGAGCTGCCGAGAGTTTTGTCTTTTTTAGACAAGGAGGAACAAAAAAAGGCGCTTAAAATAATTTCCCTAATGGCTGAGGAAGTAGATTTTTTGAGTTATGAGACCGGGCTTGAAAGGAGAAACCATAAATTAGCTTTGGCTATCCGAGCGTCTCTTTTTGTCTTGTTCTTTTTTTTGGAATCGGCAGAGGAGGATTGTTTTCCAAGTTTTGAAAGAGTCGGCGGAAAAAAACAAATTCTTTTAATAAAGGATTTTCATTTTGAACAAGAGATGCATGGCGGGTCTTTTTCGGCCGAACTTTCTCCTTCAGCCGTTTCTTTTATAAGAAGGAAAGTTAAAGAAAGCGGTTATGAACGAATATATCTTCCTTTTTTGAAAAAAGCTATGCTTTTTTGCCATAGGCATATATGGGAGGAAGAAGAGGGATGTTTAAAACTTAGAATAGAAGCTGAAGGAAGAGAAGATGGAAGACTTTTTCTGTCTGTTCCGGGGGATGCTTGTGAACTTAATGCGGAAAATTATGAAACAATTGAAGGATATGGTTATGAAATGTTTCCTCACAATGTTGATGACTCCGTGCAACAGCTCACTCTTCTTTGTGGACTGGCAGCATTATCTGATTGGATAGAAAACGAAACTTAGCGCCCTTAAAAGGCGCTTTTCTTTTAAAACCGATTAAAATTTTCTAAAAGTTTTGACAGGATTTTGGTTTTTTGCTATAATTTGACAAATGCGTTATTTTTTATCATCGCTAATAGAAACTTTGGAAGTCGCTTTAATTGCGGTGGTTTCAGTTTTAGTCATCAGGACTTATTTAGTTCAGCCGTTTCTTGTGAGCGGAGATTCGATGGAACCGAATTTTTCAAGCGGCAATTATTTATTAGTGGATGAACTTTCCTATCAATTCAGAAAACCGGAAAGAGGAGAAGTGATTGTTTTTAAATTTCCGGGCAATCCTTCCGTTTATTACATAAAAAGGATAATCGGTTTGCCGGGAGAAAAAATAACGGTGAAAAACGGAGAAGTGGAAGTTTTTAGCGCCGGAAGTTCCGAAGGGAAAAAATTAGAAGAAAAATATATTCCGGTTAATTTCAGGACATCGGGAGAAGCGGATGTTGTTTTAAAAGACGGAGAATATTTTGTGATGGGCGACAACAGAATGTTCAGTTTTGATTCAAGAAGCTGGGGGCCGTTACCGAAAGAAAATATTATGGGAATCGCAAGATTTAATCTTTGGCCGCTTAGCGAAGCGAGAGCGGTTTCTATTCCTTTGTATTAATAAAAGGAGTAAAATTTCTTTAATAAAGAAATATGAATAAAAAAACAGCGCCCCAAAAGAAAGAAAAAGATAAAATGATTTTAAAAAAAGAAATTCGGGACGATAAAGAAGGAGAGACGGAAAAGAAAGGAAAGAAAGCTAGGCAAACTTTTCAATCGGTGAAAGGCATTTACGAGATTTTGCCGGAAGAGTGGGTTTGGCGAGAAAAATTCGAAGCGATGGTTAAAGGAGTGGCTCATTTTTATGACTTTAAGAGAATTGAAACCGGAATCATTGAAAATGCGGACCTTTTTACGAGGTCGGTGGGAGAAGGAACCGATATTGTAAAAAAAGAAATGTTTTTTCTAAAGTCTGGAGGAAGTCATGGCGACAAATGGGTGCTTCGGCCGGAAGGAACAGCGTCGGTGGCGAGAGCTTATCTGCAGTATGGATTTTCTTCCTTGCCGCAGCCGGTAAAACTTTTTTATTTAGGGCCGATGTTCAGACATGAGAATCCGCAGGCAGGGAGATATCGGCAGCTGACGACCGCCGGGTTTGAAATAATAGGCGGAGAAAATGACGCCGTTTATGACGCGGAAGTGCTGCAAATAGCTTTCAGAATAATGAGAGAAGCAGGATTAAAAGACGCGGTGGCGGAAATAAATTCAATCGGTTGCCGAGTGTGCCGGCCTAACTTAAAGAAAAAACTTGTTAATTATTACAGTTCGAAAACGAGAAAAATCTGCAGAGATTGCCAAGAAAGATTAAAACAAAATCCATTCCGGCTTTTAGACTGCAAAAATGAAATGTGCCAGGAAATAAAAAAAGACGCGCCGGTCTTTTTGGACGGGCTTTGTTCAGTTTGCAAACATCATTTTAAAAATTTTTTGGAATATTTGGATGAGTTAAAAATTCCTTATGAAGTAAATAATAATTTAGTAAGAGGACTTGATTATTACAGCCGGACGGTTTTTGAAATTTTTGTGCCTTCTTCGGAACAGGCAAAGCTAGCCGTGGCGGGAGGAGGAAGATATGATTATTTAATTGAAACTATCGGCGGAAGACCGACAGCCGGAGTCGGTTTTGGAATTGGAATTGAGAGACTGGTAAGCATAATCAGAGAAAAAGCGTTAAAGCCGCCAGCTAAGCCTAAAAACAGGATTTTCTTTATTCATGTCGGAGACGTGGCGAAAAAAAGAAGTTTGACGGTTATTGAAGAGCTTCGCGAAAATGGCATAGCGGTGAGAGAGTCTTTGGGAAAAGATTCATTGCAAAAACAGATGAAATTGGCGGATGTTGAAGGAGTGGAGTGGGTTTTGATGTTCGGCCAGAAAGAGGTTTATGAAGAGAGCGTGATAATAAAAAATATGAAAACGGGAATTCAAGAAACAATTCTTTTAAGAAAAGTAACTGATGAATTAAAAAGAAGGATGAAGTGATATGGAAAAAATACCGGTTAACAGAGAACAAAACAGAGAAGAGGTCGGCAGCGAATTCAATAAAATGGATTATTCAGATTTTGTTCGTTTTTTGCGCGATAAAATTAAAGAAAATGAAAATGCGCGATTTTCTATAGAAGTCGATTGGGCGGGAGTAGAAAAAGCTCGAGCGCTAAAAGCGCTTTTAGACCAGTATTCTTCCAGATTGCATATTGATTCGGCGACAATAAGAGCCACTCCCGAACAATATAAAGAGGATGTGAATGTTTTCGAATCTGGCGTAAAGTGGGAAAAAATTTAATAAATTTTACATTATTTGATTATGGAAAATTGCTTGTTTTGCAAAATAGTTCAGGGAGAAATAAAGGGAGATATTATTTATGAAGATGAAAAAGCTATGGCGCTTCTCGATATAAATCCGCGAGCGCCAGGGCACGCTTTTGTTATTCCGAAAAAACATTTTGAAAATTTACTGGAAGTTCCAGACGGGGAGCTTGGCGGGATTTTTTTAGCGGTTAAAAATACGGCGGAAAAATTGAAAGAAAAAATGAAGGCGGACGCGCTTTCTATCGGCATAAATAACGGACGGGTTTCCGGACAGGAAATTGACCATCTGCATATCCATATAATGCCGAGATTTAAAGGAGACGGGGGAAATTCCTGCCAGTCGATAGTGGCTAATATTCCGAGCGCGGAAGAAAGAGAAAAAATAAGAGGGATATTAAAAATGATTAATTAAGGAATTTCTAATAAATGAGGAAATTCAGAGAAAAATTGTTTTAAAAAAAACGGGGTTGACGGGAGCTGTTTTTTTGTCTAAACTTAGAAACACTATGGAAATCAGAAAAAAAGAAGGAGAGGCGGCAACCTCTTTAATGTTCAGATTCAATAAAAGAATCCGCCAGAGCGGAGTTTTAAGGGAAGTGAGAAAAAGAAGATTTAAGGACAGGGACCAGAATAAAACAAAAAGAAGAGCTTCGGCTATTTATAGAAGCGTAAAAAAAGACGAAGTTTTGAGGCTTAAGAAACTTGGTAAAATATAAGGCGCAAAGCGTTTTTTTGAAAATTTCAGTTTAGCTTTAGCAAATTAAAGAAAGTTTGCATTTTAAATGACAATAAAAGAAAAAATCCAAGAGGACTTTAAAAAGTTTTTTAAGGAAAGAAAAGAAGAAATTTTCGGCACTTTAAGAATGGTTTCGGCGGCAATTGCAAATGCGGAAATAGAAAAAAGAGGGAAGGGAGAAAAGGGGGAGATGACAGACGAGGAAGTTTTGGCGGTTTTGAGAAAAGAATTAAAAAAGAGAAAAGAAGCGGCCGAGCTTTATAAAAACGGTGGGAGAGAAGAATTGGCGCAGAAAGAAGAAGGGGAAGCAAAAGTGATAGAAGAATACTTGCCAAAAAATTTATCCAAAGAAGAAATCGAAAAAATAGCGGAAGAGGAAATTGCGAAAGGCGGAAAAAATATGGGAGAGATAATGAAAAGGATAATCGAAAAGGCAGAAGGAAGAGCGGAGGGAAAAATGGTGGCGGAAATTGTTAAAAGAAAAATGGGATTATAAAAAAGTGATAAAGTTTTTTTATTCTTTAAAAAGATTTGAGCTTTTAAAAAAAGAAGCGGAGAAAGCGGCAAAAGCCGTTTTGAAAGGAATAAGAAAGAAAGGAACAGTGGAAATATATTTTGTGAAAGACGAGGAGATGGCGGAAATCAATAAAGCTTCAAGAGGGAAAAGGGGACCGACCAATATTTTATCGTTTGAAGCAAAGGGGAAGTTTCCCAGACCGGATTTAAAAGAGCCCTTTTTGGGGGAAATTTATGTTGCGCCGGACTATTCAAAAAGGAAAGAAGATGAGTTAAAATTACTTATTATACACGGGGTTTTGCACCTATTGGGTTTTGACCATAAAACAGAAAAAGAGGCTTCTTTAATGGAAAAAAAGGAAGACCTTTTTTTAAGTAAAATTTAAGCGTCTTTTTCTTTTTTAAGGCAAGAACAAAAGGACTTTTAAAGTCTTTGTTTTTTTTGTATAGTAGAAGGGAATTAAAATATTGGAAATATGGCAAGATTAATAACAGGATTAGATATTGGAACGGCTTCCATAAAAGTGGCAGTAGCGGAAGTCGGAAAAGAAGAAAAGCCGAAGCTTATTTTTTTGTCCAAGCAAATTTCCGCCGGAATGAGAAAAGGAACGGTGGTTCAATTTGATGAGGTGGAAAAATGCGTTTCAGCGGCTCTTTTGAAAGTGAAAGGAGCGGCAAAGGGAGCTTTAAAAAATATATTTTTGAATGTCGGCGGAACGAAATCAAGAACTCAAGTTTCGAGAGGAGCGGTGGTGGTTTCAAGAGCGGATAGCGAAATTTATCAGGACGATATCGAGAGAGCGATAAAAACATCAAAAGATTCGATTGTTTCTCATAACCGAACAATAATTCATACGATAACCAGGAATTTTATTGTGGACGGAATGCCGAATATTGAAGACCCGATTGGTCTTTCCGGTAATCGTTTGGAAGTGGAGAGCTATATTATAGATTCTTTAGCTCAAGATTTGAGAAGTTTGGGAAAGGTGACGGATAAAGCGGGAGGCGTGGTGGGGGGGCTTGTTTATAATCCAGTGGCAACCAGCCGCTCGGTTTTGAATAAAAATCAAAAAGATTTGGGAGTAGTGATGATTGATATAGGATTCGGAACAACGGGAGTGGCGGTTTTTGAGGAAGGGAAAATGCTGCATTCGGCGGTTTTGCCGGTCGGTTCGGCCAATATTACAAATGACTTAGCTATCGGATTGAAAGTTCCGATAGAAGCGGCGGAAGCGATGAAGATTTCTTCCGGCTACGCGATTTCCAAAGATATTTCGATAAAAGAAAAATTGGATTTAAAAAAGTTTGACGCGGGAAGTTCGGGAACGGTAACAAAAAAGTTTTTTTCGGAAATCATAGAAGTGAGATTGGCGGAAATTTTTGAACTGGTCAATAACGAACTTAAGGCGATAGGCAAAGAAAAAAATTTGCCGGCGGGAGTGATATTATCCGGCGGCGGTTCGAAAATGCCGGGGATTGTGGAATTGGCTAAACGCGAATTGCGTTTGCCGGTTCAACTTGGAACACTGACGCCGGAAGCGGTTTCTTTTGCTAATAAAGAAATAGAAGAGAAAGTGGAAGACCCGGAATACATAACGAGTTTAGGGCTTGTGCTTCAAGGTTATGATGATATGATGGAGCAAAAGCCGAGAGTGGGAAACGCTTTTTCAAGAATTTTAAATTATTTCCTTCCGTAAAAAAACCGCAAAAATGAACAAAGAAAATAAATTTAACCAAACAAGCGGCAAGAAGCAGGCGTGGCAGTATGGGGTAAAAGTGAAAGTGGTGGGAGTGGGCGGAGGAGGCGGAAACGCGATTTCCCGAATGAGTAAAGATTTTATAAGAGGAGTGGAGTTTATCGCTATAAACACTGATATGCAGGATCTGGAATTCTGCGAAGCGAGAAAAAAAATCCACATCGGAAGAAATTTAACAGCGGGACTTGGAGCGGGAATGAATCCGGAGATTGGAGCAAAATCAGCCGAGGAAAACAAAAACGATGTGATTGAAGCTTTGGAAGGAGCCGATTTGGTTTTTTTGACGGCTGGGTTTGGAGGAGGAACGGGAACGGGGGCACTACCGGTAGTAGCGGAAATCGCCAAAGAATTGGGAATCTTAACGATTGCGGTTGTAACTAAACCGTTTTCTTTTGAAGGAGCGCAAAGAAGTAAAATTGCTCAGGAAGGCATAGCTAGATTGAAAGATAAAGTTGATGCTTTAATTGTGGTGCCGAACGACAGAATTTTTTCAATAATAAACAAAGACACGCCGATAATTAAGGCGTTTATAGAAATAGACGAAGTTTTAAAAAATGCGGTGCAAGGTATTGTGGAATTGATTGTGTCACCGGGAATAATAAACGTGGATTTTGCCGATGTGCGAACGATTATGTCAGGAGCCGGTTCGGCAATTGTCGGAGTGGGGGTGGCTTCCGGACAGGAGCGGGCGACAGACGCGGCAAGACAGGCTATTAATTCGCCGCTTCTCGAAGTGGCGGTGGATGGAGCAAGAGGAGTTTTATTCGGAGTATCCGGAGGACGAGACATAAAAATGACGGAGATAAATGAGGCGGCAAAAGTGATAACGGAATCGGTTGATCCAACAGCTAAAATAATTTTCGGGGCTTATAATGATAAAAAATTGAAACAGGGGCAGATGAAAATAACTTTAATTGCGACTGGATTTTCCGGAACGCGGCCGCCGGTTTCTTCACTATTTAATCGGGGAGAAAGCGTCGGAGCGCAAAATACGGCGGAAACAATCGGAGCTTCCAGTATTTTCAGAAAAGTGACAGATAATAGCATGCCAATCTCTTCTTCGCAGAAAGAAAATCTTTTTATAGGAGGGATTTCCAGAATAAACGGACGGGAAGAAAAAGAAAAGAAAGAAGAAACGGGAAGCATGTGGGATATCCCGACGTTTTTAAGAAGAAAGAAAAAATAAATATAAATAAATTTTACGAATGAAAGGTCTTGAAATTTCGTTATATGAATAGTGAGTTTGTCGATTATTGTCCGATCGGACAATAATCGACAGGTTTTGTATATTTTCTAAAAAACTTTTAAGATTGTTCTAAAATTAACTTATTGAATTTTTACCTTTTTAACCTTTAAACTAATGCGCGAGGTTTTCGCGGAGATTTTAAAAAAAGATGCCCTTCAACGAAAACATTGAAGGGCATTTGATTATCGGCAGATTATTCTTCGTAAAAAGGATAACCGGACGAGTTAATAATATTCATTTCCGTTCCTTCTATTTTAGAAAGTTTTTCCAAACTTTCGAAGGAAGGAAGGAAGTAATTAACTTCCGGAATAATTTCTTCTTCGGTTGGAGAAACTTCTTTTATTAAAGAATTTCTCGAAGAAGATTTCGCCGCCGGAAGCTTGGCGAACATGTCAAGGAGCGCGGCGCGATGCCCGCTCCAAACATCCATATTGATTTCATCGAATGATAATAATCCGACGTAATCAATAAGAAGCATGGGAGAAGCGCCGTTTTTACCTTGGACGAAAAAATGAATTCCGTCGGTCACGAATTGTTCTTTTCCGATATCTTCGGGAGGGATAATCTTGTAAATCTCCCTAAGGTCGAAAGTCACAAAGTGACCGATAAGTCCGCCAACTGAATCTATGGCAGGCATTGGCAAAGAAGCTGGCGCCAGCCACTGCATTACGCCTCTTTTATCGCGATACCCCGCGATAGGAAGAACTGCAGTGTTTACCCCTTCCGAATTTTCCGTATACATACCGATAACTATAAAAGGTTTAACTTCGGTATGTACAAAGAAATAGTACTGGAAGAGGGCCGGGTAATTTTCCGGAGACCCGTCGGCAGACAGAACTACATATCCGTCCGGGTCAGCTGCCTCGCTTTTGTACCACCAGTTGACTTGCGAGTTTTCCGCAAGCCAAACTGGGTAATTACTCCAGCCGCCAGCTCGGAACCATTTCGTCATTGCTTCCGTGGGGAAGTAGTTCCACCACGGCGCTCGGTCATTCCATGGAATCATGGTCGGACTGGGCGTTGGCGGAATTGGCGTTGCGGTTCTGGTCGGAGTTGGCGTTGCTGTCGGAACCATTGGTGTTGATGTTGCTATGAGTGGTACAGGCGTTTTCGTCGGCTTCGGCGTTGCGGTCGATGGCAATGATGTTGCTGTTCTTGTTGCGGTTGGCGTCGCTGTCGGCGGCACTTTTGTCGCCGTTGGCGGCATCGGAGTTTTTGTCGGCGGTGCGAGTGTATTCGTTGCTGTTGGCAGCGCTGGTGTCGAACCCGTAGAAACTCTGTCTAAAATTCTCCACGTAGCTCTACTACCGGTTTTTATTTCCGCCAAGCGGAAATAATAATACTTTCCTGCCTGCGGACCGGAAATATAATTAGGATTAGTCAGAAGTCCATTTGGTCTCCAGACAAACCCGTTTACATCTCCGCTGCCGGTTCTTCCTAGATAGAAATAATTCTTCCCATCTTCGGAAATGTAGATGTGATGGTCAGTCTTTCCCGGAGTTAATGTCCAGGCAAGACCAATTTCACTCCCGCCTTTCATGAGAACTGTTTCACCTTCTTTTAGAAGGTAAACAGACGAGCTATTCTTCGAAGGATAATCTCCTTTTTTCAAAATCGCGAATACCCTAAAGCTGTATTCGTGGCCGTATTCCAGATTTTGCTGGAATAAGCCGGTTGCGCTTGTTTTTCCCATGTATCCTTTCGAGATTTTATCTTGAAAAAGATACACATGAAATTCAGAGACCATCGGATTTAAATAATCCGAAACAGAAAGTCCCAGAATTCCGGATTCTCCGCTATCGACATCGATGGCGGAAGAAAGAGAATTTCCTCCAATCTCGTCTAAAACACTCACTATTCCGCTCCAAGGTTTTGGAGTGGGAATAGCTGTTGGAATTCTTGTCGCAGTTGGCGGCACTTTCGTTGCTGTCTTCGTCGCTGTTGGCGGCACCGGCGTTTTAGTTGCAGTCGGTGTCGCTGTTGGCGGAACACTTGTCTCTGTTGGCGGCACCGGCGTGTTAGTCGGTACTACCGTCGGCGGAACATTTGTTTCCGTCGGCGTCAGAGTTGAAGCTGGTAAGGGCGTTAGATAAACGTAAACCACAACCGGTGTTTGTGTTGGCGGCACCGGCGTTTTAGTTTCAGTCGGTGTCGCTGTTGGCGGCAAAATTGGAGTTTTTGTCGGCGGCACCGCATCGAGAACCGTAATAACAATATTACGATCTTCTGATTTAGCCCCATGTTCATCCGTCGCAATAATTTTCAGAACATATTTCCCACTTTGTTCAAAAGTAGGCGTCCAAGAAAATCTTCCGGCAGGAGTCTCAAAAGATGATCCTGTCGGATATTGGACAGCAGATAAAAAAAACCAATCGCTGTCTTCGTCTGTGACTTGCACGACAAACGACAGTAATTCTCCCTCGTTTATCGTCATGTCGTTTATGTGAACGACAGGCGAGTGGTTTCCAGGAACTGGCTGCGCCGGTACCGAAGTCGCGGTCGGCGTAAAAGTATTCGTCGGCTGCGGTTGTACAGGCGCTGGCGTATTTGTCGGAGCTAACGGTACTGATGTATTAGTCGGCACCGGTACTGAAGTTGCAGTCGGCAGAATCTTCGGAAATACATACAAATTTACGTCTTTGTATGTAGTTAAATTTCCGTCGGTTGCCGACAGTTGTAAAATAAAGTTTCCGCTTCCAATTTTGGAAGTATCCACCGTAATTACAACTTTCCAGGCACCGAACACCATAACGTCTACCGGAACGCCAGCAAAGTTTAAGTTCACCGAATCTCCTGGATTTTTATCTTCTAAAAGAATGGTAAGAACAAGTACTTCTCCTTCCTCTAAATCGTAATTCACTATTCCTCCTTCAATAGTTATTGAAGGAGCAATATTTGCTGGAAGGGGAGTGTTTGTTGATGTCGGCATAACCGGCACTGGTGTATTAGTTGGGACTAATGGCACTGGTGTGTTCGTCGGAATGCCAACTGGCGTGTTTGTCGGAACGCCAACTGGCGTGTTTGTTGCAGTTGGTGTTGGCGGCAAAATTGGTGTCGCTGTTGGTGGGATTGGTGTTGCAGTTGGAGTTGAAGGAGAATTAAATTCTCCGGCATCTCTTGACACTCCATCAACTTTTAGGTTGCGGATATACAGGTTTCCAGTTCCAGATTTTAAGAAACTGAATTCCTGAATGTACCAAAATGGGCTTTGATAATTGATGGAAGTTGTATATCCTCCATATATTCCAATAGATCCCCAATTAAAACTTGTGCTACTTTGAATGCTTAAAAAGGAAGCTCCGCTTCCTAAAAAAGGCATATTACTGTAAACACAGTGGAAAAATCCAAGAGACGGGCTTTCCCAAAAATTACTAGCTTGGTTATAGCTAACAATCACATGGTTCAACCCTGGCTGGTCGGATTTTCTTAGTACAAGAGTCGTGACTAAAGTAGCATCTCCGATTATCTCAAGCGAAATGCTTGAGTCCTTTAGCGTAGTGCCTGAACTTACGGTTAAAGCACTTGTTTCTGACGACATAAACGACATAAAAACGAAAACGACGGCGAGAAATACGTGGAACTTTTTCATGACATTTCTCCTTATAGGAATATTTTTTGTTTTAAATGTTGCTAGGCATATTATATACAATAATATAAGCATTGTCAATAAAACAGACAAAAATGTAAGTTTTGTCAATAAAATTAGGGAAGGAAGAACTTGCTATTGACATTTTTTTATTATTTGATTATAATATGGTAAATTATTAAAAGGAGTCAAAAAAAGCTCCAAGCGAAAAAAATAAAATTATGATTAATAAAGCGTCAAAATTAGTTTTAACAACCCTAGCTTTAGGAGTTTTTTTGGGTGTTTTACCGGTTCAAGCGGCAGTGGTTATTATTCCTGCTACCGGAGGGCAAAATTTGTCGGAAGGTTCCGGGTTTGTTAACTTAACCAATATTATAATTAGACAATCAGCAGGAGGGGAGATAGGAATAGGAAATCATATTTTTTCTTTACCGACTGGATGGGAATTTGATACTAGTAACACAATCTTTATTAATACTACTAGTGGAGAAGCGGTAGTTTCTCCAATTTCCTTAAAACCTGGGGTTTCTTCTTTTTCCTTTTCATTGGAATCACCAATAGTAAATGCTGGAGAAGAATTATCTGTTTTATCCATGAGAGTGCGTCCGACAGGAACAGCGGGAGGAAACATAACACATTCCGGAGCGGCGATTGCCGGCGTTACAAATGGAGTCACTTCTTTTGGAACATTGTCAGTTGCAGGCGGAAGCACGCCGACAACTCCTTCTACCGGCGGTTATGATTCTTTTTATTCAGGTGGAGCTTTGCGACCGACCGCTCCTTCCGATATTTCTATAAAAATAAATTCGGGAGCAACTTCAACGGATAAAAGGAGCGTAGTTTTGAATTTAGGAGCTTCAAATGCCGGAGACATGATCATTGCAAACGATATTTCAAATTTTGATTATTATGCTCTTGAGCCGTTTTGCGAAACAAAGAATTGGACTTTGTCCAGCGGAAATGGAACTAAAACCGTTTATATTAAATTCAGAAGCGCAACCGGAGTTTATTCCGACACTATTTCAGCGAGCATAAACTTGCAAGAAACAGAACAGGTAAAGGAAGAAGTGAAAACAGCCACGGTTTCTACTCCGGCGGTTACCTATAAAGCTACCGATTTGAATAAAGACGGAGTGGTTGACCAAAAAGATTTAAATTTACTTTTTGCCAACTGGTTTAACGCTAATAAAATCTCTGATGTAAACGGAGACGGCAAAGTTGATATCTCTGATTTTAATGCCGTTTTAGCCGATTGGACCAATACTTCAGTTCCAGCTAAAGCGACAGAAACAAAAGATGCAATGTTTTCTTTCTCTCCTTCTTTAGTGCAAGTTAAAGACGGGGAAAGAGTTTCCGTTTTAGTAAAAGTGAGACCGATTTCCAACGCTATTTATACGGCTCGCTTGGTTCTTAACTATCCTTCCGATTTATTGAATTATGAATCAACTGTTTACTCAAATGGATGGATTCCTCTTATTCTTGGAGAAAAGAGCAGTCTCGTGGACAGCGCGAGCGGTTTAGTGGTTAAAACAGCCGGATATCCGGGAGGAGTGCCGATGGAAGGAACTGATTTTGCCATTATAAATTTTGTGGCTAAGAAATCAGGTTCCGGAACGATATCTTCGAATTCCGGTTCAGTGGCAATGGATAAAAAAGGATTTGATAAATACAGCGGAAACTTGAGCCAGACAAATCTTTTGGTCCATGGAAATCCGGTAAGCGCGCAAGTTATCGCTTCCACCAAAGATGTTACACAGACGGAAACAACGCAAGTTGTTGAAAATCAAAATAATGAAACAAAAAAGGATACCAGAAAATCACTTTTGGCCGGAATCTTAGGATTTCTGACGTCAGTGCCGGGATATCACTTGCTTTTCTTTGTTTTGATTCTAATCTGCTATTTCCTTTATAAAAAGTATTTTTCTTCTCTGAATGAAGAGGAAGCAGAAAGCCAATTTGCAGCCATAATAGAAAGAGAAAGAGAAGACGATAAATAAGGAAGAGAAGAGTGCTCTCCTTATGGTGAAACAAAACTCCCCCGATTATCTGCCTCCGCTATCCGCCAACTGGCGGAGGCGGATGGCGGACGGGGGTGTTTTGTTTTTATCCGTTATTGATTATTGAAAAAATTCGGTTTATGAATATAACTTTCGATTTTATTGATGATTTTATCCATAAAATAAACCGCTTTTTCCGGATAATCTCCCATGGCACTTTCGTCGGAAAGCATTACAGCATCGGCTCGATCAAATACGGCTGAAGCGACATCGTTGACTTCTGCTCTGGTCGGATTCGGATGATTAATCATGGAAGTCATCATTTGCGTGGCAACAATAACCGGCTTCTTGTGCCAATGAGCTTGGCGAATAAGATATTTTTGGATTATCGGAACATCTTCCATTGGTATTTCTATTCCCAAATCTCCACGAGCCACCATTATTCCGTCGCTTTCTTTAATGATATTATCGATATTGTCCAAAGCTATCGCTCTTTCTATTTTGGCAATTATTTTTGTCTTTTTTTCGCTGATTATCTTTCTTAATTTTTTAATGTCTTCCGCTCCTTGCACAAAAGAAAGAGCAATGTAGTTGATGTTGTGTTTTAAAGCAAATTTAGCGTCTCTAATATCTTTAGTCGTTAGTCCTCCCTTCGAAAGACTGGTCTTTGGAATATTTATTCCTTTATGGGAAAAAACAATGCCGCCAATAATGGCTTTGGCGAAAATCGATTGTCCTTTTATTTTTATAACCTCAAGTTTTATTTCTCCGCCGGTAATAAAAAGGGGATCGCCTTCTTTTATGTCTATATGAAGATAGGGATTATCTATGTCAATAATTGATTTTTTGGGATCGGTTTTTTTTCTAAAAGCAAACTCGTAAACCTTTCCTTCTTTTATTTCCATCCCGTCTTTTGGAACAATTCCGAGACGTATTCTTGGCCCCTGTAAATCCTGCATTACTTTTACTTTTTTATTTAAATCTTTTGCTGCTTGGCGGACAATTTTCAATCCTTCTAAAAATTCTTTTTCGGTTGCGTGGGAAAAATTGAATCGAAAAATTTCCGCGCCGTTTTTTATGAAAGAATGAATGGTTTTATAATTACGGGATTTTGGCCCGATTGAAGCGATAATTTTTGTTTTCATGGATTTATATCCTAACTAAAAAACATTATTAAGTCAAACATCCCGTTCTTTAAAGATAAAATGTTTGATTTTTATTTACTTTTTTTATATGATTTCAAAGTTGTTTGAAAATTTAATATTCCCCGGTAGCTCAATGGTAGAGCGCTCGGCTGTTAACCGAAGGGTTGTAGGTTCGAGTCCTACCCGGGGAGCCACGTAGTGAGAGGTTCAAGTGACCGAAAGGAGTTTTAGTATTCAAAGAGGTTTTGAAGGGATATAAGATAGGGGAGTATGTGGGGGTTTAAAATAAAAAAGCCCGAGAGGATTAGTCTCGGGCAGAGTTTTTGATTTACCAAATCAATTTACCAGCTAATGCCTGCTTTTTGCAGAGCTTCAGCCATTTCATTATTACTGTTTGAATCAGAAGATAATTCATATGATCGATTTCCTTCTTTATCTTCTGACTCGTTTACTTTTGGGGGCGGCGCCATTTCAGGACGGTAGGCGATTGTTTGCCCGCCGTAATCCCGTTCATTTACGAATTGCTGGGCGATGTTTTCAGCCCAGCTGTTCGGAACGATAACGAGCTTATAGCTGTCGCTCCCGCTTCCGCCGCCACGGCAGGTGGAACCAAGTTTTTCAACTTGGCCGGCATTGTCCCAGTCAATATAGAAGCTGGGCCAACGCTTGGCACCGCAACCGGGTGAATATTCATGAACGAGAACGACGCATCGTTCTCTGTTCACTTCTTCACCTTCTTTGATCGGTGCAATAACGAGTTCGTTGTGCATGTCTCGGCCAAAGCGGGCTGTTTCCAACGTGGTGTTGGACTCTGTGGCAAAACCATGTGCCATCTGCCCGCAACCATTTTGAGAACAATTTCCGTCAGCGTCCAAGGTTATACCACTACTGGTATCATTCCCTGAAAGCTGAAAGAGGCGAAAGTTTCCGGGAAGCCAGGTGATGTTTTCCTCGGAGTGTGTGGGATCATTACGACGATCCCAGTCTTGCTTTTCCCAAGTTTGGGATTCTACTTCCACACCGTTCCAGGTATGGACTTCAACCTGATTGGTACGACGTCCGTAGGAATGGAAAGCCATGGATTGGCCTATGTCTAGCAGAGCAGCAACCGCAATGCCAGAGTTACAGGCGTTGCTGGCGCTGCATTCGGCTAATAATTTTCCGGTGGTAGCTTCTTTGAGAATATCTACGCCTCCACGGAAACCACCGCTGGAGCTGACGAATAGAAGGCAACGATTGGTAGTATCTTCACCACCAACCACCATGATTGTGCCCTTTTCCGCTTCTTTAAGAAGGCGGAAACTGTTTTCCGGTAAAAACCCGTTCTCTTGCGGAGTAACACCTTTCACTGGCAGGCACGCTTCGTCTGTTTGGTTCCGGCCATATTGCATACTACATCGGTAGGCTGGAAAACCGTCGGTTGAAAATTGCCATTGAGAAGTTAAAGAAATATGTTTCATGGCATCCCTCCTATAGGTATTCGCCAACGACTTCTTCCGAAGTTGCGGCGAAAATTTCATTACCACCGAACACGACTGTAACATTTTCACCGTCGTAGGTAAGAATGCCACGAGTTCCTTGTACTCGCCGACCGGAACGGCTGGCTATTAATTGCTGGCCTGGTTCCAAAATGGCAAGCATTTCAGCAGTTGAGCCAAGGTTGCCGCGTCCGGAGTGCCATGATTCATCGGTAGCGATGACTTTGACGCCTTCGTTTGCCGAAATACTGGCACTGCCTCGATAACCGGAAGACACACTCCATAAAATCAATGCGCGATTATCGTCCTCTTTTGGTGCGACAATCAAGTGCATGCCTTTTTCGGTTTTGATGATTCCGACATTCTTAATAACGGCGCTACTTAAGATTTCGCCACTTTCCGGATGATAACGATAATAAAGGCCATCATCTAATTTCCATTCTCCATATTCTTTTCCGCAAGATTCACAAACATGATTTGCAGAACAAGTATCGGGAAGGGCAGAATGATCGCTTTTTCCTTGATGAGGGCAAGGTAAAAATTTTTTCTCAATTACCTTGTTCGCATCATGTTTTCCGATTGGGATCCACGTGGCTCTTTTGTGACCGCCTTGCCCCATAATAATTCGGGGGTAGGGGGAGTCCATACTCACAGAGATTCCTTGATTACTTCCGTTGAATACTTTCATTGTTTCCTCCACTTTTTCGTGCCCGTGAGGTTTGGATTTGGCATATAGCCACCTCGGGGGCGGGAAATTTCAGTAAATATATTTTAGGGTACTGTCTTAATTATAGCATAATTAATATAAATAGTCAAGTTTTTCTGATGTGCTAGGGAGTGTAGTATTTGTGGCATTTTGACTCTAAAATAGGGTTATTAAAAGTGACCGAGGGGCGTCGAGAAAGGTTTCTAAAATCTCTTAAAAAACCTTTAATGGTCTAGACTAGAAAGGTTCTTGAGCGTGGTGGGGAGCCAAGTTTACAAAAGCTGACAGATAGTAATTTAAAGCAAGACAATTTTAAGAGGAGAAAAAAGCCAAGTTATAAAACATTAGGATTAAAATGGTTGATAAGAGTTTACGGAATCAAAGACAAAAATCGCCAATCTGGCGATTTCTTGGTATAATAAAAGAGTATAAATAATTTAAATATAATGATTATTATTTATGAAAACTAACAATACTTTAAAACTCATCATTGCTATCATTGTTTCCGAGCTTGCCGGCATTATTGGTTCGGTCTTCACCACTCCTTCCATTGCCGGCTGGTATGCCGGTATCGTCAAACCGGCTCTTAATCCGCCGTCATGGGTCTTCGGTCCGGTTTGGACGACGCTGTTTGCCTTTATGGGCATCGCGGCGTTTTTAGTTTGGAAGAAGGGATTGAATCGTAAAGACGTGAAAATCGCACTCGGCATATTTCTTGGCCAGCTGGTCTTGAATACTTTTTGGTCAATAATCTTTTTCGGTTTGCATTCTCCGGGCGGCGCATTTATTGAAATCATATTCCTCTGGCTGGCTATTTTTGCCACGATCATCGCCTTTGTAAAAATTTCCAAACCAGCCGCTTGGTTGTTGATACCATATATTCTTTGGGTTAGCTTCGCCAGTTATCTGAATTTTATGATCTGGATATCAAATTTATGAGTAAGAGGGTTATCAAGGTCAATGACCGGATGCAAAAAAAATACCGATACGAACTCACCGAGCCGGTCGGTAAAAATTTCCATCCTGATTTTAAACCCGAACTAACACCAAAACAAATGCTTGCGCTCGGTGTTTTCGGTGGCGTATATATGCGTGATTGCATGAAGGAATTTCCAAAGGACTGGTTCGTCAAAGCCAAATTTCAAAAGAAGGGGGTCTATGCGCATGATCCCGGCATTAACTTTTTTAAGGTAAACGCCAGTCAGCCGCTTTCCGTCTGGCGCAAGAAAGGCTGGATTTACAGGGATGACCCGCGCGGATGGTTTCAATGGTATTGCCGCTACTATATGGGGAGGCGGTTATCCGGCGAAGACGAACGGCAAATCAAACGTTGGAAAGCCATACGGCGACACATATCGCAGATAAAAAAGAATTGCCAACTGAGAAACTTAACCTGTCGTCCGACGCAAAGGCAGGCTGTTCTGCACTGGGCATACGACAGTCGGAAAATGTGAAGAATGTAAGTTATTAGACTGAGCGAGATTTTTACTCAGTCCAATCGAACGGCTATTCGTGACGGAGCATTTTGACGGCCGCGTCCATTTCGTAGGAGTGCCAGCCGTTTATGATTACGGTTCGAAGTTTACGCACGGCTCTGAGCGAGACAAAACAAAAACCACTCAAATCAAATGAGCGGTTTTTGTTTTGTCTGGTAAAAATTATTCGGGGATTTATCTTTCAGACCAGAGTTTCTTTTGAATAAGGTCGGCAATAGTTCCTAATGAAAGCAGGAATATCAGGAAGCCGATTATCCAGCCGATAAAGGGAATAATGACTATTACGGCAAGGAGAATGGAGCCGATAATGATGTTTTTCCAAGTGACAACAGCTGTGCTTGATTTATAAACTAACTGACTAATCCAAGCTCCAAAGATGATATTAGTGTAAATGCAGGAAATAAAGAGAAGGAGAACGTAAGAGAGAAGAGCTAAAAGTCCGAGCGGGATGCCGAGAACGGTTATAAATAACAGAATAAAGGCGGCAGGGATGACTATGAGAGCAACAAATCCTTTACCGATTAAACGGAGCGGGTTTTGAGTGGCGTTTTTGGATACAGAATTAGAAAATTCTTTAAATAATAAGAATAAAATAAGAGCAGATATTATGAAAGCGAGAAGCTTATAAATAGTGAAAATGCCAATAAAGGCAAAGAAAAAGCTTTTAGCTTTTTGAGCATCCACTTTAGGGAGAGCGATTTCGGTGAAAGTGGTTTTGCCGGAGATAACGGCGCCTTCTTCAATTTTTAAAGATTCAGCGGAAGAGGCGCTATATTCCAGATTGCCATCAATGACGGCGTTCTCGCCGATGGTTATTTTTTCGTCTGCTTTAACGACGACATTGCCTTTGATGTGTCCGTTGATATTGATGACTCCGCCGGCAATTTTAGCATTGCCGCCAATATTGCCATTAACAGCGACAAGTCCGCCGGCAGAAACGAGGTCTCCTGCAACCGAAGTTCCGGAAGAGACATTGACTGAACCGCCGATAACAATAAGTTCGCCACCGACATTGTTAGAGATTAAAACATTACCGCCAACGATGCGGGTGTCGTCGCCGGAGCTTCCGAGAACAGAGATTGAACCGCCAAGGGCGTTGATGTCGTCAGAGATATTTTCAGAGATAATGACATTGCCTCCGGCGGTGAAAAGGTCGCCAGAGATGACGCTATCGATTGAGACATTGCCTCCAGCGGCGTAAAGATTATCCGCGATGGGGTTTTTAACAGAAACTTCTTCGCCGGCTTTTAAAGTGGCGCCAAAGGCGAGAGTTGGCGCAAGTATAGCGACGGATGTTAATAACGCAAAGAACTTGTTTATCTTCATGATTTATGAATATTTAATTTTAAAATAAAGCTTTCTTATAATGTTTAATAATAATCTTTTTGTTGTTTCTTATCAATTATATTGTATTTTGCGGCAGAATTTTTAATTGCTTAATTTCGGTTTTTTTGATATAACGATGGTATATAAATGCGTCAAAAAATGGTTAGCGGGCTAGTGGCGGAATTTCTCTCTTTCAACTCCTTCCTTCTGTCACGCTCTCACTTGAGCTTCAATTTTTTGGAATTATTCCGTAATAGGATATATGATACAAACAAGTATGAGTAAGTTAGTTTACTCAAAAGACTACAAAGCCATCATAGAATGCCTAAAAACGGCATGTATTGAGGCCGATTTATCCCAACAGGTAAGAGTGGCCGATAAATTTGGTAAGCCACAGTTCTATATCTCAAAAATAGAATTCGGAGAAAGACGGCTTGATGTGGCTGAAATGAAAAAGTTTCCGGCTATTTATAAAAAGCCAGTTGATTTTTTTCTAAAATAATATGCCAAGGCATTCTTCTACAGAAATTAATTATCAGAATTTAATTACCCAATATCCTTGGGTAGTTGAACGAGAGCAAAACTGCATTATAAGTCCAGACAGCGACGGACTTCTCTGTGGCCTACTAATGTCTCATTATCTTGGATGGCAAATAAGAGGATTTTATGATGGAAAGGTTTTTGCGGTTGAAGACGGAATAAATCCGAAAGATTGCATTTTTTTAGATATGGAAATTTTCCGCTCCGATATACGAAGTGTCGGCCAACATATGGTTATGTATGATAAGGATGATCTGCCTCCAAATTGGAGCAATTTTCAGAAATGTATTGCGGCAAACAATTTAAGAAATTATGATTTCAAAAATGATTTTAAGTTAAAGTACCCACTAGGAACAGTTCATATGTTGTTGTCAATTTTGGGGCAAAACCAAACCATGGCGATTCCCAAAAGCGCAGTAGCGCCACTTCTTTACACTGACGGAACATTTAAAAATCAGTTTAATTATCCTGAAAATTGCTTGAGTTGGTTAGATTTTTTGGGCGCAAATGATGTAAATAATCCTCTACAAAAAATATTTTTAGATAGACATTATTCGACGTATGAGTTGATGAATGAACTAAAAGATTTGTTTGCAGAAATCAATACAATAGGTGGCGGAAAGCGTGGCGGTGACAAAATTAAAATATCTGACTCAAGGGGTAATATTGTAAACATTGACTCGCGAACGCGCTTGTTAAAACCAGCAACCAAAGCACAGGCAGAGGAATTTTTAAGAATGCTTGCAAATAAAACGGGATGGGATTTTATGCCCACCCATTGGTCATGGGGTCCTTATCAAACGATTCGGTTTAGAAAGGGTAGTGTAAAACCGGGTAAGGCGCGGTATAACGCACTTCTTGCTCAAAATCCGATATCGCTCGCGATTATCAGCCGTAACAGTATTGAATATACTATAGACGGCAACAGAGTTTTCTAAAGTAACTTGTTTTGTGCTACTTGCACGCACTCTTCTTTCATGCGTTTTTCTGCGATTGCGCAGTATTCGGGGGCAAGATCAATGCCGATGTATTTATAACCCAGGTTTTTTGCAGCAACGGTTGTAGTTCCACTTCCGACAAAGGGGTCAAGAACAACTCCATCTTTTGGCGCAAAGCAGCTTATAAAATCATACGGAAGCTGATTCGGAAAAGTGGCGGGGTGTTGATGCTTAAGACGGCTTCCGTCGCCGGCCGTAAGATATTCCCAAATTGTACCGCGACACTTCATCGGATTGATTTTGATTGAACGAGTTGCAATTCGAATACCATTCGTAAGACGAGTGCCGCCACCAGTCATCGTTTTTCCGCCATGTTTAGATGGAATTTTTAAATGTTCTTTATTGAAATGCTGAGGTCTCTCGCCCTTTAAAAAAATAGGAATATATTCGTGATCTACACGAAAACGTTTATTCCACCAAGCTCCCTCTGCTCCATATTTTCGGTAAATTACTGTCTCAAAGAGTTTGAAGCCGAAGCTATCGCACCAGTCAATAATAGTTTTGAAAGAAGTTAAGGATTTGCCGAAGTTTTTTGTCTGATCTTGAATAACCATAACGGCCACTCCGCCATCCTTGAGGATGCGATGTATCTCTTTTCCTGCAGAATGTAAATCAAGAGAAAATCCTTTGTAGTCGCGGACAGCGTCGTATGGCGGAGAAGTAACTACAATATCAATCGAATTCGATGGAAATTTTTTCATTACTTCTATTGCATCTCCACGAATAATTTTATTAACTGGCAATTCCTTATATTTTTCTTGCTTCTTAAATTTCGGAAGTTGGATTCCCGCAGCGCCTTCTTCGCGAATAACATCCAGTACAATCCCTTGTACTGATACATCTTGTCTATTTCTAAAGATAAGTGGCTCCATAGTTTTATTGGCGGGTTGTAACCGAATATGTCCCCTCTCTTTATAAAATTTCTTTAGTGTGGCTTCGTGATTATCTATGAGCGCAACTACTTTTTGTCCATTTTCCGCCGTTTCCTGTTGTTTGACTAGAACAATGTCTCCGTCGTTGATATTTTCATCAATCATACTTTCACCGACAACGCGGAGAGCGTAAACTTTCGCAGATGGGGGAATTTTGGATTTTGGAACAGCGATTGTTTCTTTGTTTTGAATCGCTTCTATCGGTTGCCCGGCGGCAATAGTACCAAGCAGAGGAATTTTTATCATTGTTTCTCTGCTGGTTGCTTCAATGGCGCGAGGGTGGTTTTCTTTTTTGGAAAGTAGCCCTAAATTTTGAAGTTTGGAGACATGGAAATGAGCAGTTGAAACAGATGCGAGTTTAAATTTCTTTCGAATCTCATCAAGAGAGGGAGCATATCCCTTTCGTTTCTGATAATTAGTTATAAAATCTAGGACTTGCTTTTGCTTTTTTGTCACCATATTGATATTATAGAAAATAAATAGAAAGTATAAAAGTACTAGTTATCCCCATGAAAGAAAAACTAGAAATATTTCAAATACTTCGAGAATTAAAAGGATTGGAATGGCCATCGAGGTGGGGCGGCATTCTCTATGCTTTAGTTATTTTTCTGCTTTCTTATGCGGTTATAATTGTTTTTGCTAATACTGGCGTTGTTTTCAGTCATTATTGGATAATTAGTATCTTTCTTGGCTTACAATTTATCCATGCGATTGCTTGGTTTATAAAGCGAAATTTTTTTTATGATTCAAGTACATTAACTGTCGCTTTTGCAGTTACTACAGAAGAAACTTCACAAAAGTACTATAAAGAAATCAAAAAAAAATTTAGAGAACAAGTTGTTAGTTATAAATTGCAGGATGATATAAAGATTAAAGAACTTCCAACCGACGTTTCTTTTTTAAATGCAAGGTTAGCTGAGGATTTTATCCTAAAAAAAGGAATTAGGTTGCTAATTTGGGGTGATACAACAGAAGGAAATATTAGAAATGCCTTGTTTTCTCAATTTAATATCAAGTTGTCCTATCAGTACGGAATAATTAGTAAAGAGAGGCAAAAAAAATTTGTAAATGATATTGAAAATGATATTGAAATGGCAGTTCAGCGAAAAGCATGGGGCATTAGACATCCTGATTCCTTTCTTCATCTCGTTGTAGTTTCGAAAAATATATTAGAGATTAGTTTATATACTTTTGGCGTATGCTTGGCGACAATACCAAATGTGGATTACTTACTAAAGTCAGTAGACATATTTGAAAAACTCCAGGCTATTCTCAAAGAACGGAAACAGGATATTGACTTTCCAAATCTTCAAATCGTTAAACAAAAAACTCGCTCTTTTCTTCGTGATGCATATACTTTTCTCTTAATATTCTACTGGAGTCGCGTAAAAAACTTAGATAAAGCTATTGAGTATGCTGAAAAAGCAATCAAAATTGACGAGAATAACTTTGAAGCTCATCAAAATATGGCTGTTTTCCAATGGCTTAAAGGTAATAAAGACCTAGCGCGTTATCATACAGAAAGGGCATGGCGTATCATACCAGGACATCCGCTTTCACGTTTTAATAAGGCTTTTTTCTTTATCTATGATAGAAAATACGAACAGGGATTAAAGCAATACAAAAAAATTCAATATGTCGGAGATACAAATATAGTTGATGTTATAGAATTTATAGAGAAAGAATATGAAAAATTTAGGGATAATTTAGGTTTGTTGTTTGTAGCTGGTTGGCTTAATATTCAATATGCAGATCAAGTTAGAGGGATTGTGCAAATTCAAGAATTTATAACAAAAACAGAAAGTGATTTGACATATATAGTGCTTGTAACGGAAGCTAAAAAAGTTTTATTCGATAGAATAATTTAATTTGTCAACTCAAACAAAAGTGAGACGGAAGTGGTTATGGAGGGGAAAATTCTGTCGTGTCGGAGTGTTTTGCTGAGCGGAGTGGAGTGGTTCAGAATTCAGCGTTCGGAGATATATAAAGAAAAATCGCCAAAAGGGCGGTTTTTTTGTAGAATATAAGGACATTGTTTAAAAGGATAAAAAATAAACAGAAAACTTAAAATGAAAATTGAAGATTTGGGGTACGGAGATTTTTTTGAGTCCAATCGCAAAAAACTTAAATTGGACGGATTTTCGGTGGCGCGAGTTACGGTGGAACATAAAGGAGCTTATAAAGTTAAAAATGCCGGCGGCGAATATTTGGCAAAAGTAACCGGAAAACAGATGTTTAACGCTTTGTCTCGGGAAGATTATCCCGCGGTGGGCGACTTTGTGGCAATTACCGAACTAAATCCGGAACAAGCCGTGATTCACGGAATACTGCCGAGAAAAACAATAATAAAAAGAAGATACGGAGACAAAGACAGAGCCGGCGAAAAAAATGAAACGCAGATTATGGCGACGAATATCGATGTGGCATTTGTGGTTGAGTCGGTTGACGAGGATTACAGCTTAAACCGTTTTGAAAGATATTTTGCCATAGCGAGCGACGGAGGAGTAAAGCCAGCTATCATACTGAATAAAATAGATTTAATTTCTAAAGAAGAACTTAATTCAAAAATAATTCAAATAAAAAACAGGTTTAGCGGTATCGATGTTATTTTGACTAGCACGAAAACTCTTCAAGGGCTAAACGAGCTTAAGGCATATATAGCAAGCGGAAAAACTTATTGCTTTCTTGGTTCGTCCGGAGTCGGAAAATCATCTTTAATCAATAAATTACTCGGGGAAAATATCATAAAGACCGAAGACATAAGCTTAAGCACTGGCAAAGGAAAGCATACCACCACAAACAGGGAAATGTATTTTTTGGAAAATGGAGGAATCGTGATAGATAATCCGGGAATGCGCGAAGTGGGAATGACGGACGTAGAGACAGGCATAGAAAATCTATTTGATGAAATAACTTTACTTGCCAAGAAGTGCAAATATGCCGACTGTTCGCATATTCACGAGCCCGGGTGCGAAGTTCTTTCCGCTTTGGAGAAAGGCGAGCTTGATGAAAAAAAATATTACAATTACATAAACTTAAAAAAAGAAGCGAAATATTACGAGATGAGTGATTTTGAAAAAAGAGAAAAAGACCGCCAGTTCGGAAAGTTTATCAAAAAGGTGAAGAAAGATTTGAAGAACTATAAACATAAGAATTTTTGATAAACGATTTTTAAAAATTATTTCAGCCGGAGGTTTGTTTTATTAAGTTTGACATTTGGAGATTAAAGAGGTTTTTGGTATAATAAAATAAATGAATACATACAGCTGGTATGCACAACTCATTAAGCCTTCATGGGCGCCGCCGGCATGGTTGTTTTCTCCAGTGTGGACTTTTCTTTATGTTCTAATAGCGATATCTTTCGGATATGTTGTTTATCTGTTTTTTACAAAAAAGATTTCTTTTAAGATTCTGCTTCCTTTTTTGCTGAATCTTATTTTTAATTTTGTTTTTACTCCGATTCAATTCGGGCTGCAAAACAATTATTTGGCGGCGGCAGATATAATTTTGGTTTTAATAACCCTCATTTGGGGAATGAAAGTTATTTTTCCGCGTAAAAAATGGATTGTTTACGCGAATGTTCCATATTTGCTTTGGGTTTTATTCGCAACAGCGCTGCAATTAACAGTCACATATTTGAACAAGTAAAAAATAAAAAATGTTGAAAGAATTCAAACAGTTTTTATTGCGGGGGAATGTCGTTGATTTGGCGGTTGGCGTTGTGGTTGGCGCGTCTTTCGGAACCATTGTTTCTTCTCTTGTAACCGACCTGCTTACTCCGTTTATCGCGGCAATTGTTAAAACGCCTGATTTTAGCGGACTTTCATTTTCTATCAACGGCAGTCAGTTTATGTATGGGCATTTTATCAACGCTTTTATTTCTTTCATTCTTGTTGCGGGGGCAGTTTTCTTTTTTGTCGTTAAGCCAATGAACGCGCTTATTGCCCGGTCCAAGAAAGAGCCGCCGACGGATTCCAAAACCAAAAAATGCAAAGAATGCTTGAGCGATATTCCCGCTGAAGCCAAACGCTGTTCGCACTGCACTCAAATTGCAGATTAATTGCGCAAAATAAAGCAAAAATAATTATACGGCAACAGAGTTGATTCAATAGTGGCAAAATAAATAAAGGAAAAAGGTCGTGAAATCAATAATTTATTTTTTAAAATGAAAAACAAAGTTTTAGCGATAAGCATTTTGGCGGTTGCTTTTGCTTTTACAGCCAATACTTACGCTACGGGCCAAAATGGAGCTAATGGAAGCGGCGGCGAAAAGCAGCAAGAACAAATTAACGCTGAAGAACATCATAGCGCAGTATCTAATTTCGTTGAATCTCTTTTGCAGGTTGCGGACAGAGAGGGAGGAATAGGAGAAGAAGTAAAAACAATCAGCCAAGAACAAAACCAATCAGCAAGTTCAACGGTTCAAATAATAAAAAAAGTTCAAACTAGAAATAAAGTAAAAACATTTTTATTAGGTTCCGATTATAAAAATTTGGGAGTTTTAAGAAGCGAGATGGTTCAAACCGAAAATAGATTGGAGCAGTTAAACAGATTAGTGGAAAAGGTTCAAAACGAAGGAGATAAAACAGAGCTTCAAAATCAAATCAAAACATTAGAACAGGAACAAGTGAAAATCGAAAATTTCGTGAAAACTCAGGAAGGAAAGTTCAGTTTGTTTGGTTGGTTCGTAAAAATGTTCAACAAATAGTAAAAAGAGAAATTGCAAACGATTTTATCTAAAAGGACGCGAGGAAAGCGTCTTTTTAGATAAAAAAATTTTAAACGCATATGTATTTGACAAGATAATGGTGTTGTAGTATACTTTCACAGTATAAGTTATCTCTCTTCTCCATGTATTTTCTTCTTGGAATTTAAGAGATCCTAGCCGGCTTATCTCTTAAATTTAAAGGCTAGAAGAAATATATGTTCAGAAAACAAATGGGCCGAAACAGAAGTTTCGGCAAGCGTTCTTTTGCGAAAAAACCTCAATTTAAAGAGAGGGAGTTTAGTGATGTTTCCAAATTTATTAAACGGGCGGATCCGGTTATAAAAGCAGAGCCCTATAAGGCGGTGAATTCTTTCACTGATTTTGACGTTGACGAACGTTTGAAAAAAAATATCTTGAAGGCCGGATATGAGAGCCCAACGCCTATTCAAGACCAAGCTATTCCTCATATTTTGGAAGGCCGCGATATTGTCGGAATCGCAAATACCGGAACCGGTAAAACAGCCGCTTTCGTTATTCCGCTTTTAAATAAAGCGATAAAAGACAAAGAGCAAAAAATTTTGATTGTTGCTCCGACAAGGGAATTAGCCATTCAAATCAACCAGGAATTGGTGAGATTCGCTTCCGGTTTGGGTGTTTTTTCCGTTTGTGTTGTGGGTGGAATGCCTATCTTCCGGCAAATCAGCGATTTGCGACGCAATCATAACTTTGTTATCGGAACTCCCGGAAGAATAAAAGATATAATCAAGCGCGGTTCTTTAAAACTGAATAATTTTCAGACCGCTGTTTTAGACGAATCCGACCGGATGCTTGATATGGGCTTTATTAATGATATGCGTTTTTTGATGGCGTCGATGAAAAAAGAACGACAAACGCTTTTCTTTTCAGCTACGCTGTCTGGCGACATAAAGAATTTAATCAGCGAGTTTTTAAACAATCCGGTGAATGTTTCGGTTAAAACCGGAGAAACCGCTTGCGGCGTGGACCAAGACGTTGTTTATGTAAAAAATGAAATCAAGTTTGACCTTCTGCATAATCTTTTAGTTAAGCCGGAGTTCAACAAGGTACTGATTTTCGGACGAACCAAGCACGGAGTGGAACGCTTATCCAAGCTTCTTTCCGGACGCGGTTTGAAAACGGAATCAATTCATGGAAACAAGAATCATAATCAGAGAGCGCGCGCTTTGAAATTATTTAAGGATAGCGCAATAAATGTTTTAGTTGCGACAGATGTGGCAGCGCGAGGACTTGATATTCCAAATGTCAGTCACGTTATCAATTATGAACTTCCCGCTACTTATGAGGATTATATTCATCGTATCGGTAGAACCGGACGGGGAGGTAAAACCGGCAAGGCGCTTACTTTTATCGGTTAAAAATTTCCTTTTGCCGAATTTTTTTGCTACACTTAAAAAATAATTAACGATTAATAAAATATACATATGGCAAAAAGAGCAACAGGATTAACTCATCGCAAAAAATCGCATTCTCATAAAACCAAGAAAAGATTGGCGGCAAAACGGCTGATGCTGGAGAACAAGAAAAAGAAGAATAAATAGTAATATTTAGGAGAAATAAAAAAAAGAGACTTTTAAAGTCTCTTTTTTTAAATTCCTTCGTGAAAAGTTTTCCAGTCTTTAATAAAAATAGTTTCCGCTATTTTAAAAATAGCAAAAGAGATAAAGAAAGCGGAAAGCACATCAATGGAATAATGAAGATGGGCTAAGAGAACAATGATTCCAAAAAAGATAGAGGCGACAATAAAGAACAAGCGGAGATAAAAGTTGTATCCGAAAATAAAAGACAAAAGAAAAGGAAGGCCGGTGTGGCCGGAAAAAAATAAATCACCTCCGGAAGTGAAGGCCCAGACAAGGAAAGAAGAATAATCAAGATCGATATGGTCCGGAAAAGGGCCGAGATGAGTGGTGGAAAAAAATACAGAACGAATAAAGACAAAAAGAGTAATAGTTTTTAAAGTGAAAGGAATTCTTTTAGGCTCTGATAAGAGAAGAAAGAAAACAAAAAACCAAAGAACTAAAGGCCCATAAGTAAAAGTTCCATCAACATCTATTGGATGAGTATTGCTTAAAATAATATCTTGAACCGAATTACTGGCTTTTTCCGTGGCATAAACTCCGGCGTAAAAATTAAAAATCAAGCTGATAATTAAGAAAAGAGCGCTAAAGATGGCGGAACGGATAAATCTTTTGTTTGATAGATAGGGGCGGTATTTATCTAAGATTTTTTTCATGAGAGTGCCGGTTTATTTGTTCAAAATAAATATTTTCAAATTGAGAGATTGTTTTTTCTATGGAATGGTTAGCGATGATGGCCAAACTTTTTTCCGCCATTTTTTTTCGGAGAGTGGAATCAGAAAAAATAGTTTTTATTTTTTTAATTAAGCTATCAAGGTCGCCGGGCTCAAAAAGAAATCCGTTTTCTTCATCCTTTACTAGTTCCGGAAGAGCGACGGCGTTAGCGGCAATAACCGGAAGACCGGAAGCTAAAGCTTCTAGAGTAACAATACTTTGGAGCTCGGCGGTGCCGGCAATAATAAAACATTCGGCAATTCTATAAATATTTTCTAAATCATGGTCGGAAACAAAACCGATAAGATGAACTCTTTCTTTAATAGAAAGTTTTTCGGATAGATTCATTAAATTTTCTTTTTCAGCTCCGGTCCCGGCAATTACAAAGTGCAAATCAATATTTGAAGGAACTTGAGCAACGGCTTTAATTATTAAATCAATATTTTTTTCTTTGTCTAAACGGCCGACGTATAAAAGAATGAGTTTATTATTCGAAAGATGATATTTTTCTTTAAGATAATCCCCATTATTTTTTGGGTTGAAACGATTTAAATCTATGCCACAAGAAACGCTTTTCACGATATTTTTTAAGCGACTTCTGATGAGCTTGGCGGCTGATTCGGTTGGAGTGGTGACTAAATCTACTTTATTGAAAATTCGGGAAAAATCCAACCAAGCGATTTTTTTTATCAGATTTTCAATAAATGCCGGAAGGTGAAGATAATGAGTGAGATTTTCCGGCATAAAGTGATTAGTGGCAATAATCGGAAGATGACTTTTTTTAGCGAGAGAAATAACAGCGCGGCAAATAGAAAAGTGGCTTTGGACATGAATGATATCGGGTTGGAATTCTTTGATGATTTTTTTAATTTCTTTTTTTATAAAAAAGGGAAGAGAAAATCTGAAACCGGAATAGAAAAGAATAGGCAAAGAACTGATGCCAAAAACAGAAATGCCATTAATTTTTTTTTCGGTATTTTGAAAAGATTCCGAAGGGGCTATAACGGCCACAATATGGCCGTTTTTCTGCAGATAATGAGCCAATCTTTGGGCGAAAAAAGAAGCTCCATTAATATGCGGGTAATAAGTGTCAGCGGCAATAATAATTCTCATTTTTATTTAGATTAGAACTTTAGTTTTTTTATAATGAGATAAAAAGCAAAGAACAGTCCGCCAATAATTATGGCGGAAGCATAATAGTCAAGATATTTTCCTATTTCAAGATAAGCATTGCCGAAAAGAAGCCCGATAGTAAAAAAAACAGAAGATTGAATGAGGGTTATGGAAAAACAAGTGATAAAAAATCGGCGATAAGGAACTTTTAGATTGCCGGCGGCGATGAGGCCAGTAAATCCTAATCCATGGAGAAGTTTAGAAAAAAAGAGGGCTTTTTTGTGATGGGTATTAAAATAGCTTTTAGCTTTAAGAAAATTTTCTTCGGTAATCTTGAAAATTTTCTTAAGTTTATCAAGATATTTTCCGCTCCATCTTCCCAAACTATAATAAAAAGAGTCCCCGATAATGTCGCCGACTATGACTATAAGAAAAGTCGGAAAAAAATTAAGAAAGCCGGAAGTGATAAAAAAACCGCAAATTACTGTCAATATTGGCCCTTCCGCGATAACTAGGGGAAAGAGAATGAGATATTTGTATTGAATAATTAGAGCGACAGTTTGATCCATTTGTTTTTTGAAACAAAGATGAATAAGTTTTTTAAATTATACCATCATTTATTTTATACGTTCAATTTGCGTTTTTTCTTTGCTTTTTAAGGGAAAGGAGCGCATACTTTAAACTATTAATATAAATAAGTAAAACAACATAAATATATGGGAGATTTTAAACGGGGCGGAGACAGGCGTTCTGGAGGAGACAGAGGCGGGTTTTCAAGACGGGATGGAGGCGGGGGAGGAGGGCGGCCAAGTTTTCAGAGAAGAAGCTGGGGAGGAGGCGGAGACAGAGACCGAGGCCCGGCTGTCAAACATCAGGCAGTTTGCGACCAGTGCGGACAAACTTGCGAGGTGCCTTTTCGGCCGACTGAGGGAAAACCGGTTTTCTGCGACTCTTGTTTTCAAGGAAAAAGAGAGAGTGAAGGCGGAAGAGAAAGAGGAGGCGAGAGATTTTCGAGAAAGAGTTTTGACGGCTATAAGGCTCCAGCCAGGAGTGATTTTCAAGGCGGCGCTGACAAGGAAGAAAGGGATGAAATAAAAAAACAGTTGGAAATGCTGAGCGTGAAAATGGATAAACTGATTAGGGCGATAGAAGAAATAGCGGGCGCAAAATTGTTAGCGGCGGAGAAAGAAAAACCTTCTAATGTTAAGATAAAAAAGACGGCGAAAAAAGTTTCCAAAAAAGGAAAAAAAATAAAATAAAGGCGGTTTGAGTTAGTTGTTTAATAGAAATTTAGTCGAGTTTATTAGAGAACTAAGCTTTAAAAAAAATATTAATTAAAATAACTTTAAAAAATGGAAGGAACAATAAAGACATTGACGGATAAAGGATTTGGATTCATCACCGTTGAAGGTCAGGAGAAAGATTTATTTTTTCACAGTAATGAGCTTGAAGGCGTAAGCTATGAAGAGCTGAAAGTCGGTGATAAAGTATCTTTTGAGAAAGCTGATTCGGAAAAAGGACCGCATGCGACAAAGGTGAAACGCGTTTAATAAAATAAATTCAGATTGTTTGAATTAAAAAACTCTTCCGATAAAATCGGGAGAGCTTTTTAAATCGTGATTTGGAAAAAATGCCTTTTTTAATATATAAATAATAGAAGCGCGCGCAATAAAAAATGAAAGAAGAAAAAAATAAAAATAATACGCAGGACGTTATTGTTATTGGCGGGGGACCGGCAGGAATGATGGCGGCGGGGCGGGCGGCAGAACTCGGCCGTTCTGTTTTATTGCTTGAAAAGAATTCGGCGCTTGGAAAGAAATTGCTTTTAACCGGAGGCGGGCGATGCAATCTGACAAACAATAAACAAAATATCCGCGATTTGGTTTCCAAATATAAAGGAAGCGGAAAATTTCTTTTGTCCGCATTCTCGCAATTTGATGTTTTAAAAACTCTTGAGTTTTTTAATGGCCGAGGATTGCAAACAAAAGAAGAGGCGGAGGGAAGAATTTTTCCAGTTTCAGATTTGTCGCAATCGGTGCTGGAAACGATGGTGAAGTATATGAAAAAAGGCGGGGTAAAAATAAGAACAAAGGCGAGAGTGGCCGGTTTTTCTTTTGATGAAAAAAAAGAACATATGGCGCTTCAACTTGAAGGAGGGGAGACGCTTACAGCAAAATCATACATTATCGCGACAGGAGGCGTTTCGCATCCGGAAACGGGGTCAACGGGAGAAGGATTTATTTGGCTTAAAAAAATGGGGCATACTATCGTGAAAAATAATTTTGCTCTTGTGCCGATTGCAATCAAAGATGAGTGGGTGAAAAAAATAGCAGGAGTAACGTTGAATGACATTAAACTGACAATTTTATTAAACGGGAAAAAAGAGGAAGTTAAAAAAGGAAAAATATTATTCACGCATTTTGGAATCAGCGGGCCGGCGGCGCTTGATATGAGTAAAAACATCGGCGAGTTGTTGCGTTACGGGGAAGTGATTATTATGATTGATTTATTTCCTAAACTTGACCATGGCGCGCTTAAACAAAAACTGCAGAATATTCTTATTACCGAGAGCAATAAAAAAATAAAAAATGCGCTTGGCGCGCTTATTCCGTCCGCGCTTGTTCCGATAATTCTTGATTTGGTTCAAATTAATAGGGAAACGGCAAATCACAGCGTTCGACATGAAGATAGAATAAAACTTGTCAAATATCTTAAGGCGATTCCGATATGCGTGAAAGGATTATTAGGAGCGGATAAAGCGATTATTTCTTCAGGCGGCGTTATGCCGGAAGAGGTGGATTTTAAAACAATGCGGTCGCGTCTTAGGCCGCATATTTATATTATTGGCGATGCGCTCAGCATCGACCGTCCTTCGGGAGGATATAGCCTTCAATTATGTTGGACAACCGGATTTGTGGCGGGAAGCAACGCATAAAAATAATTTAAACATTAGAGATAGAAAAGCCACAGCGGATGCTGTGGCTGTCCAGAAAATAAAGAGCTGGAAATTAGCAATTTTTTTATTTTTGAACATCTTTGACAGTAACTACGTTCATTGGAGGCATAGCTTTTAATTCTTCGATCAAAAAACCGTTTTTTTGATCCGCAAAATGTAAAGTTCCTCCTGGAATTAATATTGGTTGAATGTAATTAAAGACATAGAGGATACGAGTGAACTGATATTGTTCAATTTGAATGAAGAAGTATTCGAGAACAATGTTTGAGACCCAGGAATCCGAAAAGAATCCTCGTTCCCAATATCCAGCGTCTCTTTTTGCTTCTTGTTTCGGCAAAGTTAGGAGAATATTGAAGGGACTGTGAAGTTCGCCACGGTTATCAGTAAATCCGTTCGTATTAATCTTAACTTCCGATTTGCCGGTTTTTTTGCTTTTTCCATCAACTCGAACTCCAATAATTAAAAAAGGATCGATAAATATCACTTTTTCAATCTGAGCTTGCCAATGATCACCAAGAGAAATATTTGCTTTTACCGAAAAAGTGTTTTTTACAGCATGAAGGTAAAAGTCAGTATCTATTTTCTTTTGGTTGATGGTTTCAACAATTTTTGAAATTGTTTCCGCGTCGTCTTTGTTCTCTGTTACAATATTGGCAACTTGTTCGGAGATTGGTTTTAGAGCATTGCCGGTAAGAGGGTCATATCCTGGCAGAGAGAAAAGCTCGTACTTTCCATTCTCTCTTTCCGCATACCAAATAATAGGTTCTCCGGTTTCTTTGGAAAAATATTGACCGGGAACTATGTTTGGAATAAAAAGCGTTCCTTCTTTCTGCCACATCAGGTATTCCTTCATTGCTTCGGCGGTTACTGGTTTATATTTGGTTCCGTAAAGCGTGTCAAAATCTTCTTGGTTGGAAAATTTGAAACCGTCTGTTGTTTTGATATAAAACTTGATTGGTTTTCCGGTAAGACGGTCAAAATAGACATCGCGGGTTCCATAGAAGATGCCTACACAACTAATGGCATATACCAAACTCAATGCTATCATAAGAGCTCTTTTACCCCACTTTCCTTTTCTAAATAAAAAGTAGGAGATGGTGGCCGGTAGAGAAACAATTAAAGTGGCGGTGACTACCATAGCAAGAGCGCGAGCGAGCATAATGTCTAAACCGAAAGCAGACATTAAAGGCCCGACTAAACTGGAAAAAATAACATATCCGAAAAACACTTTCAGGGCGATCATCACAAAAATAAAACCGATGACTGATAATACAAACAACCCAATACCTCCAATAATCATATTTATGATATTGAGGTCAGCATTATTCTTTGGGATGTTTTGATTATGCGGAAATTCTTTAGCAGTCGCGGTTTTTCCTGCGCTTGTTTCAGCTCGCGTCTTGTTTTGATTTTGACTTTTTTGTTGTGCGTTCCCATTGGAAGGCATAGCTTGTTTTGGCAGAGGTTTTCCTTCCTTCTTTTGATTTTCAGCTTTCTCTTTTGCGGCAAATTCGTCAATTAGTTTTTCTATATCAATTCTTTCCTTCGGTTCGTTCTCTTTCATGATTTTCTCTCCTTCTTCATGTGATGAAAGTTGCCTTCCTCTCTCTTTGTAGCATTCGTCGGTTTGTCTCTCTAATTCAATCTTTCTATTGTCAGAATGTTCATATTCCATGATTTTCTCTCCTTTTTTAGCTTTTAAAAGCTTTTTTTTGACGGGCTTTTTTCAAACTACGTCTTTTTATTATTTAAGTCAAGTATTGGAAAACTTTTTAAAAATTAACAATTTTTTGTCAATTTGCCGTTTTCAAATAAAAACATTCGGTATATAATTATTAAGAACATTATGCAAAGAAAAATAAAAATTATTATTTTTTTAGCGGTTGCGGTTTTAGTGGTTTTGGGTTTGTTTTACGCTTTCAGCAATTATCAAGACAAAGAAATTGTCGGGGGCGATAAGGACGAACATGGCTGTATCGGTTCGGCGGGATATTCGTGGTGCGAAGCTAAAAATTCCTGCATTAGAACATGGGAGGAATATTGCACGGCAATAGCGCCAAAAACATTTTCTTTTTCTTGCGATGACTCAAAAATAATTACCGCTTCGTTTTATCCCAATGACGATAAATTTGTCGATTTAATTTTAAGCGATGAGAGAAAAATATCCTTGCCTCACGCGATATCGGCTTCCGGCGCCCGTTATGCGAATGCGGACGAAACTTTTGTTTTCTGGAATAAAGGAGATACGGCTTTTATAACCGAAGGGACTGAAAGCGTTTTAACTTTCACCAATTGTGTTTTAAAAACCGATTAGAAAAGATTTGATAAAACTCTGACTTTCTGCGGAAAAAAACTTAAAGATTTCACGGCCTTACGGCCGTGGAGTTTTATCTCAGATATTTTTCAATATTAGCTTTGTGTTCCTCGTAAGTTTTGGCGCAATGGATTTCTCCTTCTGTATCATGGAGATAAAACAAGCATTCGGTTTTTGCCGGATTGAGAGCGGCTGAAATAGCGTCAAGACCGGGATTGGAAATGGGGTGAGGAGGAAGGCCTTTATTTTTGTAAGTATTATAAGGAGAAGAAATATTTTTATCGGCTGAGCTTATCGGTTTCCACCAATCTCCTTCACTTAAATATTTTGTCAGGCCGGAATTGTAATGAAGAGAGGTGTCGCGCGCATATTGGATGGCGCAGTCGGTTTCAAGACGCATATCTTTCAGAAGGCGGTTCCAAAGGACACCAGCGACAAGAGGCATATCGCTTTTGCCAGCAGCTTCTCTTTGAACTATGGAGGCAAGTTTTATTGCTGTTGTCCATTTTATGTTGGCCTTCGCAAATTTTTCGGCATAAGGCTGAAATTTTTCGTTAAATTTATTGATGAATCTTTTGGCGATATCTTCGGGGGATTCGTCTTTTGAAATCAGATAAGTATCGGGAAAATAAACGCCTTCCGAATAATCAGGTTTTTCCGCGGTATATTTTATAACCCAGTCATTTTTTTCTTCGCTGCTCCAATCGAGTTTTTCCGCAAGAATTTCCGCGATCTGTTCTTTGCGGAGCCCTTCCTGAATGATTACCCATTCCATATACGGTTCTTTCAGGGCTTTAGCCAGTTGCCAAACATTTTGACTTTTAGAAATTTTATAGCCGCCCGGACGGATTTTTGACACGCCTAAGGCGATTTTGAAACCCCATTCGCTTTTTATAAAACCTCCAGCGCTTAATTTTTGAACAGCGTCTTCTTTTGTTTCATTTAAAGAAACAATAAATCTTTCCGGTTCGGCGTTTTTTTCCGGCGCGCCGAAGAGATGATTATAAAAAAGAACTCCGGATAGAATAAAAATAAAAATGAATATTCCCAGGCTCAAAATAATCTTATTTTTCATATTTTATTTATTATGGCAAAAAGAATTGCTTTTTGCCATAAAATTAGGGCGCCGAAATTTATAAAGCCGAAGAAAATAAGCGGGGAAGTGGAAAAGAAATGAATTTTTTGGAAAATAGTTTATAATTATCGTATGGATAAAAAAATATCATTTATCGCGGTAGCTGTGGTTTTAGTTATCGCGGCAGTGTTTTTTATTATATTTATTTATAAAGAAATAGGAATAACAAGTTTTGAGGAATGCGCGGAAGCGGGAAATCCGGTAACGGAAAGCTATCCGCGACAATGCACGGCTGACGGAAAAATATTTACTGAAGAGATTAAAATAAAAGCGACGATAACAAAGGCGGAAGCTAAAACAATCGCAGAAGATGTTTGCATTCAAAACAAAAATGAAGAGACAGTTAAAGCGGGAGAATATAATGAGAGTACCGGAGTTTGGAGGTTTGGATTAAATTTAAAAGAAAAAAAGGAGGGGTGCAGTCCAATTTGCATGGTTCATGACGCAACCAAGGCGGCGGGAATAGATTGGGATTGTGCCAATAAATAAAGAGTCGGAATAAAAAAATAAAATTATAAAAAATGGGAAAAGAAAAAATTGTCGGGCAGTGCGGTTCTTCAGGCTTAATTTGGTTTGGGGGATGGCTTTTTACTATCGGCTATTTGGGGCTTTCTTTTTGGAAAGGAGTTTTGGCGTTAATAATTTGGCCTTATTATCTGGGAGTGGCGATTAGCGCGTTTTTATAGAAACAAGGATATTTTTTTAAAACTGTCTCGAAATAAAAGCGAGGCGGTTTTTATTTGTAAAACTTTTTTCATTCCAACATTCTCAAGAACATTGGAATGAAAAATTGATTGACAAAGATTAAAGGCGGAAGTAGGGTGAAGATAGAGTTTTGAAAACAAAAAACATTACTTAATAATGAGGCAAAAAGAGCCCCGACGCTTCGGTCGGGGTAAAAAGGAGAAGGGCGATGAGAAAATGGTTTAACTTCGGAAGGAGAAGAATCATGTTTAAAAAGTTTGACTTAAGGCGAGAAGAGCGAGAAGGAGGAGTAGAAGTTGTTTATGTGATCGGGTATTTGGACTCCTCAACATTTGTTGAGCTTGATAATTGTTTTAAAGAGCTAATAGAAGAGGGGAAGGTGAAAATTATTGTCGATATGTCAGAGTTGGAATATATTTCGGCGGCGGGGCTTGGAGTTATCGCAGGAATGTTGGTGGAAGTAAGAAACAAAATGGGAGACTTAAAACTATGTGGTATGGATTCGAGGATTAGAAATCTTTTTGATATACTTGGATTTTCAAGAACATTGGAAATCTATAGCAGTCAAGAAGAAGCGATGAAAGAGTTTAAGGAAGAAAAAGGACGGATTTCTGTTCTAGCGCTCAGTTGACATTCTTACTAAAAAAGGAGAGAAAAATGCCAAAAAGTTATTAATGCCGTCTTGATGAAAATCGAGACGGCTTTTTATTAAAGATCTATTCTCAAATTCTTGAGAATTTGAGAATAGATTGGAGCGATTTTTAACAGAGAAACAGGAAATTGGAATTAAAGTTTCAGTTTTTTCATTAGGCGGCGCAGAAAGAAAAATCTTTTTTTATGATACTGCTTGCTTTCCGATATTTTCTTTATTTTTGGCATAAGAGAAATAGCGGCTTGATAACCGGCTGTAATTAACTCTTCTGTTTTATTGAAGTCGGAATAGCCGAAATTAAACAGATTCGGTTCGATGATGATGTCGGCTTCCCACATTCTTAAAAGACGGCGGTCCATAGAAAGAACAGCGAATGAGTTCAGAAGAACGTCAAAAACATTATGCACGTTTCTTAAGGAAGTTTTTCTCAAGTTGACTCCAATAGCAGAATCGGCGCCCATTTTTCTGACAACCGATAAGGGAAGATTTTCCGACCATCCGCCGTCAATAAGTTTTCGCTCATTGATGGTTATCGGAATATAGATGCCCGGAAGGCAGGAGCTTGCCATTAAAGCTTCCGCCAAATTGCCTTTTCGGAGAACAACTTTTTCACCTTTTTCAATATCGGTTGCGACAATGGCAAGCGGAATTTTGGCGTCTTCTATATTAACCTCGCCGAAAACTTCTTTGATGAGTTTGCCGAGAGGTTTGTTGGAAGCTAGACCTAACTTGGAATAAGCGAAATTGGAGATGTTCCGCCAGTTGATTTTTTTGGAAACATCGGCCATTTGCTCATAAGAAAGGCCGAAGGCGAAGGCGGCAGCGATAATAGAGCCGGAACTGGTGCCGGCGATATAATCTATTTTAATTTTGTTTTCTTCAAGAGCTTTAAGAACTCCGATATGGGAGATGCCGAGAGCGGAGCCGCCGCTTAAAGCCAAACCGATTTTATTTTTTCCGAACATATCAAGTTAATACAAAATAAAAAGAAGAAGTTTCCATCTCTTTTTATTTTATCTTAAGTAAGTCGATTTTTAAACAGATTATTAAATCTCCACGAAAACCACGCGCGTTAGCTAGGGAGTTGAAGTGGTAAAGATTTAATAAACCCCGCCTTTAGGGGGGTGAGAAACTCAGGATACCACGGCCGTAAGGCCGTGGAGTTTCATTTTTGGCGGGAGTGTTTGATGCGGGCGTTTTCGGTGAGAAACTGTTTTCTCAAGCGAATGCTTTTTGGAGTGATTTCCAAATATTCGTCTTCGTTCATAACTCCCATACCGCGTTCCAAAGAAAGCTCCATAGGCGGAGTCAAACGAATGGCTTCGTCGGAACCGGAGGCGCGCATATTGCTAAGTTCTTTTCCTTTAATCGGATTGACGGTCATATCGTTGCCTTTCGAGACATTGCCGATAACCATTCCTTCGTAAACTTCCGTTCCGGCTTTAACATAAAGAACGCCTCTTTCTTGAAGATTATATAAAGAGAAGCCAAGAGCTTTGCCGGTTGCCATAGAAACCATAGAGCCGAGTTCGCTTTTTTCGATATTGCCGGCATAAGGTTTGAAACCGATGACGCGGGTGTAAAGAATGCCTTCGCCGCGCGTATCGATAATAAATTCATTGCGATAGCCGAGAAGAGCGCGGGTGGGAATTTCAAAAATCATAAAGGCGCGATTATTTTCGTGCTTGATTTCGAGCATCTGCCCTTTTCTTTTGCCGAGGCGTTCAATAACAACTCCGGCCATTTCCTCCGGAACATTTATTGTGGCTTCTTCAAAAGGTTCGAGCTTTGCGCCGTTTTCTTCTTTGATAATAACGTGCGGTTCGGAGATTTGGAGTTCGTAGCCTTCGCGGCGCATATTTTCAAGCAGAATGGCGATATGCATTTCGCCGCGTCCGTAAACTTTGTAATGGTCGCCTTCGGAAAAATCCACTTTCAAACCGACATTGACTTCCAGTTCTTTTTCCAAGCGTTCTTTAATTTGGCGAGTAGTGACAAATTTTCCTTCTCGGCCGGCGAAAGGGGAATCATTAACGAGAAAATTAAGACAGATGGTCGGTTCATCGATGGAAATGGCGGGCAGAGCTTTTTGATTTTCATTTTCACAAATGGTTTCGCCGATAAAAATATCGGGAAGTCCGGCAATCATAACAATATCGCCGGCGACAGCTTCCTCTTCTTCTTTGCGAGCCAGACCTTCGAAAGTGAAGAGTTTGGTGACTTTTCCCTGGCGGATTTCGCCTTTGTCGTTTTTAATGAAAACTGTTTGGCCATTTTTTATTTTTCCTTCGTAAATGCGGCCAAGTCCGAGACGGCCGAGAAAATTGTCGTAAGCGAGATTGAAGGGCTGCATTAAAAGAGGCAAGTTGTTTTTTTCGGCGCCGGAAGCGACAGGCACTTCTTTAAGAATAACGTCGAGAAGCGGGGAGAGGTCGGCGGATTTGTCTTCCAGATTTACTTTAGCGATGCCGTCGCGGCCGATGGCGTAGATAGTGGAAAAATTAAGCTGGTCGTTATTTGCGCCCAGTTCCATAAAAAGTTCCAGAACCATTTCATGAACGGCTTCCGGACGGGCGGCGGCTTTGTCTATTTTATTAATAACGACGATTGGCTTTAGTCCGAGGTCGAGAGATTTTTTAAGAACAAATCGAGTTTGAGGCATTGGGCCTTCTTGAGCGTCAACGACAAGAATAACGGAATCGATGGAGCGGAGAACGCGTTCCACTTCGGAGCCGAAGTCGGCGTGGCCGGGGGTGTCGACGATATTGATTTTTGTTTCTTTATAATAAACGGAGGTGTTTTTAGAATAAATCGTAATACCGCGCTCTTTTTCGAGCGTGTTGGAATCCATGCTGACGCCGGCTTCTGCCATACCGGTTTGACGCATCAGAGCATCGGTAAGCGTGGTTTTGCCGTGGTCAACGTGGGCGATAATGGCGATGTTTCTTATATCCATATTAGGGTAAATAAAATCCGCTTTTTGGCGGATAAAAATTATCAGCGCTTTTATATATTATAGAAGAAAATAGAAAAAAAGCAAGTTTGAGGGATGTTGAGAAACATTCTTATTCCAATGTTGTTGAGAATATTGGGATAAGGAAGGAAAGAAAGTTTTTGACAAAAAAAGAGAAAGAGCTTATTTTTTAGGGAGAATTTTGAAACTAAATTAAAGAAATCTGCCTATACTAAGGTTGTGGCAAGACAAAGCTACGACGTGAAAAGTCGGGGCACAAAGGAGAAAGAAAATGGAAAAGAAAAGCGTAGTTGATGTTACTGAAATGGTTTATTGCAGGTTAGAAGGAAAAAACATTTCTGGCGAAAATTGCATAAAAATTTCGGGAATAAAAAAAAACAGGAACGGAGCTTGCATAAGATGCGGTTCGGAATTCAAAAGAGTAAGAAAACCGGTTTCAACTCCGCCTTTGGATTTTTCAAAGGCAAGAACCGGAAGTTCTGGGGGAAATGGGAAAGTTCATCGAGGGGAAGAGAATCAGGTAATTTTGATTCCAGTCGGAAATTTAGTTCCTGATCCAGAACAGCCAAGAATGTATTTTGACCTGGTTGCTTTAGAATGCCTAAAAGAAAGCATAAGAGAAAATGGGCAGAAGCAACCGATTGTTATTTTTCAGGACGGGGAGAAAAGCATTATTCTTGACGGAGAAAGGCGGTGGAGATGCATTAAAGAATTAGGGTGGAAAGAGATTTCTTGCTTTATTATTTCGAAACCGAAGGACAAAAGAGAAAAATTGCTGCTTTCTCTTCTTTATAACTTCTGCCGAGAATCACATACGGTTGAAGAAGAAGTCATAGCCGCAAAGAAATTGCTTGATTCCGGAATGGCGCAAGCCGGCATCGCAAGAGCAATCGGCAAATCACAGATGTGGGTTTCGCAAAGATTGGCTCTTCTCAACTTGCGTTCAGAAGTTTTTGGAATGTTGTCTCCGAAATTGCCGGAGGAGAAAAGAATAAATATTTCGGCAGCTTATGAGCTTTCTAAAATTGAAGATAAAGAAATTCAATTATCTTTAGCTTTAGAAATGGTGAAAAAAAAGATGACTCTTTGCGAATCCAGAACTTTGATTGAAGCGACTTGCAAGGAAAGAGGGTTAGATGTAAGGAGAAAAAGGAAGGTGAAGCCGAGCGATATATGGAAGAGAATTACTCCGAAGCTGAGAGCATTTTTATTCAACTTTCGAAGAAATTTGAATGAAGGGGAAAAGGAGCTAGAGATAATGCTTCGGAAAAGAGAATTGTCGGAGTTGAGGCAGTTAATGAAAGACCTTAGCGAATGCATGGCTCTTTCTTCGCAGTTTCATATTTTAGTGAAGGGGGTTTTTGAAAAAAAGGGGGGAGTTCATGAATAAGAATTATCGGGCCCGCTGAACTTTTTGTAAAAAAGGGAGGCGGGTTTTTTTATTAAATCTCCACGAAAACCCCGCGCGTTAGCTAGGAAGTTGAAGCGGTAAAGATTTAATAAACCCCGCCTTTAGGGGGGTGAGAAACTCAGGATACCACGGCCGTAAGGCCGTGGAGTTTCATTAGAGAGCGAAAAGAAGAAAGATAAAAACAAGGAGAAGGCGATAGACGCCAAAGGAAGCAAAAGAATGACGGCGGATATAATTCAGAAGGAATTTTATGCTTAAGGCGGCGGAGAAAAAAGAAACGATAAAACCGAGAGCGAGAAGATAAAATTCGGAAGAAGAAAAGGAAGCGGAAGTTTTTAAAAGGTCGAAAAAAGTGGCGGCGAACATGGTTGGGACGGCGAGAAGAAAAGAAAATTCAACGATAGTTTGACGGGGAATTTTTAAAGCGAGTCCGCCGATAATAGTGGCGGCGGAACGGGAAATGCCGGGAACAACGGCAAGCGCTTGGCAGGCGCCGATTATCAGGCATTCTTTAAAACTGATATCTTTGATATCTTTTTCTCCTTTACTTTCTTTAAAAAATTTTTCAAAGAGAATAAGGAAAAGTCCGCCTAAAGCGAGAGACAAAAGAACGATAGCGATATTGCCAAGAAGGAAGCTTTTAACGGTTTTATAAAGAAGAAAACCGATTAGGCCGGTAGGGAGAAAAGCGACGAAGATTTTTTTCAGAACTTCCAAGTCGAGAAATTTTTTAAAGAAAAGGACGATAACGGAAAGAATGGCGCCGCTTTGAATGGCGATTTCAAAAGTTTTGAGGAATTCCGTTTCGGAAATTTTTAAAAGATTAGAAGCAAGAATAAGATGGGCGGTTGAAGAGATGGGTAAAAATTCGGTGAAGCCCTCAATTAATCCGAGAAGGGAAGCGGTAAAAAAATTAAGCATTGTTTTATTTTAGCAGGTTGCGCGAAATTTTTAAAAGCACATAATGAAAACATATGAATAATATGGAAATTTTTCCAAAGTTCGAAAAAAAAGAAGAAAGAGAAATTAATGAAGAGGAGTTGATAGAAAAAATGAAAGGCAAGGAGCCGGGTGATGCGGAAGCGGTTGAAGTTTTAAGAAAGTGGGTAGACCAAGAGCAGGGGAAAACGGAAGATAATCTTGGTTTTAATATTAAAATGGCGGAGGTTTATGAAAAGGCGGGATGGAAGGAACAGGCGAGAGAATCTTTTGAAGCAGCAGCGGAATATGCCTACGAGATAGATGATGAAAGATACGAAGAATTATTAGGAAAGGCGGGTGAGATGGAAAAAGGAGAGTAATTTTTATTTAAAACTTTTGACAAAAGCAGTTTTGCTGTATAATTTTTTTATCTAAAAAAATAAAAAAATGCTTTGGATGACTTTTTTGGTTGTTTTAGTTTTTACAATTCTTTCATGGTTTATTTTTAGTGATTCGGAGAGCTTAGGCTGGCGAGTTCTTTTGACGATGTCGGCTTCCGGTTTGGCGTTTTGGATTATGATGGCGGCGATTGCGGCCTGCGGGACACTCGGGTGTGTGGGAAAATGAAATTCTACAGCCTTACGGCCGTGGAATCTTTTAGTTTCACCCTGCAAAAAGTCGGGGTTTTATTAAATCTTCTCCGCTAAAACTCCTTAGCTGACGCACGGAGTTTTCGCGGAGATTTAATAAAAAAATAGGCCTGTTCCGAAGAACAGGCCTTAGTGATATAAGGTACTATAATTTTATTCGACAATTTCCGAGGGGATGATGGCAGTAACGTAACGGTTATACCTATCCTGAAGGAAAACAAAAATGCTGAATTTTACAGGAGTATTAGGCCATTCTACCATCTCTACTACCCAAACATTCCTCGTGATCTCCGTTATTCGAAAACGGATTTTCGAGGCGAGATCTAAAGAAGTGTCCGCGATAACCAAAGCTCTTGCCAGATTATCACCTGTTAAAAAACAAGTGAAAACCGGTTCGGTTTTTCCGATTGTCGCTTTAACTACACCGGTAAGAATCATCAGATTCTTTGCCGGAGGAGTTGGAGTCGGTGGAATCGGAGTTGCGGTTGGCACAAGCGTCGGTGTCGGAGTCGGTGGAACAGGCGTGGATGTCGGAGGAACAGGTGTTGGCGGAACCGGTGTCGCCGTTGGTTCCGGCGTGTTTGTCGGAGTTGGCGGAACAGGCGTTGGCGGAACCGGTGTCGTTGTTGGTTCCACAAAAGCTTCGGTGGCATTCCATACAATCGTGGCTGTCACCGAATTCACTCCGTCACTCGCGACGATTTCGAAACTGCTCGTCGGGCCGATTTCCGTTGCCGAAAACACCAAGTCGGCAGACAAATTCGAACCGACCTGCATAACGCTTGTCACCTCTACGACAAATGTCGGAGAGATGACAAAAGCGCTCACGATGTCGCCGTCGTCCGGGTCCGTAATTGTTATATGCAATAATTGCGAATCCCCAACGGCTAACTCCGGCGTGGCATCGGTTGGCATCGCGAATACTTCCGGCGATACCGAAATAATCGGCGCTTGATTCGCTTTCGGCGTCGGCGTTACAGTCGGCGTCGAAGTCGCGGTTGGAGGCAAAGTTGGGGTCGCGGTTTCCGTCGGCGTTGCAGTCGGCGGAAGCAGAACGATGTTGATGCAGAAAGTTTCTTCCTTATCGAAAACCTTAAATCTAAAAATAAACGACCCTTGGTTTCTTTTGGAAGAAAAACTAATTATCAATTGCCGGTCACTTAATCGTTCCGTGTTGGTTTCCCCGAGCTGAGGAACGCCAACCATTTCTACTCTTCCTGCTTCTACTGAAGCTAAAAATTTTAAATTTCCAGTAGAAGACATGGCCCCGCTGCCGGAATAAGAAGCTCCAGTTTCCGGATTGGAAAAAGAAATTAAATCCGGAGGTACAGGAGTGTTTGTCATAGTCGGAGTAACAGTCGCTGTCGGCAGAACTGGTGTAGTTGTTGGCACCAAGGTTGGTGTCGGAGGCACAGGAGTTTCTGTCGGCGTTGCTGTCGGCGGAACCGGAGTGTCGGTTGAAGTACAAGTTGGCGTCGGAATTTCCGGCGTTACAGTCGGCAATTCCGGAGTTGCTGTTGGAAATTCCGGAGTTTCAGTTGCTGTGGGCAACAACTCTGTTGCTGTTGGCTGAACTGGAGTGTTCGTACTCGTGGGAGTAGGAAGCGCTTCAGTTGCTGTTGCTGTCGGCAATTCCGGGGTATTCGTTGCCGTCGGCGGGACTTCTGTCGCCGTCGGAGGCACTGAAGTATTGGTCGGTGTCGGCGGAACTTCTGTCGCCGTCGGGGGCACTGGAGTGTTGGTTGGAGTACTAGTTGGTGTTGGTGTCGGCGCTGGATTGATAGTAAATATAGCGTCAACAAAAGACAGATTGTAATTCGTATTCAAGGCCAAAGTGCCTTGGCAAATCGCATAGTCTCCGACAGGTTCACCTGGGTCGCGTATCAGCGCGCCCGAGAAGGCGTCGCTGAATGCTAACGAACCCGAAGTAATCTGATAAGTGAACACTGTAGGGTCCGAATCCCCAAAGGTTTTCGACTTGGGTTCAGCCGCTACCGTAATCTGTCTTGCCGTGACAAGTAAATTGTCACCAACAAATGCCAGATTATAGTTGTCGCTCAAAGCCAGACTTCCTTGGGTGATGGCGTAAGTGCTGACATTTTCGCCAGGTGCTCGCGTGAGCGAACCCGAGAAGGTGTCAGCTCCGACCAGCGAGCCTGCGGTGATTTGGTAAGTGAGAGGCGCTGGGTCGGCATCTCCGTAGACTTTCGTCTGCGGGTCGGTAGTGACTTCGATCGTTCTTTTGTTAACTACCAGGCTCGCCGTTCCACTGCTTGCGCCGTTTTCCGTGTCGCCCGCGAAATTCGCGGCGACTCCAACCGGATATGAACCTTGATTGGTATCAAGGACGATTCCGGTGAGAGTTGCGACACCGCTACCGTCAGTCAAAGCGTTGCCTTTAGCAACGCCATTAAGCGAAAAGTCAATTTGCTTTCCGCTCATGGCTGGCGAAAGCGTCGCCGACAAACCGACGATGTTTCCGTAGTTGTCGGTAATTGAAGCTACCGACAAAGACGTGGAAAACACCGAACATGGCTCGTTCAGAGAAAACGGCCAGTAATCAACATGATCACTGACGGCATTTCCAGTCCCTGTTGGGTTTGAAGAATGAAACGGACCGGTAGGAGAACCCCACCAGTTTCTTTTGGCGTTTGCGGTCAAATAAACGACATTTGATTCAAAGCCAAAATTATTACCGATTCGATTGAGATTAGCTATAATACTGGTAAATATACCAGTATCGCAACCGCTCTCGCACTGATATGTCCCGATGCCTGTTCCAAATCCGGTGATGGTGTTATTCATCATCAGTAGATTCAAATTATCGGGGCCATATCCGGCGTCGGCTTCCAAGCCGACTGTTCCGGTGTTGTCTGGACCGCTGAAGTTAATTACATTGTCCGTAATCACTACATCCAGCGTTCGTACCACCATCGGTTTATTCTGTCTGCCAAATCTGGAAGCAGTTTTTCCTTTGGCGGCCGGTTTTTCCGGAACGTCAAACGGCGAGGGAACGATTCCTGGCGGGTCGGAGGCGACTATGCCGTATCCCGATTCGCCGGCTTTGATGGTCTGTAATTCATTACCATCAATTATTCCCGTGCCGTCATAGCTGTAGATGGGAACCTGGCCGTTAGTGACCTGGCTTCCTACCACATTAACATCCGCGTAATAACTAAGAATGCTTGATGCCACCCATTTAGTGGCAGAAGCGCTGTTATCATACGCAATGCCGTCAATAGCCGTGTCTTCAATCACTGCGGTCAGTGTCCCGAGTGGCGACCCAATATCATAGACTTGGATGCCATTTTGGGCGGTAACGGCAGTCACGCCATAACCTTGCACGTTGTTATTTTTTATAACAACTTGCAAATTTTTTCCCGCTAGAGCAACGCCATTCTTTTGAAAGTCATGAATGTCATTGCCAAGCAAGTTGATAACGCGCGCGACTCCGTCATTGTTGTAAGAATAAATTCCTACGCCATGTTGGACGCCGCTGAACGGCGTATCGCGCACGTCTTTTATAACGCAGTTCTCAACCGTTCCGCCGGCATTCCAAAAAGCGATGCCATCAAAACGATTATTGCTGTTTCCCCGCCCTGCTCCGTCAACGATAATGTCTTTCATTATCAGATTGGCATTTTTGGCGAGAATGATTGGTTTGTGGGTTGCGGTGGTTGTGAAGCTCCCCGTCAGAATAACGGGCGACTTGATAAAAGTTCCGCCTGCCATTCCTAGAACAGATAGGTCTTTTCCGTCATCAATAACTTGTTCTTCAAAAGTTCCGGCAGAAACCAGAACTTTGTCGCCGGTAACAGCAGCGTGGTCAACTTCACCTTGAATCGTTCCGCCGATACGACGGACATTATTAAAGGTGCCGTAACTATTCGGATAAGAATATGTCCGAATATCGTTTGGAGGATTTACTCCTACCACAACGGCTCTGTCAAAAGTGTTGTTAGTAAAATACGATGCCCAATCAAATTGGGTGTTATCGTAATCACCCCTCGCACGGATATGCTGGCTGTTGCCGGAAAAAGTGTTGCCGGTAATAACGGCTCCACCGATTCCATAGACAAACCATGGCACTCCGGTGCCACTTCCTGTGAAGCTGATTGAAGCTCCGGAACCGCTAAAAGCAATTTTGTTATTAGCGATTACGCGTCCAGAAACCAAACCTGTGTAACCGGCGCCGCTGTTAATATCGATACTGCACTGATTGAGGTAATTTCCCTCAACTAAATAAGTTTGGACATGGGAAGTATTGGTTCCCGTGTCAAAGCGTTCATCGCAGAGATAAACTGACGCCCACGGATTGATAGCGGTGGTGTCGGTGATTTCGCAGTATTTTATTACCGCGTTATCACCAATAACCGTTACTGTTTTGTTAGTCCCAAGAGTCGGATTTTGCCAGATTTTAAGACCGGTCAAAGTGACATTATCACCTTGAACCCAGACTCCATCCGGCCCAAAATTATCTGTGGCGTTTGTTTCCACAAATGCCTGAATATTATGGTAATCCGTAATCGGGTTTCCGCTCGCATCCACTCCTTCGACTGTTAATCCGTCTTTAGCTAAATAAAGGCCAAAGGTGTAACCGGAATAAGAGCCGGAGGATGGTGTGGAGCGATTGGCCGCTGTTTCGGAATAACTGCCAGGGAAAACTTTTACAGTTCCACCCGCAGCAACTCCGTCAATACCTTCCTGAATTGTCGAAAAAGCATCGTAGCCGTAAATGTGTCCGTCGGAGCCACCATCTGTATAGGCAGCGTCAACGAAAACAGTAGACGGGTTCGGTTCACTTAAAATCGTCATTATGGCGTTGACCCAATAAGGGCCAAAGTCCACCGAGCCGACAATTTTGCTTGCGATTAAGGGGCGATAAGCTGTGCCCCACCAGTTTCTTTCAGCGTCCAGTGTTGTGCTGGACAAGTTAACAACATCGCCGTTTAAGTTGACATTGTTAACTTTCAAAATACCTGACGCAGTGTCGCGAACAACAACAGCGGCAAAGTATTTGCCGGCTTCCGGCGTATAGCCGTTTTTGTTGACGCTGATACTGCCGCCGGCAACAGCCATATCGACGATGGTTGAGCTGCCAAAGCGCACGCCGTAAGTGTTGTCCGTCGCGTTGTTGGCGACAACATCGATATTCGTATCTTGGACAACTAAATTACCGCCGCCGCCTTGGTGATTAATTCCGCTATGGACATTAGTCATAGTGGAATTCTTAACCGTGAGATTTAGCGCGTAACCTTGAACCGAACCATATAGACCATTTTGGAAAGTGCACTCCTCAATCGTGATGTCTGAGTTGCCATTGCTGGCGCCTCTTTCCAAAACGACACCAAGCCAAGCTCCGCTCGCTGTACCGTCATAGATAAACCGGCTGCCACCGTCAAAAATGCAATTTTTGACAACAGCGCCATTGACGCCAAAAAGCGAAAGAAGGGTGCTCGTGGTTATTTCAAAGTCGATATTTTCCACTCGGACGTTATCGTCCATGGAACTATCGAGATTGTAAACGACGGAACCTGCGATTGTCGTCAGGGGATTACCGGAACCATCGATGGTTCCTATAAGATTAATTCTTTTCCCCAAGACTTTCGTTGGCGTGATGGTGCCGTTTTTGACATCTTCCGGATAACTTCCGGCCGCAATTTGAATCGTGTCGCCGTCTGCCGCGGCATTGATTGCCGCTTGAATCGTTGTTTGATCAGTCGGCACATTGATGACAGCCGCACTCGCTTCGCCAGTGAATCCTAAAAAGAGAATTACCAGCCCTAAAACTGCGAAACCGCTTTTTCTAAACTTACTCTTGTTCATTAGTAGTCGCTCCTTGTTTGAGATTTTGGGATTTTTCCCGTTTCGATGTTCAACAACTAAACTAAAAAAAACAAAGACATTAATGCTCCGCTTTTTTAATTCATTTTTTCTTCATCTCCTTTCTTTTCTGTTTTATTTTTTATTGTCAAACAGCGCATTTTTCCGATTTTCTTAAAAAAGATAAAGCGGAAAAATTCATTAAGATAATAGCTTAAAATTGCCTGTTTTGTCAAATCATGTTTATTGAAATGATTTGACTTTTTTCAATCTTCCAGGTATTTTAAAAGAAGAAGATTTGAAAAAAAGGAGGCGAAAAAAATGTATATTTTTCCGGAAGATGCGTTTAGAATGCATCGGAGTTTTTTTAAGGAGATTGCTCTTTCTTATATATATAGGAAAGAGATTGCAAAACGGAGGCAGGAGGTGAATGAAATTACAGAAATGGCAAGTAATTCACCTGCCGGCGAGGAATTATTATTTTATAACTGCGCGCCCTTGCCCGTAAGCGCAAAAAAATGGCAAGGACCATCATTGGAAAACCGCGCTCTTTCAAAAAAGTTTGGTTTGGGAGAATATATCGATATTTTGGCCTGACGCGCTTTGTTTTAACAAAGTTAGCCGAGGGCCTTTTTTATTTTGTTTATTAAATCTTCGCGAAAACCCCGCGTGTTAGCTATAAGGGGTTTGACAATTTATAAACAGAGAATAGGATAGAAGCAGAATTTGCATCTTGACAATTGCATACAATAATGGAAAAGGAGAAAGGCAATGAAAGAGAAAGCAAAGAAGATTTGGAGTTCTTTAACCGGATTAATATCGTTTTTCGGAAAGGTTTTCGGTGGGTCGGAAAAACTTATCCCCGAGCAGCTTTTTTTGAAAGATATTTTGTCTACCGAATGGCCTAAAGGCAGCAAGCGAAACTTCGAAGAAAGAGTCCGAATATTACAGCGGAAAGCGAAAATAGTTTTGAACGAAATTGAAGTGGTCTTTATAAAGCTTCAAAAAATTATGCCTCTTTTGCCTTTTCGCCGCAGAGAATTGGAAATAATGTTAATGAAAGGCGATTCGGTTTGGGAAGTGGCGCAAGCTATTTGCGACCAATATCAGCTTATATCTAGCGTTGAGGCAAAAGAAAAGTTAATGGGAAAATTTTCCGTCTTAAAGGAAAAAGGGTTTTTAACCGCCAACCTTTTTGTGAAGGAAGAAGGAGGGGACAGAAGCTATCTATTTCCGTGGGAGGAGCAATATGTCGGGCTTCAAGAAAAATAAAATAAGGAGAAAGGTGATGAAACTTAAAAATTCATTCGGACTTTTGGCGATTTTTATGGCGATGTTTTTTGCGATTAAAGAAATGTCGCCGGTTCTCCCAGTTTTAGCGGCGGATAATTTCGAAAGGGAAGCTGCTGATTTTACCCGGCAACCGGGAAAAAAGCGGGTGGTTATTTATCCGGTTATTCCGATAGTGGAAGAAGGCAACTTTCGCGAGTTGGAGCTCACGCTTCAAGACCCGTTTATTTATCTGCGGGAGATGTTTTCTTTATACAGCAATACTCTTTCGGATTTAGTTTCAGCGCCGGAAGGACAAATGGGAGGCGGTGATATGCCATTCACGGCTGAAATCAATAATTTTTCGGAAAAAAATATTCCCGGAATTATTGATGCTTTAAGCCGAATCTTTCTGACTTTATGCGAATATTCGGAACAGCGCGTGGAGAAAGTTAAAGCGGGAGCAGCGGAGAGCTTTTCTTCTATGATAAAAAGCGGTTTTGATGATTGCTTTCGACGTTATGGCATTCAAAATGGCGCGAGAAGGGCGAGCTTTATGGACAAAAGCTCAATGTCGGAAGAGGCGCTCTTTTATGGGTTTACTGTTGCGTTAGAAGAAGAAAAAAAAGCGGCGCCGATAAAAATAAGCTGGGAGATTTGGAAGGAAATTTTGCAAACAGTGGATTACGTGATGTTTGGTTCTTACACCGTTTTACAATCTGCGCTGGAATCAGAAAGTGAAATTCGGCTGCGGCTTGATTTAACCGCGGTCAATATTCGCACTGGCGAGCGAAGGCAATTCAGTTCGGAAGGTTCCATAAACGAAGTGGCAATTTTGCTTGGCGAAGCGGTATTTGACGCTTTCCAACGCAATATTTATTCGGAATGGATAAGCCCGCTCTCGCAAATAGAGTGGATTCAAACTCAGCCGGTTAATCTAAGACTTACTTCTTCCGAAGCGCGCGAATATTGCGAAAGTCAGGGAGGACGGTTACCAACGGCGCGGCAAATGCTTCAAGCATTTCCGGGCGGGCGTTACCTTAACGGCGGCATTGAACTGAAACCGAACGAATATTATTTAGTCCGCGACACAACGCTTACCGGCGATTCGTTGTATTTTGTCTATGAAATAAGCAATCGTTCCGGTTCGGAAGGGCCGATTCGTACGGCGCCCGGCATAAATTTTCGTTCGCTATTTTGGTGCATGCGGGATTTTAACTATCGGGAGCCGATGGAAGATTTAGAGGAAGGTTTAAGAAACAAGGCACGGATGCTTTTGCGAGAGAAAAGCGAAGCAACCGAAAAGAAAACCAATCTTGTTTTGGAGATTATTTATTTTCTCCAAAATAAGATTGGAGATATGACCGCTTTTCCGGAGTATGAGGATAGGTTTGATTTTGATTCTGTGAAAGAGGCGATAGAAATATTGCGGGAAGAGGAGAAAAGTAAAAATGTTTTCAAAAACAACTGAAGCGAAAATTATCAGCATTTTATTTTTAGCGTTATAAATTCGCGTCCGATTAATCTCGGACGCTTTTTTTATTAAATCTCCGTAGAAACATTGCGCGTTAGCGCAAGGTTTCTACGGCTAAGATTTAATAAAACCCCGTCGTAGGCGGGGTGAAACTCAAGATATTATCGAGTTTCGTTAAGTCTCTGTAAAAACATTTAATTTTATTAAAAATTTATTTTATCGGAATTGACATTTTGCCAGGGATTATTTCAATGCTAAAATTATTGACACAGGGGGGAGGGGATTTATACTTTAAATTGGAAAAAGGCAACATAGCCGATGTTGCTTTGGAGTTTATTTATTAAAATTATTATGGAAAATATTTTTTATATTTTTAGGGCGATAAATTTGTTTTTTTCAAAGACGGCAAAGTCGGCCGCAAAAAACAAACCGCTTGCTATAGCTTTCGTGGCTTTACTCGCAAGCGGTTTTTTTATTATTAATTATGCTTTGGCTGTTAATGGAGTAATGATTACTCCCGCAAGCGGAGGGGTTAACATTTCCATTGATACTACTTCTGCTACAGGAGGAACAGGAACTTTTAAATCACTGAGTGGACCTGGGATTACTGAAACAACAGCGGGTAATATTTCTATAGGTCTTCACACAATTCAATTACCTTCTGGATATGAATTTGACACAAGTTCTCCCATCTCAGTTGTTGTTATAGGCGATATAGGTTTAACTTCTACTTCAATAATTCCGAATCAAACATCTTTTACTTTTGAAGTAACTAATATTTCTTCTTCTCCTAGTATTATTGGTTTTAGTAATTTAAAAGTTAGACCAACGGGAATTATTGCTCCTTCTTCCGGAAATATAACTTATTCCGGTTCGGGTATTGTCAGTGTTGATGGTAATACTAATTTTGGAACTCTTTCTTTGATTCCTGGAGCAGTTAAAAACCTTGCTTTTTCCACTCAACCGGCCGGTTCTGTTTATGGCGAAATTTTAAGTCAACAACCGGTTGTAAAAACTCAAGACCAATTCGGTAATAATTCCGTTAATGGTTTGGCGGAGAGTAAAATAGTATCTATTTCCTTAACTTCTGGTTCGGGTTCTTTAATTGGAACTACAGAAATTGATATCGGAACCGGCTCCGGAAACGGAACTGCTTCTTTTTCGGATTTATCCGTAAATAATGTCGGTCCGGGAAAGGTATTAAGCGTAACAGCTGATGGCCTTATTGGTGTTTCGAGTGATTCTTTCGAAATAACAGTAAGGAACATCGAAGTAACGGCTGATAATAAAACGAAAGTTTATGGTGAAACTGATCTGGGTTTAACCTATCAAATAACATATGGTTCTCTTGTCGGCTCGGATGCTTTTACCGGAAATATTACTCGTGATTCTGGGGAAGATGTCGGCGATTATTCTATAAAGAAAGGGGATTTAACTTTAAGCGAAAATTATAATCTTTCTTTTATTCCTGCTTCTTTTACTATCACCCCGAAAGCCTTATCTGTCTCGGGAATCTCTTCAATCCTTAAAACATACGATGGAAACACCACTGCTGGGGTTGATTTTAGCACTACCTCTCTTGTCGGGATTGTCGAGGGCGATGAAGGTTCAGTGACTCTTAACCCATCTTCATATTCCGCTTCTTTTGACAACAAAAATGTGGAAACAGGAAAAACAGTGACTGTTTCCGGATTAACATTAGATGGAGCCAAAGCAGGGAATTATTCTCTGACTCAGCCGACTCTTAATGACGGAGTAATTACGCCAAAAACTCTCACTGTCACCGCTACCGGAATTGATAAGGAATATGACGGCACAACAAACGCTACCGTCACTCTTTCTGATGATAGAGTTTTAGGAGATGATTTAACGTTGGGGTATACAAGCGCTTTATTCACGGATAAAGATGTCGCTAATGATAAAAGTATTGATGTTACCGGCATTATTATGAATGGCGTTGATGCCGAAAATTATTCTCTTTCAAGCGATCACGTTACCGCTTACGCAGATATAAATAAAAAACATATTACCGCATCGCTTATTTTACAGAACAAAACTTATGATGGAGATACGGGCGCAACTTATTCTGGTGACCATGTTCAATTAGTCGGAGTCATTTCAGGAGATGAGGTTCTTGCGAGTGATGGCGTTTCTAAATCTTTTGCAGATAAAAATGTTGGTGAAAATAAATTAGTAACCGCTCTTGGTATTGTCTTAAGCGGCGTGGATTCTGGTAATTATGATTTTGATGGAATCGGGACAGGAACGGCTACAATTTCGAAACGGCCTATTATTGTTACTGCTGTTTCTAACAAAAAAATTTATGATGGAACGGCGGTTTCATTGGGCATTCCTGATGTTACGCCAGATGGTTTTGCTACAGCTATTCAGACAGGCGACACGGCCGAATTTTCTCAAGTCTTCGATAATAAGAATGTCGGTGTGGGAAAAACGCTTACGCCAAGCGGATTAGTTGATGATGAAAATAACGGAAACAATTATTCTTATACTTTTGTTTCTGTTTCTACGGGTGAAATTACTATTAAGTCAATTGAAGTTACCGCTCAATCTGATACTAAAGTTTATGACGGCACAAATGCATCGAGTGTACCTCCTAAGGTAGACAATTTAGAAGGTGAGGATTTTGTCGGGACAATTCCTACTCAAACTTATGATAATGCGATTGTCGGAACTGGAAAAACTTTAACCGCCAGCGGTCTAGTGATTGATGACGGGAATGGCGGAGCTAATTATGAAATTCATTATATAATTGATTCAACTGGAGAGATTACAGAAAAAGAACTTACCGTCACCGGAGCATCTTCTGTTGAAAAAATCTATGACGGAAATACTAATGCCGAAGTTAATTTCGGTTCTGCCTCTCTTGTCGGGATTGTCGAGGGCGATGAAGGTTCAGTGACTCTTAACCCATCTTCATATTCCGCTTCTTTTGACAACAAAAATGTGGAAACAGGAAAAACAGTGACTGTTTCCGGATTAACATTAGATGGAGCCAAAGCAGGGAATTATTCTCTGACTCAGCCGACTCTTAATGACGGAGTAATTACGCCAAAAACTCTCACTGTCACCGCTACCGGAATTGATAAGGAATATGACGGCACAACAAACGCTACCGTCACTCTTTCTGATGATAGAGTAGAGGAAGATGTTCTGACTCCTGGGTACACAAGCGCCGCTTTTGAAGATAAAAATATTGGGACAGAAAAAACAGTGACTGTCTCCGGCATTACTAAATTAGGAACAGATGCGAATAATTATATTCTTGGCAATACAACAGCCAGCGCATTGGCTGATATAACGAAAAAAGATCTTTCCGTCACAATTACTGTTGCTGATAAAGTTTATGATGGAAATACAACTGCTACTATTGGTGAGCGCGTGCCGGTTGGTTTGATTTCTCCTGATGTCATTGATTTAAGTGGAGGAACAGCAGTTTTTTCTGACGCAATTGTCGGCAATAACAAGCCTGTTACTGCTACGGGTGTAATTATAGAAGGAACTGATGCCGGGAATTACGAATATAACGGAACGGCAACAGGAACGGGTAATATTCTTCCGGTACCGACAACGGTTTATGTTGATGATGATTTTTCAGAGGAAGGAGGGGCGGGAGATTATACTTTTGGCTATAACGCTTTTGACACAATTCAAGGAGGTATAAATGCGGTAGAAGTTGGTGGAACGGTAAACGTGGCGGCGGGAAATTATACGGAAGTCGAGCAGATCGTTATCGATAAAAATCTATCCATCGTTGGCGAAAACAAAGAAACAACGATTATTAAGCCAGCGCAAAATACAACTAACACGGGTCATGCTGATTCCGCTGCCTGGATTTTAGTTAATAGTGATAAAACATTTAATTTAAGCAAGGTTACTTTAGATGGTAACGGCCATTTGATAGCTATCGGCATACTTTCTCACGGTCATGGCACTATAAATGATAATATTTTCACAAATATCGCTTATAATCCCAGCGGACCTGACTATAAGGGAATGGCGATAGAACTTTACGGTTCGGATATGACAATCGAGAATAATGAATTTGCGAATATCGGAAGAATCGGTGTGTTTAATGGAAATGGAACGAATTCGCATATTATCGGAAATACTTATACCGGAAAAGGAGCGGGTGATTGGCTGGATTATGGATTTGAAGTGGGACGCGGCAGCCAATCGGAAATTAGCAATAACATAATAACAAACAACATTGGTGTTGCTTCTGACGGTTCAACTTCCGCCGGTATTCTTGTAACGAGTTTTTTTGGTCCGGGAATATCAAACGCGACTATAACCGGAAATTCGATCTCTAATTCCACAGACGGAATTGCTGTTGGTTATGATGGAAGCGACGCAAGCATAGTTGTTGCTCATACTAATAAATTCAGCGGCAACACAAAAGATATAAATTCTACCAAACCATCTGTTGATGGAACGAGAAACTGGTGGGGAACAATAAGCGGAACGGAAATTGCTAATAAAGTCGTTGGCGATGTGAGTTATCGCCCATGGTGCACGGAAGTTACTTGCACTGTTATCGATACCAACGGCGCGCCTACGGTAACTATTTCTTCCGTTGCCGGTTCTTTGACAAAAACTTCTCCAATCCCTATAACCGTAACTTTCAGCGAACCTGTTTATGATTTTAATGAATCTGATGTGACTGTTTCATTAAATGCGGGGGTGACAAATTTCTCTGAAGTAAGCGGTAGCACAAGTTATACTTTCGATTTAACTCCAAATGTCGGCGTGGATGAAGGAGAAATAACAGTTGATGTGGCAGCTGAAAAAGCTTGGGACGAAGCTGGAAATTATAACTTAGCGGCAACGCAATTTGTTATTACTTATGATTCGGTAATTCCTACTCTTTCTTCTGTTTCTATTTCTTCAAATAATATTAATCATTCTTTAGCTAAGGTGGGAGATATTATTACTTTAAGCTTTACCGCAGATGAAGAGATTCAAAATCCAACCGTGATCATTGCTTCTAATTCTATTACCGCCACAAATAGTATTGGTAATGATTGGACTGCGGTTTATACAATGCAAAGTGGCGATGCTGAGATAGTTTCGTTTGAAATTAATTTTAACGATTTAGCGGGAAATGCGGGAACGAAAGTAACAGCTACAACTGATTTGAGTTCTGTGACTTTTGATGAAACCGCGCCGGTAGTGGCGATTACTTCTCCTCTGAATGAAACAAGAGTAAATGGTGACACATTGATTTCCTTTACTGATACTTCAACTTCGCCTAAATGTTCGGTAAATAATAACAGTTGGACTGTTTGTGAAAGCGGAGTAACAAAGCTCTCTGATATTGCTCAATTTTCTGGATTAGGCCAGGGAATATTTACGCTTTATCTTAAAGATATTGATGAAGCGGGAAATGAAGGAACAACAAGTGTGAGTTTAATAAAAGATTCAATTGCTCCTGAAGTGGAATCTTATACCCCGACCAATTTGGCGGTGGGAGTGGACCCGACCGGAAATGTGACTGCTTTATTCAGTGAGAAAATGAGTTTGGCAACTATTAATTCCACTAATATAGAATTAAAAAAGAGCGGAGAAGTAACCGAAGTTGAAACGGACTTAACTTTAAGCGAAGACGGAAAAACTTTAACAATCAATCCGGTCGCGACTCTTCTTAATAACTCCACTTATGAAGTGAGAATAACAACCGGCGTAACTGATGAGGCGGGAAATAATTTGGCATCGGAGGAAACGTGGTCGTTTACCACTTCCGGCAGTTATTCGTTCACTTTATCTAAAGGAACTAAAGGCTGGAACTTGGTTTCTCTCGGAGTTGTACCGAATGACACGAATATTGACGCAGTGCTTGGAAGTGCGAAAAGCAACATTGAATCGGTTTGGACTTATGACCCGGTTAATTATTCTTTGAACGGAGGATGGAAAGTTTATAATCCGGCGGAATCAGGAACCAGCAGTTTGTTAAATATGACAGCCGGTTACGGATATTGGATAAGCTATAAAGGAACAGAAGCGGCGACAGTTTCCGGTCCGGGAAACTTGGTTCTGGAAGGAAATAATGTTCCGCCGTCAAGAACCTTGCAAGCCGGATGGAATTTAATCGGTTATTACCAAAAAGAGAATACGACAAGCGTTTTGGCATCGCTGGCTTTGAAACATAACCTGGATGATTATTGGACGATGCTTCTTGGATACAACAACACTACAAAACAAATGACTTCTCTTACAGGCGATAATTTATTGAATCCGGGAGAAGGATATTGGGTGCTACTTGACGGAAAGGCAACGGACTCCTATATCTATACTATCGGTGACAGCCAATAACTAAACTAAACAAAAGCTTTATGAAGACAATAAAATCTTTTATCCTGTTTTCTGCGTTAGTTTTCTTGCCGGGCCTTGCTTTGGCCGCCCCGGGAATTCCTAACCAGTTTTATGGAATGGTAAGCTTCACAAATGGCGCGGCTCCGGACAATTTACTGGTGGAAGCGAGAATAAATAATTCTTTGGTTGGAAGCTCCATAACTAAAGACGGGAAATACGGATATAATCCGGCTCTGCTTTTTGTTCTTGACCCCGATAACAGCTTTTCCGGACAGACGATAAAGTTTTTCGTTTCCGGAACGGATACGGGAGAAACGGCTATTTTTGAGAACGGAAAATCGGTCAGTCTCAATCTGACGGTTCCGGTAGCTTTGGAAACAACTACGCAAACGACAACCACTTCCGGCTCATCGGGAGGCGGGGGTGGCGGCGGAGGAGGCGGAGGCGGTTATTCGTCTTCGACGACCACAACAACGACGACTTTAAGCGCCGCGGCTAAGCAAGTTGATGCAAATAATGACAATAAAATAGATATTCTTGATTTCAACATTCTGATGGTCAATTGGGGGAAAACCGGAACCGGTTTGACCGGTGATTTCAACAAAGACGGAAAGGTCGATATCTTCGACTTCAACTCTTTGATGATCAACTGGGGAGCTTAGTAAAAATCATAAAGTAAAAAAGAAAAATGATAAAAAAAATTGGAATGGGGGCGGTAATTTTGGGAATAGTTTTAGCGGGAACGGCGCTCGCCGCGTCTTCGTTTTCTTTAAATCCATCTTCGGTTTCAGTGAATAAAGGAGAAACTTTTTCTTCGGCGGTTTCAATTGCTCCGGGGAGCGAAAAAATTTACACAGTGAAACTGGTTTTGTCTTATCCTTCCGATAAGCTTGAGGTAACCGGATTCGATTTCGGAAGCGGATGGATGCCGATTGCGGAAACCGGATATGATTCCGGCGATTCGTATCCGCAAACTTCCGGAACTTTAATAAAAACAGCCGGCTGGCCGAAAGGATTTAACACAGCCAAAACTTTAGGAACGGTTTCTTTCAGGAGCAAAGCTTCCGGAACGGGAACGGTGGCAGTTTCAGCGGATTCGTTGCTTTTGAGCGGACAAAATATAAACGATTTAACGGGAACGGCGACGGCAAAAATTTCCTTAACTATAAAAGAACCGGTAACAGCGCCGATATCGACTTCGACTATTTCTCCGAAATCAAAAGAAGAAGTTGTTTCTAAAGAAACGGAAGAATTGGAGAAAGAGGCGACGACAACCATAGAGAAAGAGGCAAGCCAATTAGAAAACGGAACAAACGAAATAGTAAATCAGGAAATCAATAGAACGCTTCTTGCGAGAATGGGCGGGTTGTTTTCTTTAAAGACAGCTCTATTTTTGATTTTTGTTTTAATGGTAGCGGCGGCAGTGGGAATTTTGGTTTGGAAAAAGAAAAAGTAAACAAAGGAAAGTTGAATATAAAAAACAAAGCGGCTTAAATAGCCGCTTTGTTTTTTAAAGGGAGGAGGCGTAGAATAATTTTATGAACGAAATCGCCAAATTTAAAAAAGACGGATTGTTTTTGATGGCGGCTTTAGACCACAGAACAAGTTTGAAAAAAATGATAAATAGAGAAAATCCGAACGAAGTTTCTGGCGAAGAAATGATTGAATGGAAAAAAGAAGCGCTCAAAGCTTTAACGCCTTTTTCTTCGGCGGTTTTGCTTGACCCGGAATTTGGACTTTCGGCTTATAAGGAATTGAATTTGGAAGTTCCTTTTCTTTTATCAATGGAAGAAAGCGGATATAAAGAAAGCGAGGAAGGCAGAGAAACAAGCTTAGAATATTCAGCTTCGGAACTTAAAAAAATGGGGGGAGAAGCGGTAAAATTGCTTGTTTATTACAACGCAAAAGCGGGAGCGGCGATAAAACAGAAAAAGATAATCAGTAAGGCGGCGGCAGATTGCGAGAAAAATGAAATTCCTTTCTTGCTAGAGATAGTCTCTTACGATTTGGGAGAAGAAAAAAAGCATAAAGGAATTTTAACGGAAGAAGCGGTGGAGGATATTTTAAGACTTGGAGCGAAAATCGATATTTTTAAAATAGAATTTCCGGGCAATATTGAAACGGATGGCGGAAAAGATTTGGCTTTTAATTTTTGCCGGAAAATTTCGGCGAAATTAGGAAAAACGCCATGGATACTTTTATCGGCGGGAGATGATTTCTCCGATTTTAAAGAAAAAGTGAAAATAGCGATAAAAGGGGGAGCAAAAGGATTTTTAGCCGGCCGGTCTTTATGGAAAGATTTTACGGAGTGCCCGAAAGAAAAACGAACGGAATTTTTTGAAAGAACGGTAAAAAGAAGATTTCAGGAAATTATTGAGATTGCGCGGGAATCTTTTAATAATTGACGGATAAAAAAAATAGTGTTATATTTCTAAGAGTTTTTTATCGCCTCAAATAAAAGAAAAAAGGAGAAACGAACATGTTTAAAGTCGGAGATTCAGTTCTATTAGTTTTAAATGATGGTTTGAGAGCTCATCATAAGAATCTTTATGATGAGATGGAGCGAAAGGGATTGGAAAAAATTCAAGGAGAGGTTCGGGAAGTTGCTGAAAAAAAAAATTCCAAGACTAATGAAATGACGATTTGGATCAATTTTTCGGATTCTCTTGGCGGAAAGAAGAATGAACAATATGGTCTTCCGCCAAAACTTTTAACGGAAGTTTCTTCTGAGAAAATCGTTGCTGCTGAAATTACTCCGGCGCTTCCTTCCGAATTTTAGTTTTTTCATGTGTGTCTGATATATGAGCTGATATATGAGATGGCAGAGCTAATCATAATAAAGAGGGTTTCAACCCCTCTTTTTCTTTAGCATTTTTTTAGCATCAATAGGTACATATGTACCTATTGATGCTAAACAGCAGAGCAAAGAAATAAGATTTCCCATCTATGTTTGGTATATATGTACCAAACATAGATGGAGGGAACAAAAAAATGCTTTAATTTCATAGATATAATTAATGACTTGCGATGCCATTAATTTTAAAAAGTGGAAAACTTTTCTTTTATTTTTTGCGGTTTTAGGATATGTGTTAATTAGGACTTAAACATTCAAATAGAGCTGTTGAGACGGCTGAACTTGGAAGGAGAAAAGTGATGAAAAGTTTTAAGAAGCAAAGAGCGTTTTTTGCGGCGGCGATTTTTATATTGGCGGCGGCGAGCGGATTTTCAGATTCAGTGAAAGATTGGAGAAAAGATATAGAGGTTGGGGATATTCTTTATGACCCGATTGGCGCTGTTATTGACTTGAAGATAATTGAATCAGTCAAAACGGGACATATAGGAATTTATGTGGGAGACGTTGAATATGGAGGAATAATTTGGCCGAATCAAGTGATTGAAGCAACACTTGTTGGTGGCGGAGTTTATATGATTGGAATAGAGGTTTGGGATTATCCGACGACGAAAGAAGCTTGGATTCTCAGACCTAAAGCTCCGTCTGAATTAAAGAGAAAGGCGGTAGAATTTACTGAAAGCCAAATCGGAAAAGGATATACAAAGCTTAACTTTTTTTCAAGAAATCCTAGTCCGAATAACGAGCGTTGGTATTGTAGTGAACTTATTTGGGCGGCTTATTTTCAAGAAGGGAAGGGAATTGATTTGGCTAGCGTAAATATCGAGGAGGTGGGCGGAATAATAAATTCTGCCGTGTCGCCGCTTGATATTTTTGTTGATGACGACGTTTATTCTGTAAGCTATCACGGAGATTACGATGTGATTCCGGAAGATGCTTTCAGAGTGTATAACGCAAATTTAGGGACGAGATATTTTTCCTTAAAAGAGGCGATAGAGGAAAAGTACTTGCGAGAGGGTGACATTATTTTAATTGAACCCGGAGGTTATCTGGGGGGAGGAAAAGTAGAAGAAAAGGGAGTAGTTTTGCGAGCGGTGGATTTTGACAAAGAAAGAAGAGTGGCAAAAACGGTAATTAGATCAGTAAAGAGCGTATTACAAACACTAGCTGATCTTGTTTCTTTTGAAGACCGGCCGACGGTGATCACAATTTTATCTTCGGATGTGGTTTTAGAGGGGCTAACTATCACCGGGGCTTGGGGGAGCGAGGAAGTCGGAGGAATAAAAATAACAGAAGGAGCGGATAATTGCCGAATCTCCAATTGTATTTTATTCAATAATCCGTATGGAGTCGGAGCGGTTGATTCCTCCCATCATGTAATCAGAGACAATTCTTTTCTTTTTAACGATTATGGCATTGGGTTTGTCCGATCTTACGGCGGCGAAGTTTTTAAGAATAGGATTGAGGGAAGTTTTAAGAAAGGATTTGTCGCAGGTGAGAATGAAGAAGCGTGCGCTTCAACGGCAGCGGTTGAAGAAATTCCGGGAAGCGATGTTCTTTTGTCTCCTTATAGAGATTTAAGGGATAAAATTCTTAAACCGCAGACAGTTTCCGATTACTATCGGTTTTCTTTGCCGGTTTTAGAAGTTTTTCGGAAAGATAAAAACTTAAAGAAGGAAGCTAGAGAGCTGATTTCTTTTTGGTCGCCGAAGATAAAACTTTTTTTTTCTGAAAATAAAGATTTTGAAATTAGAAGAGAAGAGGCGGAAAGAACGGCGGAGTTTTTGGAAAAACTTTCCGGTGGCTTGGAGAATTCTGAAACAAAAATTTTTGTGGAGAATCTTCTGAAAGAGGCGGAAATATCCGGCGGGAAAAAATTCAGCGAAGCGGTAAAAAATTCCTCGTTTTTTGAAGAAAAAAAATCTTCCACGAAGGCAAAGACGGAAAATTCCAAAAAGCCGACCTTTGTTTATTTAAATGATTTTTTAAATAACAAAGAATGGTCGGTTGGAAATTATCCGGAAGGATTGTTCTATTGGTTCTCGCCCGCCGAAATAAATTATTGTTTTAATAATAAAAATTTTTTCGGATTTCTTGGAAACTATTGGGGAGAGCCGGCAATGTCTTTTTTGGATAAAGACGGGAATGGAATTGGAGACAGCGCTTATGGCAATGATCTTTATCCTTTAATGGAGGGAGAGGATTGTTATGGAAAAAAGAAGGCGGAAAAAACGGAAGTTTCGGATTGGATTTTATATTGATTTTTGTGTTTTCTAAAGCTTCGGTTTAGTCCGGAGCTTTTTATTTTTTAGCAAGAACTGGGAGTGAAAGTTTTTTTGGAGCAATTCTTTGCATCCACGTTTGGTACATATGTACCAAATATGGATGCGGGAAAATAGAAAAAATTTTGTAGCATCAATGGGTACATATGTACCTATTGATGCTAAATGAAAAAAGTTTTAAATGCGGAGATTTAATAAAAAATAATTTAATAGTAGTGTCAGTTATAAATTTTAATGAAAAGATAAAAAAGTTTTCAACACGAGAAAGAAAAATTTTTCTGATATAATTTAAAAAAGTGTCTGAAATATTTTTACAACTGGGAATCGTAATGGGAGTGGCGATTATCGTGACAGCCGCGACGAGATTTTTGAAGCAACCTTTGATTGTCAGCTATATAATCACCGGACTTATTATCAGCGTCGGCATTGGCAATGTTTACGATTTTTCCATTTTGGAATCTTTTGCTCATCTTGGAGCAATTTTGCTTTTGTTTTTGGTGGGTTTGGGATTAAATCCGGAACTGGTTCGAGAAATGAGTCGAACGGCGTTTTTGACCGGACTCTGGCAGATAATTTTTACTTCGGTTTTAGGTTATCTGATTGGGGTGGCTTTAGGATTTAGCGAGATCACTTCTTTATATCTTGCGGTAGCTTTCACTTTTTCAAGCACAGTTATTGTAGTGAAGCTGCTGCACGAAAGAAAAGACGAAGAAACTCTTTACGGAAGAATCGTTATCGGGCTACTTCTGGTTCAAGATTTAGTGGCGATGATTTTTCTTATTTTTGTTTCCGCTTTCAGTAAAATCGGAGAAGGAGGCATAGGAAGTTTAATGAGTTTATCTTTGTTTAATTTATCGGCGATTACTCTTTGTTCTTTTATTTTAGGATATTACATCATTCCAAAGGTGGATAAGATTTTTGCCAAGAGTTCCGAAGCTCTTTTTATATTTTCTTTGACGGTGTGTTTTGCGGTAGTGGCGGCTTTTTATCTTCTTGATTTCCCGATAGAAATCGGAGCGCTTTTGGCGGGCGTGATTTTAGCTTCCTCTCCCTATCAAAGAGAGATAGCATCAAGAATCAAGCCGTTGCGGGATTTCTTTTTGGTTATCTTTTTTGTGATGCTTGGGTTTTCCATGAATTTGGAAAGCATAACGCAATTTTGGAAGGAAGCGGCGGTTTTTTCGGTTTTTATTTTAATCGGCAATCCGCTTGTGATGATGGTGGTAATGAGGCTTCTCGGATATTCCAAAAAAACGGGATTTTATTCAGGGCTGGCAGTTGCTCAAATCAGCGAATTTTCACTGGTGCTTCTTTCGCTTGGAGCGACGCTTAATCACATTGACCAAGCGATGGTGAGTTTTGGAACTTTGGTCGGGCTTATTACAATAACAGTTTCTTCATATATGATTTTTTATGCGGATAAGCTCTATAATATTTTAAAAGATTATCTTTTCATTTTTGACGTGAAAGAGGCGAAAGAAAAAGAAGAAAAAAAGAAACAAAAAAATTATGGCGTGGTAGTTTTCGGTTTTCATCGGCTGGGAGGAGGAATTTTGAAATATCTGAAAAAAACGAGGACATCTATTTTGGTGGTGGATTATGACCCGGAAGTGGTGGAAGATTTGAAGAGAAAGAAAATAGACACGCAGTTTGGAGACGCAAGCGATTTGTCCTTCTTGGAAACTTTGCCGCTTCGAAAGGCAAAATTGGTGGTTTCCACCATTCCGGAAATGGAGGATAATTTGACGATTTTAAAATATCTAAAAAAGATAAAGGCGGGAGCGGCGACAATTGTGGTGGCGGAATATTATGAAGACGCAAAAAAGCTTTATCGCGAAGGGGCGGAATATGTGGTGATGCCGCCGCATCTTGGAAGAAGGTATATCGGGGAATTAGTCGGTCAGCTTCGTTTTGATAAAAAGAAATACAGTCACGAAAGAAAGAGGCATTTAAAAGAAATAGAAATGGCGGAAAAATAAATACCCTCTGATGTAATTGTATAGTCAGAGGGTATTAGATAATGATTGTGTTTAAAATTTAAAATAACAAAAGTAAAGAAGAAAAAAGAGAAAGAGAAAGGAAGGCGCAAAGAAATAGCCACTTAGCCGCTCTTTTTTCTTCCACTAACGCCGCTATAATTGTAGCGACAATGAAACTGATTGAAAGGATGCAGAAAAATAAACAAAGAATGCCAATAAGACTTGAAGGGAAAGAAAACATTTTTAACTCCTTTTTTTACTTTGATTTTACTTCTTATATTATACTCTCTTTTTTTTAAGTTGTCAATCTCCTAGACAAGAAAATGAAATACCCTCCTAAAATAGGAGGGTATAAGAAAGATTGGAAATAAAAAACATCAGATGGAAAGTAGCAAGGAACAGAACAGCAAAAAAAGAAAAACAACCGCAGAAATGGATGACCATTTAAAAATCCTGTCATCAGCCGATAAAAAACCGGCTGCGACCGCAAGAGCAACGGAAAACGAAAAAAGCAAAAGAAATAGAAACGAAAGTATAGCCATTTCCCTCTCCTTTTTTATTGTATTTTACTTTTTATATTATACTCCTATTTACTAATTTTGTCAATCTAAAAAAATCCCTCGCTTTTGAAAGCGAGGGGGGAGAAAAATACTATTCGGAGACAGAGGGGGAGGCAGAAGGGATTTGAGTCGAAGAGAAAAAATCGGTTTCGAATTCTTTATTCTTGTATTGGAAATATTCAGGCGGTTTTTCTGAAAGAAAGTAGAAATAAGACTTTCCACTCGGTTCTTCTAATCTTACTAACCATTTTCCTTTTTCAACTTCTGCTGAAAAAATGGTTTTCTGAGGGGTAGAAGAAGAAATAAACCATTCCCTTAAAATAATATCTTCGGGGATAAGAAAAAAAACAAGAAAGAAAACAAAAATTAAAAAGAAAAGGGAACTAAGAATAGCAAAGAAAACAGATTCTCTTTCTTTTTTCTTCTCTTTTTTTCTTTCCTCTTCTAACTTTGAAAAAAAAGCGAAAAGAGAAAGAAAACTCCCAGCCAAACAAAAAGAAAAAACCAAAATAAAGGCAACTTTTATTTCAAAAATCGGTTCCATTTCTATCTCCTTCTAGAAGGAAAATTGGGTGTAAATAATTCTGGGCATATTTTATGCGAGTTTGTTATTTTTGTCAATATGGCGAGAGAGAGCAGAATATGCGATAATAGACAAGCAAATGAGCAATTATTACAAACCAAACAGAAATCCGAATTGGAATTATGGCGGAGCGAATTTTCGCTTAAGCCGTTCGAAAATTGATTTATTCACGGAATGTCCGCGATGTTTTTATATAGACAACAAATTGGGAGTGGCACGGCCGCCCGGATATCCGTTTTCGCTAAACTCGGCGGTGGACACGCTTTTAAAAAAAGAATTTGATATTCATCGGGCAAAAGGAGAGCCGCATCCTTTAATGAAAGAATATGGAATTGAAGCGGTGCCATATGTAAGCGAGAGAATGGACGAATGGCGGGATTCTTTAAGAAGAGGAATCCAGTTTTTTCATGAGCCAACCGGGCTTCTTATTTCCGGCGGAGTGGACGATGTTTGGGAAAACACGAAAGGAGAATTAATAATCGCGGATTACAAAGCGACAAGCAAAGAAGGAGAAGTGAACTTGGACGCAGAGTGGCAGAACGGATATAAAAGACAGATGGAAGTTTATCAATGGCTTTTCAGGCGAAACGGGTTTAAAGTTTCGGATATCGGTTATTTTGTTTATGTTAATGGAAAAACAGACCGGAAAGCTTTTGACGGCAAACTGGAGTTTGACGTAAAGATAATTCCATACAAAGGAGACGATTCCTGGGTGGAAGGGACGATAAAAGAAATAAAAAAGTGTTTGGACGGAAAGAAGGTTCCGGAGGCGGCGGGGGAATGCGATTATTGCCGGTATCGCGGAGCGGTGGAAGAGGCAGTTGCCAAAAAACCGCAAAGATTGTTATAATTCTCAAGAATTAATTGTATAATTAAGAACTTATGTCATATTTTAAAAAATCTTTTTCTTATGTCAGAAAGCATAAGATAATAACCGGAGTCGCTTTAGCAGTTTTTTTAATCGTTATTTATTATTTTTTCGGCGGGAGCGAAGAAAAATCTCCTTACGAATTTTATGCGGTGGACAGAGGCGAAGTGGTTCAAGAAGTTTCAACGACAGGAAAAGTAAAAGCGGCAAGCGAAGCGGATTTGTCTTTTGATAAATCGGGGATTGTGGCGGGAGTTTTTGTAAGCGAAGGAACTTATGTTTATTCCGGGCAGGAACTGGCAAAAATAAGCGATACGGAATTAAAAACCCAGCTTTTGGAAGCGGAGGCAAACTTAAGAGCGCAGGAAATAAAATCCGGGCAGTTAAAGGGAGGAACAAGAACGGAAGAAATAAAGATAGCGGAAAATGATTTAAACAATGCTTATCTACCGGTAGCGGATATTTTAAATGACGCTAAAAACGGCGTGGAGGATGCTTTGTATAAACAGATAGACCAAATTTTTGACAACGACAACACGGCGCCGCAATTAACTTTCACAATCTCCGACACGCAACTTAAAACGGATTCGGAAGCGGGAAGATTGACGGCGGAGGGAAGCTTATTGGAAATCAAAGAAGAAATTTCCGCTTTGAAAATAGGCGATCACAGTTCTTTAGATAAATCTTTAAATGCGGTGAAAACTCAACTTTTGAAAGTGGCGGATTTTCTTTCTACAGTTTTAAAAACAGTGAATGTGGAAGCCAATTTAAGCGATACGACTGTTGCCACATATAAAACTAATATCGGGACGGCAAGAACAAACACGCAGGCGGCGATTGAAGCGATAACAACCCAACAGAAGACAATTTCCAGCGCGCAAAAAGACTTGGATTTGAAAGTGGCTGGTTCAACAGCGGAAGATATAAGCTATCAAGAGGCGCAAGTAGAAAAAGCGCAGGCGCAGGTTGATAATATCAAAAGCCAGATAATGAGGACTATGATTATTTCTCCGATAAATGCGGTGGTGACAAAAAGAAATATAGAAGCGGGAGAATTTGTGGGAGCGGGAACAGTGGCCTTTTCGGTTATTTCGAGCAACAGATTTGAAGTTGAAAGCAATGTGCCGGAGGTTGATATAGCAAAAATAAAAGCGGGGAATGTTGCTAAAGTGACTTTAGATGCTTACGGACCGGATGAAGTTTTCGGAGCGAGAGTGGTAAAAATAAATCCGGGAGAAACGGTGATTGAGGGAGTTTCTACCTATAAGATAACCCTTTCTTTTGATGAATATAATGAAAAGATAAAACCGGGAATGACGGCGAATATCGATATAGAAACGGATAAAAAAGAAGGAGTAATAAGATTACCACAAAGAGCGATAACGAGAGATGAGGGAAAAAGCATGATAAGAATTTATCCGGAAGAAGATGGAAAAACTCCGGAAGAAAAAGAAATAAAAACCGGACTTCGCGGTTCAGACGGAATGGTGGAGATAATTTCTGGGGTGACGGAAGGCGAGAAAGTTATTACTTTTGAAAAGAAATAAAAAATTGTTTTTAATTGAGGCAAAAAATTTAGAAATGGTTTATGAAGACGGCGACACAAAAACCGTTGCTTTGAAGAATGTTGATTTTTCAGCGAAAAAAGGAGAGTTTGTGGCTATTATGGGACCTTCCGGAAGCGGAAAATCAACCCTGCTTCATGTGTTAGGGTTTTTAGACCGGAACACTTCCGGGGAATATCGGTTTGATGGAAAATTAATAGATGAACTAAACGACGAAGAATTGGCGCAAACGAGAAATAAGAAAATGGGTTTTGTATTTCAGGCGTTTAATTTACTCTCTAGAACTTCGGTTTTGGAAAATGTGAAGCTGCCTCTTTTATATGCCAAGAAGAGCGATGCGGAAGCGGAGAAAATAGCTACAAAAGCAATAGAAGGAGTAGGGCTTTTGCATAGAATAAACCATGAGCCGTCTGAACTTTCCGGCGGAGAAAAACAAAGAGTGGCGATAGCGAGAGCTTTAGTGAATGATCCGCTTGTAATTTTTGCGGATGAGCCGACCGGAAATTTGGATTCGAAATCCGGAGAAAATATAATGGATATTCTTTATGATTTGAGTGAAAAAGGGAAAACAGTGGTTTTGATAACGCACGAGAGACAAACGGCGGAATATGCCGATAGAATTATTCATTTAAAGGACGGAGAAATGGAAAAAGAGGAAAAACTGCCAAGAGGAAAAGGGGCGAGAGGAGGAGGCATAAAATAAAATGACTTTAGGAAATACAATAAAAACATCTTTGAGGGGGCTCGCGGCGCACAAAGGGCGTTCGATTTTGACGATTTTGGGAGTGGTTATAGGCGTGACGGCAATAATTTTAGTGATGTCAATCGGGCAGAGCGCGCAGAATCTAATTCTAAATCAAATTCAGGGTCTTGGTTCAAAAATGATAATAGTTCTGCCGGGCCGAGAACCGGAAGGAATTTCGGATATGACAACTCTTTTTGCAGATTCTTTAAAGGAAAAAGACTTGGAAACGTTGAAGAAAAAAGGAAATGTTCCTTTTGCGGAAGATGTGATGCCGCTTGCTTTCGGAGGCGGAAATTTGTCTTATCTAAACGAGACTTACAGTGCGACTGTGATGGGGGTCGGAGATAAAGAAAAAGATGGAGTGGTGGAAAAGATTTTGAATTTTACCGTGGACCGCGGATTTTTCTTTACGGCGGAAGACGTGCGAGCGAAAGCGAGTGTGGCGGTTATCGGGGATAAAGTCGTGGAAGAGCTTTTTGGAAAAGGAGCGGAGCCGATAGGGGAAAAGATAAAAATAAACGGCAGGAACTTTAAAATAATAGGACTTCTGCCTTCAAAAGGGCAAGTAGGAGCGTTTGATTTAGACGGAGCGGTTCTTATTCCTTATACAACGGCGCAAGATTATGTTTTAGGAAAAAAGAATTTTGACAGAATTATAATAAATGCGACAGAAGAAGGATTAGTTGATAGAACTGTTGATGATATAAAAATAACCATCAGAAACAGCCATGGAGTTTTGGATATTGATAAAGATGATTTTTATATTGAGACGCAGATAGATATTATGGATAAAGTGAGCACAATAACTACGATATTGTCGGTACTTCTCACTTCAATTGCGGCGATTTCGCTTATTGTCGGCGGAGTGGGCATTATGAACATAATGCTTGTGTCCGTGACGGAGCGGACAAGAGAAATAGGGCTTCGGAAAGCGATCGGAGCAACCAATAAAGATATATTGACTCAGTTTTTATTGGATGCGGTTTTTCTGACAATGGTTGGCGGAATAGTCGGAATAATTTTGGGAGCATCTTTTTCATTTTTAGCTTCGATTATAGTAACAAGTCTCTACGCGCTGGATTTCACTTTTGTTTTCCCGGTTTTGGCGGCAGTTCTTGGAATCGGAGTGTCGGCAGGAGTGGGACTCTTATTTGGCATTTATCCGGCCAGGCAAGCTTCCAAAAAATCTCCGATTGAGGCTTTGAGATACGAATAGAATCACTTAAAATTTTTTATTAAATCTCCGCTTCAAACCCTGCATGCTATCTTAAGGGGTTTGAAGCGGTAAAGATTTAAAAAACCCCGCCATAGGCGGGGTGAAACTTTAAGATTCCACGGCCGTGAGGCCGTGAAGTTTTTTTTCAAAACCGCTTGGTTTTTTCCAGGCGGTTTTTTGTTATAATTAAAAAGTGATAACAAATTTTTTTGATTTAGCGACAACGCCGGCGCGGGAAAAAATTTTAGAAATTGCTAATGCCGGATATGAAGCGATAAACGTAAAGAAATTCACGGCGAAAGAAGTGAAGATGGAAAAAAACGAGCTTTTTATTTCTGGACAGAAATACGATTTAAAAAAATACCGAAGGATTTTTTTAGCGGCTTTTGGAAAGGGTTCAGGCGATTTTGCTTTGTCTTTTTCTAAAATCTTAGGAAGCAGATTAACCGGCGGAATCGCGCTAGACGTAAAAGAACCGGAAATTTCCGTTTGGGATACGCTTCCGGAGGAAATAACTTTTTTAACCGGCACTCATCCATTGCCTTCTTTAAAGAATGTGGAAGCGACAAGAAAAATAATAAGAATGGCGGATAGATTAGGAAGAGACGATTTAATTTTCTTTTTAATTACAGGCGGCGGTTCTTCCTTATTTTGCGGTTCGGAAGAAGAAATGGAAGAAGCGGTGCAAATCACAAAACTCTTAACAAGAGGCGGAGCGCCGATTGGCGAACTTAACATGGTAAGAAAACATTTGAGCGAAGTGAAGGGAGGAAATTTGGCAAAAATCGCTTATCCGGCGAAAGCAATCAGTCTGATAGTTTCCGATGTTTGTTTTGAAAAAGAAGAAGAAGGAATAAAAATGGTGGCAAGCGGGCCGACGGTTTTTGATGAGACAACAGTTTTTGACGCAAAAAATGTTTTAATAAGATACGGCATAAATCCGGACGGATTCAAACTGAAGGAAACGCCGAAAGACAAAATGGTTTTTGAAAAAACGGAAAATATAATTTTTGCTTCCAATCGCGACGCTTTGGTTGAAATGGCAAGAAAAGCGGAAGAGTTGGAACTCAAACCAAAAATTTTTTCCGCAAGCGTGAAGGGAGAAGCCAAAGATGTTTTTAAAAAAATGGCGGAAGGAATTAAAAAAGGAGAGATAATAATTGCCGGCGGAGAAACAACAGTGATAATAAAAGGAAAAGGCGGCAAGGGAGGAAGGAATCAAGAAGCGGTTCTCGGCGGCCTTAATTTTCTTGATTTTAAAGATTATTTCGACGAATCGTTTATTCTGGCGGCTTTAGCAAGCGACGGGAGGGATAATAGCGAAGCGGCGGGAGCAATCGGAGATTCAAAAAGTTTAGAAGAAGCGAAAAGAAAGAGAATAAGTTATAGAAAATATCTGGAAGAACATGACGAATTTCCATTTTTTGAACAAATCGGCGGTTTAGTTTTTGCCGACCAAAAAAGTTTCAATGTGGCAGATTTTTTGATGATAGGGAGAATATAGAGAATAAAATTTTTTAGTTGAATGTCGTTGTGAAAAGTTTAGAAGAAACAAAAAAATTGTGATATAATTTTTTTATGGCGATAAAATTTGAGAGGTCGAGTTTCAGAAACAGAAAAGACGTAAAAGAAAAAGGAAAGGGTTTTGAAAAAGAAAAAAATTGGCGGGAAGAAAAAAGTGAAACAGCGGCGAAGAGTTTTAATCTCTCTGATGAGCTGGAAAGAAAGAAAAAAGAACTCTCTGAAAAAGTGGAAGAATTGGAGAAAAAAAGAAAAATAAAAAGTAGCGCGGAAGAATTAGTGAAATTAGCTAAAGAAAGAGCGGAGAGGGCAAAAGAAGATGCAGAAAAAAAAGGAAAAAAATCACTTAAGGATTATTGGGGCGGAAAATAAAAAGTTTTTAAAATGAAGGAACTTACAAAAAAATTTAAGGAAGTGGGAATAAATGATGTTCCAGAAGTGGGCGGAAAAAACGCTTCGCTGGGAGAAATGATTAAACATTTGAAACCGAAAGGAGTAAAGCTGCCGGACGGATTTATTGTGACAGCTACCGCCTTTCGTTATTTTTTAAAAGAAACGGGACTCGACAAAAGGATTCGGGAAGTTTTGCGTTATTTAAATACAAGAAATCTGAAGAAATTGGAAGAAAAGACGGCAGAAGTGAGGAAGCTCATTATTCAGGCAAAATTGCCGGACGATTTAAGAGAAGAAATTGTTTTAGGATACAGAATAATGGAAAAAGAATACGGGAAGAATGTGGATGTGGCAATCAGGTCAAGCGCAACGGCGGAAGATTTGCCGGATGCGAGTTTTGCCGGAGCGCACGAAACATATTTAAATGTGAGGGGAATAGAAGACGTTTTAAAACACACGCAAATGGCAATGGCGTCTTTGTTTACTCCTCGCGCCACTTCTTATCGGGTAGATAAGGGGTTCGATCATTTTAAAATAGCTTTGTCGGTTGGAATTCAAAAAATGGTGCGCGCGGATAAGGCAAGTTCAGGCGTTATTTTTACTTTAGACACGGAATCAGGATTTAATAATATAATTCTCATAAACGGAGTTTGCGGATTGGGAGAACTTATTGTGCAAGGGGAAGTGACGCCGGATGAATGGCTGGTTTTTAAGCCGCTAATGGGGGAAAGAAAAATAATTCCGATAATAGACAGAAAATTGGGAGAAAAAAATCGGAAAATGATTTATCAGGAAAACGGAAACGGGACAAAAATAATCAAGACAAGCGACAAAGAAAAAGAAACATTTGTCTTAAGCGATAAAGAGGTTTTAAAACTGGCGGAATGGTCTTCTTTAATCGAGGAACATTATTCAATCATAAAAGACAGGTGGCAGCCGATGGATATTGAATGGGCAAAAGACGGGAAAACCGGAGAGCTTTTTATAGTCCAAGCGAGGCCGGAAACAGTTCATTCATTGAGAGATATGACAAAATTGCGTTCTTATGAAAGACTGCAAAATGGGAAGGAAATTGTGAGGGGAGCATCGGTGGGAAATAAAATTGCGGCTGGCAAGGCGAGAATAATAATAGACGTAAAAGATATTCGAAATTTTAAAGCGGGAGAAATTTTAGTGACGGATATGACCGACCCGGATTGGGAGCCGATAATGAAAATTGCGGCGGGAATTATAACGGATAAGGGAGGAAGAACAAGCCACGCGGCAATTGTTTCAAGAGAGCTTGGAATTCCTTGCATAGTCGGAAGCGGAACGGCGACCAAAAAAATAAAAACAGGAGAAATGGTGACGATAGACACGACGGGAAGCGAAGGAATTGTTTTTGAAGGAGAATTGAGATTTAAAATAAACGAAATAGACGTGAAAAAAGCGCCGAAAGTCAACGTAAAAATAATGATGAACATCGCGACGCCGGAATCGGCTTTTGAAAAATCATTTTTACCGAACAGCGGAGTGGGGCTCGCGAGAGAAGAATTTATAATTGCCGGAGGCGTGGGAGTGCATCCGATGGCGCTTATAAAATATAACCAATTGAGCGAGAAGCTGAAAAAAGAAATAGACAAAAAAACTTCCGGTTGGAAATCAAAAACGGATTTTTATGTTGATAAATTAGCTTTCGGCATTGCCAAAATTGCGGCGGCTTTTTATCCGAAACCGGTGATAGTAAGATTTTCCGATTTTAAAACAAACGAATATGCGACGCTTCTTGGCGGAGAAGACTTTGAACCGAAAGAAGACAATCCAATGATTGGATGGCGGGGAGCTTCAAGATATTATCATCCGAATTTTCGAGCGGCTTTTGATTTGGAATGCCAAGCGATAAAAAAAGTAAGAGACGAGATGGGTTTAACAAATACGGCAACGATGATTCCCTTTTGCCGAACAGTGGAGGAAGGAAAAAAAGTAATAAAAATAATGGGGGAAAACGGACTGCAGAGAAGCGGACGAGACAGAAACGGATTGAAAATTTATGTAATGTGCGAAATTCCGTCCAATGTGATTTTAGCCGAACAATTTCTTGATGTTTTTGACGGGATGTCGATTGGCTCAAACGATTTAACACAACTTGCGATAGGAATAGACCGCGATGGCGGAGAACTTCTTCGGGGGATAGCCGATGAGAGAGACGAGGCGGTAAAAGAACTGATAAGACAGGTGATAAAAATCTGTAAGAAGAGAAATAAATATATCGGGATCTGCGGGCAGGCGCCAAGCGATTATCCGGAATTTGCCGAATTTTTAATGAAAGAAGGAATTGAAAGCATGTCTTTAAATCCGGATTCGGTGATGCCGACCTTAATGCATCTTTCAAAGATAAAAAGATGAAACTTCACGGCCTTACTGCTACAGAGTCTTAAAGTTTCACCCCGACCAAAGTCGGGGTTTATTAAATCTTAGCCGCGAAAACCTCGCGCTAACGCGCGGGGTTTTCGCGAAGATTTAATAAAAAAGAAAACCCCGATTAAATCGGGGTTTGTAAATTTACGTTTATGGGTTATGGGAGAGGAGTTTTTAAAACTTTATCCCTATACTCTTTCCATTCCTCATCTGTCCAAAACATTCCAAGGGCAATTCTTACAGGCACATGACTGAAACGACCGGAGCGAGCAGTTTGCATTGTTATCTGTCTTGTTTCTTCCGTTATTTCGGAATCGGGATAATCTCTATCAAAAGGATCGATGGGAACAATCATAGATTTATCTTCTTTCTTCTCTTTAAAATTTTCTTTTACAAGAGAAGAAAGAGTTTCAGCTAAATAACTGACAAAAATTGCAGCTAAGCATAACACAAAGCAAAGAATAAAGGATTTAAAATCATTAAATACCCAAAGCATAAATATTCCGACAAACAGAGAAGATATTCCGATTGTTAAATAGAACCAAAAAGAATTCAGAACTTTTCCAATCATTTCTTTCATTTCCGTCATCTCCTTTTTATTTTTATGTTGCTGAAAATAATATAAGCTTTTTTATATTATTTTTCAAATGGCGTGATATAATTTAGAGAAATGATAATAAAGGAAGCGGAAATAAAAATAATTTTAGATTCAAGAGGGCAAGAAACGATAGAAGCAGAGCTAGAAAGCAAAAAAGGAAAGAAAGCGAAGTCGTCGGTGCCGTCCGGAAAGAGCCGCAGCGCTTATGAAGCGTTTGTTTTGAATCCGCAGATAGCGAAAAATATTTTTGAAAAAGAAGTAAGAAAAAAAATAACAGAAAGAGAGTTTCTTTATCAGGACGAGTTTGATAATTTTTTAATAAAATTGGACGGGACGGAGAACAAGAAGAGATTGGGCGGAAATTTGATTTTGGCTTTAAGTTTGGCTTTTGCAAGGCTAAAAGCGGAAGAGGAGGGATTAGAACTTTTTGAATATATAAACAAAGTTTATCAAGGAGCGATGCATCGAATCAGTCCGACATTGCCGCGGATGATTTTCAATATGATAAACGGGGGAAGTCATGCGGATAATAATTTGGAAATCCAGGAGTTCCAAGTGATTCCACAGCATGAAACGATAGAGGAGGGGCTTAAGGCAGCGAGAAGATTTTATGGAGAATTAGAAGAAGAACTAAGAAAAAAATTCGAAGCGGGAGAAATAAAATTAGGGGACGAAGCGGGATTTTCCGCGCCGATAAGAGGAAACGAACAGGCGATAAAGATTTTGAAAGAAACCGCGAGAGAATTCGCTTTTCGAGAAAAGATTTCTTTTGATTTGTCGCTAGACGCGGCGGCCAGCAGTTTTTATAAAAAAGACACGGCAAAATATAGGATTAACAGAGAAGAATTAAGCGCTAAGGAGTTGGAAGAGTATTATGAATATCTAATTCATAAATACGGAATAATCGCTTTGGAGGACCCGTTTTATGAAGACGCTTTTGGAGAATTTGCGATAATAAACAAAAGAAAGGGAATTTATATCGTGGCGGACGATTTGACTTCCACTAATCCGCATCGAGTGAAGATGGCGGTGGATGCGGGAGCGGCGGACGCAATAATAATAAAACCGAATCAGGCGGGAAGTTTATCAGAGACTATCGAGGCGGCAAAAATAGCGCATGAAGCGGGGTGGCAGTTGATAATCTCGCATCGGAGCGGAGAAACGGAAGATGATTTTATTGCAGACCTCGCCGTGGGGTTGTCGGCTTGGGGAATAAAATCCGGCGCGCCGGAAACCAAATATCGCTTGAATAAATATTTTCGATTAATGGAAATCGAGAAGATTTTAAATAAATAAAAAATGAAACCCTTATTAATTTAATAAAGGTTTTTGAAAATTAGAACAATTTATTGATTAGATTTTTTTTGACGATTTGCTCCATCTTTTTCTTGTTTTAGGGTGCAGGCAGTTTTTAAATTTTCAGCAATAAAGATCAGTTTGTGTAGACCTTCAAGATTGAGAGCAGAAGCAATTTTTTGAAGAGTATTCCAACTGATACGATTGCTTCTTTGCCCAGTTTCTATCATGGAAATCATTCCTTGAGAGATTTCCGCTTTTTCCCCAAGTTCTTCTTGAGTCATTACTGCCCTTTCTCTTAAAAATTTCACAGCTTCTCCTAAACTTTTTGAAAATGAAGAGTCATCTTTTGCGGCCATTCTTTTTCTCCTTTTTTTTCGTTCTTTTAAAATTATAATTCTTTTTAATGTTTTGTCAAATAAAATAATTTAAAAAAAATCTCCGTCCACTATCCGCCAACTGGCGGAGGCGGATAATCGGAGATTATTTTTTAGTGGGAATAAAAGAAAGAATAATAGTCACTAAGACGATAACTATAAGCATCAGAAAAAAATAAAAGGAATCATACATTTTCTAACTCCTCCCATTTTATTTATTGATTTCTGTTTTTATTTTAGCATGCTTTAATAAAATAATGTATAATAAAAAGCATGAAAATAGGCGTTTTTGAGATAAGGGGGTGGGAAAAAGAATATTTGGAAAAAGCTTTAGCGGGACAAGAAGCGGAGTTTTTTGAAATGGAAGCGAGAGCGGAAAATTTGGCGGAAAATAAAGATTATGAAGCAATTTCGGTTTTTGTCGGTTCGCTTTTGAATAAAGAAACCCTGGATAAATTTCCTAATTTAAAAATGATAACAACCCGTTCAACCGGATTTGACCATATTGATTTGGATTATTGCAAGGAAAAAGGGATACAAGTGGCAAATGTGCCGACTTACGGGGAAAATACGGTGGCGGAACATGTTTTTGCTTTGCTTTTAACTTTATCGCATCGGATTTATGAAGCTTATGACCGTTTGCGGGAGAAAGGCGTTTATTCTTATGAAGGATTGGAAGGATTTGATTTAAAAGGAAAAACGATGGGAGTGGTGGGAACGGGAAATATTGGAAAACATACCATAAAAATTGCTAATGGTTTTGAAATGAAAGTGATAGCTTATGATAGTTTTCCCAAAAAAGAATTGGAAAGCGAACTGAATTTTGAATATAAAAACAGTTTGGAAGAACTTTTAGTGGAGGCGGATGTGGTAACGCTTCATGTGCCATATTTGCCGGAAACGCATCATTTGATAAATAAAGATAATATTTTGAAGATGAAAAAGGGGGCGATTTTAATAAACACAGCGCGAGGAGCGGTGGTGGAAACGGATGCGCTCGTTAAAGCGCTTAAGAGCGGACACTTGGGCGGAGCAGGGCTTGATGTGTTTGAAGAAGAAGGAGCGATAAAAGACGAGATGGGATATTTGTTGCAAGGAGAAGACAAAACCGATTTGAAAGTGCTTCTGGAAAATCATATTTTGATTGATATGAATAATGTGATTGTGACTCCGCATTCGGCTTTTAATACAAGAGAAGCTAAAGAAAGAATTTTAAACGCAACTATTAAAAACATAAAAACTTTCTCTGATTTAGGAAAAACAGAGAATTTAGTTTTTTAAATTAAAAAAGAGCCGATTTCTCGACTCTTATTTTTATTCCAATATTCTCAAGAATATTGGAATAGATTTAGGCAACTTCTTTTTCTTTTTTAAGCTCTCTAAGCCAAGCAGGCTTTTGAGAGCAAGAGGTTTGAAGTCCGGTTTTTCTTCCGAACTTAATTAAATCGTGTCCGTTTGCGTTTGATTCAACGAGAATGGTTTTTTTGTTTTTTCCTCTTACCACTCCTGTCGTTTCAAATCTTTTTCCTCTTTTTAATCCGGGGATAACGATTCCCACTAAGGTTTCGATTTCTAAATTTTCCAACCACTCTTGCTTAGGGTGTTCGTCTCCGTTTCCCATTTGACCTTCCTCCTTTTAAATTGTGCTGTGGTAAATATAGAAAATTGAGAGAATTTGTCAATAGGTGGATAACTTTAAAAGCTTTAGAAGAAAAAAATATAATTTTAAAAAATATTTTTTTATGGTAATTTAAGGGTATGGAAAATGTTTTATGGTGGGTTTTGGGAGGAGCTTTCGTCGTCTTGGCTTTTCTATGGTGGAAATTATGGAAAAGGATAGATAAAGGCGCAAATGAGGGGGAAAAAGGCCAAGGAGAGGGGTTTTTGATGATGCAGGGGCAACTGAAAGACATCAGTAGGATTTTGGACGAGCGGATGAAACAAACTTCGGAAGTGATTGAGGGGCAGTTTGGGAAAAGCGCTTCTATTATAAGAGATGTCACGGAGCGTCTGACTAAGCTTGATGAAACGAACCGCCAGGTGGTGGGTTTTGCCGACCAGTTAAAAAGCTTTGAAAATATTTTAAAGAATCCGAAGCAGAGAGGAATTTTAGGAGAATATATGCTTGAGACGGTTTTAAAAAACATTTTGCCGCCGGCGGCTTATGAGTTGCAATATAAATTTCAAGATGGAGAAATTGTGGACGCGGCGATTTTCACTAAAGAAGGAATTGTGCCGGTGGACTCCAAATTTTCTTTGGAAAATTATAATAAAATAGTGGAAGAAAAAGACGAAACGAAAAAAGAAGAACTGGAAAAGATATTTAAGGCGGATTTGAAAAGAAGAATAGACGAAACTTCCAAATATATCCGGCCGAAAGAAAACACGACTGATTTCGCTTTTATGTTTATACCGGCGGAGGGGATTTATTACGATTTGCTTGTTAATCAAGTGGGAGCGATAAAAGTGAACACAAGAGATTTGATTGAATATGCTTTTCGCGAGAGGCGGGTGATAATTGTTTCGCCGACGACTTTTTATGCCTATCTCCAAACGATTATGCAGGGACTAAGGGCTTTAAAAATAGAAGAATCGGCGAAAGAAATCAGAAAGCGGGTGGAGGATTTGGGAAAACATCTCGGAGCGTATGAGAGTTATTTTAAAAAAGTGGGAAATAATTTATCAATGACAGTGAATAGTTATAATTCGGCTTATAAGGAACTGGGAAAAATAGACAAAGATGTCATTAAAATAAGCGGGAGTTCATCCGGGGTGGAAGTCGAAATGTTAGACAGGCCGAAAAGCGAGGAAGAATAGAAAAAGTTAAAAGTTAAAAAGTCAATAAAGTTTATAAAGTAAATAATGGAAAGCGTTTTAGAAGAAAGAAAAAGGGATGTGTTGCGGGATAAAAAGTGGCTGAAGTTTTTAAGGCAGGCGAAATGGTTTCGGCACCTTCCCTTTATAGAGCTTGTTTTTGGGACTGGTTCTATGGCGGTCGGAAACATTAAAAAAGATTCCGATTTTGACGTTTTAATCAGAACAAGAGTCGGCCGGATTTTTACCGCCAGATTTTTCAGCAAAACTTTATTTGGAATTTTGGGATTAAGCCGAAAACCAAGGCACGGAAGAAGCGAACAGAAAGATAAAATCTGTTTGAGTCATTTTTTTACAACGGAGGTGAAAGACCCGGGATTGCCTTATGACGAAGAGCGAGCAGTTTTGCATCTTTATTTGGTTCCGCTTTTCGGACCGAAAGAAGAAATGAAAAATTTTTTTGCCGGATTGGAGAAAGTGGAAAAGAAAAGAAATTATGAAGAAGATTTAAGGCATTTTGCGGAAGAAGGAAGTTTTATAAAAAAATGGGGAGAAAAAATTTTAGAAGGAAAAATGGGCGATAAAATTGAAAAGTTTTTGAGGTGGGTGCAAATAAGGAAAATCGAAAGGAAAATGAAAGGAATTGAGATTTCCGAAACCGGCATCGCGCGATATACCGACCAAGAAATAAAGTTTCATTACTAATTGACGGGAAAATGAAATAAGTTTATAATAGGCGGTGTATTTAAAGTACTCAACGAGGTCGTCTATAAAGTAAAATTAATTTAAAAAAATGATAAAACCACTTTTTAATAAGGTTCTGATAGCGCCGGAAAGCTTGGAGAAAAAAACCGAGTCCGGCATTGTGCTTCCCGATACGGCGAAGGAAGAAAATTTAATAAAAGGAAAAATTGTAGCGGTCGGTTCGGGCAAGAAAAACGAGAAAGGAGATATTATCTCTATGTCGGTAAAAGAAGGAGATCTAGTGCTTTTTAGAAAAGGATATTCGGCCGATGAAATTGAGATAGAAGGAAAGAAACATTATTTAATAAGCGAAGACGAGATCTTGGGGATTTTATAATTAAGACAAGAAAAAAATAAAGTATTATGGCAAAACAAATAATTTTCAGCGAAAAAGCGAGAGCGGCTTTAAAAGCCGGAGTGGATAAATTGGCGGATGCGGTGAAAGTGACTTTAGGACCGAAGGGAAAAGCGGTAGTGATTGACCGCGGATTCGGTTCGCCGATTATCACTCACGACGGAGTGACAATCGCCAAAGAAATAGAACTAGAAGACAAAGTGGAAAATATCGGAGCGGCTCTCGTGAAAGAAGTTTCTTCCAAAACAAACGACGTGGCGGGAGACGGCACGACAACGGCGACAGTTTTGGCGCAAGTTTTAATAAAAGAAGGATTGAAAAATATCGCTTCCGGAGTGGATTCGGTCGGCATGCATAAAGGAATGGAGAAAGCTTATAAAAAAGCTTTGGAGAGCTTGCTTAAAATTTCCAAACCGATAAAGGGAAAAGAAGAGATAGAGCAGGTGGCGACAATTTCAGCTAGAGACGAGGAAATCGGAAAACTGATTGCGGAAGTTATTGACGAGGTGGGAAAAGACGGAGTGGTGACAGTGGAAGAATCGCAGACACTCGGACTGACAAAAGAAACGGTGGAAGGACTGCAATTCAATCAAGGATATGTTTCGCCTTACATGGTGACCAATCAGGAAAGAATGGAATCCGTCTTGGAAAATCCTTATATTCTTGTGACGGATGAAAAAATTTCTTCCATCAATGACCTTCTGCCGGTTTTGGAAAAAGTGGTGAAAAGCGGGAAAAAGGAACTTTTGATAATCGCCGATGATATTGAAGGAGAAGCGCTGGCCACTTTAATTCTTAATAAATTAAGAGGAACATTCAACGTGCTTGCGGTGAAAGCTCCGGGATACGGAGACAGAAAAAAAGAAATGCTGCAGGACATTGCGATTGTTTCCGGAGCCAGTTTTATATCCAAAGATTTGGGGAAAAAGATTGAGAATGCGGATTTGACGGATTTGGGAGAAGCGCGCCGAGCGGTTTCGAATAAAGACAACACGACAATCGTGGATGGAAAAGGAGAAAAAACGGAAATAGAAAATAGAGTGGCGCAACTAAAAAAACAACTGGAAGGAACAGATTCAAGTTTTGACAAAGAAAAATTGCAGGAGAGAATCGGAAAACTTTCGGGAGGCGTGGCGGTGATAAAAGTGGGAGCGGCGACGGAAATCGAACAGAAAGAAAAACAGCATAGAATAGAAGACGCGGTGGCGGCAACCAAAGCGGCGATTGAAGAAGGAATTGTGCCGGGAGGAGGCGTGGCGTTAGTGCGGGCGGCGGAAGCGGTGAAAGAACTTATCTCCACTTTTGATAAAGAAGCTTTGCCGGAAATTGTGGGAGCAAAAATAATTTTAGAAGGGCTCTACGCGCCTTTAAAGCAAATCGCGGAAAACGCCGGAGTGGAAGGGTCAGTTGTGCTTGATAAAGTTTTAGCGGAAAAAGATGATTTTGGTTATGACGCCGCTCTCGGAGAATACGGAAAAATGCTGGAAAAAGGAATTATTGACCCGACAAAAGTGACGAGATCGGCTCTTGAGAACGCCGTGTCAATTTCATCTTTGATGCTGATTACAGAAGTAGTGGTGGCGGATATTCCAAAAAAAGAAGAAAAGGAACCGCATAACCATGGCGGGGGAATGGGAATGGATTACTAAATAGAAAATAAAGTTTTAAATTAAATTAAAAGGCTTCGGTTAAAATCCGGAGTTTTTTATAAATTAAAAAACTCCGGTGAGGACGGAGTTCTGTGTGGCCCAAAAGGGCGCTGTTGTACAAAAAGGAGAAAAGCAAAGGAATACCTCACAAGAAGCGGAAGAAAGGGAAAAAAGACGCTTCTTATTCCTTTTCTAGAAGAAAAAAGAGGAACTTCTTTTAGTTTATTTTTTTTGTAGTTTTTTGTCAATGACCTCTGCTTTCATTCCAACATTCCTGCCTACCAGCAGGCAGGCTTAAGAATGTTGGAATGAAGATTTTAGAAGAAAAAAGCCCCGATTTTGTTCGGGGCGAGAGAAATGTTTTAAAGAATTGAAGTAATTTTTTTCTCCCCGTGAAGAGAATTTTCGTCTGTTATGATTAGAATTTTATCTGATTCTCTTGGAGTTTTCCAAACAAAACCGGGAGAAATTTCCGGAACTTTACAAAGAAATTTAATCCCATCCTTCTCTAAAACAATAGCCAGACAAGAAAGAGCTTTAAGAGGTATTAGATCTCCGTTAATTTCATACTCTCCGTCTTTCAAGTCTTCCAATTTATAAATAAAATCATTCATTTTTCTTTCAAATCTAATGGAGAAGATTTGAGTGGATTTGAAGAAAAGAAAAATTAACGGAATAAAGATAAACCAAGGCTCTTTCCTGAAAATAAGCATCAAAATCGCTGAGAAGACGATTAATAAAAACAGAAAAAAAATGAAAAAGATGTTGGTTTTGGGCATTGTTTTGCCCTCCTTTTTTATTTTTTGCAAATGGAGCTTTTGATATTATACATTCTTTCTGGTTTTTTTCAAGCTGTTATATCGAGCGAGCCATTTTTCTTTGAACTCTTTAAAGTTGCCGGCTAAAATGGATTGCCTTATCTTTTCCATCAGACTTTGGAACCAGAAGATATTATGAAGAGTCAGGAGTCTTACGGCTTCACTTTTTTCTTTTTGGGAATTAGATTTGAGCATTTTTTTCAGGTCTTTTTTTGTTTTAGAAAGACAAGCGGGACAAGGGCAATTTTTTTCAATAGGATTTTTATCGCCTGGTTTTTCTCCTTTATGCAAATCTATTCTTCCAAGCGAGGTATAAACCGAGCCGTGGCGGGCTTCGCGAGTCGGAATAACACAATCAAAAGTGTCCAGTCCTTTTTCTACTCCGGAAAAAATATCTTCGGGTTTGCCTATGCCGAGAAGATGGCGGGGAAGTTCCGGATACTTATTTAAAATCGGAGAAAGCCAGCCGAGAATTTTTTTCATATCCTTTTTGTTTTTGCCGAGCGGTCCGCCGACAGCGATTCCTTTAAAAGGGAGGTTAGAAATAAATTTGGCGGATTTTTCTCTTAAATCTTTAAATTCTCCGCCTTGGATAATGCCGTAGGCGGCTTGCTTGCTTTTTTTAAACTTCAAAAAATCTTTTGCCCAAGCGTGCGTTCGTTTCAAGGATTTTTTCGTGTAAGCGTAGGAATGAAAAGGAGAGGTGCATTCGTCAAAAGCGAGAATAATGTCGGCGCCGATTTTTTCCTGAATTTTGACGGATTCTTTCGGTCCTAAAAATTTTCTTTTTCCTTTTTCGTCGGTAAAGAAAGCGCCATCGTCAGTTATCTTAACAAGATTTTGGTCAGTTTTAACCGGCTGATTTTTTTCAGGAAAAAAACCGATTTTCCCGATGCCGTGTTCGCGGCCGAAGCCGAAACTGAAAACTTGAAATCCGCCGCTGTCGGTTAGAGTCAAGCCGGAAAAACTCATAAACTTAGCGAGTCCGCCGGCTTTTTTTATCCCGTCTGCTTTTTTAGTGCGAAGTCCCAAATGATAAGTGTTAGCAATCAAGGCTTTGACGCTCTTTGAAGATTTTTTATCAAGCATGCGGATTTCGGCGTCGGTGCCGGCAAAAACATAAAGGGGAGTGGGAAATTCGCCGCGGGCGGTTTTAATAAGCCCGGCGCGGGCATAGCTGTTTTTTACTTTTTTTATTTCTTGGAAGGAAAACATTTTATAAGAACAATAAATAAAATAAAGGAATAAATCAATTTTTATCATTCCAACATTCTCAAGAATATTGGAATGAGATTTTGGCAGTTTTTGATTTTTTAGCGACGACTATTGACTTTTTATTTAGGAGTGGTATAATAGAACATAGAATAAAAAAACTAAAAAAGGAGATGGAAGATGCTGAGAATAGTGCCTCCGAATCAAAAGTATGCAAAAGGTTTTTTGTTTTATACCCCCAAAGAATGGGGTATAAATCGTGATGAGTTGCAGAAAATTCATTCGGATGTTTTTAAAGGTGCGCATCCCTTGAAGATTGAAGAGTTAAATTTGTTTCTTTTAATGGAGAGTTATATGTCTATCTCTCCGGAAGATTTGGGGAATTTGGTTTTAAAAATATTCAAGGAGAAGGAGAAGAAAGATGTTGATAAAAAAAGCTCATCTTAATTATTTTTCGGAGCCAGTTTTGCTGAAAAGAGCAGGTGGCTTCGGATTGGTAGTTTTTGCTTCTTTTCTTTTTGGATGCCTGCCGCTTGGCGGGCCGTATAGCATAACCATCGGTATGGTTGTTGCGGCGGCGGGTTTGTCTTTGATAACCTGCTAATCTCTTTTTTTCTTTTGATTCAAATCCCCCTTGTTTTATAGGGGGTTTTTATTTTGACATAAGAGGAGCAGTTTTCTATAATAAACTCATTATAAATAAACACTACTTTTAAGTTTATGAGCTTTTTTTATCTTTTTCTTTTTCTTTTAGCCATTGTTATTATTTGGCTAGTTTTTACTTTTAACAGATTAGTGGTTTTGAGAATGAGAGCGAGAGAGGCCTTATCGGACGTGGATGTCCAATTAAAGAGGCGTTTTGATTTAATTCCCAATTTAGTCGAGACAGTGAAAGGATATATGGAGCATGAAAGAGAAACGTTGACGAAAGTGACGGAAGCGAGAAGTCAGGTGGCAGGAGGGGGAAATGCGCTTGAAAGAGACAAAGCGGAAAATGCTCTTTCAAACACTTTAAAAACATTATTTGCGGTGGCGGAAGGGTATCCGGATTTGAAAGCTAACGCCAATTTTTTGGATTTACAGAGAGAGCTGGCGGACACGGAAAATAAAATTCAAGCGTCGCGCCGTTTTTACAACACGACAACCATGGAATTAAACACCAAGATTGAAACTTTTCCGACTAATCTGTTGGCAGGAACGCTGGGATTCAAAAAATTGGAATTTTTCGCGGCGGAAGAGGGAGAACGGGAAAATATCAAAGTGTCTTTTTAAAAATTAATAAAAAAATAAATGTCAACTTATTATTTATCAGAAGAAAGAATAGCGGAGTTGCAGGAAGAGCTTAAGGATTTAACAACCAATAAAAGGATGGAAATCGCGGAAAAACTGAAGAGAGCGAAAGAGTTTGGGGATCTGTCGGAAAATTCCGAATACAACGAAGCGAAAGACGAACAGGCGAGACTGGAGCGAAGGATTATGGAAGTGGAAGACGTTTTGAAAAATTCAGAACTGATAAAAAAATCAGCTAAAGGAGAGGCAGTGGAAATCGGCTCAACGGTGACGGTGGAGAAAAACGAAAAAGAAAAAATAACTTATACTATCGTGGGGTCGCAGGAAGCCAATCCGGATGAAGGGAAAATATCCAACGAATCACTCGTGGGTGGAGCGCTTTTGGGAAAAGCGGCAGGAGAAACAGTGAGAGTAAAAACTTTGAGCGGAGAAAATTCTTATAAAATAATTTCCATTGAATAAATGATTGAGGAAATAATAAAAGAAAGAAAAAAAAAGATTGAAAAGATAAGAAAGGCGGGAATCGAGCCATATCCCGCAGAAGTGGAAAAAGCCGATGCTATCGGGGAGGTTTTGAATAATTTTTCCAAACTGGAAAAAGGAAAGAAAAAAGTATCTTTTTCCGGAAGAATAAGAGGTTTAAGAAATCAGGGAAAGATAATTTTTTCGGATTTGGAAGATGAAAGCGGACGAATTCAGCTCGTCATAAAAAAAGAAAATCTGGAAGATTTTGATTTATGGGTTGACGTTATAGACACAGGCGATTTTCTGGAAGCGGAAGGAAATCTTTTTACCACAAAAAGAGGGGAGAAGAGTTTGGAAGTGAAAAAAATGAGAATACTCTCAAAATCTTTAAGAGCTTTGCCGAGCGATTATTATGGAATAGGAGACACGGAAACTCGGCTTCGCAAGAGATATTTAGACCTTGTTTTAAATAAAGAAACAAAGGAACTTTTTTTAAAAAAAGCGAAGTTTTGGCAATCTTTCCGCGATTATCTTTTGAAGGAAAATTTTCTGGAAGTAGAAACGCCGATTTTGGAAACTATGCCGGGAGGAGCGGATGCCGAGCCGTTTAAAACCTATTACAACGCCTTAGGAGAAGATTTTTATTTGAGAATATCTTTGGAAATCGCTTTAAAAAAATTATTAGTCGGCGGATTTGAAAGAATTTTTGAAATAGGCAGAGTTTTTAGAAATGAAGGAATAGACGCGGAGCATTTGCAGGATTACACTCAGCTGGAATTTTATTACGCTTATGCCGATTATAACGATTTAATGAAGATGGTGGAGAAAATGTATAAGTTTGTCATAAAAGAAACTTTCGGGAAAATGGTTTTTGAACAAGACGGAAAAAAGGCGGATTTTTCAAAAAAATGGGAAGTGATTGATTATTACGAAATTTTTAAAAAGAAATCGGGAATTGATTTAAAAGTTTGCGCAAAAGAAGATTTATTAAAAAAAGCCAAAGAATTGAAGCTTGAAGGAGTAAAAGGTCTTGGCAAAGGAAGATTGATTGATTTAATTTTCAAGAAAACAGCGCGGCCGGCAATCATCGGTCCGGCTTTTCTTGTTAATCCGCCGGCAGATATCGAACCTCTAGCTAAAAGGCATAGAAAGGAAAAAGAGCGGGTGGAAAGATTTCAGGTGATGGCTTTTGGTACCGAGCTTGGCAAGGGATTTTCGGAAGCTAACGACCCAATTGACCAAAGGGAAAGATTTGAAGAGCAGATGAAACTTAGAAAAGGCGGGGATAAAGAAGCGCAAATGTTAGATGAAGAATTTTTGGAAGCTCTGGAATATGGCATGCCGCCGGCAGCCGGGTTTGGAGTTTCCGAGAGATTATTTTCAGTTTTATCGGGGAAACCGATAAGAGAATGCGTTTTTTTTCCGGCAATGAGAAAAAATAAGGATTAAAATTAATTTCTAAAAAATATGCTTGATATAAAAATAATAAGAGATGAACCGGAAATGGTGAAAGGAAAAATTTCTTTAAAAGGCGTGAAGGCGGAAGTAATTGATGAATTTTTAGAGGCGGACGAAAAATGGCGGGAACTTGTTTCTAAAAGAGATGAAGCGAAAGCCAAGCAAAAAATTTTAGGCGAAGAGAAAAAGATAGAAGAAGCGAAAGAGATGAAAACACTCATTCAGAAGTTTGAGCCGCAAATAGAAGAATTAGCGGAAAAAAGAGCTTTGCTTTTGGAAAAAATTCCTAATTTGCCGGATGACAGCGTGACAGTAGGGAGAGACGATTCGGAAAATCCGGTTTTAAAAGAAGTGGGAGAAAAAACTAAATTTGATTTTGAGCCGAAAGATTATATGGAAATAGCCGAAAAGCTTAATTTGATTGACACAAAACAAGCGGGAAAAATTTCCGGTTCCAGATTCGGATATTTATTCAATGAAGCGGTTTTGTTGGAATTCGGCTTAGTGAGATTAGCTTTTGACACTCTTTTAGAAGAAGGATTTATTCCGGTGGTACCGCCCGTGATGATTCGGGAAGAATTTTATCGCGGCATGGGAAGATTAGCCGGGGACCAGAAAGATGAAAGATATTATTTAAAAAATGACGACTTGTTTTTGGTCGGAAGCGCGGAACACACAATCGGTCCGATACACGCGGATGATACTCTTCTGGAAAAAGATTTGCCGAGACGGTATGTTGGTTTTTCAACATGTTTTCGAAGAGAAGCCGGGTCGTATGGAAAAGACACTAAAGGAATTTTGAGAGTTCATCAATTTGATAAAGTGGAAATGTTTTCTTTTTCGCTTCCGGAAAAATCAAAAGAAGAACACAAATTTCTGCTTTCCATGCAGGAAAAACTGGTTCAAAAATTAAAACTTCCTTACAGAGTGGTGGAAATTTGCACAGGAGATATGGGTTGGACGGATGCAAAAGCTTATGATGTGGAGACTTGGATGCCAAGCCAAAATAAATACAGGGAAACCAATTCCTGTTCCAACACGACTGATTTTCAATCAAGGGGAATAAATGCCAGATATAAAAAAGCGGACGGAACGGGAGTGGAATATCTGCACATGCTAAACGCGACCGGATTCGCTGTCGGCAGGATGATTATCGCCATAATCGAAAACTATCAAACCAAAGAAGGTTTTGTTAAAGTTCCGGAAGTTTTACAGCCCTATGTCGGAAAAGAAATCATTTCTCGCTAAAAACGCTGGAAAATTTTAACGGATGCTGAAAATAAATTCGGAGAGGAAAAGAAAGAAGAAAATAGCCATTCTTGTTCTTATCGCTGTTTTTTTTGTCGGTTTGATTTATGCGGTTTTTTTCACGAATTTTTTTAAAGTGCAGAAAATAAAGGTGGCTGGAAACAAAATAGCTTCGGAAGAAGAAATTAAAAATGCTTTCGGTTTTTCTTATATTTTTTGGCCGGCGGAAGAAAAAGAACTGCCGATTACGGTTAAAGAAGCGCAGGTGATAAAAAGTTTTTTCAAAAGAGAGGTTTTGATAGAAATAAAGGAAAGAGAACCGTTCGCTCTATGGTGTTTTCTTAAAGAAGGAATAGAGGATTGCCGTTGGTTTGATAAAGAGGGATTCGTTTTTATGGATAGCCCTTTGACTAAAGGAGTTTTTATAAAATCAATCAAAGGGGACAAAGAAGTTGAAATCGGCAATTTTGTAATGGCGGAGGATTTATTTAAAAATTTAAAAGAAATCTTAAATATATTTGAGCGAAGCGATATTTCCGTTTCGCGGTTTGAAACAGGGGATTTAAAAAATGAAGAATTGACGGCTTATGTCGGAACTTTGCCGATATTTTTCAGTTTGAGAATCGACCCGAAATTTACCGAAAAAGCGCTGGAAACTCTTAAGACTAAATTTTCCGGATTGGCTTACATAGACCTGCGTTCGGAAAATAAAGTTTTTTATAAAAATAAATAGCCCCCTCGCTGAATTTGCGGGGGGCTATTGATTATGCGCAACAGCAACTTGTGTCTCTGCTGCGGCACATTCCGCATTGCGTTATGCCGTCTTTATTGATAATGGCTTTCGCTTTGCAGTAATTGCATTGTTGAATATTATTACTATGATTTTCTGTTAATTCTTCCTGTAGAAAACGGTGAAGTTTTGAAGCTGTATCTTCTTTGTCATGATAATCAAAATATCCGGGGCTTCGGAGCATTGCTATAGCATCTTGAATTGCTTTTAAAACATCCTCGTTCATCTTTTTTTCTCCTTTTTCGGTTTTTATGAACTTCTGCTATTTTATATCTTTATTATTTTTATGTCAATTCAGTTTATAAATGAAGATGGAAGTGCCGGCGCGATAATCGGAAAGAGGAACGTCAGAATAGTTTTGAGGGACATTTCTTAAAGTTTTAAGCCAAAGATAGCTGTCTTCCGGTTTTCTTGCTGATTCCATGCCGGGGGCGAGATCTGCCATTGCCCCTTCTAGAGTGTTAACAGAAACTGCCAGCCAATTTATGCCTTCTTCTTGAGGATTATTTTTAGCCGACTGCCAAGGAATGGCTTTATCTCCAAAACGGTAAGCAAGATTGTCGCCGCCAAAATAGTCCACGGCGATTTTATCAATATTGTTTTTTTCGACAAAAACCGCAAGCTCTTTCAAATCCTGGCCCCAATCATAGTTGGAATCAGTGACAAAGCGATAGCCATTTTTTGTTCCGCCGCCAAACTCGTTAAAATAAGAAAGATAATTGGGATAAGCGAGGGCGGACTCAATTGAAAACCAAAGCAAAACAGCAAAAAGAATAACCAACTTATTGGCGTTCTTTGAAATAAGGCCGAGAGTTTTAAAGAATCCGGAGAACCAGGAAGATGATTCTGATTTTGATTCAAAATAAAAAGATTTTTTCAGAGCGGAGACGGTTAAAATGTAAATGAAAGGAATAGTCGGCAAAATATGGCGGACACCGATATTTAAGGGACTGCTTACGCTATAAGCCCAATAAAAAACCACAAAGACCAACATAGAAAATTCCGCAAAGTTAGTGTTTAGATATTCGGCGATTTTTATATGGCCTGGCTTTAGAGAGCGGAAAAGGCGGATAACGGCCGAATTGAAGGCAAAAAGGATAAGAAGAAGAACCGGCAGAGCTTCTTTTAGAAGATAAACGACGGGGAAATAATACCACCAGCCGCCGCCGCCGACTTCTCCTAAAAAGAAAGCGGTGTTTCCTCCGGAAGACCTTTGCATAACCATAAGAACGCCTAAGAGATATTCAGCCGCGGGACGAGTGAGAGAATTTCCAGCCAGCCAAATATCAAGGTCGGCCAGGCATCTTTTTCCCGAACAGGTTTCTCCGACTGGAGTGGGGCTGCCGGCAAAGGAAGTAAGAATTTCTCTAGTGTCATCGACTTGCCTTTCTACCGGATAATTAAATGTAAAAACAAAATAAACGGCATAAACTAAGAGGAAACCGATAAAGAAGATAGAGAAAAGCCATAAGATGTAAACGCCGGCTTTTTTAAAGAAAAATTTTATTTTGTGGTTCGGGGCAAAACGGCTAAAACCTTTTAAGCTGACAAGAAAATGAATAAGAGCGATAAAAATAAAGAAAGGAATAAGAAGGACGGCGGAAAATTTCAAAAGTTGCGCTATGCCAAAAACCAAACCGGCTATGATTAAATTTTTTCTGTTCGGTTTTTCCAGAAAATTCAAAAAGGAAAAAGTGGCGGCAAAAATGCCGAAAGCGGCGGCAAGGTCGGTTGTGACATAATGACCGTGAGCGAGAACGATGGGAGAAAAGGCAAAAAGAAAAGCGGGCAAAATTCCCCACCATTTTCCAACAAGCTTGGCAGACCAAAAATAAATCAGAAAAACAAGAAGAATAGTCAAAAGAATAGGAGCGAGGCGGGACCAAAAAATGATGGCGTCGGCGTTGTTTCCCGATTCAAAAATAAACTGGGTTCCCACCCACCATTGGCCGTTTATTTCTTCCTGCCAAGATTCTTTTTCTAAAGGAAAGTTTAAATCCATAAAAACAAGAGGCAGAGCGGAAAGCGCTTTCAAAAGCGGGGGATGTTCGGGATTCAGGCGAAAGTCAAAATATTTATCGTAACTAAAGCCGGCGGGAATATGCGCCAGTTCATCCATAATGGCTGAATCGCGACTTGAGGCAGAAAGCATTAAAAATAAAGAAAGAAGAGCGACTAAAGATATAATTAAAAAAGGAGCGGAGAAAATTGTTTTTTTTATCATAGTAAATTTTAAATTATTAAGCGTTTTTTTCTTTAGCATCAATGTGTACATATGTACCTATTGATGCTATGAATTTTTATTTCGGCGAACTTGCCGGAAAAAATGTTAATATGCTTAAATTATAAAACAAAATGGCAGGTATGTTAATAAAAAAAGAAGATTTTTTATTAAAAAACACGCCGAGTTTGGCAAAAAAGCTTTTGGGGAAAATTTTAGTAAAAAAAATCGGCAATAAGGAAATGCGAGCGGTGATTTTAGAAACGGAAGCTTACAACGGATTTTTAGACAAAGCTTCCCATGCGCATAAAGGAAAAACAGGAAGAAACATGATTATGTTTCAAGAAGCGGGGGGCTGGTATGTTTATTTTGTTTATGGAAATCATTTTATGCTGAATCTTGTGACGGGGCCGAAAGAATATCCGGCGGCGATTTTGATAAGAGGCGTGGAAATTTTACCGGAAAGAAAAAGAATAGACGGGCCGGGACGGCTGACAAAGTTTTTAAAAATCGATAAAAATTTGAATGGAGAAGCGGTCGGAAAAAAGAGCGGGTTGTGGATTGAAGACGGCGGAGTTAGAATAAGCCAAAAAGAAATAGAGGAACTGCCTCGGGTAGGAGTGGATTACGCAGGAGAAGAATGGGCGGGAAAATTGTGGAGGTTTAGATTAAAATAAAAAAAGGCAGCTGGTAAGTCGGTCATGTTTCGAATTGTTTCAAAACACTTACTAGCTGCAATATCATCATGAATCACTTATGTATATTGAAGACCTAGGTAAAATATATCATAAATAACAAACTAAGTCAATATTAGAATATGAAACTCTCAATGGGCATTGTCGGGACACAATCGGACATTATTACTATCAGGCAGAGGTTAAAGTTGTGCCGTTTTCTTTTTCTATAAAAATACCATCATCTCTAAAAAGGGGAGTGGATTATGGGTTTAGGAGAAAGCAAGTTTATAGATAATTTAATTTTTGTATTCTAAAACTACAATTAAAGATTTATTCCATTCTGTTTTAGAGGTATTTTTCTTCAAGTAATTTATTTCTTTTTTATTGTTTCTGGTTATTAAATAGATTGCCGACACTTTTATTTTAGAAAGTTTGTTATGCCATTTTTTAACTGATTTTAGATACTTTTCCGGATAATAAGGTTTTTCTTTAGGATGTTCTTTTTCCAAAAATTTTTGGTCGCTTAAAATCTCCACCTCATCAATTACGGGAAGCTCTAAGTTTTTAACTATTTTTAACTTATTTATGTTTTCAAAATACACGGCTTTTATACCTATCCTTTTCAAATAGGATATTAAAAAGTTTTTAGCAAAATAAGTTTTTCCTTCATCTGTTTTACTAACTAAAAACACACTCTTTTCGTTTTTGAGAGATTTTACTATTTTTTTTGCCAAAACCTCCATTTCTTTTGGAGTTTTGTATTTGTTAAGCATTTGTTTAATTATAATCTTTATGAAAAAAAATAGGGAGGATGATTGTATCCTCCCAAAGCTTTGATAGAAGGCACCTTTTAAGTGCGGCAAGAACTGTTTTTGGGGGTCTTGCAATTAGCGCCTGCTTTTGAATGCTTGGTGAGACAGGAATGTTCGGGAACTGTTTGCGACTTATACACCTTGAGCGGTTTGTAGCTTTTCTTCATTTTCAATTCTCCTTCTGTTGTAGAGATGAGTGATGTTACACTTATGCTCTACAGGTTTTCGGTAATCTCCATTTTCTATCAAAGCAATACCAATACAACTATCACAATAATCTTTCAAAGAGCATCCCATGCATTTAGGAATGTCTTTAATAGAAAAAACATTTAGAAAAGAACCTCTTTTTTTCAATATTTCATTTATTGGCTCTTCCTTGATGTTACCCATTTTCAATCTTAGGTCAAGACAAGGGTGGACATAGCCATCCGGGTCAATGACTATCTGGTCTCTTCCGGCATAACAAACAGTGTCTTGAGTTCCGCAACTTCTATACTTGTCTACGGCCGGAAAACCGTCAATTTTATCAAGGAAATTGTAGAACTTGCCATTCAGGTCTTCTTTTGAAAGACGCAATTTTGTTTCTTCTCCGATACTACCCCTGTTTGGAGTAATATAAGGGCTGTAGGATACGCTTATCTTTTCTCCAAAGGTAGAAATGAGCTTATCGTGCCATTGTTCTATTTGGTTGATGTTGTGATTACCAACGGTTACAGAAAGAGAAGTCCTTACTCCGAGAAACATCAGAAGATTTACATTTTCCGATATTTTACTAAAATTGTAGTTTGAACGAGTGAAGGCAGAATGGCCATTCTTAATCTCATAAATTGAAACTTGTAAATCATAGATTTTAATTTTGGAAAGAAAATCTATGATTTTATGATTTAGAAGCGAGCCATTTGTTTTTATTTCTATGGCAAATCCAAGTTCATTTAAGAAGGATAATATCTCAAGAATATCCGGTCTTAAAAAAGTTTCCCCGCCAGTTAGGAGAATAAATATTACCCCTACCTCTTTTAACTCTTTAGCAAGGGGTAGTAGATATTTTAACTCCAGTCCTTTCTTTGTGAGTTCTTCCCAGTAGCAATGTAGGCAATTTTGATTACACTTGCTTAGAAGTTCAATGCTGGCATTTATCACTTGCCAATTTTGACGAGCATATTTACAGAGATTAACCATAGAATAATTAATTTCCGATTTTGCTCCCGATATGTTTTTTGTCTGATGTTCATCTTCTTCTAAAAAACCTCTTACAGATTTTTGCAACAAAAGAAAATCCTTTTTTTGTTCGCGGTTCTTGGGAAGCTGAATGTTTTTATTCACTAAGATTTCAGGGACTTTATTTGCTAAGGTTCCTTCAAAAAAGATGGAACTCCAATTCTCTCGGTTCATAATAAAAGCGGCATCTTGGTAGGTTCTGACTATTAAATCATGCTTTTTCATGATTTCATCTCCTTATTTAGTTGTATATTTTGCTTTTTATAAAGTATATCCTTTTTACTAATTTGTCAATCTTACGTAAAACTCCGCCTCTCAAGAGGGGGGGATTATGGGTTTAGGAGGAAAGTTTTTATATGTGTTTAACTTTACCTTCTTTCTCTAAATGGCTTTCAGTTTTAATTTCGTCAATAAAATTAACTTTTTCAAGTTCCGAAAGTTTGGTATAAAAACAAACTCTACCTTTGGCCGGCTTTCCCTTCCGGTGAACTATCTCGTGAGGCAGTTTTTCTATATCGCAAAGAATGTATTCCTTAGCGTATCCGCCGCCTTTCCAACCCCTTAAATTAGCCAACTCTTCCGCCTCAAATAATTCTTCCTTAAAGTAATCTTCATTAGTTTCAACAACTCTGGACTCCTTTACCTTAGCTATATGAGTAATAGCGCTTGGTAAATAATTTCCGTTTTCGTCTTTTCTACCAACTAAAAGAAAAGCTATATATTTAGCATCTTTTTTATCAGCAGCTTGATTGGCTATCTTGCGTCTTTGAACTACTCGCCACATCTCTGGACGGGTATAAGCTACGAGAACTTCGGCTTTATGGTTGTTCATTTTATGTTCTACTAGATATGTCGGCTATTAACTTATCTTTTAGATTAGAAAGACAAGAATAAAAAAGTTTTGCTTCTTCATAATATTTTTCAAAGTAGGTTTTAGTGTCCGAAGAAGATATATTATCTATAAAATTAAAATTACGATAATTCATTCTCAATCTCATTAAATAGAAAAAATCAAAAACAGATACTATCATTTTATCCTTAAACTTTTCAACCTTGTCTTTATTTTTTTGACTTTTTATATTTAATATACCGTTTGCTATTTTATAGTTTTCAATTTTTTCTTTAGCAACCTTTTTCATTAACAGCTTAAAAACCTTTTCGTCTACTACATTTGTTTTTAGGTGTTCTCCTGGAGCTTCCTTGAATAGAAGTATATTTTTATCGTAAACATTATTAAATAACGGTTCGCTAAATTGTAATTCTTGATTAATTAACATTTTAGAAAAACCATCAATACAGCCAGAATGTTTTATTGAAAGAGAAGTTTCTTCTCCTGTTAAAATATAATTAATTACACAAAGAATGTGATAAATCAGGTAATATGTTTTTATAGGTAGCCAAAGAACTGCTGCGGTTGAGTATTCTTTATCAAATAATACTATTTCATGTTCATCTTTAATTGATTGTTTTGTAAGTTCAATAAGTTTTTCTTTATTTTTCAGATTTTTAATTTTGTCTTTATTTAGCAAAGGAACAACAGAGCAAGATAAAGAAAGACCTTCTGATAACTTTACTAATCGGGATATGTATTTTAGATGGGTTCTAAAATCTAATCTATCATTATTCTGAAACCTTATTTTTATTTCTTTAATAATGGGCATCTTATAGGGTGTTTACTTTAGGGCTGTTTTATACTAAAATTAAATCATAATTGAATATAGTGTAAAGACCTAAACCATAGCTTCGGCTGTGGCATGGCCAAAAAATCGTTCAACGCATTATACCCGTCATCAGGGCGCGTTGAACGTTACAGGAGGAAACTTCTGTAGAGACTGCGAGGTCTTACTGGTGGCGGGTTTGTGTTTTTATCCGCTACCAGATTTATAAAAAATATAAAGAATATGCGTAGTGGATTTATACAAACACCAATACTTATAATCTTAGCCGCAATAGGTATTTTTATTGTAGGTAACGCAAGTTATCGTTTTCTTGATGATAATAAGACGAATAAAGATGAAGAAATTAAGGTTTTAGAAGAAAAGCCAGATAAAACTAAAGAGGTAGATTTGAGTAATATCTTTGGGGAAGAAACGGAAGAAAAAATATCTACCAATTCAGAATCTAAAATAAGATTATATCCTTCCTCCGAACCGGAAGAAGAGCCGGCGGCGGAAGTTGTCAGTCAAACTGCCGGCGATGCGGATAATAACGCTGAAACTGAAACAAATGATTATGTTGATGACTTGGCCGACAGAGTGGCAAAAGAGATAAAGCAACCGCTTTATCTTGGAGAGTTAGATGACGACATTGATGACTTTAATCGTATCATAAAAGCGGTTCAAGACGACCGAGAACGATACATATCTTTCGCGGAAAAAGCAGCCAGACAGAGATTAGATGCATTAAACGGATTTATTTATCTTGCTACTGACCCGGGAATAAAAAACTTCGTACAAAGTTTAGCCGATGACGAAAAGAAAAATAGTGATGAAGCTCGTAAGAGCTACACTGAACTCTTTGGATTTCTTGAGAGTGAAATTACCGATTACATAACCAAACTGGAGAATGCCAAAGAAGAAATAACCGAAGACAAGTTCATTGGAAGTGTTGACGACCTGTTATCTCAAAACACGAAACAAAAAGAATACTTCATCGGGCTTATGCCGCAATTCACTAAAAGCGCTCAAGAATTAGAAGAGAGAAAAGCTGATAATTTTTCTGACGGAATATCATATCTCCATAATCTATTGGCTGTAAGCGAAACACTTTCCTCTGTGAACCAAAAATTATCTCAAATAGAACAAGAAGCACGCGAAAACATTGTCTCTAATGACGAGGTAAATTGCTGGGCAACCACAGAATATAGTGGCGGACTGAATGGAACTTCAAAGACAAGAGTTAGGTGTGAATAATATAATGACTAAAATTAACTAAAAATGACTGAAAAAATAGTAGAAACTATAGACGACGGTTGGCTTTTTATCATTCTTCAAAATTATAATTTTCTCGGGCTAAATAGTTTTATAAGAAGAAAACAAGAAGAATATGAAAAACGACTTAGAAAAAGCCGAAACAGGTAAGCCGATTACTCTAAAAAGTTATGCGGTTATTGACCGGAAGGGCAGAGATACAGGAAAAAGGTTTTTAAGAAAGGAGGACGCGGAAAAGTATCAGAAAACTTTGCTTGAAATTGAAGATAAAAAGTTCTTTCGGGAAATGTATGGACAGCTCTTGGATTATGTAGATGACTATTTAATTTCTAACTGCGCGGAGTGGGGTTATGACGCTTATAAAAAATATCTAACCCAAAAGAATCTTCAATCAAACAATCCTTTAATTTTTATTATTGCCGCGACTACGGCTGTTATCATCGGACATTTTGGCTATAAGGCCTACAACGACCATTTTGACGAAGAAGGGATTATTGAGCTTAATCCACTGGACTTGGATTTTGAGCAAGTTAGGCAGTTTATAAACCAAGACATTCGGCCGGAGAGATTAGAGATATTAGAAGAGAGCGACACGGTTGGACTACAGGATATTTGGGACGCTATTTGGGAATATAATAATGGGATATATAAAACTCTCTTAAAATCCTATCAGGACGATAAAAGCCAGGAACCGGAAGACCAAATCTTTTCCTCTCTTTTAAGGATTCATAAAGAGGATGAGGACGGCCGGAAAGTTCGCCGAAATATAACAGACGCAAACGAGTTATCCGCTCATTCATTTATTTGTGGCGGATTTTTAACATGAAAATTACTATCCCAAAAGAATACAGAGACCACTTTAAGGAAAATATAATTTATATAATGAGATTTTGGATGAAAGGCAAAAAGGTTCTGCTTTTGATGAATAAAGAAGAAAAGTGTAAGTTTTATAAAGCAATGGAAGAATAAGAGGAGAAACCGGAAAATCACGCTTTTTTCAGACTTGTAAAAGCAGGCGTTATAGAAACCGATATTGAGGTAATAAAGATGATAAGATAGATGTTATTGAGGCCTTTTGGAAGCATTTAGAGGGCAAAAAACGAGTACTTAAGAAGGATGATTGCCGGGGGTTTATTTACTTTAATAAGACAGCATAAATCCTGGTATAATACAGGTAATGAGAAGAGGTAGAGCATACAGATTAGGTATGATTGTAAAGAAAAATGGCGTGAAGCAACGCAGTGATTTAACGCTAACTAAAGAAATCGCTACTACTTTAAGGGAAATGGTGTTGGCCGGCGAGAGTTTATATCAAAAAGGCGGTAAAATAAACCTTTTTTCAAAAGATGGAGAGAAAATAGCACTGTCAGTTGGAACGCTTAACGCATGGATTTTGAGGCGAAATATCGTGCCTGGTATTGGAGTTAGCTTAAAGGATTATTTAGACAAGACGAGAGTTGAAAGAAGGGTAATAAAGATGAGAAAACAGCAAGAGGAGATGTGGGAGAAGGGACAGAATAATTTAGAGAAAGCATTAAGCATGCGTACTAATTTGCCGGTATTTAATAAGTTTGGGCAAGTGGTAAGAGATGAAGATGGAAATATTGTGCGGAGAGAAAATCCTAACCTCTTGAAAATACAGTTAGATGCGGCGAAGTTTGTGTTGGAAAGGCTTAACTCGGAGAATTATGGGAAGAGAACAAAAATTAAAGACAAACATTTGGCGTTTTCATTGGCGGATTTTCGCCGGGAGGCAAAAAAGTATGAGGAGGAGTAAAAATAAAGTTTAGTAGATTAAGAAGTTATCCACCTAACAAAAATATATAAATACTTTATAATTTAAGTGTAGTCGTAGCTACCCCAAAAGGAGTAGCTACATCCATTAGTTAGGCGTGGAACGGCGGTGCGGTTTAACCCTCTTGCCTTTCCTTACATAACTTCTTACGGGAACAATTTTTTGTTTTTGCTTCCCATAAGCAGATGTTTTTGTTTTTGCCATTTTATAAATAAAAATGGTTTTTAATACGACCTTTAATGGCGTGTTTTACTCACGCCAAGTTGTCAAGCGATGTTGTAAAATACCCAAGTCGTATTTGCTATTTCCTAAATGAGATAGCTGCGACCATACTCAAAGAACAGAAAACCTATAATTAAAGTAATTATAGGTTTTTATTTTATAGCGTCAATAAAAGTGCGCTTTTTTAGCTTGAAATACTGCTTAAAAAATGGGATAATTTGCTTGATTTAAGAATAAAAATGATATGAAAATGCTTTTCAAAGAGGCGGATTATAACTTGAACAGGTTGATTGAGAATATCAATGCCGGTGAAATTGGATTGCCTGATATTCAAAGGCCTTTTATTTGGAAAGATGTTAAGGTTAGAAACTTATTTGATAGTATGTATCGGGGTTATCCGATAGGATATTTGCTTTTTTGGGGAAACTTTCAACAGGAAAACACAAGAACGATAGGTAGTAACGAAGAAATGCATCGCCCCCCGCGTCTTTTAATTGTGGACGGCCAGCAACGATTAACTTCTCTCTTCGCGGTCATAAAAGGAAAAGAAGTAGTGAGAGAAAATTATGAGAAAGAAAGAATAATAATCGCTTTTCATCCTTTAGAAGAAAAGTTTGAAGTGCCAGACGCGGCTATTAGAAATAATCCCGAATATATACAGGATATTTCTCTTATTTGGAATACGGAGAATATACATGGATTTATTACTAAACATATTAATAAGTTAAAAGAAGTAAGAGAGCTAACCAGTGAGGAGGAGAGTAAAATTGCTAATAATATAGGCAACTTACATGGTTTACTTCATTTTCAGTTTTCTGTCTTAGAAATTGACGCTACAGCTACAGAAGAAGAAGTGGCCGAGATATTTGTTCGTATCAATAGCGAAGGCAAACACTTAAAAGAGCCGGACTTTATTTTGACTTTAATGTCGGTTTTTTGGGATGAGGGAAGGATGGAGTTAGAGAAGTTTTCTCGCGCTTCTCAAGTGCCTTCGGAAGGCATAGCTACGGCTTTTAACTATATTTTTCAACCAAAGCCAGACCAAGTGCTTAGGGTAGCTATTGGGCTGGGATTTAAGCGGGCACGAATGAAATACGCTTATAGTATTTTAAGAGGTAAAGACTTGAAAACGGAAAAGTTTAGCGAAGAACTACGAGTAGAGCAGTTTGAGGTGCTTAAAAACGCCCAGGACAAGGTTTTAGACCTTAATAACTGGCACGAGTTCCTAAAGTCCTTAAAAGAAGCCGGATATACCCGCCAGGCGCTTGTTAGTTCAGCTTACAGTGTTATGTATTCCTATATTATATTTTTAATAGGAAAATATGAGTTTGAAGTTGAGCCGGCTGTTTTACGGAGATTAACTGCTCGTTGGTTTTTCTTTTCTTCTTTGACAGGGCGATATACGGGTTCAGCAGAAACCCAAATGGAAGAGGACTTAAATGCTATTGAAAAAGGGAAATCTCTTTATGGAGTATCTGAATATGGAACTATAAAAAATGGTGGAGAAACTTTAGAACAAATAATAAATCACATTATCGGAACAGAAATTACATCTGATTATTGGAGTATAACTTTACCGACCAGTGGGTTAGTTAGCGGTTCAGCACGCAGTCCGGCTATGCTTGCTTATTATGCCTCTCTAAATATTCTTGGCGCGAAGGTTCTTTTTTCTGACTTAACTACTATTCAGTTGATGGAAAATGGAGTAACCGAAAAGCGTTCGGCTTTGGAAAGACATCATCTTTTCCCGCGAAAATATCTGAAGAAGATAGGAATTAAAGATTTTAATGAAATAAACCAGGTGGCTAATTACGCTTTAATAGAGTGGGGAGATAATAATGATATAAGCGACCAATCTCCAAGTGAGTATTTGCCGATTTATTTGCCACGTCTTGGAGAGGATAAGGAAAAATGTTATTACTGGCATGCTTTGCCGGAGAATTGGGAACAGATGGAATACTCAAAGTTTTTAGAGGAACGCCGCAAGAAAATGGCGGTGGTTATAAAGGACGCTTTTGAGAAATTAAAATAATTAAGATGTATTTTAGTAAAAGAAATAATTATCAGATTGAGTATTCCGGGTATGAAGATGCATCACCTAATCTAAGGAAGCGACTGGCTTATGTCATAAATAAGTATCATGACGCTAATAATAATTTTATTTCTTCTGAAATGATTGCGTCTCTTGTGGATTTTGATGAGTTTCAACATCAGGTTAAAAAGCATTTAGTTATAGATAACCCATTGGATGTTATAGACTATTACCCATTTAATATGGTTTTTGATGTGGTAGAGATATATTGGGATTTAGCAAAAGAAGTATCGTCAAAGATGGATATATATACAGAATTAAGACAAGTATTTATTTTATCTGGCTCAGTTTATCAAATTAATGGGGGGACAGGAAAAATTGAATTAATCCCAGATGAAGAACTTGCTAAAAAAATAAATGAAACTCAAGAAGTATTTAGGGAGCAGTATGAGGTATACAAGTTATTTTCGGAAGCAGTAGGAAATCTTTTTAGCAGAAAAACAGAACCGAAAAATGTTGTAAGAGATATTTATATTGCTGCAGAAAAATATCTAAAAGCCGTGACTGGAGAAGCTCAATATTCAAATGCTATTAAAAGAATAAATAAATCAAATATTATAAATAGTGAACAAAAATCAATAATGGAGAAACTTTATGCTTTTCGCTCTAATACACAGGGAACTTCTCATGCCGGCTCTTCTCCTGAACCAAATGAAAAGGATGCTGTATGGTTTTTGGATACTATGGCAGCACAATTAAGGAACATAGAAAAACAAATAAAAGAAAAAAAGATTAGCTAAAATGACAGAAGTAAATCAAAAAAGAATATGTCAAGAGTGTGGTAATGAGATGGTGGATGTTAATTATTGTAATTACTGCAATAAGAGAGTTATTAGCAATTTACATGTTTTTATATCAGAAAATATAGAGATAAGTGAGGCATATAAAGGAAAGGTGCGAGAAGGGCAGGTTGGAGAAGTAAAGCCACATTTTGAGTTTTCAGAAAAGGATGAAAAAAGTGGAGACTCGCGTTTGACTAAAGGAGTTCATATTTCAATAGCTATAGATAGAAAAAATAATAAATATCGTCAAGTTGTTAAGGATAAAAGAACTGGAAAGATTTTACATAAAGAGAGTGAGCCACTCACAGAACATCGCTCTAAAAAATTAAATGATTTCTAAAAAAGAGTTAGAGAAATATAAAGCGATTTATAGGAAACACTACAGCAAGGAGATTTCCGACCAAGAAGCGCTGGAACAAGGCATAAAACTTATTCGTCTCATTGAGTTGGTTTATAAGCCGATAACTAAAGATGAATATAAGAAACTCCAAAAAAGAAGACGAGAAACAGGAGGAGTGGCAAAATGTAATTGGTTTTTTTGACTTATTGATTAAAGTAGATAGGCGAAATAATCCGCATTTATATAAAAATGAAAATGAACTCAAAAGAGAAAATTGAATATATGCTTAATTTAATTAGAGAAAAAGCAAAAATTAGCCCTCCAGGGCCTTTTTATATAAGGATAAATCCACTTTTAGATATTGGAAATAATAGAGGTATTCCTGATGAAGCACCGATAGTTTTTTCTATTTCAGACCAGATTAGTATTTTAGAAAAGTTTGAAAAGGATGGTTTATTGTTTGGAGTTAATCTTGATGAGGATTATAAAGGGGGGTGGATTATTTTAGGAAGTTTAGATATAAATGGCGATGATAACCCTTATAACAAAACCGAAGTTGAGGGAATAGATGAAGTCGGCTCTGGTAAGGGAAAACCATTCACATCTATCAAAGGAGGGGAGGGATATTTTCAATTTTATAAACAGGGAGAAAAGATACTTATAGGGAAAGAGGATACAAGACATTTTCGCTTACTTAGAGCTCTATCCGAACCACATTTTGGTGTTCAGAAAAATATTGAGGCTCTTTTTGAGGCAATAAAAACAACTAAAGATAAAAATGATAGTAGTTTATCAGACTATTCTTCCCAAAGAGATAGTCGCATATTAGAGATTATTACTAATACTAAAAAAGAACTTCAGAAAAATAAGAAACTGCAAGGTAAGTTAAAGTATCGTTCTGATAATAAAAAAAGGACAATGTGGCTTGAATTAGAGGGTTAGAGAGTAAAAAAACTAAGTTAGATTTCTTTAGTTTAGCGGGTTATGCAAAAACCCGCTTTTTTATTATCTAAAATCGTTATTGTTTTGTCTATTTTCCCTCTCGTTCCCTCTTTCTTTTTGGATATTAGAGGGATTGTTTCAATTAGGGCAAATGACAATGAAAAGGGAAAAAAGAATAAATAATTTCAAAACCGCAGACTTGGCGTTGGCTGCGGCGCTTTCTGTTGTCGGATTTCCGGTTGAGGAAATGGAGCAAATGGACGCGAGAAGGTTTGTATTCATATTTTCTGATAATCCAGAGCTCCAAAAAGAAATAAAGAAATACTGGCTGGGAGAACTAAAGGTCGTTCCGCAGACCTATTTCAACCAATTAAAAGTGTTGAAGGCGCGGATTTATGAGCGATAAAGCGTTATGGCGAGGAAAATAAACAAAGATATAGAAATAGAATATGAACAAGCTCCGGTAACGCCGGAGAGTGTTGAAAAGTTAAATAGCATCTTTGACTTTATTTTTGAGCTGACGCTGAAGCGCGAATTAGAAAATAATAATAAAAATGAAGATGAAAAATGTAATCAAAAAAGAATTAAATAAAAGGGGAATTATTTATAGAGATGAAAACAGCTTAATCTCTACTTATTGCCCATTTTGTCAGAATGAAATGATTTGTCTTCGTATTAACGCTAATACGGGAGATGTTAGTTGTTTTTCTTGTAAAAAAGAAAAGGGTTGGGAAGAGTTTATAGCTAAACTGGATGAGAATAAAAAGCAGGAAGAGATATTAAACAAAAAAAGCGTAGAATCAGAAGAAAATAAAAATCAGGAAAGAGAGATAGATAATAAAATGGTTGAGGAGTTTAAGAAAGAGACTGGTAATAAAGGTAAGTATATGTTTGAGGTTTTAACTGCAGGAGAAATTATTTCTCGCGAATATGAGAGTGAAAAATGGTTGATAAAAGATATTTTGCCTATGGAAGCGATGATGGTTATTTCCGCTCCGTCAGGAGGATTTAAGACTTTTCTTTCTCAATCTATAGCAATATCTATTTCAAGAGGCCTTCCGGTATTTGGGCATTATGAGACAATACAAACTCCGGTATTATTTATAGATGAGGAAAATAGCGGAGGAGTAATAAAAAAAAGATTATTATCTTTTGGTATTGATAAAAATGAGAATAAGATACATTACATAAGTCAGAAAAACTTTAAGGTAGATAAAGGAGATGGCGTAGAAGGAGTTTTAGAAATAGTAAGAGATAAAAAAATTAAATTAATTATAATTGACTCATATATTCGTATTCATAGCGTAAGAGAAAATGATTCTTCGGAAATGGCTAAAGTGAGTGAAAAGTTGAGATTATTTAGTAAGGCAGGTATAGCAGTTATCTTAATACACCATCATAAGAAAAGTAATGGCCATAACTGGGATAATATGGGAGATGATATTATGCGTGGCTCTTCAGATATTGCGGCTTCTGTAGATACCCACTTGATAATTAAATCAAATAAAAATAACAATTTTTTAACCCTGAAAGCTGGTAAGTTTAGATATTCTGCTCCTATTTCTGATGCGAAGATTGAAATAATAAAATCTGGTGAAGAAATAATAGAGTTTAGGTATGCAGGAGAAAGTAAAGAGAAAGCAGAAGAGAAATATGATGAAGCAATAGAGGAAATAAGAAACTTATTTAATGATGAGGAAAAAAAGAGTAGAGAAGAAATACATAAAACTTTAAGGGAAGCCTTTGGTTTTGGGAGAGATGTTATTGATAGCGCTGTTAAAGAGGCCGTAAATAGAAAAATTATAGAAAGAGTAAAAAAGGAAGGTCAGAAAGGAAATAAGGCATTCTATCGTTTAATTGGCGACTAATTTTAACTTCCTAACTTTCTAAACTATATATATGTCAGGAAACCAGGAAGTTATATTAAAAAAAGAAAAAAGTTTTCTACTGGACAATTAGGAATAACTTGGAATATAATAAAGATAATGAAATACTTTACTAAAGAAGAAATCGCAAAGGAGTTAATGGTTCACCCTAAAACAGTGGAAAGATGGCTTAAAAGGAGATTATTAAGAGGATATAAGTTAGGAGACGGTAAAACGGCGCTTTGGCGTATTCCCAAAGAAGAACTAAAAAGGTTTTTAGAAAAACATAAAAATTAAAATAAATATGAAAGAAGAAATAAAAATTAAAAAGTTGGTGGCATTATACGCTCGTGTTTCTACCGAACGGCAGGAGGTGCAAAAAACAATTAAAACACAACTTTTAGCAATTAAGGATTTTGCTGAAAAGCAGGGTTACGCCATAGTTGAAAGATATATTGATAATGGTTGGAGTGGAGGTATTTTTGAGAGACCGGAATTAGATAGGTTACGTCAGGATGCTCAAAGTAAAAAACGAGCATGGGAAGCGGTGATAATATACGACCCAGACCGTTTATCACGCATATATTCTCACCAGGCATTTTTGACTGAAGAGTTGCAGAAAAAAGTGGAGATTATTTTCATTACTATTTCTACACCTAAAAACGATGAGGATAAGATTTTGTATGGAGTAAGAGGATTATTCGCGGAATATGAGAGGATGAAAATAAAGGAGCGTTTTCGTTTAGGAAAGTTAAGAAAGGTAAAAGAGGGTCATATACTGACAACGGAAGCGCCTTTTGGTTATAATTATATAAAAAGGAATGAGAATGTGCATGGTTATTATAAAATTAACGAAAATGAAGCAAGAATTATTAGAGATGTTTTTCATTGGGTAGCTGACGAAAAATTAACTCTCCGGGCAGTGGTAAGGAGATTAAAGGAAATGAATATAAAACCTCGCAAGAGTAAGAGGGGGGTATGGAATACAACCACGCTTGGAACAATTTTAAGGAATAAAACTTATATTGGCGAAGCTCATTACGGAAAGTCGTATGCGGTAGAGCCGGAAAAGCCGTTAAAGCAGGAAAAATATCGCAAGATTAGAAAAACAAGCAGAAAAATCAGACCGGAAGAAGAGTGGATAAAAATACCAGTGCCGGCAATAATTGATAGCTATTTATTTGAAAGAGTGGAAAGACAACTAAAAAATAATTATGAGCAATCAAAGAGAAATAGAAAAAATGATTATCTTTTAGCCGGAAAGATTTGGTGTTCGTGTGGGTGTAGGCGAGTGGGTGAGGGCGCTCAAAAAGGAAAACATTTGTATTATCGTTGCTCTGCAAGAAATCTTAATTTTCCCTTACCTGTGGAATGTAAAGAAAGAGGTATTAACGCTAAAGTGGTTGATAGTAAGTTATGGGAACGAATGGTGAGGTTTATGAGTTCGCCTGAACTTCTACAAGAACAAGTAAACAGGTGGGGAAAAAGCAGAAAAAATAGGGTAAATGAGAGCGTAAAAGATAAAGAGATTGTTAAAAAGGAGGTTCTTAAACTTAAAGAAGAAAGAGAGCGTTATACGAAGGCCTACGGCGCGGGAGTGCTTACTTTAGAGCAACTGAAATGGAATAGTGATGAGATAGGGCAAAAGATTACTTCTTTAGAAAAAGAAATTACTGCATACGAGACGCAAGAAGGACAAACTGAAAAATTATCATTTCCAACAAAAGAAGAAATTGAAGTTTTTGCTAATAAAGCCAAAAACACTCTTAATAACTTGAACTTTGAAGAGAAAAGCCGCATAGTTAAGGACGCTATAGATAAAATAGTCGGTTATAAAGAAAAACTAAAAGTCATAGGAAAACTTCCTATCACTACATTAAATTATGTCGGGTTACAAACTATCAATGGGAATAGTGGGGTTGCCGAATGTGGGAAAGTCTACGCTTTTTAAGATTTTAACGAAACAAGATATTAATATCGCCAATTATCCGTTTGCGACTATAGACCCGAATGTGGGAGTTGTGGCAGTGCCGGATGAAAGATTGGAAAAATTAAATGAGCTGTCAAAAAGCGTTAAAAAAATTCCGGCAGTCGTGGAATTTTATGATATCGCGGGGCTTGTTAGGGGAGCAGGGAAAGGAGAGGGACTGGGAAATCAGTTTTTAGCGAATATCAGAGAGACAAACGCCATAGTTCAGGTAGTCCGTGTTTTTCAAGGCGGGGAAATAATTCATGTGGAAGAAAGCGTCAATCCGGAAAGAGATATTGATATTATAAATTTGGAATTGATATTTAAGGACTTGGAAACAGTGGAAAAAAGAATCGGGAGTTTGGAAAAAGAAGCGAGAGGAGACAAAAAGAAAGAAAAATCTTTGGCAATTATGAAAAAACTGAAAGAAGAGCTTTTGGCCGATAAGCTGGCTAATTCGCTTTCGGAAGAAATAAAAGAAGAGCCGGCAGTCAAAGAATTAAATTTATTGACTTTAAAACCGCAGATTTATTTATTGAACGGAAAAGAAGAAGACGTGGCGGAAAATTTAAAAGAAAAAATAAGGAAACTCGGAGCGGATTTTTTGATTTTTGATTTAGCGGAAGCGGAAGATGTAAACGAGCTGATAAAAAAATCGTATGAGGTTTTAGGATTAATCAGTTTCTTTACGACTGGAGTTGATGAAACGCGGGCTTGGACAATAAGGAGGGGAGTGAAAGCACCGGAAGCGGCGGGAACTATCCATACGGATTTTGAAAAGAAATTTATCAGGGCGGAAGTGATAAATTGGCAGGAGCTTTTAAATATTGGCGGCTGGTCAGGCGCCAAACAAAAAGGCAAGCTTCGTTTGGAGGGGAAAGAGTATGTTTTTCAAGACGGGGATGTGACGGAAATCAGACATGGATAATTTTATTGAAAATATTTGCTAAAAACGAATATGCAGAATAACTGAAATCTTCTGATGTTTCTTGTTGTCCAACTAGACACTAGCTATCCTAAATTTTAAAAACATATTTGGCATCCTGCGGGATGCTTTTTTCTTTTTCCAGCAGAATATAAAAAATGTTTTTTTCTTTCTGCTTTTCCGGCGTGAAAGTGTCTGTGATAAACATTATCGTTTGTGAAGGCATAGGAATGCCTCTTACGAGAACGCCGTTATTTTCAACAATGACATATTTTTTTTCTTTTTGCGGGAGAGAGTTTATTATATTTCCGATTTCTGCGTAATCTGAAGAGAAAGCATCTTTGGTGTTTTTGTTATTAGCCCATTCGAAAAAATATCTTTGATAAGAATTTAAAATAAGAAGAAGAAAGAAAACAAAAGCGAGAAAGAAGGATATTTTTCTAAAGACGGGAGAAAATTCTTTAAGTTTGCGAAAGATAAATTCGCCTCCGATAGCGGAAAAAATAAAAACAGACGGCGCCATAAGAATGGCGCGAAGAGCGTGCGGCAGGCCTTCGCTTGAGACAATAACCGGCAAGGAAGCGAGAATAAACCAAGAAAAAATAATAGAGAAGGGAAATCGGCTTTGGACTCCCGATTTATTAAACGGCGGGCAAGAAGCAATAAAATGGAAAATAGAAATGAACAGTCCGATTAGAAAAAGAATGCCGATTGGCCAGTAAAGGAGCGGAGAGCCGGAAAAATTGTGGCGCCAATTAAAATCGCCGACAAAGTTAAACATACCGAAAGTTTTCAACACATTTTCTGTTAATAATTTTGTCGGAGAAGCGGAGGTGAAAATGGAAACTTGAGAAGTTCTTCCTAAAAAATCCTGCGGGTTGTTCAAAAAATAAATTCCGAGCGGCGCGGCGAGAAGAATCGTGAAAAAAATAAAAACCAAAGTGAATTTCCAAAACTGCCGATTTTTATAAAAGAAAGGAATAAAAAGAAGAAAAAGAAGGGGAAGAACGCGATAGGCGATATAAGAATAAAATCCCAGACCGAAAAAGATGCCTCCTAAAGCAGAGAGAAAATAAGCTTTCCTTCTGGCGTTTTCCGGAAGCTGAACCGCTTTTAAGAAAAAATAAAGGGCAAAAACGGCAAAAAAAGGAGCTATGATGGCTCGAAAGCCGATACGGGAAAAATTGATATGCCAGAAACTTATCGCCATAAAAAAAGAAGAAAGAAGAGCGATGGTTTCCTTCTCATGCCTGTTTTTTTTTATGAGAAGTTCTTTAACGAGAAGATAAAGCCCGAGAACGGTTAAGATTCCAAAAATGGCGGAAGGCAGGCGGAGAGTTTCTGCGGTATTTGGAAGAAGCTTAAGAAATCCAGCTTGAATATTGATGAATAATCCTTCGCGGCCGTTATTTTCGGGATAAAAGATTTTATAATCGCCTGTGGCGTTAGCTTCTAGGGCATTATTGCCGTTCATAGCTTCATCGGGATAAAGCCCGGGAGGAGTTTCGGAAAGATTATAGAGGCGGAAAAAGGAAGCGACAATAATTATTAAAAAAAGAAGGAAGTATCTATTTTTCATATATCTAGATTATATCATTTTTTCTTTTTCTTATTCTTATTCTAATGTTCTGCAGAATATTAGAATAAGAAATTGGCGGTAAAAATATTTCCTGTGCTATAATTTATTTCGTTATGAATATCAGATATTTATCGAAAGCGAATAAAAAATATTTATCGGGAACGGCGATTGTTCGACTTGATTTGAACGATGACGGATACAGAATGGAAAGAGCTATCCCGACTTTAAAATACATTTTAAAATTTGCGAATAAGCTGGTTATTTTATCGCACAAAGGCAGACCGGAGCCGTCTCTGACTTTAAGAGATAATAAAAAATATTCGTTGGAACCGGAGGCGGAAAAGCTTTCCAAATTATTGGATAAGAAAATCGATTTTATCGGGCACATAAGATTATCAGAAGCGGGAAACGAAATCAGGAACGCGAAAAGCGGTTCGATTTTTATGCTGGAAAACACCAGATTTTTAGAGGGAGAAAAAGAAGACGAGAGAGAACTAGCAGAACATTTTGCTTCTTTGGGGAATTATTTTGTGAATGAAGCTTTCGCTTCTTCACACCGCAAGAACGCTTCCGTAACCGGCATAACGAAATTTTTGCCGTCTTACGCCGGATTTGATTTTGAAGACGAGGTGGAAAATCTTTTCAGAATAATGAAAAAAACGAAAAGGCCATTTATTGCCATATTCGGAGGAGCAAAAATTTCCGATAAATTAATCACTATGCTAAGTTTCAGGAAAAAAGCGGATTGTATGTTAATCGGCGGAGCGCTTGCCAATACTATTCTTTATCTAAGAGGGGAAAAAGTGGGAAAGTCGCTTATAGAAAAAGAAATGGACGGAGCAATGCTTAAAATCGCCGGAATGAAAAATTTGGTAATGCCGAAAGACTTCAGAAAAAAAGGAACGGCAATTCTTGATATCGGGCCGAAAACGGAAAAAGAATATGCGGCCATTATTAAAAAAGCGAAAACCATAGTTTGGAACGGCCCGATGGGAGCCTTTGAAATGAAAGGATTTGAAAATGGAACAAAAAGGGTTATAAAGGAAATAGCGAATTCCAGAGCGTTTTCAGTAGTCGGCGGAAGCGAGACGCTTGTTTTAATCAGAAAGATGAAATTGGAAAAAAAGTTCGGGTTTATTTCAACCGGCGGAGGAGCGATGCTGGAATTTTTAGGCGGGAAGAAACTGCCCGGAGTGGAAGCGTTAAAAAAATAAATACGTATCAGAGGCCGTGCGATAAAGATAGGATAAAAAAGTTATGGAAGATAAAAAATTAATCTCAAACATTTTAGCGTTACATAAAAAAACATATAATGAACTTGCAAAAGAGTATGAGAGTAGAGCTGAAAGTTTGTTTGATGTTACCAGAAACGCAATGGATAACTTTTCTTTTTTTATTAAGTCGAAAGGATTGATTTTGGATGTCGGATGCGGAGTTGGTGTTGCTATGAATATCCTTGCGAAGAAAGGTTTTAAATTAATCGGACTAGATTTATCACAAAAAATGATTGATTTTGCCAAGAAAAGAAATCCTGGAATAAAGATAATTAAAGGAGATTTTTTAAAAACGGAATTTGATGAAAAATTTGACGCAATTTTAACTTTTGCTTTCATTCATTTATTTCCTAAATCGGAAGTTCCAAAGATATTTGATAAGATAAAATCAATTTTAAAACCTGGCGGAGTTGCATTAATCAGCTCAACGGAAAAATTTGAAAGTAAAGAAGGCATATCCATTAAAGAAGGCTATAATATAAAACTCAAGCGTTTCAGAAAATCCTGGACAGAGCAGGAACTTAGAGAGTCGATATCACAATCAGGTTTTAGAGAGCTGGCTTTTAAAAAATATTCTGATCCTTTTAATAAAATATGGATGGATTTTATAGTACAATTTAAAATAAAATAAAAAATGACGGACAAAAATAAAAAAATAGCGGTGATTTATCATCGGGATTGCGAAGACGGTTTCAGCGCCGCCTGGGTAGCATGGAAAAAATTCGGCAATAAAGCGGATTATTTCCCGATGTTTTACCAAAGCGGATGGCCAAAAGGGTTAAAGAAAAAAGAAATTTATATGGTGGATTTTTCTTATCTGCCGGAAGAGTTAAAAGAAATAAAAAAGAATAATGAAAAAGTGATTGTGATTGACCATCATAAAACAGCGGAAGAATCTTTTAAAAAAGCCGATGGCGGGCTGTTTGATTTGAAGCATTCTGGCGCCACACTTGCTTGGAAATATTTTTTTCCGAATAAGAAAGTTCCTTTACTCTTAGAATATGTGGAAGACGGGGACTTGTGGCTTTTTAAGAAAAAAAATCCTAAAGAAATGATGGCTTATATTTCCACCCTTAGTTTTGATTTCCGCGTTTTTGATAAAGCGGCTAAAGATTTTGAATCTTCGGAAAAAAGAAAAATCTTTTTAGAAAAAGGAAAATCAATTTTGAAACATGACCAAAAAATGATTGAAGAAATATTTGAATCGGGAGCCGAAGAGGTGATTTTTGAAGGAAAAAAAATATTTGCCGTTAATTCTCCTGTTTTAGTTTCTGAGCTCGGTCATTTCCTTCGCAAAAAAAAGCCGCCGATGGCGATTATTTGGCATAAAAAGAATGACGGGAGAATAAAAGTTTCCTTGCGTTCCGACGGAAAAGTTGATGTCGGAGAAATTGCCCAAAAAATGGCGAAAGGCGGTGGCGGTCATAAAGCCGCGGCCGGTTTTGTTTTGGAAAAAGGAACGTCTCTTCCTTGGAAATCAATCAATTCTTAAATTAAAATGGAAAACAAACTTTTTAAAAGCTCCAACAAGCTTGTTATTTATACTGACGGAGGCGCGCGAGGAAATCCGGGGCCGGCGGCAATCGGCGCGGTAGTCGGAGAAAAAAAATATGCGGAATATATCGGAAAAGCCACTAATAATGTGGCGGAATATAAAGCGGTTATTTTTGCTTTAAAAAAAGCGAAACATCTTCTCGGCGGAAAAGCGGCTTCTTCGGAAATTGAGATAAGGATGGATAGCGAGCTTGTGGCAAGACAGCTTTCCGGAATTTATCGCATTAAAGAAAATGATTTAAAAATTCTTTTTGCCGACGTCCATAATTTGGAATTTGATTTTAAAGAAGTTTCTTTTATTCATATTCCACGCGAAAAAAACAAAGAAGCGGATAAACTAGTAAATGAAGAGCTGGATAAACAAAAAACTTCGTTTTAAGACGAAGTTTTTTGATATTTATTAGCCAGTTATCATTAAGCCGGATTCTGTTTCGCCCGGAGGCGAAAGCAGCAATTTATCTGCTCTGGTCTTTGCAGACCGGAGTCAAGCGGCACAAACCAACATAAAATGTTGGAATACGGCCTTGCACCAGACAGGGCTTGCCAAACCGATATTTCGCAATATCGGCCCGTGAGCTCTTACCTCGCGATTTCAACCTTACTCCGACCTAAGTCGGAGCGGTGTATTTTCTGTTGTGCTTTCCGTGGAATCGCTTCCCGTCGCCGTTAGCGACTGTCTAGAACCGCTTCGCCAAATGGCGGATAGCGATTAGTGTCCGGACTTTCCTCTCCGACCTTAAGTCGGAGTAGCTGCTTTTCAAACTAGCTTTTTATATTATAACACATTATTTAACAAAATCAATAGTAAAAAAAACACACCCCTCTAACAAACCACCGAAGAGAGACTTCATTTCTTAATTAGTTAGTCATTAAAAATTATTAATTCCTTATTTTATTATAAAGTTATCCCCAGAAAAGTGTTTGGCGGGAGGGAGAGGTGGTGTATAATGAAATGAAAGTGGGGAAAGGTGGGGAAAGAAAAAATTAATAACGCAGTCCTTCGATTTTACTCAGAAAATAATTTAAGAAATGTTTTTAGGAGAATATCAACACAATTTGGATTTGAAAGGCAGAGTGGCGATGCCGGCAAAATTCCGAACAGGATTAAAGAAGGGAGCAATTATGACAAGAGGAATAGACGAATGTTTGTTTGTTTTCAATAAAGACGAATGGCAGAAACTGGCGGACAAATTGATGGCGCTACCAATAACACAGGCAAATTCAAGAGCGTTCGTGCGATTGATGCTGGCGGGAGCGGCGGAAGCGCCAATTGACGGACAAGGAAGAGTGCTCGTGCCGGATTACTTAAGAGCATACGCAAGATTAGACAAAGAAGCGGTGATAATCGGATTATATTCGCGGGTGGAAATCTGGGACAAGAGAGTTTGGAATAAATATAAATATCGAACTGAAAAACAGTCGGAAAGAATAGCGGAACAATTGCGGGAGCTTGGAATTTAAGAGATGAGCCACATTCCGGTACTTTTAAAAGAAGTTTTAGAGAATCTTAAGCCAGAGGCGGGAGAATTTTTTATTGACTGCACTTTGGGAGACGGCGGACACGCAAAAGAGATTTTAGAAAAAATAGGCGAGAAAGGAAAGATGCTTCTCTTAGATTGGGATAAAGAAAATATTTCAAGATTTAAAAAAGAAAGAATAAAGAATGCTGTTTTGCAAGAAGGAAATTATGCGGAAGCGGAAAAGTTTTTAGGAAAAGAAAAAGCGGACGGGCTCTTAGCGGACTTGGGATTTTCTTCGAGGCAACTCAAAGAATCGGGCCGAGGATTCAGTTTTAATCGGGACGGCGAGGAGCCGCTTCTCATGACTTATAGCGACGAATCGGAGCCGGTAGTGGAAATTTTAAGAAGATTGACGGAAGAAGAGCTGGCGAATGTCATCTATCAATACGGCGGAGAAAGATATTCAAGAAGAATAGCAAAAGCGATAAAAGAGGAGGAAAGAAGAGGGAAAATAGAAACAAACGGGAAATTGGCGGAAGTGGTGAGAAGGGCGCTGCTGAGAGGATATGAAAGAGGAAGGATAGACCCGGCGACCAGAACTTTTCAAGCGCTTCGGATTTATGCCAATCGGGAACTGGAAAATTTGGAAGAATTGCTAAAGAGTTTGCCGGAAATTATGAAGAGCGGCGGACGGGCGGGAATAATCACTTTTCATTCATTGGAGGACAAGCTGGTAAAAAATTATTTTAAAAATTATGAAAAAGAGGGAAAGGCAACTCTTTTAAATAAAAAACCAATAAGCGCTTCGCGCGAGGAAATTGAAAAAAATCCAAGAAGCAGGTCGGCGAAGCTAAGAATAATTAAATTCAATTAAATAAAAATGACAATATTCAAACCAAAAAAGAAAACATATCTGAATAAAGCGGTGTTTGCTTTGGGATGCTTTTTAATGATGTTTCTCGGCGGGTGGCTTTATGTTCAGAATCTGAAAGTGGGAGTGACGCATGATTTGGAAAGCTTGGCGACAAACTTCAGAGATTTGAAAGTCGCAAACGCGGAGATAAAGAATGAACTCTTCGGATTTTTCACTCCGGAGGAAGTAGCGGAAGCGGCAGGAGAGAGAGGACTTGTGAAAGACAATAATCCGGTATTTGTTTACGCGAGAAATTAGTTATAATAAAAAAGAGATGAAAACCAGATTCGCTTTAATAATTTTTTCTTTCACTCTTTTTTATCTGATTCTCGTTTTTAATTTATATACAATACAAGTTAAAAAAGGGGATCTTTATACGGCAAGAGCCGAGTCGCAAATTTCTTCAAAAGATTTAACGGCGGCAAGAGGCAGTATTTATTTTTCCGACAAAGACGGCAATTTTATTCCGGCGGCGATAGAAAAAAAATATTACGAAATTTATGCCGTGCCGACAGAGATAGAGGACGCGGCGGAAGCGGCGGAAACGCTTTCGCCGGTTTTTGACATAGAAAAAGAGGAATTACTAAGAATGTTCAGCAAAGAAAAAGACCAGTATGAACTTTTAAAAAGCAGAGTGGCGGAAGAAGATTTGGCGTCTTACTCCGAAGCGGAAAATGTGAAAGGAATATATAAAAAAGCCGAGCCGAGCCGATTTTATCCTTTAGAGAAAATCGGAGCGCATATTTTGGGGTATACAAGTTTTGATGAAGAAACTTCCATGCTTTCGGGAAAATACGGAGCGGAGTCTTATTTTAACGAATTATTATCGGGAGAAAACGGAGGGGCGGAAGGAGACAAAACAAAGAGGCCGATAGCCGGAGAAGATTTATTTTTAACCATAGACAGAAATATCCAATATCAGGCGGAAGAAATTTTGGAGAAATTAGTCAGTAACTATAAAGGAAAGAGCGGAAGTGTTTTAGTGGAAGACCCGAAAACCGGAAGAATTTTAGCCATGGCAAGCATTCCCAGTTTTGACCCGAACAGCTATTCAAAATATCCGATAGAAAATTTTTTGAATCCGAGCGTCCAATCAATTTATGAACCGGGTTCAATTTTTAAAATTTTTACCATGGCGGCGGGGCTGGACAGCGGAGCGGTAACGCCGGAAACAACTTATTACGATTCAGGAGAGGTGAAAATGAACGGACGGACGATAAAAAATTGGGATTTGAAAGCGCATGGCACGCAAACGATGACAAATGTGATTGAGCAGTCTTTGAATACGGGAATGGTTTTTGTGGAAAAACAAATCGGGCATTCCAAATTTTTGGAATATATGAACACTTTCGGCTTTGACGAGAAAACCGAAATAACTTTGCCGGGAGAAGTGGCGGGGACCTTTGGAAATTTGGAAAAAAATCCGCAGGACATAAATTTTGCGACAGCTTCTTTCGGGCAAGGAGTTTCTCTGACGCCAATCGGACTTTTGCGGGGAGTGTCGGCAATCGCGAATGGCGGAGTTTTAATCAAACCGACTGTAAACGCAAGAGACGGAATAAAAGAAGAGGGAGCGGCGGTTGGAAAAGACGCGGCGAAAAAAATAACAGAGATGATGGTTTCAGCAGTGGAAAAAGCTCAAGTCGCGGCGATTTCCGGTTATAACGTGGCGGGAAAAACCGGAACGGCCCAAGTGCCTAATTTTAAAAAGGGAGGATATACGGACGAAGTGATAAACACTTATTCGGGATTCGCTCCGGCTTTTGACCCGAGATTCGTTATTTTGATAAAACTGGACGAACCGGTCGGAGCGCCGCTTGCCGGACAAACCGTGGTGCCGGCTTTTCGCGAACTGGCGGAATTCATTTTAAATTATTATAATATTCCGCCGGACAAAGAAACGGAGAAAAATAAAACAAATGATTAGAACAACATTGCGGATTCTCGCAAAAAACACCATAAAAAAGTACCAGCCGGAAATAATCGGGGTAGCGGGCGGAGTGGGAAAGACTTCTGCTATGGAAGCCATTTTTTTAGTTTTAAAGCAACAGAAAAGAACGAGAATAATGAAAAACTTTGAAGACGCGGAACTTTCGGCTCTTCTTGCTATTTTGGGAGGAGAAAAAAAATCTTTTCTCGCAATTGTTTCTTTAATATTTCTTTCGGTCTTCCGGCTTATTTTTAAATCTTCTTCCTATCCGGAAGTTTTGATTTTGGAATACGAAAGCGGCAGAGAAAAAAATCTGAAAAAAATTTTGCTTTTTGCCCGGCCGAATATCGCTGTTGTTACGGCTTTTGGGGAAATTCCACCCGGAACGGAATTTTTTCCCAATCCGCAGGCGGCGATGAGAGAAAAAGGGAAAATAGTGGAACATCTTCCGGCTTCCGGTTTTGCGATTTTAAATTATGACGACCCGGAGGTTTTTAAAATGAAAGAACGGACGAAAGGAAAAATCTTAACTTACGGATTTAAAAAAGGAGCGGATATTTTGGTTTCCGGTTTGGAAAATAAAGAAGACGAGGAGGGGCCAAAAGGAATTTCATTTAAAATAGGCGACAGGGAAACATTCGTGCCAGTGAGAATAAACGGAACAGCCGGAAAAACGCAAGCATATGCCGCGGCGGCGGGAGCGGCGGTCGGATTGATTTTAAGCGTAAATTTAGTTAAGATTTCTCAAGCATTATCTTCTTTTTCTCCGTCAAAAGGCAGGATGAAAATAGTGAAAGGAATAAAGAAAACCTTTATTTTGGACGATACTTATGAATCTTCGCCATTGTCGCTTTCTTCGGCTCTTGAAACTTTAAAAAAACTTTCAGCGAAAAGAAAAATTGCGGTTTTAGGAGATATGACGGAAATCGGAAGATATTCCATAGAAGCGCATGAGGAAGCGGGAAGAAAAGCGGCGAAGGCGGCGAATATTGTGATAACCGCAGGAGCGCGTTCAAAATTTATAGCGGAAGCGGCGATAAAAGCGGGGATGCCGAAAAAGAATATTTTTTCTTTTGAAGATTTATATCAAGCAGGAAAGAAAACGCAGGAAGTTTTGAAGGAAGGGGATTTAGTTTTGATAAAAGGAGGAAAAGAGCTGAAAATGGAAAAGGCGGTGGAAGAAATAATGATGGAACCGATGAAAGCCAGAGAATTGATTTTGCAAAGATAATTTACTTCTTAAAGAGGATTATAAAGGCCCTTTCGTCTAGCGGCTAGGACACGGCCCTCTCACGGCCGGAACACGGGTTCGATTCCCGTAGGGGTCACAAATTTATGTTACGAAGTACGAAGTGGGTATGTTTTGTTTTCATTTAATAAAATGGAAAGAGGAAAGGATCTGTCGTCCGATTTCAAAATCCTCTGCATTTATTATATGAATATATCCTTTTCCATACTTTGCATATTCAATAAAATAGGTTCTAGTTCTTGAAATCTTGCCATAATCATAATCAACGATGACTTCTAGTGAGTTTATATTATTTTCGTTTTTTACTTCTTTGATTGAGACTAATTTACCACTTTCTTGCCAAAAATCCCACGCCTGCGTTTCTTCTATATATTGCCTTAGAGTCAGAGATTTATATTTATCCTCAAAATACCGAACAGTTAAATATATATATGTACCATTATACGGGTCCATATCCTTACTCCGTAATGTTATATTAGAATTATCATTAACAATTTCTATTTTATTATTAGGATCACTAAAGCTAAACTCAATTCCCCAATAATCATTATGGTATATTTTTACTCCAGAATCTGACATTGTTACCTCTCCCTGATAAATTTTGTTTATATTACCAAAAATCGGGGCATAATTTTTCTCGTTATTTTCTATATTACTTTCTAAACTTTTTTCGTTTTCTGTCTCTTCTTTATTAATATTAATTCCTTTCTGCCAATAACCCCATCCCAAAACAGCCAAAACAACACAAGCTAAGACAATAAGAGATGATTTCGTAGACATAAATCCGTATATATTTATTAATTTCAATTCTTATGTTTATCATAAAACATCTAACCAAATTTTAAAAATTAGAAAGGAAATTTTTTTACAAATAAAAACCCTGCATATTAAAGCAGGGGAAGACATAAATACATATAGATTGGCATATTCATCGTTTTTTTGATCGAGTTAACCACATCATAAAACCAACAACAGTCGTAAATGTTAACAATCCAACCATGTTCTCAATCATCTTTTTTACTCCTTCTCTTTATAAAAAGTTATTAAATTATTCTTCTTTTATATTATACGATTTTTAATTTCAAAGCTATTTTTTTGTTTTTTAAAATTCAATCTTCTGCTATAATAAACAGGTAAAGTACTTAGAATTAAAAAAATAAAAAATGGGAGAAAATAATAAAGATTTTTTAGTTCGGCCGGCGGCAATTTTGGGAATTTCAATTATCGTCGGAACTTTTCTTTGGTCCAGTTATTTTTATAAAACTAAATCAATAGAAAACGCCATTACGGTGACGGGGAGTTCGGAGCGGATGATAAGTTCCGATACGGCGAGATGGTCTTCAAACTTTTCGAGGTCTGTCGGGGCAGGCGGGCTTAATGCCGGAAGCGCGGAAATGAAAAAAGATTTAGAGGCGGTTATCGCTTATTTCAAAAGCCAAGGATTAACTGATGCGGAAATTACCGTTCAGCCGGTTTCTGTGAGTTCGACTTGTGATGAAACCAACAATTATATGTATGATAAATTCGGGGGAAGATTGTGCAGCGCCGACCGCATTTCCGGATATTCTTTTCAGCAGTCCATTGTTGTTCAATCGACGGACGTCGCAAAAATCACCAAGCTGGCGCAGGATTCGGTTAATTACCTAACCACCCGAGGCATCATCTTCTCCAGCCAGAATTTGGATTATTTTTACAGCAAGCTTTCTGACCTGAAAATAGAAATGCTGGCAGAAGCGACAGTGAACGCAAGAGAGCGGGCTAAAAATATCGCCGAAAGCTCCGGCGGAAAACTGGGAGCTCTGAAGAGCGCGAGCCAAGGAGTTTTCCAAATAACCCAGCCGAACTCCATTGAAGTTTCCGATTATGGCATGTATGACACTTCCACGATTGAAAAGAAGATCACGGCGGTGGCGAGAGTTTCTTTCTTAGTTAAATAAAGCGGAGATTAAAAAAATTTCCCCTCGATATTATCGGGGGGATTTTTTGTAAGGATTAAATAAGAATATTATCTACGGGAAAGAAAAAGCAGGAATAAAGAGGTTCGTCAAATTCAATCTTTCGGTTCTTATAACCTTTTGAGGCATATACCCGGAGATGTCCATCCCAAGGTTGTATCTCTAGTAATACACCTCCTTCAAGCAGAAAATAAGATGATTCATTATTATTTTTTCTTATTATCACTCTTTCTTTGCAAAAAGGTTTTGTTTCTTTTTTACAGAGATAAGCAATCTGGTGTTGAGTAAAACAAACACTCAAATGAGAAGGAAAATTAAAGATTTCTCCAAAACAGACTTCTCTCCCTGCGTTCGGATTCAATTTATACATAGAAACGATAGTTTCTAGAGTTGATTCTGAAGAATGAGATAATCCTTCATCCCTAAACCATTCGATAGGACAAAGTCTTTCTCCAAAAATGCCGGAAGAATATAATGTTTCTTCTCCGGAAAGCGGCGGTAGAACAATTTTATTCATAGTTTTCATCAAGACATCTTTGCCGGTTCTCATTTTTAACGCTCCTTTTTAAAAAGAATTTCAAATTTCTGCCATAGCTTTACCACAACTGTCTTATTGAAGTCAATAACGGCTTGCTGTTATAATAAAAAAGTCCTTAAAATTAAAAAAATAAAAAAATGAGCGAAGCAGTAAAAAAATATTTAGGGTGGGCGGGGATTTTTGCCTTAATTTTAGTCGGTTATTCTTCTTATAAATATGCGAGCGTTTATGACCGCTCGATAAGTTCGCCAAGAAGCTTTTCCGTAACCGGAGAAGGAAAGTCGGTGGTGATTCCAGACGTGGCGGAATTCAGCTTTAGCGTGATAACGGAAGGCGGAAAAGAAGTAGCGGATTTACAGAGCAAAAACACGGAAAAAGTGAATGCGGCCATCGCTTTCTTGAAAGAATCGGGAATAGAAGCAAAAGACATTAAAACGGAAGGATATGGCATCAATCCGAGATATAAAAATAATGATTATCGCGTGTTAAGCAGTTCAAGCTTGCCGCCGGAAATCGTCGGATACACGATAACGCAAACAGTTTCCGTGAAAGTGAGAGATTTTTCCAAAACGGGAGATATTCTTTCGGGAGTGGTGAAAGCGGGCGCCAATTCGGTTTCCAGTTTGAGTTTCACGATAGACGACCCGACAGTCGCTCAAAATGAAGCAAGGAAAGAAGCGATAGAAAAAGCGGAGAAGAAGGCGAAAGAAATGGCAAAAGCGGCTGGGTTCAGATTGGGAGATTTAGTTTCGATAAACGACAGCAATTATTATCCTTATTACGCCAAAACAATGAGCGCGTCATCTTACGGAATGGGCGAAGATATAGCGCTTGAATCAGCTCCTATTATTGAAGCCGGATCGCAGGAAGTAACGGTTAATGTCAATTTAGTTTACGAGATACGGTAAAAAAGAAAGAAAAGATAAAAAAGAAAAGCTCCGTTATTGCGGAGCTTTTTTGCATATTGATTTTAAAAACAGGAAAAAACAAAGAAGAAAAATGGCCGGGCTGAGATTTTCTAAAATCTCAATTAAATTTCCCAAAATTCCGATCAGAAAATAATCCGGAGGAGATAAAAAAGAAAGAGAAAGATAACCTCCGGCGAGAAAAGCAAGCTCATTCGGTTTTTCTTCAATTGTTCTTTTTTCCTCCGGCTCCCTTTCAAATACATAAATCGAAAGAACTTCCAGAAAAATTAAAATACCTAAAAAAATATCTGAAACCGCAATAACTGAACAAAGACAAATAAAGAGCATTTCTAACATAAGGCATAACCTCCTTTTTGCCATTCGCCAATTGACGGAGACATATTTTTAAGAACTGCCGAAAGATTAAACTTCTTTTTATTTTTCGTCAATAAAAATTTCATTTTGTTTTAATTAAATTTTTGTTAGAATAAGAAGAAAGGCAGCTCCTCGACACGAGCTCGGAGAATAATAAAATGAAAACAATAATATTCAATTGGAAGATGAATCCGGAAACGGCAGAAGAAGCCGTGAAAATATTCAAAGCGGAAAGTTCGGCATTGGGAGAAAAAAAAATAAAAATAATGGCGGCTCCGCCCTTTGTCTATTTGGATAAGCTTTCCAAAATAAAATCAAAAGTGGAACTCGCAGGGCAAAATTTGTTTTTTGAGGAGAAAGGAGCGTTTACCGGCGAAGTGTCGGCCAAAATGCTTAAAAATTTTAATGTGAAAGCGGTGATTATCGGGCATTCGGAAAGAAGGGCTCTCGGGGAAACCGATGAGGCGGTAAACAAAAAAATAAAAGCGGCTTTAAAGGAAGGGATAAAGGCGGTGGTGTGCGTGGGAGAAAAGAAAGAGGGGAAGGCGGCGGAAAGTTTCGTTTTAAGCCAAATTAAAAAAGCTTTTGAGGGAATTGATTTAAAAAAAGAAAGAAAAAATATTTTAGTCGCTTATGAGCCGATTTTTGCTATCGGCACGGGGAAAAGCGCGACTGCGGAATATGCTTCCAAAATAGCTTCGGCTATTAAAAAAGAGATTGGAGAAATGCCGGTTCTTTACGGCGGTTCAGTAAACGGAAAAAACATAGAATCATTTTTAAAAGCAAAAAATATAGACGGGGCGCTGGTCGGCGGAGCCAGCTTAAAAATCGAGGAAACAAAAGAAATAATCGAAAAAGCAAAATGAAAGAAACGGAAAAGATATTTTTAACAACCGCAGACGGAAAAAAGATTGCCGGGATTTTTAGAAAACCGGAAAATCCTTCTTTTTGGGCGATTTTAATCCATATGCGCCCGGCGACCAAAGAATCATGGGATGAATTTGCCGGAGAACTTTTCAATAAAAATATCGCGTCTTTAGCTATAGACCTGCGAGGACACGGGGAATCGGATAACGGGCCGGACGGATATTTAAAAAGCGAAAACGATTCGGAAAATATTTATGATTTAGAAAGCGCGGATGAGTTTTTAAGAAGCAAAGGAGCGGAGCCGAAAAATATCGTTTTTATAGGCGCTTCTATCGGAGCTAATCTGTCTTTAAAATTTTTAAGCGAAAATAAATATTTTAAAACAGCCATTCTTTTTTCTCCCGGATTAAATTATAGAGGAGTATCAGGAGAAGAAGCGGCTGAAAAAATAAGTTCCGGACAAAGAGTTCTTTTCATATCCAGCCGTGATGACGATAGGGTCTTGGGAAATGAGTCGGAGACGCAAAAACTCTTTGACTTGGTTCCTCTTGATGCGGAAAAAGAAATCGTGGTTTATGAAAAAGGAGGACATGGCACGCAAATTTTAAAAACGGAAGAGTTGCCGGAAATAAAAGAAACAATCATTAATTTTATAATTAAAGAAAAATAAAAAAATAAATGAAGCTTTTAAAGCAAGTTTTTAAGTTTGTTTTGGTTGGCGGATTGAATACGGGAATAGATATCGGCATTCTGACTTTTTTAATGAAAATAAGCGGAATAACCGGAGGATATTCTTATGCCGTTTTTAAGGCATTTTCATCTCTTATAGCCATAACAAACAGTTATTTTTTAAACAAAAGATGGACATTCAGAGATAAAAGCCAGGAAAATTTAGAGCAGGCAAGCCAGTTCTTTTTTGTGAGCGGAATAGGGCTTTTGATAAACGTGGCGGCGGCATCACTCGTAAATAATTTCGTTCTGCCGATTGAACCGTTAATCGCTTTTATTAACTTCTTCCTTAATCTAGTTGGAATAACTCTTAATAGCAACGAAATTTGGGGGGTGCTGTCGGCTGCAGCCGGTTCAATTTCCGGATTGGGATGGAATTTTCTCGGATATAAATTTTTCATTTTTAAGAAATAAATCGAGAAAGCAGTTATCAACAAGAACAAACTATTGACAGATGATGTTTTTGGAGCTATACTTGCCTTATTGAATGAGTGGAAAGCGGATTTAGGCGATTTTCGACCCAAATCCATTTTACTTCATTTGTTTGGCTAAAAGCCCCGCTTGCGGGGTTTTTAGTTTTTTGGTAGCATATTTGAAAGGCCTCGGAAGCGGCCGTAAGGAGAGCACTCATTCAATAACAAACAAAATGGAGGTCACCACTTACAGCCGCTTCGGGGGCCTTTTATTTTTTTAACAACTATTGACGAGAAGAAAAAGTTATGTATAATTTTATCAGAAGTTTTAAATACATTCCCTAAAAGGAAAAGGAGAAAGACGATGAAAAGAATAGTAGGAATGTCTTTATTTATGTCTTTGATTGTTGTGTCGGTTTTATTGGGAAATTTTGTTTCTCATAAAATCAATTGCTGGGCGGAGTTCGGAGGAGAATGGAGAAAAGAGGTAGTTCTTTCAATGCAATTAATGGATTTCATGCAATCTGGGGGTGGTCCGGCCGGTCCAACAGAAAATTATTTTGCTTGGGCTTACGCAAAAAAGATTTTATCTCCGCGACCGTGGTGGCATCATGTTTTATTCCCCACCGGTTTAGTTTTTCAACCTTTTGGATATTGGACAGTTCCGGAAAAGGAATTTCATCATCCGGCACTTGTTTCTTTTATTGAAAAACCTTAACAAAAAAAGGAGAGGTTCGTTAATAAAACAAAAGCGCCGTCTTTCTAAAGAAAGGCGGCATTTTATATGCCAAAGTACCAAACCAAAACCACGGCCGTAAGGCCGTGGATTCGTAGGGCATATCCAGTATCTTCTTTTTCGCCCATGATATCATAAAGAGGATGAAATATTACCGCCAAGCCCATGTGGTCTACCATAATGAATACCATATCGTTTGGATACCAAGATTCAGAAGAAAAATACTGGTTCCAGGAGTGGCAGAGTATCTCAAAAAGAAAATAATGGAGGTCGGAAAGGTTTATCCAGACTTGGTTTGTTTGGAACAAAATATCCAACCGGACCATGTCCACCTCTTAATGCAGATTCCTCCTCGCATGAGCGTAAGCAGAGCTGTGAATATTTTAAAATCAAACACAAGTTCCGCTCTCAAAAAACAATTCAAATTCCTCAAAAATGTCTACTTAGATGAAGCTGGAATCTGGTCGGTTGGATATTTTGTTTCTACCGTAGGCGTAAACGAAGCCGTCATCAGAAGATATATACAGATGCAAGAAAAAGAAGATACTGGACAAGCGAAGCTTGCTATATGAAGAAACCACGGCCGTAAGGCCGTGGAGTTTCATTTTTTAAAAAATGAATTTGGATTTTGTTTGTTCCGCTTTCGGAATAAATGTTTCGAAAGCGGATTGATAAATTTTAAAAAACAAAACAAGTTAAATTAAAATTTAATTATTTTAAAAAGTATCAAAAAAAGTTTCAAAATTAAAAAATAAAAAATATTTTTAAAAAAATTTCGCAAAAAAAGTTTTCCACATATTTTTTATTTCTAATTTGTTCTAAAATTAAGGTATAAGAAAATTTTTAATATTTTCTTCCCGCCAATGGAAAGGTGAAGTCAACTTTTTCATTAGTATTTTACAATTAAGTTTTTATAAAACATGGCAGCTAAGAAAAGAAAAGCTACAAAAAAGAAGACAGCGAAAAGAAAGACCACAAAAAAGAAGACAGCGAAAAGAAAGAAGAGATAGTCTTTAATCCCTCTCCGATAAAATCGGAGGGGGATTTGCTTTTTGGGGTTTAAGAATGAAAGTGAAGAGCGGAAGAGATTGTATTATTTATATATATAATTAAAGTTTGTATTTATCATAAAAAATGAATATAAATATAACAGCGAAGAATTTGGAATTAACAGCTCCTTTGAAAGTCTTTATAGAGAAGAAACTTGAAAGTATAAGCAAATTAGTGGGAAAATGGGAAGAAAAGGGGGCGGTTGAGATTGATTTTGAGGTGGCAAGAACCACGAAACACCATCACAAAGGAGATGTTTTCTACGCGGAAGCCAATCTGAAGCTGGGAAGAAAGGAAATAATCAGAGCGGAAAGGAGTTCAAACGACATCAGAGAAGCAATAGATACAGTGAAAGACGTATTAAAAGAAGAAGTAAACAGATATAAGAAAAAGAAGGAGAGATAAACAAATGAAAAATATTTTAAGTTATTTTTTTGACCCGATAAAAGAATTGAAGAAAACAGCGGAAGCGGTGAATAAGCTGGAGGCAGAAACGGAGAAACTTTCAATTTCGGAAATCAGAGAAAAAAGCGACAAATTAAAAGAAAGAGTAAAAGAAGGAGAAACGCTCGACAGCATTTTGCCGGAAGCGTTCGCTCTTGCAAGAGAAACGGCAAAGAGAACGCTTTCGCAGCGCCATTTTGACGTTCAACTTATCGGCGGAATGGTTTTACATAAGGGACAGATAGCGGAAATGATGACAGGAGAAGGAAAAACGCTTACCGCTACTCTGCCGATTTATTTAAACGCTTTAGCCGGAAAAGGCGCGCATGTCGTGACTGTAAACGAATATCTGGCAAAAAGAGATACGGTTTGGATGGGACAGATTTATCACGCTCTGGGACTTAGGACAGCATGCCTTATCCATGAAAGCGCGCTTTTATATGACCCGGATTTTAAAAAGAATGACGAGGAGAAAAAAGAGATGGACGAAGAAAGAGACAAAACCGGCTCTTTCCGAGTTTTTGAAGATTATCTTCGGCCAATTTCAAGAAAAGAAGCATATCTCGCCGACATCACTTACGGAACGAATCATGAATTCGGTTTTGATTATTTAAGAGACAATTTGGCGCAAAGCAAGGAACAGCAAACGCAGAGAGATTTTTATTACGCCATTATCGACGAAGTGGACAGTATTTTAATAGACGAAGCGAGAACACCTTTGATAATTTCGGCGCCGGACGCGGAATCAAGCGAATTTTATAAAAGATTTTCCAGAATCGCGGAAAATCTAAAAGAAGAAGAGGATTATGCGGTGGATGAAAAATTGAAATCGGTTTCCATAAACGATTCGGGAATAGAAAAAGTGGAAAGGGCTCTCAAAATTGATAATCTTTACGCTTCGGAAAATATGCGTTTGGTTCATTATTTGGAAGAAAGTTTGAAAGCGAAAGCTTTATTTAAAAAAGACAGAAATTATGTGGTCAAAGAAGGAGAAATAATAATTGTGGACGAATTCACCGGAAGATTGATGCAAGGCAGAAGATACAGCGGCGGATTACATCAGGCAATAGAAGCAAAAGAAGGCGTGCAGGTGAAAGAAGAATCAAAAACTTTCGCCAAAATTTCCATTCAAAATTATTTCAAGATGTATCCGAAAATAGCCGGCATGACGGGAACAGCCAAAACTTCGGCGGAAGAATTTGAAAAAGTTTACGGACTCTTGGTTATTTCCATTCCTCCCAACAAACAAGTGGCGAGAAAAGACCACCCGGACGCCATTTATAAAAACTTTGACGCCAAAATGAGAGCAGTGGCGAGAAAAGTGAAGGAGGCGGTAGAAAAAGGCCAGCCGGTTTTGGTCGGCACGACTTCCATAGAAAAAAATGAAATAGTTTCCGGTTATCTTTCAAAAGAAGGAGTGCGGCATGAAATTTTAAACGCCAAGAATCATGAACGGGAAGGAGAAATAATCGCGCAAGCGGGAAGAGCGGGAAGCGTGACGGTCGCCACCAATATGGCCGGACGCGGAGTGGACATAGTGCTTGGAGGAAATCCGCCACTCCCGGAAAATTCAGAAAAAGTGAAAGAGGCGGGCGGACTTCTCGTTATCGGCACAGAAAGGCACGAGGCGCGGAGAATAGACAATCAGTTGCAAGGAAGAAGCGGACGGCAGGGAGACCCGGGAGAAAGCAGATTTTATCTTTCGCTCGACGACGACCTGCTTCGGGTGTTCGGCGGAGATAAAATAAAAGGCATCATGGAAAAATTCGATTTTCCGGAAGATGAGCCGATCGGGATGAAAATGATTTCAAGGTCAATCTTGCAGGCGCAAAAGCGGGTGGAAGGATTCAATTTTGACGCCAGAAAACATCTGTTGGAATACGACGATGTTTTAAACAAACAAAGACAGGCGGTTTATCGCTATCGGCAAAGCTTGCTTTCCCGAAACGGAGAAAAAGAAAAAAAAGAAATTCTTTTGGAAATTTTAAACGAACATATCGATGAACTTTATAAAATAACTTCCGGAAGGGGATTTGCGGAAGAAGATTTATCAGAAATGGAAAAGTTTCTGAAAAACACGGGAGCGATCAATGAAGAGGGCGTTTTAAAAATAAAAGAAATTATGGAAAATCAAAATTTTTCTTTAAACGGAAAATTTGAAAATATCTTTGAATATCTGAGGGAAAACATAGAAAAAAGAGCGGAAGAAATTGCCGGAGACCAGTTTTTGAAGCAAAGGATTTTGTCTATTTTTGATATGCTCTGGATGAATCATTTGGAAGATATGGAGGCCTTGAGCGAATCAGTGCGGCTTAGAGCTTATGGCCAGCATGACCCGCTTGTGGAATACAGGAGAGAAGGGCATGTTTTATTCGATAATTTATTTAAGAATTTTCGAGGATGGATTTTTGAAAACATTTTCAGGCTTTCAGCTCGAGCGAGCGGAGAAAAAAATCCTTCGGCTGAAACGGCAATAAATAATACTATTAAAATAAATACGGACCCAAAATATAAGGATACGGGAAGAAACGACCCATGCCCTTGCGGAAGCGGAAAAAAATATAAGAAATGTCACGGGAAATAGAATATGGAATATCTAAAAGATCAAAAAGAAAAAGAAGCGATTCAATGGATGAATAAAGCCGCAGAGATTGCTAAAAAGGCTCTATGCCTTAAGGCAAAATGTGGTACAGTCATCGTAAAAGATGGTGAGATAATTGGAGAGGGATATAATTCTCCGCCATTGGATCAAGAGGAAAATCGAACATGCAATACAGAATTTGGCCTTGGCAAACCAAAATACGATCGAACATGTTGTATGCACGCCGAGTGGCGAGCAATCATGGATGCATCACGGCAAAATCCAGAAAAGATAAAAGGATCAAAACTTTATTTTACAAGAGTAGATGAGAATGGAAAAATCAAGAAGTCGGGTAAACCATATTGTACGGTATGCAGCCGTATGGCATTGGACGCAGGAATTGAGAAATTCGTATTGTGGCACGAAGAAGGGGTTTGTGAATATCCGACGGATGAATATAACCGATTTTCATATCAATATATTCATGTGGAGTAGGAAATAAACACAAGAAATGCCATGGGGCGTAGGAAATGAAACTCCACGGCCTTACGGCCGTAGAATCTTCAAGTTTCACCCCGCCAAAGGCGGGGTTAATTAAATCTTTACCGCTTCAAACTCCTTAGCTAACGCGCGAGATTTTCTTTTCGCGGAGATTTAATAAAAAGAAACCGCTTTTAAACGGTTTCTTGTAAAACTTCTCTTAATCTCCACCTTGTTTTTCCGCCACGACCACCAAGACACTCGACTTGTTGAGAAAGAGCGCCTAGACTCTGTGAAACTCCATTTGCGGGCAGATTAACCTTTTGAGCTATCTGCAAAGTAGTAGCTTCTCCTCCTAATTCCTCTAATGCTGTTAAAATAGTTCTCTGTCTTTTCTTAAGCGTCATATCGCGCCTCCTTTTAGATATAAAATACTATAGTTAAAATACCAAATTATTATGGTAAATGTAAAATAAAATCATTTCGCGGAGATTTAATAAAAAAGTGCTTTGGAAAATAGAAAATGATAAAATAAATTTTATGGAAACAAATAATCAATATCTTCATGAGGTGGCGATTACGGCGATAATCGTAAAAGACGGAAAATATTTGATTACAAGGCGGGCGGCGAATAAGAAAAGATTCCCGGGGATGTGGACTGTGCCGGGAGGAAAAATGGAAACGAGCGATTATTTGAAACTGCCGAAAGACACCGAATTTTATTGGTACAACGTTTTAGAGAGGACACTCAGAAGAGAAATAAAAGAAGAAGTGGGGATTGAAATAGACAATATCGAATATATAACCAGTCTTGCAACGGTTCATAATGACGGAAGTCCATCACTCGTAATTTCCTGCGCGGCGGATTATGTTTTGGGAGAAGTGAAGCTTCAATTGGAAGAGAACGATGAGTTTGCTTGGGTTAGCTTAGAAGAAGCAAAAAATTACAAACTTTTGGACGGAATTTTTGATGAGATGGCGATGGTGGAAAAAAAGAGAAAAGGAAAAAAAGAAGAGTGGAGAAGGTTTAACTGAATATAAGACTCCAGCTGACGCACGGGGTTTTGCGGAGATTTAAACGAAACTCAATTTTGAGTTTCACCCCGCCTACGACGGGGTTTTATTAAATCTTAGCCGTAGAAACCTTGCGCTAACGCGCAATGTTTTTTTAGCGTTATTTTGAAAAAAAGTCAAAAGTGAAACTTTTTTTACTTTTTTGCGTATTATTATATAGCACTTGCTAAAACCATATCCCATAGGAGGCGAAGATGATTTCTTTTTCGCTAATGTTGGCAATTCTTTTTTCCGGTTCTATCTCAGGAGAAGAGAAAGGTACTTTACCCTCTTGCTTTTCCGTTCAGTCAAAGACTGGATGGCGGGAAGACACGAAGGTAAACTTAACCGAAAAGTCGCTGAAATACGCATTTTTTTTGCGTGATACGGCGATGAAAGAGGGATTAGGGGAGAAAGACCTCATATTATTAGGGAAAGCCGCCGAAACGGAAAGCGGTTGGAAACAATATGATGAGAATGGGAATGTTTTGCGCGGAGAAAATAATCCGCGAGTAGTGGGGATTTTTCAGATTTGTGAGGATTCTCATAAAAGAGAAGCGAAAAAAATGGGATTGGATATAATGACCCCAAAAGGAAACATTAAATATGCGGTTTTTCTTTATAAAAAGGAGAGGCTTCGGCCTTGGAGGACAAACCGGAAATTAATGAATTTCATCAGAAATTTGGGGTAGATATTCCAAAGCTCCGATTTTAAAAATCGGGGCTTTTTTTATAAACAGGTTTCTGATAAAATAAAAGCAGAATTCGAACTTTAACAAAAAAAGAAAGGCGAGGAGGTTTCTATGGTTGACCTTCTAAAAAACGAAATAGAAAAAGAGTTTTGCCAAAATTGCCAAGGGATTTTAGAAGAAGAGGAGGTTTTTGAAGGTACAGGCGGTGAGCGCATTTGTAAATCATGCTGGGCAACTTTAAAGTTGAAAATAGAAAAATCCAAGGAGGAAGGAAAGAAGAAGATGGATTTTTCTTGTAGATCTATAGAATTCAGGACTCATTTTTGTGCCAAAGGACAAGGTTTCAATCTATCTGTTAAAAGCGGAGAGATTCTTGATAAGAATGGGAACTTACTACCGGAAAATAAAATCTGTTTTTTTGTAGATATTTCTAAAAACGGATTCTATAAAGAGTTGGAAGGAAAAAAGGGAGAAAAAGAAATTACGGTAACCTCGACTTTTCTACATAAAGGAGAACAATATTTTTATAGATTAAAAATCCCGATCAAGACAGATGAAAATGGAAATTTTCTCGAATTAGGAGCAGAAGATGATTTCAAAAAAACAATTCTGCCTTCCAGAGAATTTATCAAACAAAAATTGTTTTTTGATAAATGAACAAATGACGGCTTTGCCTTATAAGGCAAAGCCGTTTATTTTTTTTAAAATTTCAGATTTGAAATTATCTTTGCTGAATTTTTCGGCGGTTTTGGATAAAAAATGAGAATCGAATCTGGCTTCCGGAAGGCGGCCAATTGCTTCAATAATAGCTTCCGGAGTTTGTTCTTTAATAAAAAATCCATTGACGCCTTCTTCTATAATATCGGAAGAACCGCCAATGTTATAAGCGATAACCGGAGTGCCGCAAGCAATAGCTTCCGCGGCCACCAATCCGAAATCTTCTACTTGAGGGAAAATAAAAGCTTTAGCATTGCCATACATAGCGCGCATTTCATTATCAGTCATCAGAGCGGTGATAAAATGCGTGTTTTTGGAAGTATTCAATTTAATCAGATTTTTTAGTTCCGGACCGCGGCCGACAATTTTTAAGGGAAGCTTAAGTTCATTAAAAGCCTGAATAACAATATCGAATTTTTTATAGTGCATCAGACGTCCGGCAGCCAAAAAATATTGGCGGTTTTTATAAAGATTCTCCGGATAAAAAACGTTCAAATCAACCGGCGGAAAAATAATTTCCGATTCTCTTTGATAATATTCCCGAATTTTGCCGGAAATGTATTTGGAAAGAGTAATGATTTCATCCGGTTTTTGTCCGGCTTCCATATCCCATTTTTTTAAATAAGAAACAAAAGGAGAAAGAATGGGCTTGAGAAGGCCGTAATTGCTGCCAAATTTTCCTTTTAAAAAATTATCCGACTCCCAAGCATAACGAAGAGGCGTGAAACAATAAGAAAGATGGTAGCTGTTCTTATAAGTAATGCCTTTGGAGTAGCCGGCGCCGATAGAGATAATCAAATCATAATTGTTGCCAAGGTTCAGACTTTCCGCCGCTTTCGGCATTAAAGGGATAAAAAGGCGATGATTGTCAATGACTATTTTTTTGTCTAAAAAAGAAGTTTTTTTAATTCTTTCTTTGGGGATGCGGCCAAAAGTTTTGTTTCGGTCAAAAAAAAGAGTAAAAAGGTCGGCTTTCGGAAAAATCTCCAGAAAATTTCCCAAAACTCTTTCACCGCCTCCATATTGGTTTAAATAATCATAAGAAAGAGCGATTCTCATTAATGGCATTATAGCTTTTTTGCCGATTTTCTGAAAATTTTCCGCCAATAAGGTATAATCTTAAAAATGAAATACGATTTTTCGAAAAGAGCGATGGATTTGGTGATATTTTTTTTGGTTTTGCCTTTTTTTGTTTTAATTCTTCCTTTTGTAGCTTTAGCAATAAAAGCGGAAAGCAGAGGCCCGGTCTTTTTTAAAGCAAGAAGAGTAAGCAAGGGAAGGGCGGTAACGATTTATAAGTTTCGAACAATGGCTTTGGGAGCGGAAGAAAAGAAAAAAGAATTAAATCATCTAAACGAAAGAAAAGACGGTCCTTTTTTTAAAATATCCAAAGACCCGAGAGTAACAAAAATCGGGCGGATACTTCGAAAATTTTGGATAGACGAAACGCCGCAAATTTTTAACGTTTTAAAAGGCGAAATTTCTTTTGTCGGGCCAAGACCGTATGAACCGGAAGAAATGGAAAAATATCCGGAAGAATACAGATTTTTGAAAAATGAGAAAGCGGGGATAACCGGACTTTCTCAAATAAAAGGTTCCTCCAATCTGCCTTTTTTAGAAGTTTTGAAATATGACGCTTATTACGCACGGCATAAAAGTTTAGGGCTGGATTTAAAAATCCTTTTTAAAACATTCCTGCTTCTTTTTGACCCTTCCGGAGTTTAAAGATTCTAATGCATACGCACGACGGAGCTTTTTATATTTCGGTCTTAGCTTTAACAGGAATTTTTGCCGGAACAGTTTTAAGAGTCTCTGATTTTTTTGTTCTGGCCGGCATTTGCCTTTTGGCTTTTTTAACTTTATTTATCGCTTTTTTAACCAAAGAAAAAAAGTTTTGGGCGGTTTTAGCGGCGCTCCTTTTTTTCTTTTTTTTCGGATTTTTATACGGACAAAATTTTGTTTTAAAAAGCGCGGGAAAATATCCGGAATTCAATAAGGCCAAAACTTATTTTTCTGGACAAGCGGAAGGAGAGCCGATTTTCAAGGGAAAATCTCTGGCGTTTTATTTAACATTGGAAAAACCATATCAAGGCAAAATAAAAATATATACGGATATTTTTTCGGAGATAAAAAAAGGAGACAAAGTTTCTTTTTCAGGAATAGTTAAAACAACAGAATACGGCGAAGTTGTTTCCTTTTTTCCAAAAATAGAAAAAAGAGAAGAAGGAAAAACGGGAATTTTAAGCGGGTTTAGAGAAAAAATTATTTCCGGATTAAAGATGTTTTTGCCGGAAAAAGAAGCGGCGCTCGCCTCGGGACTCACGCTCGGCGACCGAAAGAATTTTAGCGAAGAGTTTAAAAATAATTTAAGCAAAAGCGGAACAACGCATATCGTGGCTTTGTCGGGATACAATATCACGATTATCGTTATGGCAGCCGGTTTGGTTTTCGGATATTTTTTTAAAAAAGGAATCGCTTTTTTCTTTTCTCTTATTTTAATTATTATTTTTACAATTATGGTCGGCGGGGAACCGTCAATCGTGAGAGCGGCCATTATGGGAGGAATAGCGCTATTTGCCGCAAAAACAGAGAGATTATATTCAGCGAGAAACGCGATAGCGATTTCAGCTCTGTTGATGGCAATTTTTAATCCGCTTTCTTTGAAAGAACCAGGATTCCAGCTTTCGTTCTTTTCTTTAATCGGTATTGTTTATTTTCTGCCGGCAATTAAAAATTTTCTGCCGGCCTATTTTTCTGCTCCGTCTTTTTTGAATTGGAAGGAAAATCTTTTAACGACTATGGCGGCGCAGATGGCGGTTTTGCCTCTTGTTTTTTATTATTTCGGCGCTTTTTCAATTTTGTCTTTTTTGTCGAATATCTTAATTCTGGAATTCGTGCCATACGCCATGCTTTTTTCTTTTTTCACCGGATTTTTCAGCTTATTTTCAAATTTCGGAGAATTCGCTTCTTGGGTTTTTTCTTTTCCGGCTTATTTTATTTTAAAATACCAAATAAGCGTGATAGATTTTTTTGCGGAGAAAAGCTGGCTTATAAAAATGGAAGATTTTGGGATAACAGCGACAATCGTTTTTTATGCCCTGATATTTTTAATAGTTTACGTCTTTTATAATAGAGAAAATGATAGATAAAAAAGTTATTTTTATTTTAGCGGCAGCGATTCTTTTAAATGGATTTTTTTACGCTTATATTTTAGCGAACGGAAAAGAAAAAACAGCGGTTTATTTTTTAGATGTGGGACAAGGGGACGCAGAGATGGCGATTCTGCCGGGAAGCCGAACGGCAAGATTTTTGATAGACGGAGGGCCGGATAGAAGCGTTCTGGAAGAGCTTTCCAAAATAATGCCGTTTTTTTCAAAAAGGATTGATTTAATTTCCATTTCCCATCCGCAAGAAGACCATATGGGAGGAATTTCTTATGTTGCGGAGAGTTTTAAAACGGGAGGGTTTGTTTCGAGCGGGGAAATAGGAAAAGGCGAAGCATGGGAAAAGTTAGAGAGAGCTTTAGAAAAAAATAAAACAAATATAATAAATCTGGCGGCGGGCGATAAAATAAAATATGGAGAAAACGAGATATTGGTTTTAAATCCGGAGACAGGAAAAAAAACGGATATGAACGAAAGCTCTCTTGTTTTGTTATTAAAAAATCCAAAGATGAATGTTCTTTTCACAGGAGATATCGGAAAAAAAACGGAAGAAAAAATAGTTGCTGATTTAAGAAAAAACGGAGAGGCAGAAGAAATTGATGTTTTGAAAGTGGCGCACCATGGGTCAAAAAATTCAAGCGGAGAAGATTTTATCGCAGCCTTAAAGCCGAAAGTGAGCGTAATTGAAGTCGGAAAAAACAGCTACGGACATCCGACAAAAGAAGTTCTAAACCGCCTAGCGGAAATAAGAAGCTTGATTTTCAGAACGGATAAAAAGGGAACAATGAAAGTAGAAGCGGGAGAAGATAATAAAATAAAGGTTTATGAAATCGAATAATTTTTTTTTCTTGATAATAAAAAGCGGTTGATTTATTATTTTAGGAATGAGAACGCTTATAAAAGACATAGTTAAGAAAGAAGGGGAGGAGGTGGAACTTTCCGGGTGGGTGGCGGTGAGGCGGGACCACGGGAAGCTTATTTTTATAGATTTGAGAGACAGAAGCGAAATGACGCAAGTTGTTTTTTTACCTAGCAATGCCGAAGCGCATAAAATGGCGGAAGAAATCAGGCCGGAATGGGTGGTTAAAATAAAAGGAAAAGTGAATCGCCGGCCGGAAAATATGGTGAATAAAGAAATGACGACTGGAGAATTTGAAATAGAAGCTTTAGAAATTGAAATCTTAAATAAAGCGGAAACACCCCCGATTGAAATAGAAAGCGACGGGTATGAGATTGGGGAAGAAGTGAGAATGAAATACCGCTATTTGGATTTGCGGAGAAACAGGTTGCAGAAAAATATCCGAAAGAGAGCGAGAATTATGTCTTTTATCAGAGGGTTTTTGGAGAAAAACGATTTTGTGGAAATAGAAACGCCGATTTTAACCAAATCCACTCCGGAGGGAGCAAGGGATTATTTAGTGCCTTCGAGAGTAAGCCCGGGGAAATTTTACGCTTTGCCGCAATCGCCGCAGCAATATAAACAGCTTTTGATGGTGGGGGGGATGGAAAGATATTTTCAGATGGCAAAATGTTTCCGCGATGAGGACACAAGAGGCGATAGGCAGCCGGAATTCACCCAGCTTGATATGGAAATGAGCTTTGTCGAAATGAAAAACGTGATGAAATTGAATGAAAAATTATTAGTGGAAATAATAGAAGAGTTTTATCCGGAGAAAAAAATTCAGGAAAAGCCGTTTCCGATAATCACTTATAAAGAGGCAATGGAAAAATACGGCACGGACCGGCCGGATTTAAGGAAAGATAAAAATGATTCGAATTTGCTTGCTTTTTGCTGGGTAATAGATTTTCCATTTTTTGAAAAAACGGAAGAAGGAGGGTGGACTTTTACGCATAATCCTTTCTCGGCGCCGAAACCGGAATTTATGGAAGATTTAATAAGTAAAAGAAATATTGGAGATATTTTGACGACGCAATATGATGTGGCTTTAAACGGAATCGAAGTCGGGGGGGGAAGCATTAGAAATCACAAGCCGGAAGCGCTGCTTTCGACTTTAGAAATAATGGGAATAAATAAAGAAAAAGCGGAAAAAAATTTCGGGCACATGCTTCAAGCCTTTAAATATGGAACGCCGCCGCACGGCGGAATTGCCTGGGGGCTGGACAGATTCATAATGCTTTTAGAAGGAGAGCCGAATATTCGCGAAGTGATGGCTTTCCCGAAAACGGGAGACGGGAGAGACTTAATGATGGAAGCTCCATCAGAAGCGGATGAGAAACAACTAAAAGAACTAAAAATAAAGTTTGAGAAATAAAACACTATTGTGTTATAATAAACATAGAGTAAAAAATGTCTTTAAAAAATTTACATAGGGATTTTGTTTCTAAGGAAGAACGGCGTTTTAAATTTGTCATAGGAAAAACCTTAGCTTCTTCTTTAACGGGATTTGTAGCCGGAGTAGTTTTTGCTTCTATTTTTTGGGGAGCTGTTCTTTATGTTTATTTTTTAGAAGCGGCTTTATAAAAACCCAACGGTTCCAAAGCTGTGGATATCGCTTATTTTAAAAGTGCTATAATAAAAGTGATCCCGCTCGCAGGAAGGTTACGGATCAAATAGCTTATAAAGGGAGGCCAGGTTAGAAAGTTCCGTGGAATTTTTTACCAGTCACCCACTTGAATTTAAGCCGATAACCTCTTTAAAGCGGGGTTTTTGTTGAAAAAAAAGGCGAAAAAGAGCAGAATTTAAAGATGGAATGGAAAAAAGTATTTTTAATAATCGTTTTATCTCTGCTTTTGTTTTTCGTGGGAGGAGAAGCGATAAAAGATTATCTGGAATATAAGAAAGACTTCAGAGAAGCGGAAAAGTTAAAAGCCGATATGAGTGTTCTAAAAAAAGAAAATGAAGAATTAGAAAAAGATATAGAGTATTTTAACGACCCTTATAATCTGGAAAAAGAATTGAAATCAAAATTCAATTATAAAAGAGAAGGAGAAAAAATGATGATAATTGTGCCGGATGAACAATAAAAAAAGCGGGTGTCGTATAATGGCAGTACGCAACCTTCCCAAGGTTGAAGCGTGGGTCCGATTCCCATCATCCGCTCACGGAACAATCGCTTTCAAATTTTCAAAAAAGTAAAAAAAAATAAATACGCATAGCATCATTAGGTACATATGTACCTAATGATGCTATGGATAAAATAGAAAATAAAAAGGCCTTTTCCGCAATACGCGGAAAAGGCCAAAATAGAGGTAAAGGAGATAAATTAATAAATCGAATTTTTTGTTTTGCGATTATTTTTTTTTTCATTCCGACCGAAGCCAATTTGGCTTCGTTCGAATTCAACTAGTTTTTGATAAAAACTGGCAAGCCAAGCAAACGGATGTTTGGAAATGCTTATCAAAACTAACAATACGCAAATAATAAAAAGTTCCGTCATGGTCATTCTCCTTTTTATTTGTTTTTATACTGATTGAAATCATAGATTATTTATTTTATAGTGTCAACATGGCGAACGCAAAGTTTATCAAAAACAAAGAAAATTTCAAATGCGGAAATTGCGGGTTTGAGGTTTCGGGAGACGGCTACACCAATCATTGCCCAAAGTGCTTATATAGCTTGCATGTTGATATAAATCCCGGAGACAGAGCTTCTGAGTGTAAAGGAATGATGCGACCGGAAAAGATAGAGAAAAAAGGAGAAAATTATATCATTATCCATAAATGCGAAAAGTGCGGAAAAGAAAAAAGAAACAAAATAAGAAAAGAAGATAATTTTGAAAAAATTGTAGAAGTGGTTAAAATAGCTAATAATAATGAAAATAAGCCGAAGTAGCTCAGCTGGTAGAGCAATGCTTTCGTAAAGCAGAGGTCGTGGGTTCGATTCCCACCTTCGGCTCAGGAGAAATAAAAAATTTGGCTGTTCCGACAAAAAGTCGGAATGCTCAAATTTAAAATAAATCTTTCAAGTAAAATTCATATAAATTTGGCGATGACGGAAAAAGAATTAAAAAACGGAATAGAAGAATTATCATTTTCCTTGGAAAAATTAGGAGAAAATCTTTTTATCGAAAATAAAAAAAATGAACTTTCCAAAATAGAAGAAGAACTTCAAAGTCCCGATATCTGGAAAGACAGGGAAAAAGCGGAAAATCTATCAAGGGAAGCGTCGGAACTGGAAGAAACAATAAAGGATTTTGGAGATTTAAAAGAAAAAATTCCTTTATTTTCAGAAAATCCCAATGAAGAATATTTTTTTGAACTGAAAAGAAAATTCAAAAAATTGGAAATAAAAACTTTTTTTCGCGGGCCTTATGACAAGGGTAACGCTATTTTTTCCATTTTTTCCGGCGCCGGCGGACAAGACGCGGCGGATTTTGCCGGAATGCTTTTTGAAATGTATGCGAGCTACGCCCGAAAAAAAGGATTTTCAATTTCGGTGATAGATGAAAGCTTAGACGATTTCCAATCAAAAACCGGACGAAAACCCTTGAAATCATTAACCGCGGAAATAAGAGGGAATTATGCTTACGGGTTTTTAAAAGGAGAAGCGGGAGTACACCGCTTGGTCAGAATTTCGCCTTTCTCGCCAAAGAAATTAAGACACACTTCTTTTGCGCTGGTGGAAATTCTGCCGGTGTTTCCAAAAATTGAAGAGGAGAAAATAAAAGTTCCGGAAGAGGATTTGAAAATCGATTTATTCCGGTCGTCCGGTCCCGGCGGACAGAATGTAAATAAAGTGGAAACGGCGGTGCGGATAACGCACTTGCCGACAGGCATAACAGTTTCAAGCCAAGTGGAAAGATCGCAAACGCAAAATAGGGAACGGGCAATGTCGCTTTTAAAAGCCAAATTGATTCGTTTAATGGAAGAGAGGCAAGTAAAAGAAATAACGGAATTAAGAACTAAGGAAAAACCGGAATGGGGAAGCCAAATCAGGTCTTATGTTCTCCACCCTTATAAATTAGTTAAAGACCATCGAACAGAATTTGAAACAAGCCAAACAGAAAATGTTTTGGAAGGAAATCTGGACGGATTTATCGAGGCAGAGCTGATTAATGACATCGCAAGTCATTAGTTTGATAAAAGCTGAAAAACGGAGTATCTTTTGAAAAGAATTTTAAAAGATCTTACTAGATAGCAAGACAAGAAGGGAGAAGAAAATGCTATGTTTGCTGATTCTTTTTTCATTTTTAATCGGCGGAGTTTATTTGATTTGGGTTCAAGAAATGAGATTGGAAAAAATGGGAAAGGGAGGCGACAGTAGGGGAAATTATGAGAAGGCAATAAACACGCCAAGAGAAGCTTTTTTTGTTGCTTTGTTTATTTTTCTTATTGGACTACTGATAATGTTTTTGCTTCATTATTACGGCATTAAGGTAGGACTATATGATGCATAGAATATATTTATTTTATTTAAAACAGCGGCTCTAGCCGCTTTTTTTTAATTTAATTTGATTAAGTTATCCCTTTTTTGCTATAATGACGAAACATGATTGCTTTTCAAAACGTTTCCAAAGTTTATGAAAATCATTCGGCTTCCACGGCGTTAAACGGCGTCACTTTTAAGATAGAGCCGAATGAGTTTGTTTCTTTAGTCGGCAGGTCCGGAGCGGGAAAGTCCACAATTATAAAAATGCTGATTGGGGAAGAACGGCCAACTAAAGGCAGAGTTATTTTCGGTTCTTACGAAGTTAATAAACTAAAGAATCACGAGCTGCCTTTTTTGCGGCGTCATATCGGAGTGGTTTTTCAGGATTTCCGTCTTTTGCCGCATAAGAACGCTTATGAAAATGTAGCTTTCGCTTTAGAGGTAGCCGGCTCGCCTCAGCAGGAAATAGACGAACTGGTGCCGCAGGTTTTAGACCTCGTGGGACTTTCGGAAAGAATGTATAATTTTCCGCATGAGCTTTCAGGAGGAGAAAGACAAAGAGTGGCGATAGCGCGGGCAATGATTCACCGGCCGGAAGTGGTAGTGGCAGATGAGCCGACAGGCAATTTGGACCCGTTTAATACTTGGGAAATCATCAAACTGCTCGCCAAAATAAACGAGCTCGGCACGACGGTGATTTTAGCCACGCATGACAAAGAAGTGATAAACTTTTTAAAAAGAAGAGTGATAACTATCGATAAAGGAGAAATAATCAGGGACGAAGAAAAAGGAAAATTTATTTTGGCCTAAAAAATGATTACCACAACTTTTAGAATAACCCGCTACGGGTTCAAGAATTTTTTAAGAAACGGATGGCTGTCGGTAGCCACAGTGGCAGTAATGCTTCTGGCGCTTTTCTTTTTTCTTGGCTTAATGCTTTTCAGATTTGTGACAATCTCGGCGCTTGATTCGGTAAAAGATAAAATAGACATCAGTGTTTATTTCAAAATAGAAACAGCAGAAGACGAAATGCTTCGAATCAAAGGAATTCTGGAAGATTTGAGCGAGATAAAAAGCATAGAATACGTTTCAAGAGACAAAGCGCTTTCAAATTTTAAAGAGAGGCATCAGGGAGACGCGGCGGAACAAGCCTTGAAAGAACTGGACGGAAATCCTTTTTTGGCATCCTTAAATATAAAAGCTAACGACCCAAGCCAGTATTCCGCCATTTCTTCTTATATAGAAAACGGCTCTTTCGATGGAGTGATAGAAAAAATAACTTTCGCCCAAAATCAACTGGTGATTGAAAGATTGTCCACTATTATAAGCAACGTTAATCGGGCAGGATTGTCGCTCACAATAATTTTGGCAATTATCGCTATTTTGGTTGCCTTCAACACTATTTGGCTCGCGATGTATTCCAATCGCGAAGAAATCGGAATTATGCGGTTAGTCGGAGCTTCCAACACTTATATCAGAGGTCCTTACATTGTGGAAGGAATTATTTACGGAATAATCGCGGCGGTTTTAAGCATTTTAATTTCCATTCCTGTGATTTTAACGATAAGTCCGTGGATGGCAAAAATCGCTTCAGAAATAAATTTAAAAGGATATTTCTTTTCCAATATTTTCAGTTTTCTGCTTTACCAAATTGTTTTCGGCGTTCTTCTTGGAGCAATTTCAAGCTTTATCGCTATTAGAAGATATTTAAGAGTCTAATTTCAGTTATGTTTTCAGATAAAAAAATTTTAAAAACCGTTTTACTGGCGGTTTTGTTTTTTTCTTTATTTCTGCCGGTTTTTTCCTCGGCGCAGGAAGAAAGTCTTCCGACGATTTATCTTTTTTACAGCAAAACTTGCCCGCATTGCGCTAAAGAAATAGAATTTTTGAAATCATGGAAAGAGCAGGAATCAGGATTAAAGATAATAGCTTACGAAGTTAGCCAAAATCAGGCTAATTCCAATTTAGCTGTGAAAGTTATGGAAAAATTGGGAGGAGTGGCGTCGGGAGTGCCGGTAACGGTGGTAGGAGACAAATATATCGTCGGTTTTCACGAAGCAGAAACAACGGGCAATAAAATTAAATCGCTTGTTTTTGATTCTATGAACAGAGATGATTATCGAGATATAGTGGCGGAAATTTTGCAAGGTACAGAAGAAATTGTTATAAAACCAACGGAAGATGGAGGAAATCACGGAGAAGAAAAAATATCTTTGCCTGTTTTTGGAGAAATAAACCCAGGGGATTATTCTCTCTTTTCTTTAGCTTTTATAATCGGGGGACTGGACGGGTTTAATCCTTGCGCCAGCTGGGCGCTACTCTTCATTATTATGCTTTTAATAGGAATGAAAGACCGATTTCGAATGTGGGTTCTCGGACTTTCTTTTCTTTTTGCTTCCGCTTTAACTTATTTTGCTTTTATGACTTTATGGTTAAATGTAATGCTTTTAATCGGTTATTCTTTTATTGTGCGATTTATAATCGGCGGAACAGCTTTTATTTCCGGAGGAGTTTATTTAAAAAAATGGAAAAATGACGGAAAGGGAGAGGTTTGCATAATAGCCAAAGAAGAAGGGAGAAGAAAATTAATCACGGAAAGTTTGAAAGAAGCCGTGAGAAGTAAAAATTTTTGGGTAGCAATTTTGGGCGTAATAGCACTTGGTGTTTTGGTAAATATTTTTGAGCTTTTCTGCTCTCTTGGATTACCGGCAGTTTTTACAGGTTATCTTACTTCCGCTAAATTATCTTTTGGACAATATTATTTTTATCTTTTTGTTTATATTTTCGCTTATATGCTTGACGATGTGATAATTTTTGCGATAGCGATGAAAACATTAAAAATTTCTAATATAACAACCAAATACTCAAGATACCTTTATTTAATTGGAGGAATGGCTCTTCTTGTTATCGGCGGATGGATGCTTTATGGACTTTTCTAGAAAGAAGTTGTAGAATCCGTCATAGAAATTTAAAAAAATCTTAGCAAGAAGGAGAAAGGCGATGTTAGAAGTATTAGAAGAGAGAAGAAGAAGCTTAAAAAATTATTTTTCAGAGGTTTTTCTAGTGAGAGAGGGGGATCGCGTTGTTTTTCAAAGAGGAATATCAATTGATGGTTTTAAAATTCCTGAAGGGACAGAGGCGCAAGTGATTCAAGATACATTACGTCTCTGCCATGAGCCGATGGTGGAAGGGACGGAATTAAAGCCAGCTGTTCTTGTCTATATTTCAAAAATAACAACAGAAAGGAACTTTTTTGTTCCGCTCGATGCTTTGGCTCCTGCTCCGGTGGAAGAAAAGAAAGGAGAATGAAGATGGGAGATACGACATTAAAAGAAGCTGGATTTAAGTCTTCTCTTAAATCTCTCGAAGTTGGAGATAGATTGAGATTAAGAGAGGGTTGTTCTGTAATAACAGAAATTGGACGAAAAATCCGATTATCTCATGGAGAAGTATTGAAAGTGACGGATGATTCTCCAAAATTCTGTTATGATTCAGATCACAAAACTGATGATAATATTTATATTGGGATAAGAGTTTCTCAAGACAAAGATGAAACTCTAGTTTCTTTTGTTGTTCCGATGAACAAATGTGAAATTATCAAACAGCGGGTTTAACCCGCTTTTTTTTATTAAATCTCCGCGAAAACCCCGCGCGTTAGCTAATGGGTTTGAAGCGGTAAAGATTTAATAAACCCCGACTTTGGTCGGGGTGAAACTCAAGACGCCACGGCCTTACGGCCGTGGAGTTTCATTGATAAATTGCAAAGTTTTATGTAAGATTGTCTTGTAAATTCGGGGATCGTCTAGTGGTAGGACGCCGCGCTCTGGACGCGGAAACTGGGGTTCGAATCCCTGTCCCCGAGCCATTGCAAATCAAGACATCTAATTTTTTAGGATTTCACTCTTACTTCACAAACAATAAATTTCTCTTAATTAATAGAACTATTTTAAATTTTATGCCCAAGCGGCGGCGACAATCGCAGCTTGGGTATTTTTTTATAAGATTTAAAACAAGTCGTGATATAATAAAAAGATGCTCGGCTTGCCATTTTTATTTTCCGCCGCGCCGTTTGCCGTTTTTCTATATCTTCTGCTCTTCAGAAAAAAAAATTTGCTTTTTGTTTCGGAAATAACGCTTTTAATAGTAGCGGTTTTAGCCGTTTTTTATTGGCGGATAATTCCCAACTTGCTTTTAATTTCTTACGCCAAAGGATTTTTAATCGCCTTTGATATTTTTATAATAATCGTCGGGGCCATTTTCTTTTTGGAAATTTCCAAGAAGCTGAAAATTATAGACAACGTTTCTTATTATTTGGAATCGTTTTCTAAAGACTACCGGGTAAAAATAATAATTTTAGCCTGGTTTTTGGAAAACTTCCTGGAAGGGACGGCAGGGTTCGGCACGCCATCAACTGTGGTGGCGCCGATTTTAATCGGATTGGGGCTTAATCCGCTTCAAGCGGTTATTGTGGCGCTTCTTGGAAACAGCGCGTCAGTGGTTTTTGGAGCGGCAGGAGCGCCTATCAGAATCGGCTTTTCTGGAATAGAAGCGGCAGCGCGCGTTCCGGAAATTGCCGCTTTAATAAATTTCGCCGGACTGCTTGTTCCGGTTTTTATGCTTTTTATCATAACGGCGGGAAAGAAAGACCGAAAAGAGCATATTTTAGAAGCACTGCCGTTCGCGATTTTTTCGGGGCTGGCTTTTGTTGTTCCGTCATTTTTATCCGTTTCTCTGGGACAGGAGTTTCCTTCAATTATCGGAGCGGCGGCAGGAGCGATACTTGTCTTTTTTGCGGCGAAGCTGAATATCTTTATGCCGAAGAAAATAAGAAAATTAGACGGTTCGGCAAAATTAAAGAAAACACTTTCGCCTTTTAAAACTTTTTCTCCTTATGCCATTTTAATAATTCTTCTGGTTTTCGGAAAGTTTTTTCTTGGGACAAAAAGCTTCTTAATTTCTTTTTCAGGAATAAACCATAGCTTCAGTTTTTTCAATCCGGGATTCGCTTTTATCATAACCGGACTTCTATTTATTTTTTGGAGAATTAAAAAGAAGCCGGAAGAATCGGCGGAATTAGCGGTAAAAAATTCTTTAATAAGAGCAATTGAACCGTTTCTTGTTATCGCTCTTATGTCAGCCATGGTTCAAATAATGATAAATTCGGGACAAAACTTTTCCGGAGTTCCTTCTTTTATCGCAATACTAGCAAAGAATTTTGAAACCGCGGCTTTGCCATTTTTCGCTCCTTTTGTCGGGGCTTTCGGCAGTTTTATAACCGGTAGCGCCACTATTTCAAATATAATGTTCGGAAAATTTTTGGAAACCGCCTCGAGTATTATAGGTTATGACATAGCAGTGATTTTATCTTTGGGACTGGTCGGAGGAGCGGCGGGAAATATGATTGCTCTTGCCGATATTATGACAGCGGAAGCTGTCGTCGGAATAAAAAACAAAGAAAGAGAAGTGATTAAGGGAGTTTTTATTCCTTGTTTTATCTATCTTGCGGTCGTCGGCATTATCGGAATTTTAGTCACTTAAAAATTAAATTCTCTCGGGTGTGGATAATTTTTAAAAAAATGGTAATATAATTAAGATATGAAAAAGCTTTTAGTTTTTTTGTTTTTATTTTTCTTTTTTGGATTTTTCAGCGCGGCGGACGCGGAAGAAATTTTTTACCGAACACTAAAAAAAGGAATGACAGGAGATGATGTAAAAACGCTGCAAGAAATTTTAGCGAAAGACCCGGCAGTTTATCCGGAAGGAATTATTTCAAGTTATTTTGGAGAAGCGACAGAAAGAGCTCTTGGAAAGTTTCAGGAAAAAGAGGGGATAGTAAATAAAGCGGAAGGGGAAGAAAATGGCTACGGCACGGCCGGACCAAGAACAAGAGAAACGCTGAAGAAATATTTACCAAGCGAAATCATTGAAGAAGCAAAAAGCGAAGAAAAAACAACAGCGGAAGAGAAAATAATAACGCCTCCAGTTCCTGTTCAAGAAGAAGCAAAACCGGAAGAAGTCGCGGAAGAAACGCCAAAGCCCTTCTTGGTTGAAATTTCAGTAAGCAATAAAGGAGAATACAGAGCGTACATAGGAGTAAAAAGCGAAAGATTGGCAAAGATGGAAGTGGAGTATGGGGAAAGCGGAAGTTTTGACAAAATAAAACTTATCTCGAGAGACCTTATGTTTTCTTTGGGAGATTACCTTGATAATCTTGAAATCGATAAAGTTTATTCCATAAGAGCCAAGGCAACCGATAAAAACGGAATTATTTCTTATTCGGAAGAAATGACTTTTTCTCTTACAAGTGAAAACGACCCGGCAATCATAACTTACGGGCCAGCGGCAACTGTAAGAAGCCTGCCGGATGTTTTTGTGGAAATAATATGGGAAACAAATTTGGAATGCGAGGGAACTGTTTATTACGGAAAAACGGCTGATTACGGAAAAACAGCCGCGGGAAAAAAGGAGGCAAACCATAGAATAATTTTAACGGGATTGGAACCGGGAGTTTGGTATTATAAAACAAGTTGTTTTATAGGCGGAAGAACGACGGAAAGCGGGAATGCGTCTTTTATCGTGCCGGAAACTTCTTCTTTAAAGCCGGAGAATAATTTCTCGGCTTCGGCATTTTCAGCGCTTTTTGAAGTCTTCAGTTCTATCTTCAGTATTTTCAAGTAGGGAGACGGCTGATATAATAAACTAGTGGTAAAAAATATGACCTTGGCGCTGTCTTTTTTGACGGCAATCGGACAGATTTTTTTGGTTGTTTCAGTTTTATATTTTTTAATCAAAAAGAATCAGCCGGAGATTTTTAAAAAAAACGCTTTGCGGTTTTCTTTTTTAGTTTCGTTAATCGCAACACTTGGAAGCTTATTTTATTCGGAAGTTGCCGGATATGAACCGTGCGTTTTATGCTGGTATCAAAGAATTTTAATATATCCGGAAGTTATTATTTTTCTTTTGGCTTTAATAAAAAAGGAAGGGAAAAGAATCGCCGATTATGCCATAACGCTTTCTGCGTTCGGAGCAGTAATTGCGGCTTTTAATTATTATCTGCAAGTGAAAGGCGCGGGAAGTTTTGCTTGTTCGACCGTTGGTTATTCAGCGGATTGTTCGGAAACTTTCTTTATGACTTTTGGGTATATAACTATTCCTTTAATGGCTTTAACGGCGTTTCTATTGATTATCATTTCCATGTTCGCTTTGAAACTGAAAGAAAAACAATTTTAAAGGAGTTTGACTTGAGCAGTTGAGCAAGTATAATTACGGGGCTTATTTAAAATTATTTATAATTAAAAAAATGAAAAAAATAAAAATTTATTCAACTCCTTCCTGTCCTTATTGCAATTTAGCCAAAGATTATTTCAAAGATAATAAGTTGGAATATGAGGAAATTAATGTGATGGAAGACCAAAAGGCGGCGGAAGAGATGGTAGAGAAAACAGGACAGATGGGAGTGCCAGTTATTATAATAAACGACGAGGACAGAAACAATGAAGAAATAATTATCGGATTTGATAGAGGGAGAATAGCGGAGGTTTTGGGAAAAAAATAGGGGGGAAAAAGTTAATTTTAAGTAGTGTATAAAAGAAGGGTTTGCGACAAATCTTCGAAAAAAGGGATAATCGCCAAAATTTTCTCAGAATTGTCGCAAATCCTTCTAACTTTTTATAGGGAGAGGAGAGTGATAGTAATGTAATTGCCTACTCCGAAATAAAGTCGGAGTTTAACGGCAACATTATAAAAATAGATTAAGTGTGTTTGACTTATTGATAACTTTAGTGTAAAGTGTAAAAAGAACTTAAATCCAATACAACAAAAGGAGAAAAGAAATGATTAGTGCCCCTTATACTTTTAAGAGAATTAAGCCTTCCTTTGATTCTTTAAAAGAGTACGAGCCAGAGTTTCACTTGAATTCCTGTCAGGAAGTAAAAAAAGCAGAAGAAGAGGGGAAACTAGTAACTGATTTATATATTAGCTCAATGGCGGATGTTACTACTCTGGCAGACTCAATTGATTGCAAAGATTGCAGGAGAGAATTGGAAAAATAGTTTTCCTAAAGACCGGTTTAAACCGGTCTTTTTAAATTAAGATTTAGTAAATTCCACAAGAGCAACCTCAAAAGGAATAAAAGCAAAAGGGCTGTAGCGCATTTCACGATGGGCGGAAATGAGAAGCTTAAGAAGCTTGATGTGGCTTTCAATGGAAGAAAGTTCAGAGAGTTTTTTCATTTTTTCCAGTTCGTTTTCAGAAAAAATATTTCGAAAAGCGGATTCCATTTTAGGATTGGCTTTTAAGGAAAGAACTTTTCCTAGGTAATTTATAAAGTCCTTATTAAACTGGACGATATCGCAGTTTTCGTTTTTTAAAGTTTCCGCAAATTCAAGCGCCTGTTCGATGTCTTTTTCCAAAAGGAAGCGGGCGAGATAATTCATTTTTTCCAAGCTTACTTTGCCGACAACGCTTTCCGCTTTCTCTAAAGTTATAGTTTCGTTTTTCCCTAAGAAAGAAACAATTTGGTCAAACATGGTTTCCGCATCGCGCATGCTGCCTTCGGAAGCGCCGGCTAAAAGCTCAAAAACCGGCTCTTCCAGAGAAATATTTTCCGAGGAAGCGACAGCTTTTAATTTTCCGATAATCAAATTTTTAGGCAGTTTGGAAAAAAGGAATTTCTGGGCGCGGGAACGGATAGTTAAAGGAACTTTTTCAATCTCGGTAGTGGCTAAAATAAACAAGGCATGGCTTGGAGGCTCTTCAATAGTCTTTAAAAGAGCGTTCCAAGCGGAAGGAGTGAGCATATGGACTTCGTCAATAATAAAAGTTTTATAACGGAAAGAAGACGGGGAAAGACGAACGCTTTCCTGAAGATTTCTGATTTCATCAATGCCGCGATTTGAGGCGGCATCAATTTCGGTTAAATCAATGGCATTGCCGGCGTCAATTGAAAGACAAGCGGGGCAAGAGTTGCAAGGTTCGCCGGTTTTTCTAAAAAGTTCATCTTTAAGTCTGGTTTCACAATTGGCGATTTTAGCCAAAATGCGAGCAGTGGAAGTTTTGCCGCTGCCTCGTTCGCCGTAAAAAAGATAAGCATGGCTTAGACGATTTAAAATAGCGGCGTTTCTTAAAATTTCCACATTGATATCCTGGCCGATAAGGTCGGAGAGTTTTTTAGGGCGATATTTGCGATAAAAGGCCATAAAATAATTAAAAGTTGTAAAGTTTAGAGGAAAAAGATAGGTAAATATAAAAAGTTTTCTTTTTTGATATTGTAGCTTAAAAAAAAGGTTTTTCAAATACGGCTTTTGTTTGAAGAAACAAAAAAAGATAGTATAATTACGCCAAAAGATAAAGGAAAATGACCAGCAGATTTTTGGCTTTCGGATTTTTAACGCTCATGGCCGGAGCTTTTTTTGTTTTTGGAGGAAAAACAATCGATATAGACCCGAATGAAGAAAAAAACATAGGAGCGGAACTTGAGGCAATAAAAGAAGAAAGACCGGATGGGGATATTGAGAATCAAAAGCCGCTTGCCAGTGTTCCGGAAGATATCAAAGCTTTATACGCGACAAGTTATGCCGCCGGAACACCGTCTTTAATGGATGAAATAATCAAAACGGCAGAGAAGACAGAAATAAACGCGATTGTGATAGATTTAAAAGATTATTCCGGATATCTTGGATATAACACCGATTTGGAAAAGCCGAAAGAATATCTGGCGGTGGAACTTAGAATAAAATATTTGAATAAATTAATAAAAGAGCTGCACGATAAAAATATTTATCTGATTGCGAGAATAGCGGTGTTTCAAGACCCGAGACTCGCAAAGGCCCGGCCGGATTTGGCGGTAAAAAATAAAGAGGGAGAGGTTTGGAAAGACAGAAAAGGACTCACTTGGGTTGACCCGAATTCCAAAGAAGCTTGGGATTATAACGCATCCATTGCGGAAGAAGCTTTTAACCGCGGATTTGACGAAGTGAATTTCGATTACATCAGATTTCCTTCGGACGGAAACGGCGTCAGCGGGCTCGTTTATCCTTTTTGGAATAAAAACGAAGAAGAAAAGCGGACAGTGATGAAAAATTTTTTCAGATTTTTGAAAGAAAAATTTCCGGAACGTCCGATATCCGGAGATGTTTTCGGACAAACAACGGTGGATAAAGAAGATTTAGGCATCGGGCAGGTTTTGGAAGACGCTTACGATTATTTTGATTATGTGGCGCCGATGATTTATCCATCTCATTTTGAAAACGGATTTATCGGTTATAAAAATCCGGCGGAATATCCGGAGGAAGTGATAAAATATTCGCTTCAAGAAGCGGTGAAAAGAATCGAGGAGCACGAACTTTTAAGGCAAAGAGACGCCAGAAATTCAACTACGACGCCGGAAATGCTTTTAGACGAGGAAAAGAAAGTGGTCCGAAAAAAAATAAGGCCATGGTTGCAGGATTTTGATTTAGGCGCCGTTTACACGCCGGAGATGATTAGAAAAGAAATAACAGGCGTAAAGGAAGCGGGACTTATTGATTCTTGGATGATTTGGAATCCGAAAAATGTTTATAAAAAAGAAACTTTTTTGAGTGAGAATTAGGGCTTTTGTTTTTTAAAAAAATCGGTATAATAATGGGAAATTAAATAGATTCCAGTTCAAGCCTGGAATGACAAAAAAATGATTAAAAAAATAGCAGTTTTCGTTGTAACTTTTGCGTTTCTCGGAGGCGCAATCTGGTTTGTTAATAACAATCCGGACATTATATTTAAAAACACCAAAATGAAGGAAAGAATCGTTAAAAATTTAAGTTTTGAGAAAGAGCCGGAGATGAAAATAGACGCCGCCAAAAAATACACGGCGGAAATGGAAACTTCGGAAGGAACGATGAAGTTTGAGCTTTTTGCAAGCGAGACGCCGAAAACAGTAAACAGTTTTGTATTTCTCGCGAGGGAAGGATTTTATGAAAATACTTTTTTTCACAGGATAATTAAAGGATTTATGATCCAAGGCGGAGACCCGAAAGGGGACGGGACAGGAGGGCCGGGATATTCTTTTTCCGATGAACCGGTAAAAAGAGATTATGAAAAAGGAGTAATTGCTATGGCTAACGCCGGAGCCAACACAAACGGAAGCCAGTTTTTTATAATGGACGAAAAAGTAAGTTTGCAGAAAGATTACACGATATTCGGAAAATTAATCGAAGGGGAAGATGTTTTAGATAAAATTGCCGAAACGCCGGTTATTGATAATGGATTCGGAGAAGTTTCCAAGCCAACCAAGAAAGTTTATGTTGAGAGCGTTAAAATAATTGAAGAATAAAATAATAACTTGACTTTTTTGTAGATTTAGTTTATACTTTTACAAGAAGTAAAAATAAAACAAAGGAGGGCAAAATAGTGCTTGAACAATCTATAAAGTATCAGAGAATAAAAGTTGTGGCTGGATCGGCTGTCGGTGTTGTCGAAAATCCAGACAACCCCATAAAAATAAGTTCTTCATCTGTTGTGGAAGACCAGGATTTAAATAATCATCTTAACAGAGGGTGGGAACTGATTCAGATTATTACACACCATTCTGCTAAACATGATTGCACAGCCACAGCTTTTGTTATTGGCTTTCCTATTCGTAAATGATTCCCGGTTTACGAAGATTATTGATAGCAGGGATAGCTTAAAAGATTTTTGCGTCAGAATCTTTTAAGTGACCAATATGGCGCGCTCCCTCTCAAAGCTTTTAAAGCAATGAGGGGGATTTTTATTTTAAAACAATAAGGAAACTCCACGGCCGCAAGGCCGTGGAGTTTCCAAGTTTCACCCCGCCTATGGCGGGGTTTATTAAATCTTTGCCGCTTCAACCCCCGCGCGTTAGCGCGGGGGTTTCGCGGAGATTTAATAAAAAAGGTATAATAAGGCGTAATGTTTGCCTCAAAACCGAAAGATGACGGAAGATATATGTGGACAAACCATATAGCTTTAAAAATGGCGCATTATCGGATTTCGCCGAGTTTAGTGAAAAGAATCGTCAGATTTCCGGAAAGAGTGGAGGAGGGAATAGCAGAAGACACGGTGGCGGCGATGAAACAAACAGATTCCAAGAAACGGGAAGAAATTTGGACGATGTATCAGCTTTTTAAAGGAGAAACCGGCAGAGCGAAACCAAAAATAAAATTGATAACCGCCTGGCGATATCCGGGAAAAAGTCCGAAAAGAGACCCGATTCCCAAAGAAATTATGGATGAGGTGAGAAATATATTATAAGTTAAAAGTTTTTAAAGTTTATAAAGCAAAATACTTAAAAAAGAAAAATTGGCTATTCCGACACAAGGTCGGAACAATTAAAAAAATGATATCTCCGACCAAAGTCGGAGCGCCAAGCGAAATTTATAAAAAACATGTACGAGGTAAAGACAAATAATTTTTCCGGGGCGATGGAAAAGCTTCTGGAACTTATCGAGGAGAAGAAAATGGATATAACGACCGTTAATTTGTCGGAAGTAACCGGAGATTTTTTGGCGCATCTCTCCAGATTAAAAAAATTGGAAGACGGCGGAGAAAACATTGAACGGCTGATAGCGGATTTTATCGTGGTGGCGGCCAGACTGATTCTCTTAAAATCAAAGACACTTTTGCCGGAATTAAAGTTTTCCGAAGAAGATGAGGCGGAAGTAAAAGATTTTGAGCTCCGATTAAAAATTTATAAAGAAATGCGGGAGGCCTCAAAACTTTTTTTAGGTTTATGGCAAAGAAAAGAAAGAGGATTCGCCCGCGAACTTTTTTTGGACCGGCCGGCAATTTTTCATCCTTCAGGACAATTAAAAAAAGAAGAATTGTTTTCTATCCTTAAACAAGTGGTAGAAGGCATAAAAAGCGAGATAAAAGAAGAAAAACAGGAAAGAAAAAAGATGGTGACGGTGGAAGAAAAAATGACGGAAATGCTTTTAAAGGTAAAAGAAGGATTGGTGTCTTTTTTGAAAATCTCAAAAGGCAGGGGAAAGAGCGAAGTAGTAGCGCTATTTCTGGCAATTTTGCATTTAATCAGAGACCATCTTATTACGGCGGAACAGGAAGATAATTTTTCAGATGTTATAATAAAAAAGAGTTAAATATGGAAAAGAAAAATCTAGAAGCAATTATAGAAGGAATTTTATTCGCTCACGGAGAAGCGGTAAGTTTGGAGAAAATTGCCAAGACCGTAAAAAAAGATGAAGCGGAAATAAAAAATGCTTTAAAAAATCTGGAAGAGAAATATAAAAGCGAGGGAAGCGGAATCGCGCTTGTTTATCAAAAAGACAAGGTAAAATTAATCAGCGCGCCGGAAGTGGGAAGCTATATTGAAAAAATGATCAAGGAAGATTTTGACGAAAATCTGACTCCGGCGACTTTAGAAACCTTAACTATCGCCATTTATCTTGCTCCGGTTTCAAGAGCGGAAATAGATTTTATTAGAGGCGTGAATTCCGGTTTTATGTTAAGAGCGCTTTTAATGAGAGGGCTCTTGGAAAGAAAACCCGACCCGAAACGCCCGTATATTTATTTATATGAACCGACTTTCAACCTGCTTCAATATCTCGGCGTCAAAAAAATGGAAGATTTGCCGGAATACGAGAAATACCATAATATTTTAAAATCACACGAAGAGAGCGGAGAGAAACAGGCAAGTTTATAATTTTAAATCTGAAAGGAAAATGAAAGATAATTATCTAAGCATCGTTTTTGTGGCAGTGATGATAGGGGTAACCTTTTTCAACCAAAAATACAATAAAGAAGAAACAGTCAGAGTGATAAAAAACGTTCCGAAAACGGAGAAGCAGGCCAGCGTTATCGCTTTAGCCGATTTAAAGCCGGCAAATTTTTCCGGACTGGTTTTAAAAACAGAAGAGATAGAAAAAAAGATAGAAGAGGAAGTGATAAAAAAAGCGGGAGAAATCAGTTTTTTAGAAGGAAAAAAAACAGAAGAGGAAAAAAACAAACCGAAAATCCCTGATTTTGAAGTGATGGCTAAAGTGGCGGCGATTTACGACCTTACGGCAAAAAAAGAAATTTTTTCTAAAAATCCGGAAATGATTTGGCCTCTGGCCTCAATCACAAAAATAATGACGGCTGTCGTGGCAGCGGAAGAAATGGGTTTTGAAGCGCCGATTAAGATTTCGAAAGAAGCTTTAGAAACAGAAGAGATGGCCGGCAATTTTAATCCGGAAGAAGAGTTTGTTCTGCGGGATATGATAATGTCTTTATTTTTAGTTTCTTCGAATGACGGAGCGGAAGCCATTGCGGAAAATTACGGATGGGAAAGTTTTATTGGAAAATTAAACGAGAAAGCGGCGGAAATCGGCATGGAAAAAACTTTTTACAAAGAACCGGCGGGACTTTCGCCGGAGAACACGACAAGCGCCGGAGATTTAGAAAAATTAATGGCCTATGTTTATCAAGAAAAGCCGGAACTTTTATTTTTCAGCCGGCAGAAAGAAACTGAGATAACCGATATAAAGTTTGGGAATAAGAAAACTTATAAAAGCATAAATGAATTTGCAGGAGAAGCTAATTTTATCGGAGGGAAAACAGGCTACACGGAAGCCGCCAGAGGAAATCTTGTTTCGATTTTTTCCAAAAACGGCCACGCAATTCTAATTATAGTTCTTGGCACGGAAGACCGATTTTCCGAAACCAGAAAACTTCTTGAGTGGACAGAGATTTAGGTTTATTATAAAGAACAATAATGATAACTTCAGAAATAATAGCTTTTAGCCCATTCATTCAGGCAATAAGAGTTTTAAGTTCGGCATCGATATCATTTTTAATAGCGCTTCTTTTGACGCCGATTGTAATGAGAGGGCTGGAAAAATTTTCCATCAGAAAGCAGATAAGAACATCGGAGGAGGCGCCGATATTTTCCAATCTGCACAAGAAAAAGGAAGGAACGCCGACGATGGGCGGAGTGATTATTTGGGGAACAGCGATTCTTATTGCCGGGTTCTTCAGAATGATGGATATATTTTTTGACGGAATCTGGACGCAGTTTAATTTTATAAACCGAGCAGAAACATATTTGCCGATAGCGGCAATGCTGATTGCGGCTTTAGTCGGATTAACCGATGATATTTTCGGAATTTTAAAAATCGGGGGAACAAAAAGCGGGGGATTAAAAGTAAGAAATAAATTGATACTTTACACAGCCATCGCGCTTCTTGGCGCCTGGTGGTTTTATTATCGCCTGGGCTGGGATGTGCTTTTTATCCCGTTTTTGGGGTATATCAACATCGGAATATGGTATCTGCCGCTTTTCATTTTTGTGATTGTGGCTTCGGCGTTTTCCGCTAATGAAACGGACGGACTCGACGGACTGCTCGGCGGAGTTTCTCTTTTTACTTTTTGCGCTTTATGCGCGGTGGCTTTCGCGCTCGGGAGATATGACCTCGCGGCATTTTCGGGAGTAATAATCGGAGCGCTTCTCGCTTTTCTTTGGTTTAATATCTATCCGGCCAAATTTTTTATGGGAGACACAGGGTCAATGGCTTTAGGCATCACTATCGGCGTAATAGCAATGCTCACCAACACCGCTCTCCTCTTGCCGTTTTTCGCTTTTATTTTTGTGGTGGAATCTCTTTCGGTAATAATTCAGATGTCCAGCAAAAAAATATTTAAAAGAAAGATATTTCTTTCCACGCCGATTCACCATCATTTTGAAGCCAAAGGCTGGCACGAAACAACAGTGACAATGCGGTTTTGGATTGTGGCGGCTATTTTAAACGTAGTCGGAGTAGTAATCTTTTTCTTAAGCAGAATATTTTAGATAATAGTTGTTCCGACTTACGTCGGAATACTCAAATTTAAAATAAATTTTATTAAATAGATTCCTGCCTACGCAGGAATGACAAGAGAAAATTGGCATGAAAAAAATAAAAATAACAAAAGCAAACGGAGAACAGGATTATTTTTCGGCGGAAAAATTTTTAAACTCGCTTCTTAAGTCCGGGGCTTCCAGGGAAATAGCGGGAGACATTTTAAAAAAAATAGAAGGGGAATTAAGAGAGGGAATGACAACGGGAGAAATATATAAAAAAGCTTTCAGCGAGTTAAAAAGAGAACATCGGCCGGCAGCGGCGCGCTATAGCTTAAAGCAAGCTCTGATGGAACTCGGTCCGACCGGTTATCCTTTTGAACAAATAATCGGCAGAATCTTGGAAAAAGAAGGTTATAAAGTGAGTTTTCCGGATAGCGTTCAAGGAAGATGCATCAGCCACGAAGTGGACGTGGTGGCGGAAAAAGGAAAGGAAAAAATAATGGCAGAAGTTAAATTTCATAATCAGGCGGGGTTTCGAACGGACGCCAAAACAGCGATGTACGTGCGGGGAAGATTTGAGGATTTATCTTTTATAAAAGAAAACGGCTTTAGCCGCGGCTGGCTTGTCACTAACACTAAATTTTCAAAAGACGCGATAGATTACGCCAACTGCGCCGGAATTAAAGCGATTGGATGGGATTATCCGAGCGAGCGGGGAATTGAAGAAATGCTTACTGAATCCAAACTCTTGCCGATAACAGTTTTAATAACTTTAAACAGAGAAGAAAAAAGAAAACTATTGGAAGCGGAAATTGTGGTTTGTTCCGATTTAAAAACAAAAGGAAAGGAAGCGAGGGGAATAATCGGAGAAAAGAAATTGATTTCCGCTTTAAGAGAAGCGGAAGAGATAGAAAATAGATAAATCTATTTTATCTATCCACGTTTGGTACATATGTACCAAACGTGGATAATAGTTTATTTTAGTTTTAAAAAAACTCCCTGAAAAGGGAGTTTTAAATTTGATTCGATTTTAATCGACGCAGAATTCTGGGTTAAAAATAATCTCGGAGGAGAAAATGATCTTCAACTCGTAGAGCAAAATGAGCAGTTTTGACAAGGTTGTTTTCTTGTCTTTTTGGTCTTTTTGCGCTTCTTTGATGAGACTTTGAAAAAGACAAGAAAGAGAATACGTGATTTTTCCCAAGAGCTTATCAAACTCAAGCCAAGTTTCCGAAGGTAAAGATTCTTCATTATAAAGAATAGAGAAGATAGTCAATTCTCGAAGAATTTGCTGAATATTTTCTTTTCCTTCGTTAAAATTTTGAGAAAGGCGGGTAAGAAAAATTTCCGGATCTTCTAAATGATTAGGGAAATTAACCACTCCTTTGATGATGATTTTTATTTCAGCTAATCTTTTCGAATCGAGCTTCTTTTCGTCTTCCAGTTTTTGAAATGCTTTATTAACTGAATCAAGAAAAGAAGAGCTCTTTTCCGGAAAGACAATTATAAACCAGGAAAGTTCAGTGAGAAACGAATCTTCATTCCAATCTTCTTCTTTCGGAAATTTATTTAATTTTTTTTCCCATTTTATCCTTGAGAAGGCTTTAATAAAACAAAAATGGGAAATAATTTTTAGAAGAGCGAGAAAGAAGATCTCTTCGCTTTCAGCGACAAAATCAATGAGTTTTTCCATAATGGAAGGCGGGATTTCAAAAATCGATTCATTAAGAACTAACTTTTTCATTGCTTTTCTCCTTTAAGACAAGATTTTTAAGGTGCCGAAAACTGAATATGTTATAAATCCTAACAACTTAAAAGTCAATGAAACTTCACAGCCTGCGGTTGTTAAGTTTCACCCCGACCAAAGTCGGGGTTTTATTAAATCTTAGCCGCAAAAACCTTGCGCTAACGCGCAATGTTTCTACGGATATTTAATAAAATGACAGCTTAACAAAGAGGGGTTAAAATAAGGGCGTGGAAAGCGTTTATTTAAAAAGATTTAAAGAAGAAATAGCAAAGCTCAATCCCGAGCAAAAAGAGGCGGTAGAAGCGATTGAAGGGCCAGTAATGGTGGTGGCAGGGCCGGGGACGGGAAAAACTCAGATTCTGACTTTACGAATCGCCAATATCTTGGAAAAAACCGACACAACGCCGGAAGCGATTCTCGCTTTGACTTTTACCGATTCGGCAACCGCTAATATGAAAAAGAGATTAGTTTCGATTATCGGCAGTCGAGGATATTACGCAACGATTTCAACATTCCACGGATTTTGCAATAAAATAATTCAGGAATATCCGGAATTCTTTCCAGAAATTATCGGCGGGAAAAGCATAGATGAAATCGGCCGGACAGAACTTATCCAAGAGATAATCAGAAAAAATAAATTCAAAGAAATAAAACCGTTCGGCAATCCTTATTACTACACGCAAAAAATAATTTCCACGATAAAAAAATTGAAGAATGAAGGAATCGCCGCAGCAGATTTAAAAAAAATAACGGAAAAAGAAGAAAGAGCTTTAAAAAAAGAAAAACTGCCGGCGGGAAAAAGAATGAAGGAAGAAAGGCGGATAAGAAAAAATAAAGAATTAAGCTTTGTTTATAAAGAATATCAAAAGGGACTCCGAAAAAAAGGATATTATGATTTTGAGGATATGGTGCTTATGACTTTAAAGGCTTTAAAAAAGAACAAGGATTTTCTTTTGGAACTCCAAGAAACATACCAATATATATTAGTGGACGAGCACCAGGACACAAACGGAGCGCAAAACAAAGTGATTGAACTTCTGGGAAATTTTCACGAGAATCCGAATATTTTCGTGGTGGGAGACGAAAAGCAAGCCATTTTTCGTTTTCAAGGAGCATCGCTTGAAAATTTTCTCTTCTTTAAACAAAAATACAAAAAAGCCAAGCTGATAAATTTAAAGAGCAACTACCGCTCAACCCAGAATATACTCGACGCGGCGGACAGCTTGATAGAAAACAATCGAGAGAAAATTCCGGCAAAACTCAAAGCGGAAGCAAAAGGAAAAAGCGAGAAAATAAAAATTCGCGTTTTAACAAATAAAGAAGAAGAAATGGATTTTGTGGCGGAAAAAATAAAGGAAGAAATAAAAGAAGGAACGCAACCGGAAGAAATAGGAGTGATTTTCAGAGAAAATAAAGACGCGGAGGATATTGCAGAAGCTTTAAAAAGAAAAGGAATAAATTTTTCCGTGGAATCGGACACGGATATTTTTCAAGACAGGGAAGTCCAAAAATTAATAACACTTTTGTCGGCAGTGGAAAAAATAGGAGATGACGAAAAGCTTTTACAGGCTTTGCATTTGGACTTCTTAAAAATAAAACAATTGGATATTTTTAAGCTTCTCGAAGCGAGAGAAAAAACAGGAACAGCGATTGTCAGAATAATTTCCGACCGAAGAAAAATGGCGGAAGCGGAAATAGAAGAAACAGAGAAAATTTTCGCTTTTTTTGAAAAACTTATGGAGTGGAAAAAGGAAAGCCATAATTACGGGCCAGTGGCAATTTTGGAAAAAACGATAAAAGATTCGGGGTTCTCGGAAAAAGTTTTGTCCCTTCCAAATTATTTTGAAATTCTGGAAAAAGTTTCAGTTTTATTTAAAGAAGCAAAAAGAATGGCGGCAATCAGAAAAGAATATTCTTTGACTGATTTTTTGGAACACTTGGAGCTTTTAAAAGAAGAGGGAATCAGATTAAAAGGGAAAGAGACAAGAAGGGAAGGAATGGCGCGGCTTATGACTGCCCATAAAGCCAAGGGGCTTGAATTTGATGTTGTTTTTATTATTGGAGCAAGAGACGGGCATTTCGGAAATAAGAGAACAATGGAAGCATTTCAATTGCCGAACGAGCTTTCTTTTCGGGTGGAAAAAGCGGAAAAAAACGAAGACGAGAGAAGATTGTTTTATATGGCGATAACAAGAGCGAGAAAAAAAGTTTTTATCACTTACCCCGAATATTCGGAAGAAGGCAAAGAGCAAGCGCCGTCGCAATTCATTGAGGAAATAAAAAAAGAGCTGAAAGAAGAGAGGAAAGAGGAAAAGAAAAAAAAAGAGTTTTATTTTTTAAAAAAAGACGAGAGAAAAGCGGAAGAAGCGGAAAAAAGTTTTCTGAAAGAGAAGTTTTTAAGAAAAGGACTTTCCGTGACAGCTTTAAACAATTATTTGGAATGCCCGTGGAAGTTTTTTTATGAAAGCTTGATAAAGATGCCGAAAATGAAGATGAAGCAGGCAAGCTTCGGAACGGCAACGCACGAGGCTTTAAACAGATTCTTCAATAAAAAAAGAAAGGGAGAAAAAGCGGACAGCAAATTTATTTTAAAAGAATTTGAAAGAGCTCTTAAATTAGAAGGATTAAGGGAAGAAGATTTCGAATCGGCTCTTTCAAAAGGAAAAAGAATTTTGCCGGATTTTTATAACAACTACAAAGATATCTGGAACTATAACACCAAGAACGAAGTGAGAATAAGAGGAGAATTTTTTGATAAAGGAATAATCTTAAACGGAATGATAGACAAAATGGAATTCATTACTCCCACTTCGCAGAAAATAGACATCGTGGATTATAAAACAGGAAAACCGAAAAGCCGGAACGAGATAGAAGGAAAAACAAAAACAAGCGGGGGAGAATATAAGAGACAGCTTGTTTTTTATAAAATTCTTCTTCAGGCCTTGCCGCAGAAATTTATTCTTGATAAGGCGATTCTTGATTTTGTAGAGCCGACAGATGGCGGAAAATTCAGAAAAGAATATTTTGAGATAAGCGAAAAAGAAACAGAGGATTTAAAAAAAGAAATAGAAAGAGTGTGGGAAGAGATATTAAATTTTTCTTTTTGGAACGAGAGGTGCCAAGACAAGAAGTGCAAATATTGCCGATTAAGGGAGTTTGTAAAACACACTTGATTTTATTCTATGAATATTGTAAAATAGTGTTAGAAATTCAAGTTTTAAATTCAAAGAAGAAAAGGATAGAGAAAATGGAAAAGAAATGGTTTAAAAAAGAGTTAACTGAGGGATTTGTTGTTGGTTTTCTGAATGCTCTAAAAGATGCAGGGGTAGCTCCGGAAGAAATAAAAGTCGCCTCTTCATCTTTTCATGAAGGAAGTTATCTGGTTTTTTATTATTTTTACGAAGAGGTTATAAATTAGATAGCCTTAAAAAGTTTAAGCTCGGGAATTTTTCCCGAGCTTTTTTGTTTTATTCAATAAGGCAAAAAACATTTTATGCTATAATTTAGGGAATGAGCGTCCTTTTTAGAGGAGTTTTTATTGTTGACGGAACAGGAGGAAAACCTTACCGAGGAGATGTTTTAATAAAGGAAGAAAAAATAGCGGCAGTGGGAAAAATTCCGGAATACAAAGCGGAAAAAATCATTGAAACGAATGATTTGTTTTTATCTCCCGGGTTTATTGATTTAGATTCAAGGTCTGATTTTATTTCGTCAATTTTCAAAGACAAAGAACAAAGATATTACATAGGGCAGGGGATAACAACAATAGTTTTGGGGCAAGCCGGAGCGTCGCTTGCGCCAATGTTCGGCTTACAAGAGAACATAAGAAAAACTTGGTCTCCGGAAACGCTGAATTTTGATTGGGATTCTTTTCAGGAAATGGCGGAGAAACTGAAAAAAAACAGATTTGGCGTTAATTTTCACAGCTTAGCCGGACAAGCAAATATAAGAAATATAATTTTAGGGGAGAAAGAAGAAGGCGAAGCCACGGAAAATGAAATAAGAGCGTTAAGAGGATCGGCAAGAAGAAGCTTAAAAGAAGGAGCGGTGGGAATATCTTTTGGCATGGGTTATTTTTATTCGCCAACCAGCCCGATAAGCGAATTAAGAGCAGTATTGGAAGAAACTTTCGGGGCGGGAAAAACGGCGGTTTTTGATTCAGGAGGGATGACGAAAGAAGAAGCCAAAAAAAATATTTCTTTCTTTTTGAGAGAAATGAGACGAACGGAAAGAAAGGGAAAGGTTTTTGTACGGCAAATAGAAAAAGAAGAAGCGGAATGGCTTGAAAGAGGAAAAAGCTTACGGGAAATTTCCGCCAGTTTTAATCCGAAAGGAATAGAAATTTTCCCGATAAGGTTTTTATTGCCCAAAGAAATAAGAAAAGAAAGAACAAAAGATTTGAGGCAAATAGCAGAAAGAGAAGACATTTTAGAAAAAATAAATCTAGAGGAAGGAGAATTAAAAATTTTTGATGATTTTTGCCGCAAAAAACACTACGAAGGAAAAAGTTTCAAGAGTTTGGGAAAAAATGAAAAAGAAAGAAAAGAAAAACTTTTATCCATTTTCAAAGAAATAAATTTTGAGGGATTGATAATCGGAAAGAAAGAAAAAGGAGGAGAAAATGAGTTATTAAAAAAGAAAACAATTTTTTTAACAGCGATAGCTAATATAGAAGAAACAAAAGACACTTTCACCAGTTTTATCAAAGAATCGTTCATTAATGGAGAAGCGATAGAAAAAACCATCGAGAAAATAACTTCGGCTCCGGCAAAGACAATGGGCTTTAAAAATATCGGGGAAATAAAAGAAGGAAATGAAGCCGATATCGCCCTTTTTAACAGAGTGGGAGAAATAAAACATTTGGTTGTCGGAGGGGTTTTAACTATCGAACACGGAAAAATAACGGGAAAACTGGGAGGAAAAATGAAAAAGGACGAAAATATAAGGAAAGAAAAAACAAGATGGTTTTAAGCAGATTATTTTCTTTTAAAGAAATAAGAAAGCGAGCCGGAAGTCCGGATTATGTAATGCTTGTTTCTTTTATTTTTATTTTAGGATTCGGGCTTTTAATGCTTTCTTCCGCTTCAGCCGACCTCGGAAAAATAAGAGAAGGGGACACTTATTTTTATCTGAAAAGTCAACTAACAAAAGGAGTGGGGCTGGGTTTATTGGCTTTTCTTTTTCTTTATTTTATAGATTATAAATATCTGAAAAAGTTTTCCATTTTTCTCCTTCTTTTAAGCATTATTCTTCTTATTCTAGTCTTTACGCCTCTTGGAGAAACAAAAAAAGGAGCAACAAGATGGCTGGATATCGGACCGGCATCAATACAACCGGCGGAAATAGTTAAATTTACTTTTTTAATTTATGTGGCTTCCTGGCTTTCCGGCAAAAAAGGAGAAAGAAGAAGAGAGAATTTAAAAGAAGGGTTTTTGCCTTTTATTTTAATTTCTGGAATAATAGCGACACTATTGTTTTTACAGCCAGCAACAAGCATTGTGGCAATAATAATGCTTTCGGCTTTGATTGTTTATTACATCGCCGGAGGAAAAAAGTCTTTTGTTTTTTGGCTGGTTCTCGTAATCACTTTGGCGATTTCTGTTTACGCTTTTTTTACTCCCTATCGCTGGGCCAGAATTTCTTCTTTTTTTGATTTTATAAAAACCGGAGAAGTAACCGATACTACGGGCGCGCAACATCAATTAAACCAAAATTTAATAACCATAGGTTCGGGCGGAATTTTCGGAGTGGGTTACGGAAATTCCGTCAATAAGAAAAGCTATTTGCCGGAACCGATTGGAGATTCCATATTCTCCGTAATAGCGGAAGAATTCGGATTTGTGGGAGCAACGATTCTTATTTTGATTTTTTTCATTTTAGTTTTAAGAGGATTTATTTTGGCTTACCGGACAGAAGACACGTTCGCGCGCTTGGTTCTGGTGGGATTTTCTTCCGTTATCGGAATTCAAGTTTTTACGCACGTGGCGACAAATTCCGGTTTAATTCCGACAACGGGAATTCCGTTGCCATTCGTGAGTTTTGGAAGCACTAGTATGGCGGTTTTTTTAGCTATGGCCGGCGTGATGCTGAATATGTCAAAATACGCAAAATGAAATAAAATTTTAAGGACCGCTTATTTTTCTTTGTGATATAATAAAAAAGTGAAAAAAATAAGAATAATTTTTACTGGCGGGGGAACAGGCGGGCATATTTATCCTTTAGTGGCCGTTTTTAAAGAAGTAAAAAGAATAGCGGATAAAAACAACAGAGAAATCGAGGCGAGGTTTTTCGGGGCAAGCGGAAAATATCAGACAATGCTTGAGGGATATGGAATGAAAATAGGGAAAATAATTTCCAGTAAGATCAGAAGATATTTTTCCCCTTTAAATCTGCTGGAGCCGTTTAAGTTTATCTATGGAATATTTCAAGCTTTGATAAAAGTTTATTTTTTTATGCCGGATGTTATTTTTTCGAAAGGCGGTCCGGGGGCTTTACCGGTTGTTTTGGCAGGGTTTTTTTACAGGATTCCCGTGATTATCCACGAATCGGACGCGGTGCCGGGGCTAACAAACAGGATTTCAGCAAAATTTGCCAAAAGAATAGCGATTTCATTCAAGTCGGCAGAAGTATTTTTTAACGGAAAAAAGACAGCTTTAGTGGGCAATCCAGTGCGGGATGATCTGATAAATAACCGCGACGACCAAATTTTTGCCAAAAGATATTGGGGATTTAATCCGGAAAAACCGGTGATTTTAGTCTTGGGCGGTTCGCAAGGAAGCGAAATAATAAATGACGTGATAATCAGAAACGCGCCGGAACTTCTGAAAAAATACCAGATAATACATCAGACAGGCGAGGATAAATTTAAAGAAGCGAAAGGGGAACTTGAATTTATCGGAAAAGAAATCGGGAAAGAGGAAGCGAAAAATTACCAACTTCTGGCTTATTTATCAAAAGATTTAAAAGAAGCGTACACGGCTGCGGATTTAGTGGTCGGGAGAGCCGGCGCGGGAACAATTTTTGAAATAGCTTCTTTCGGAAAACCGGCTATTCTTATTCCACTAGCCAATTCCGCCGGAGAACATCAAAGATTAAACGCTTATGAATTTACCGAGACAGGCGGAGGCAAGGTTATAGAAGAAGATAATTTATTGAATAATGTTCTTTTGATTCAAATAGATAAAATTTTAAGCGATAAAGACAATTTAAAAAAGATGCAGGAAGCGTCTTTAAATTTCTTCATACCGAATTCGGCGGAAATGATCGGGGAAGAGATTTTTCGAATTGCCAGTTTCTAAAATTTAAAGTATAGAAAAAAGCGTTTTTTGTGTTATAATCAAGATAATGTCAGGCGAAAATAAAGAGGTGAGGGTAAGAATAGCCCCTTCACCAACAGGATCGCTTCATTTTGGTACTGCCCGTACCGCTCTTTTTAATTTGCTTTTTGCCAGAAGCAAAAAAGGAAAGTTTTTAATACGCATAGAAGACACCGATTTAGAGAGGTCCGAAAAGAAGTTTGAAGAAGAAATATTAGAAGGTTTGGAATGGCTCGGAATAAAATCAGACGAAACGATATTAAGACAAAGCGAAAGAGGAGATATTTATGAAAAATATTTAAATAAGCTTTTAGAAGAGAAAAAAGCTTATTTCTGCTATTGCACGAAAGAAGAATTGGCAGAAGAAAAACAGTTTATGCTTTCACAAGGACTCGCGCCAAAATATAACGGAAGATGCTTAAATTCTCCTCCTAAAGACAGAGAACCGCAGCTTATCAGATTAAAAGTTCCGGAGAAAACGGTAGTTTTCAAAGATTTGATAAGAGGAAAAGTTTCTTTCGATTCCGGATTAATAGGAGATATCGCAATAGCAAAAAATTTAAGAACGCCTCTTTATAATTTTGCGGTGGTGGTTGATGACTTCGAAGAAAGGATAACGCACGTAATCAGAGGAGAAGACCATGTTCCGAACACCCCCAAACAAATTCTGATTCAAGAAGCTCTAAATATTCCAATTCCGGAATATGCGCATTTGCCGTTAATCTTAAACCCAGAAGGAGGGAAAATGTCAAAAAGATACATGGAAACATCGCTTCTGTCTTTTAGAGAAGAAGGATATTTACCTGAAGCAATGATAAATTTTATGGCTTTTATCGGTTGGCATCCAAAAGAAGATAAAGAAATAATGAGTCTGGAGGAAATAATAAAAGAATTTTCCATTGAACGAGTGCAAAAAGGGGGGGGAATCTTCAATAAAGAAAAATTAGAATGGATAAATTCTCAATATTTAAAAATAATGAGCGATGAAGAAGCGGAAAAAAGAATAAAAGATTTTGTTCCGAAAGAATGGACGGAAAAAAAAGAAATCTATAAAAGAGCTGTGTCTTCTTTAAGAGAGAGGCTAAAAAAATTAAATGATTTTAAAAAAGAAGCAGATTTTATTTTTGAAACTCCGGAATACGAAAAAGAATTGCTTCTATGGAAAGAAACCGAAATGAAAGAAGAAAAAGAAATCTTGAGAAGAATTAAAGAAATAACGGAAAAAAACACTTCAAATAGAGATGAAAAAATTGTCGCTTTAGCGGAAGAAAAGGGGAGAGGGGAAGTTTATTGGCCTCTTCGAGTCGCTCTGTCAGGAAGAAAAAATTCTCCGCCGCCGCTGGAACTTCTTTCTATTTTAGGCCAAACCGAATCTTTAAACAGAATAGAAAGAGCAATAGAAAAACTTGAAAATGACTAATAATTTTTTAAAAAAAGCGGCGATTGTTTTTTTTGTTTTGGCGGTTTTTGGAAGCGCCGAAGAAATTAAGGCCGTGAGCCAGGAGGAAGAATTAAAGATTAAAATAGAAGAAAGAAACAAAGAACTCCAAAAAATAAAGGAAGAAATCGAGAGTACGGAAAAAGATTTGAATATAGTCGAAGACCAAAAAAAAACCTATCAAGGAGATGTAAATTCCCTTACCAAAAATATAAAACAGCTCAATTTAGGAATAAAATCAGCGGAGGTTTCCATTGGGAAGCTTGATTTGGAACTTACGTCGCTTGAAACCGGAATCAGAAGCACGGCAGAAGAAATAGAAGATAAGACTTATTCAATGGGAAAGGTTTTAAGAGAAGTGCAATTTTTGGATTCTTCGAGCGAAATCATGACTCTTCTAAAAAGTAAAAGTCTGAGCGAGGGAGTGACAAATATTCAAAATCTTTTGGATTTAAAAAATAAAATTTCTGACGAAGTGGAAATTTTGAAATCATTAAAAGATGATTTAAATATAAAAGTAAAAGACCGCTCGGATAAAAAAGAGGAAGTTGTCCTGCAAAATAAAAATTTAACTTACAGAAAAGTGATCATAGAAGAGCAACAGGAAGAAAAAAAGAAGCTTTTAAGTTTAACTAAAAAACAAGCGGAAGAATATTCCGACAAACTAAACGATTTAGTAAAAAAACAAGAAGAGATTGCTAAAGAAATAGAAGACATAGAATTAAAATTAAAAGAAAATTTTAATTTGGAAAGCTTGAAGGGGATAGGAGGAGTGCTGCTTTCCCCGATAAAAGGCGTAGTAGGAGACTTTTTAACCCAAGAATACGGAATCACTTCTTTTTCCTCAAGCTATAAAAGCGGGTTTCATAACGGAATAGACTTAGGAATTCCTACAGGCACGCCGGTTTTTGCCAGCGCCGATGGTATTGTCGCAGCAGTTGGGAATCAAGACAGTTATTGTTACAAAGGGGCTTATGGGCGATTTATAGTATTAAAACATTCGGAAAATAAATTAACGACTTTATATGCTCATTTATCAAAGTATCTTGTCTCCCCTAACCAAGATGTAAAAAGGGGGGAGTTGATCGGATATTCCGGCAGTTCAGGATTTTCAACCGGTCCGCATCTTCATTTCACAGTTTACGCTTCAGAGACTTTCTATATGGGACAAAGCAGAGTATGCGGGCAAATGCCTTTCGGCGCTCATTTAAATCCAATGGAATATATAGGAAAATAAAACAAAATGATAGAACAAATTCTAACGCAATTAAAAACAGAAGTATTAGAAGTAATGGGAAATGGATTTCTTTTAATAGCAAAAGGAGCGGCTAATTTTTTTATTATTTTAATAGATTTCATTAAGTCCTTCTTTTGAGGCAAATTATAATAATATGTCGCAAAACAGCTCTTGTGCGACAGGTTATATAGATTCCCCCGCCGATGAATAAATTTTCAAAATTTAAAATAATATTTTTAATAATCGGACTCTTAGTCCTTGTTTCTCTTTTAATTTTAAACTTCAATTATTTCAAACAATTCACATCCGATTTTATTGAAAATCGACTCGTCTCTTGGGGTTATCTCGGATTCTTCCTTATTGTCTTTTTATTGGAAGCTCTCCCCCAGCCGTTTTTAAGCCCGCTCATTCCTTTTATTACCGGAGCTATTTTGAATTTTAATGTTATCACTCTTTTCTGGCTTACCATTATCGGTTCCATTCTTGCCAATTACGCCGCTTATTATCTCGGCTTAAGTTTGGAAAGCTCCGCCGTAAAATTATTTGTAAAAGAAGAAAATTACGACAAATCATTAAGCTGGTTTAATAAATACGGAAAAAAATCTTTCAGTTTACTGGCTCTTTCCCCTCTTCCTTTTTTCCCCATTTTGGGAGGCGTTTTTAAGATGAATTTCTTTGAATTCACCAAATACGCTATAATTCCAAGAATTATCCATTATTTGATATTCGGAAGTATTTTAATCCTTTCGCTTTAAAAATTATGAAATCAAACAAAAACAGAATAATTACTATTGTTATCTTTTTAGTGGTTATAGTATCCATCATTCTTTTCATTATCTTTAACTTCAGTATTTTTGATAAAAGAAAAGATTTTATGGAAAAAGAAAAAATTGCCTGCCAAAATTTTAATATCGACGATTCTTGTTCTTTTTATATTGAAAATGAACGGGTTTCCGGCCAATGTTTCAAATTAAAAAACGGCCCTTTAGTTTGCAGACCGATTAAGAAGTAAATAATTTTTTATTTAAAAAAGGCCTTACGCGAATTTTCGCGTAAGGCTTAATTTTATTAACAAACAAAAGCAATTTTCAAATAAAAATAGACGATAAAGAAAAAAACCGCAAAGAAAAGAATAGCAGTGGTGGAGAGAAAAATCATTTCTTTCATTTTAAAATAAAGATCTCTCCTTATTTGCCCCTTTTCTCCTTCTGTATTGTCAAAAGCTATATAAATCCAAATTTCTTTTCCTATTTGATTGTACTTATAAAAACGGCAATAAAGAAGAAAAGATAGAATGAAGCTGATAATTCCTGCTCCGAGAACAATGTTTTTGAGCAGATAAAACTGCCCAAGAGTCATTTCGATCATTTTTAATCTCCTATTTTTGCCAACTGGCAGATTTTTTATTTCAATTCTTTTAAAAGTTTTTCATATTTTGTATTTTTTGTCAACAAAACTCCACGGCCGTAAGGCTGTGGAGTTTTAAGTTTCGCCCCACAGAAAGGCGGTGTAAATAATTTTAATAGACGATATCTACGCCTTTTAAGACAGACTTTATCTTCTCCCCTTCCCCTGCCGGAAGATTATTTTTATAGATATAAAGAGTGTCTAAATTCTTCAAGCCGGATATTTTTTCGGAAATGGCGGAAAAAAGCTTATTATTTGCCAAATCCAATTTAGTTAAAGAAGAAAGCGTCCAAAGTTCATCAGGAAGAGAAGAAAGAGAGTTAACATTCAAATAAAGCTCGGAGAGATTGGAAAGACTACCGATAGAAAGAGGGATCTCAGAAAGCTGATTATTAGTCAGGTTTAAAACCACAAGCGAAGAAAGACTGCCGATATTTTCCGGCAAAGAAGAAAGAGAGTTATTGCTCAAATCAAGCAGACGCAAACGAGAAAGTTTGCCGAGACTAACCGGAAGTTCTTTCAAGCCGTTTTTTGAAGCGTGAAGCTCGACCAGATTCTCGAATTTATCAATATCGCCGGGAAGCGAACCGAGACCGGCATTATTCAAATCAAGCCAGCAAACGCTTTCCGGATTTTTTTGAGCTTCTTTCAAATCGGTGAAAGGATGTTCTTTGTCGCCAAGACAGAAACTTTTTCTTTTTTCCGTTAAATTAATTTCCGGCAAGACTGCTGATTCTTCTTGTTGAGATTTATTTTTAAGAAAACCGAAATAAAAGAAAGCGGAAACGAGAACAATAAAAATAATAACAAAAACAAAGGAAAGTATCTTTTTATTATTTTTCATAAGATAATTATAGCATTTTAAAGAAATAAAAAAGTCCGGCCGGCAGGCCTAAGAGTGGAAAAGTTAATCAAGAGAGGCAAAAGCAACAACCGCAAGCAAGAGATTTTTTAATTTCTTCATAAACGCGCGGGGCTTTCGCGGAGATTAACAAATAAGATATAATAAGGAACAATGTTTTATAAAAAAGAGAACGAGGCGGAATTCAGAGAAAAAGCAGGATATGAGATAGGAGAAGAATGGTATCCGAGAGTGACAAAAATAATGGAAATAAAATCAAAACCGGCGCTTTACCGGTTTTATTCGGCTGTCGGTTTTGATAACGGAGAGAAAATAAAAGAAAAATCGGCGACGGAAGGGACGATGGTGCATGAGGCCGTCCAAAAAATAATGGTCGGAGAAGACCCGATAGTGCCTTTAGAAATCAAGCCGGCCGTGGACGCTTTCATAAAATTCAAAGAAAGAAATTTGATTGAGGCCTATCCGGAACTCATTGAAAAAAGGGTCGTTCATAATTTTTTCCGCTACGCGGGGACAGTGGACGCCATAGTCAATTTAAACGGGCGATTTGGGGTTTTAGACATAAAAACCTCTCAATCGGTCTATCGGGATTACAATCTGCAGACAGCGGCTTATTTTGACGCTTTAAAAGAGAAGTTTCCGGAGCTTTCCGCCAGGTGGATTTTAAGAATCGACCAGGCGCAAAAATGCATGGCGTGCGGAGCGGTTTTAAGAACAAAAGGAGGCCGAAAAAAAATCACCAAGCCGTTTCCTTATGTAAACGGAATGTGTAAGGAAGAAGAGCACGCTTGGTCGGACCCGCAAGGAATTATTGAACTTTCCGAATCTCCCGCCTCCCATGAGAATGATTTTGAAGCGTTTCTTGGAGCCAAAAGATTGTGGGAATGGGAAAATGAGACGATGCTTAAAAAAATAGGATATTTATAATATTATTCGGAGCATTTTTCGATAACGATAGGAATATTTTTAAATTCCTGAAAATAAAGATAACCGAGAGCGAAGCTTAAAGAAGAAATAAGCATAACAAGAATAAAGAGAATCATCTCTCTCCCCTTTTCCCTGAAAAAGTCTTTGATTTTTTCCATATTTGAATTATATTGACTTTTAAAAGAAAAATATAGTAAAATAGCTTGATATGGCACATACAAAATCTGCGGGCTCTACCAGATTAGGGAGAGATTCCAAATCAAAAAGACTGGGAGTAAAGAAACAAGACGGCGAAGCAATAAGAGCGGGAGAAATAATCATCAGACAACGCGGAACGAAATATCATGGCGGAAAGAACATAAAGACAGGAGCAGACGATACGCTTTTTGCGGCAAAAGACGGAAAAGTAAAATTCTCCAGCAAGTTTAAAGCCGGATTCGATGGAAAGAAAAGAAAAATAACTTTGGTAGAAGTCAAATAAAAAACCCGAAAGGGTTTTTTATTTTTATTAAATCTCCGCTTCAAACCCCTTAAGATAGCGCGCGGGGTTTGAAGCGGTAAAGATTTAAAATAAACCCCGACTTTCTACGGGGTGAAACTTTATAGCCGAAGGCTGTGAAGTTTCGTTACTCTTCTTTTAAAATAATAATTTTCAGGTCGGCAAAAATTTCCGGAGTCAAGAAAATTCTTAGCGGATATTCTCCGAGCGTTTTTAAATGACTTTCAAATTCAATTTTGAAAGGCAAAAAGCCAAATTCTTTTTCAAAAATTTGAGAAATATCCTTTTCGGAAACTGAACCGAAAAGTTCTCCCTTCTCCCCCGCTTTTCTTGAAATTTCAAAAACCCGACCGGAAATTTTTTCTTTTTCTTTCAGAGCCAGATAATTTTTTTCTTCGTTTTTAACAAGAGCAGATTTTTTTTCCAGCTCTATTTTTTCAACTGATTTGGAATCGGCAATTTTGGCTAGCCCTCTCGGAATAAGAAAATTGCGAGCGTAGCCGTCCGAAACATTTTTGACTTCAAAACGGCGCCCGATTTTTTTGACGTCTTCCAGCAAGATTATTTTCATAAGATTTATTGCTGTTTAATTATTTCCAAAGCTTTTTCGAGCTGAGGGTCTTTCTTTTGTTCTTTGTCTTCTTCAGTAATTTCAACTTTATAATCAGGTTCAAGACCTTCTTCCTTTAAGATTTGTCCGCTCGGCAGGACCCACTCGGCGATAGTAAGTTTAACCATAGAGCCATCGGCCAAGTAATTGAGTTCCTGAACAGTTCCTTTGCCGAAAGTTTTCTCGCCGACTAATTTCACGCCACGCAAATCGCGAAGAGCGCCGGCCAAAATTTCGGAAGCAGAAGCGGAACCCTTATTGACCAAGATTACCGTTGGAAAATTTTTCAACGCTTCATTGCCGGTAGCGACAAAATCGTCTTTTTTTCCGTCGCGGAAACGCTCACTGACAACCACTTTGCCATTTTCCACAAACCAGCCGGACAAACGAGTAGCCACCTCGAGATAACCACCTGGATTGTTTCTTAAATCAAGCACCAGGCCTTTGGCTCCGGAGAATAGCGACTTAATCATGGCTTCATAAAAAAGCGGAAGAGAATTTTCATTAAAACCCATCAATTTTACATAAGCGATATCCCCTTTCATTTCCCATTCAAGAGTCGGAACTTTTATCACTTCTCTTATAATAGAAAAATCTTTTGCCTCTTTGAATCCATCGCGGAAAATAGAAAGAATAACCTTTGTGCCGACATCCCCTCTTATTTTTTTAACAGCAGAATTGGCATCCAAAGAACTGATTTCTTCTCCATCTACTTTAAGAATAAAATCTCCAGCTAAAAGCCCGGCGCGTTCAGCAGGAGTATCTTTTAAAGGAGCAACAACAACTAAACGCCCATTTTTTGATTCAATCTCCATACCCACGCCGCCAAAAGAGCCTTTAACATCTTCTTCAAATTTTTGCGAATCCTCAGGAGGAAGAAAAACAGAATAAGGGTCTTTTAATGAAGAAACAAGCCCGGCCATGGCACCATACATTAAATCTTTATCTTTAACTTTTTCGCCGGCTATATGCTTTTCTTTAATCATTCCCCAAACTTCCCAGAAAGGATTCAAGCTGATTCCTTCTTTATTTTCAACCCCTTCCCCGCCGGAAGTTTTTATTTCTTGAAACTTTTGCGCGCCAAAATAAAAACCAAGATAGAAAGCGAAATAAACCGCAACAAAAGAAGCGGTGGAAGCGATAATAATTTTTTGATATCTTTTTCTTTTTTCGTCCATAAGTTTAGATTCTTTTATTTTAGCAAGGTAATTAAAAGCGAGCAAGCAGGTTGCTTTTAATGAAAGGCGAGATAAGATAAAAGCGATGGAAGGCGTAGAAAAAGAAAAATACCTGGAAGAAATAAAAAAACGGAAGAAAAAATCCCGCGTTTATAAAAGATTCCAATTGATCGGACTTGAGATTGCCATGCATCTTGAAGACGAGAAGCACAAATCGCTTTATATAAAAATGGCGAAATTCGGCGACTCGGATAAATTGCTCGCTCTTGCAAAAAATATCGGGGAGAATAAAAAAGCAAAAAATAAAGGAGCTTATTTTATGAAAATGGCTATAAAAAAACTGGAAAAATGAAACTCCACGGCCTTACGGCCGTGGTATCCTGAGTTTCACCCCGCAGAAAGGCGGGGTTTATTAAATCTTTACCGCTTCATCCCCGCGCTAACGCGCGGGGTTTTTGCAAAGATTTAATAAATCCCCTTGGCGGAAAATTCCGTCAAGGGGTGTTTTTAATTTAAACTTATTCCTTTCTTTATTTCTTCGTTTTTAAAAAAATCAAAAATGTTTTTTATTTCCGCCTGAACTTTTTCAAGGACTTGATCCCAATCAAAACAATTGGGACAAACAAAAACAGAAGCTACCGATACGTTCATTTCCTTCCTCCTTTTTATGTTTATATTTGCCAAAAAGCTTTTGATACAATAATATAAAGAAAAGGAAAAGTAAAGATTTAATAATCAAGCGATTCCGACCCAAGTCGGAGCGCAAAGCGAAATTTATATAAATTTGGCATGAAAATTCTAACGATTGAAAAAAGAGAGGAGGAAAAGTTTCTGCGGAAGAAAACCGCGGAGTTTGATTTTTCCAAGTTTTCCAAAAAAGAAATAAATGAACTTCTCAAGGAAATGAGGAAAACGATGAAAGAGAAAGACGGAGTGGGGCTCGCCGCCAATCAAGCCGGTTTTCTTTTTTCCATGTTTGTGGCGGAATCCCCCGCGCAAGGCGCCACGAGAAAAAGATTTTACGCGGTGTTTAATCCGAAAATAGAAAAAGTTTCCAAAGAAACGGAAAAGGATATTGAAGGTTGCTTAAGCGTGCCGGAAGTGATGGGAGAAGTGGAAAGATATAAAAAAATAACCGTTTCGGGATTTGACAGAAACGGCAAAAAAACAAAATTAAAAGTTTTTGGGTATACGGCAAGAATTTTTCAACATGAAATCGACCACTTGAACGGAATTCTTTTTATTGACCGAGCTTCAAAAAAATTCAAAGTAACGGGAGAAAAAGTGATGAGAGGATAAAAATAAAAATATTAATACTTAATAATACATTGTAGTGACGCATTAGACTAGTTTGATTCAAGAGGTGGTGAAAACTTTATTATTTTTTCCTCAATAGAAAGAGGTTGAGATTTGATTTTGTTTTCTCTATCTTTTTTAACTATTCTCTCTGATTCAGAAATTGTTATTCTTATTTTTATATCTTGATTATTAGGAGAAATTGCCATTATGTTTTTTAATGAATGATATTGCATATTATTTAAGTTTTAATTTATTTCAGTATTAGCTAATTTAGATTCTTTTAATACAAAATCAATATAAACGTTTTCTTTACCCAAAACAAAATTATTTGATATTTGATTTAAAGTTTGTTCATATTCATTACCAAATTCTGTTGATTTTTTAATATTCGATAAAAATCTAGAAATTAAATCATAGTCAATTACATATCCATGATCAGGACAACCATTAACTAAATAATCAACGAGTATATTTTTATTTTCGTTTGAAATATCAGGATTGTAAAGTGATAAAATTCTTCGAGCATATTGTTCACCAATATCTAATTTTCTATTTTTATCTCCTATTTTGTACGGATTTATTTGTTTTAAGAGTGGTTCGTAAAATTTTGCTAAATAATCAAGAATTTGTTTAGAAAGTTCATTTTTATTAATATGAATAAGATCACTCGTGTATAAGTCGGTAAACATTTTTAAATATAATTCTCGCGAACGAGTTTCTATTCTATTTAGTGAGTTTTCATCTATTAATGCACTTTCACTTTCAATATCTGGTCTATCATCTAATTCCTTTGGAATTTGCACATCTATCGGACCAAATTCACCGAACTCATCCATTATAATTTGAGAACCCCCTAACGAAAGTAATGTAGCGGCACTTTTTGCCCAAAAAGGTACAATAATATTTACTTTTGAAAAGTTTTTTCGAAGAGTCCTGATAATCCTATAAGCATCATCAGCACTTCCACCTGGTGAGTTTATAATAAAATCAATTTCATTAGAGAGAGGATTATCAAATTTAAATTGTTGAATTTTTCCTCTTAATTTCATGAGAGTTTTAGGATTAATAACCTCAACAAATAGAAATTGCGGAATTTTCCTAATCTCTGATAGTTTTTTAATAAGTGATATGATTTCATCCATATGCCTAAAGTTTACATTGAGTGAAGCGAAATGCAAACTAGAGTGAAGCTCGATGAAATATTACTTATAACATCCATTATTTATAAGCTTTTTTTGGTTTTTTTGGCTCATTTTAGATAATAATTAGGTGTAGTGCTTGACATATTATTTAAAGTATGATATATTATATTTATAATTAAAAGTTCTTTAAAAATAAGTAAAGTTTCCTACATAGCTTTGAGTTGATTATTTTAGTCACCTGCAAGCTGTGTGGGAAAATTTTCTCATTCAGCCAAACTATAGGTTGGCCGCTAATAACCTACTAAAAAAGCGGAGAAAAAAATGAGAATCGTATTGAATACGAAAATTAGCGTTGGTTTTTTGGGGGGGAGTTGCCGGGAATTTGGTCCAGAAGCAAATTTTTTTCCCGAGAAATGCGTTTGCAAATCGTGGGGAGTAATTGCAAGCGGATCAATGACGCCCACTGGCAAGGGCTCAGAAACAAAAGAGCCCTACAAAATATATCTCCCATGGCACGTGATTATGTCGATGAATGAGACATATTAATTAGTAGCATACATCAATCCCTGCACAAAGGTTCTAATCCTGCGTGTAGGGGTTTTTCTTTCCCAAAAAAACTAAAAAGAGCTCAATTTAAAAATAGAAATTATAAACAATATTTTATCGGGCGCAGCCAGATATACGGTGTTAGATAATGTAGCGACTGCAAGGAGCTATTTTATCTAACTCGTTTATATGCGAAGTGTTTTCGTATATTAAACACAATAATGCACTTTTTGCGAATATTGTGTATGATTTAGTTATACTAAAAATATCAATGAGCGTCTATTTAAAAAACTTGAATATGAATCGCAGCTTCGCAAATTTAGCTTTAAAACTATAAAAAATCCTTTAATATAAAATTATGAAATTCGTATTTTGGGGGACACCGAGGTTTGCGGAAATTGTTCTAAAGGAACTGCTCCAGGCGGGATTCAAGCCGGAGACAGTGGTTTGCAATCCTGACCGATTAGTCGGAAGAAAAAAAATACTCACTCCCCCGCCAGTAAAGATATTAGCGGAAGAAAAAGGCATAAAAGTTTTTCAGCCGGAAATTTTAGATGAAAATTTTATAGAAGAACTGAAAAAAATAAATCCGGATTTTTTTGCGGTGGCGGCTTACGCCAAAATAATTCCGAAAGAAATCTTGGAAATTCCCCGACTCGGTTCGATAGGAATTCATCCATCGCTATTGCCGGATTTAAGAGGAGCAACTCCTATACAAACCGCCATTATAAAGGGCTATAAAGAATCGGGAGTGTCTTTATACTTAATGGATGAAAAGATGGACCATGGGCCAATTTTAGGGCAAAAAGGGGTGATTTTGGAGACAAAAGGGCAAAAAATGGGCTATTTAGAAGCGGAAAAAGCTTTAGGAGAAGAGGGAGGAAAGCTGATAGCTAAAATCCTGCCTGATTTTATAAACGGCAAAATAGAGCCGAAAGAACAAAATCACGAAAAAGCCACTTTCACTAAAAAAATAAAGACCGAAGACGGATTGGTTGAGATTGAAGATTTAAAAGAAGCTCTAAACGGAAATCCGGAAAAAGCGAAAGAAATAGAGAAAAAGATTTTAGCGTTTAATCCGGAACCGGGAGTTTATGTTTTAAATCCAAAAAGAATAAAACTTTTGGAGGCAGAGATAAAAGAAGAGATATTAGTTTTAAAGAAAATCCAAATAGAAGGGAAAAAGCCGGTGGAAAAGTTCAGTATTGATATTTTTAAGTGAAGAGATTTAATTAAAGAAGAACGGGGGTGGAATTTCTCCTGTCGGTGTTTGGGATGTAGGCAAGTGTTATAGTTTGGTTTTTGCACTTTTTTCTTTCAGCAGGCGAAGAGCAGACGCCTGCTTTTTTTGCCTCTTGCTTTATTATCGGTTTTAGGTTATAATGACCTTGGTTTGTGGTAAGAGTTTCTCAAAGTGCTTTTTCTAACAAATCTGGCATTTTAAAAAAGTTCCGGATAAAAGTAAAAAGCGGCCGAGAGGGGGTCGCCTTACGCAATCTAAAATAAGAATTATATAAAAGTGAATAAGAAATTATTTATCGGAGGCCTTCCTTGGAAAGTTACCGATAAAGATTTGTCTGACGCTTTCAGCGAAGCCGGCACAGTTGAATCAGCTTCCGTCGTCATTGATAAAATGACAGGACGTTCAAGAGGATTCGGATTTGTGGAAATGGCTACTGAGGAAGACGCCCAGAAAGCCATCGAAATGTGGAATGGCAGAGAAATGGGAGGAAGAAACCTCGTAGTCAACGAAGCTAAACCGAAAGTGGAAAGATAAGCTAAAAAAATACCCTGACGAAAGTCGGGGTGTTTTTTTAAAATAGATGGCCCCAGGGTTCCAGTCTGGGGCCTTCATGCATTCTCGGGAGAATGCATGATGTACCGCTTTTATTAAAACAGAAAGAAATAGAAAAAGCAAGAAGTTTTCCACAGGACAAAAAAAGAGGAAAACCTTTACTTTTCTAAAAAAATAAAATAGAATGAAAATCAGCATAACCGTTTGCCCCTCCTTATCCTATTCTCACTCCTGGAGCTCTAGGGAGCCCCGGCAAACGTTTACCTCTTGCCCCGAATGAGAGTCCCCTCACTCTAGTTCGGGGCTTTTTTTTAATAAATCTCCACTATAAGGTTTTATTCGGATATTTTATTGGGGGCCGAAGAAGACGGCTTGATTTGAACCGAGTCAGCTATAAAACTTCCGTCGGAATTTGATTTTCCGGAAACTGAAACATTACCGCCGACTATTAAATCCCCTTTTTCGCCTTCAGCTGATTTTAGAATCGAAGCGGAAGCGGGAGTAAAAACAATTTTTGAACCGCCGGTTGGAAGTTTAACGATTATGCTTTCTTCATCCTTAGAAATTATTTCACCCGTTATCATTACGCTATTTTGATTTTTAACGCCACCCGAAAAACCGGACCCAGGGAGACGAGCTTGCAGATTGCCGGTGAAAGCAGCCGTTCTTTTTGATTCGCCATATTTAACTCCGGAATAAAACAAACCGATTCCTAAAAGAACGGCGGCGATTGATAATAAATAAATATTTTTTTTCATATCTTTTTAAAATTAATTTTAAAATTATTCGTAGCGCAAGGCCTCAATAGGATTAAGTTCGGAGGCGCGGCGCGCCGGATAATAACCGAAAGTTATGCCGATGGCGGCGGAAACGCCAAAGGCAATTAAAACGGAATAGAAAGAAACGCTGGTTTCAACTAAATCTAAATAAGAAACAAAGAAAGAAACCAGCCAGCCCAAAATTACCCCGATAACTCCGCCGATAAAAGTTAAAGTGATGGCTTCAGCAAGAAATTGGATGCTAATATCTTTCTTTTTAGCGCCGATGGCTTTTCTCAAACCGATTTCCCTTGTTCTTTCCGTAACAGTGGTGAGCATCATATTCATAATGCCGATACCGCCAACTATAAGAGAAATACCGGCGACAGCGGCAAGAAGAATAGTGAAAGTTTCTGTGACACTGGAAGCGGTTTCAACCATATCCGCCTGATTCATAACCCGAAAATCAGCAGATTCCGCATTTGTAATTTTATGGCGTTTCAAGAGAAGAGCGGTTATCTCTTCTTCAAGAGCAGTCATTGATTCGGAATCATAAGCTTCGGCATAAATGGAAGAAAGATGATTATCTCCCGCTAAAAATTTTTGGGCAGTGGAAAGCGGAATATAAATCATATCATCTTGATTGTTCATGCCGCTGCCGCCTTTGGTTTCCGTTATGCCGATAATTTTGAATTCCATACCATTTATTTTTACGGTTTTCCCGACAACGTCCGAAGCTCCTTCACCAAAAAGGTCGTCTCGAGCAGTGGGACCAAGAACGGCAACTTTGGAAAAAATTTTTTCATTTTGTTCGGAGATAAAGTTTCCTTCACTTGTTTCAATATTGCGAACGGAAGGATAGGAAGTGGAGACACCGACAATGGAAGTATTGGTATTTTTTCCTTTAGAAACAACCTGATAACGGGAAGAAAGTTCCGGGGAAACAGCTCTAACAAGTTCAAGCTCGGCTACTGCGTCGGAGTCTTCTTTTGTTAATGTAGTGGAAGAACCGCGGCTGGAACTCGCCTGATAGCCAATTGATTTTTGCATTCCAGGCATAACGGTAATTAAATTGGAACCGGCTGATTCTATTTTTTCTTCCACTGAATTTTGCGCTCCTTCGCCGATAGCGACCATAGCAATAACAGAACTAATGCCGATAACAATGCCAAGAATAGTAAGACTCGACCTGACTTTGTTAGCCGAGATAGCGATTAGCGTTTCTTCAAATAAATCCCAAATAGTCATTTTAGTTTTTTTTAATTATTCTTTTCTGATGCTGTTTGGAATCTTCCACAATGACTCCGTCTTTAATATAAATAATGCGTTCGGCGTGTTCCGCCACATCCGATTCGTGAGTGATTAAGATAATGGTTCTTTTTTCTTCTTCGTTTAATTTTTGAAAAGAGCCGAGAACTATTTCTCCGGTTTTTGAATCCAGATTGCCAGTCGGCTCATCCGCCAGAATTATTGCCGGGTCATTAACAAGAGCTCTTGCAATCGCCACTCTTTGAATTTGTCCGCCGGAAAGCTGATTGGAAAGATGATAAAAAAAATCTTTGTCCAAACCGGCGGATTCCAGCGCTTTTTTAGCTTTCTCTTCCCTTCTTTCTTTAGAGAGTCCGGCATAAATCAAAGGAAGACAAACATTTCTTAAAACAGAAGTCCTCGGCAAAAGATTAAAAGATTGGAAAACAAAACCGATTTGGTTTTTTCTGATATCAGCCAATTCGTCATCAGTCAATTTGCTCATATCTTTTCCGTTCAAAAAATAAGAACCGTTAGTCGGCGTGTCCAAAGCTCCAAGAATGTGCATAAGAGTCGATTTGCCACTGCCGGAAGGTCCCATAATCGCCACAAATTCCCCTTCTTTTATTTTGAAGCTAACTCCCCGTAGCGCCTGATAATCAAAATCGCCGGTTTTATATGTTTTTTCCACGTCTTTTATCTCAATCATTTTTTTATTTTTATCTCGGCGGTCCGCCTCCTCCCATATCGAATAATCCTCCCGAAGACGAGCTTTTGCTTGAAGAAGAACTTAAGGAGCTGGAAGAAGTTGAAGTTGTGGTCTTCTCGATTATTTTTTCGTTTTCGCTTAAACCGGAAATTATTTCAGTGTTTTCATCATCGGAAATTCCGATTTTAACTTGTCTTTTTTGGATAGAAGAATCATTAGCTAAAATTTCTACATAAGAAGAATCATTTTCCGTTTTTATGGCCAAGCTTGGCGCCAGAAGAATATCCTGCTTGGAATCAGTAATAATGGAAGCGGTAACGCTCATACCCGGTTTAACTCTGTCGTCTTGAACGTCAAAACTTATTTTTAAACTATAAGAAACAACTCCTTGAGAAACAGAACCAATGGAATCCAATTCCGCCACTTCGCCGGATAAACTTAAACCATCAATAGCGTCAAAAGAAAGCGCAACTTTGTTGCCAACTTTTATTTTGGAAGCGTCAACTTCATTCAAGGAGATCTCCGCTATTTTTTGGTCGGCAATGAAAGTGCCGATAGACGCGCCGCTTGAAACAGAATCTCCTTTTTTTATGACAAGCGCAGCTAAAGTTCCGTTAAAAGGCGCGCGAATATAGCAAGAAGACAAATCCTTTTTCGCGTCTAAAAGGTCATTTTCTTTTTGTCTGACGGTGATTTTAGCAGACCTTATTTCTAATTCATCGGCGCCGGCTTTCAGTTCTTTAAGAGATTCCGAACTTTCTTCTATGGTCCTTTTGGCGCTAGTGATGGAATTTTTAGCGCTTTCAATGGAATTTTTGGCGGAAAGCAGATCAGAGAGAGTTGAGTTTACTTCGCTTGTGTATGAATTAAGAGTGGAGAGATGAGTGTCGGAAAGAGATTTAGGCGTAAGATTATGGTCAAGAAAAACTTCTCTGTAAAATTGAATAAGATTAGTGGCGCTTTTAACCGTTTCGGAAATATCTCTGGTCAATAGATAAGTTTCATCAATTAAAGTTTCTATTTCCTCGTCGCTGGCGGAACGGGAAGTTGCTTTATATTTGCCGGAAATTTCTTCATATTCCAATTTTGCCGCCGTATGTTTTGTTTTTAAATCGTCTTTGTAGTCATCAGCCGCATCATCAAACTGGGCGGCAGAGTTGGCATAAAAATCGATATTCCACTGCGAACTTCCTCCCAAGGCAGAACTTGAAGTATATAAAGTATCTTGAAGACCGGACATAACGCTAGGCAGATTAAGAAAAGTATTGGAGATGCTGGTAAATCCGTCTTCATAAGCTTTTTTTAAATCTTCTTCAGCGCTTTTTTTCGATTCTTCCGCCTTAATCAAATTATTTTCAGCTTGAATAAGAGAAAGGCCGCTTGCCGGTTTAAGAAGCTCTTCAAGATTAAGATTGGCAGTTTCAAGGTCAATTTCGGCATCACGCACGGCTTTTTCCGCATCGCTTGCGTCAAGAGAAGCAATCAAAGCTCCGCTTTGCATTTTTGCGCCGGGAGAAACGGCAACATAAACGACATCGCTGGAAGTTTTGGCTTTCAAGTCAACTTCATTGGAAGAAGAAACTTGCCCGCTGCCGGAAACGGAAACCGTGATAGTTCCCTTTTTTACGGAAGCCAGAACATATTTTGTTTCAGCAGTTGAACCGCTGAATAAATTAAAAATCCAAAAAATAAAAAAGAGGGAAAAAAGGAAAGAGACGGCGGCAATTCTTTCGTGCGCCGCGGCAAAAGATTTTATTTTTTGAACCGATTCTTTTTGAAATATTTTTAACATAAATTTTCGCGAAAATTATAAAAACAAATGAATAGAATTTAAATAACTAAAATATAAATAAACCCTTTTAATATTACGAAAAGAAAAAACAAAAAAATTCAAAGCGCTTGTTTTGTTAATCTATTTTCAAGCCTGCCTGCTGGTAGGCAGGGCAGGTAGGCGGCAGGCAGGAATTTAAGAATGGAATTAAAAATGAAGAAGAGTATAATAAAAAGTAGCATACAGAAAATCTTTTTTCCGTAAAGGTCCTCGGAAAAAAGAAATGCCTTGTCCCCTCTTTAATTAGGGGGGAATTTTTTATAAAAAATGGAAGGCGTTAATTATTTTCCTTATTCCAATGTTCTGCAGAACATTGGAATAAGAAATTCAAAAAATTGATTTTTGGCGGAAAAATAAGTATTATTTTAAAGAAAAAAGAATGCCGGATCGTCTAAAGGCCCGCCTCGACGAGCTGAGCTCGTCTCAGCGAGGCGGGTAGGACATAATAATAATGCATATACTTCATCTGTTGAAAAGCATTAATTTTTCAAAAAGTTATATCGGTATAACTAATAATCCAGAAAGAAGATTAAAAGAACACAATTCTGGAAAAAGTTTTTACACAAAAAAGTATTCGCCATGGAAAATAATTTATACCGAAGAATGTAAGAATTTCAAAGAAGCAAGAGAACGGGAAAAATTCTACAAATCAAGCGTAGGAAGAAGAGCTTTAAAAAAGATATTTGATAAGTTAGGATAGATTATATTTGCCGGATCGTCTAAAGGTAGGACATGGGCCTTTGAAGCCCAGTATCTTGGTTCGATTCCAAGTCCGGCAGCCAAAGTCAGCGTGGTATCATGGCAAGACCACCTTGCCTCAGTAATGCTCTAATTTCTCCTTCCCTAAAATGTGATACAGGCTGAGTGCCGTATTCAAGACAAAAAATCACCGATTAATTTCGATGTTTTTTTGTTTTTTCTGGGACTAGAAATTTATTTCTACATTTGATATGATCTCCTCGAGCTTATGTTTGATATATCAAAAAACTTCGGGAAAAAAGTCAGGGAAATACGCCTAAGAAATAAGATGTCTCAAGCCGGTTTAGCCAAGATTCTTGGGGTACACCCCACCGATATTAGTGGTATCGAGCGCGGCATGAGAAATATGGCTCTTAAGAATATCGAAAGGTTAGCAAAAGCTTTGAACGTATCAGTTAAAGATTTACTCTAATAACACCATGGCTCAACCATTTAACTCAAACCTCGTAATAGAGGAAAAAATATCGGAAGCCGATTTTAAGGCCTATAGCGTCGGCTATGAGCAGAATCAATTCAGGTTTAAGCCTCTCGTCGATTTGATATGTGAGGTTATTCCCGAATTTGCGCTCGGTTACCATGAAGGCAAGGAGACGCCAAATACACAGATTGTTTCTAGACTTCGCGAAGCTGCGCGTACGATCTATGGTACTAACAAATTCGAAAATCGTGGTGAGTTTGGCGAGTTAATACTCCATCTATTACTTCGTGATTTCCACGACACGATTCCGTTAGTTGCCAAGATATATTTTAAAGATGCACAAAATAACGCCGTCCACGGATTTGATGGGGTACATATAACAATTGAACCAGGAAAGAAGAAGTTGTGGCTCGGGGAATCCAAGATTTACTCCGACGGCTTTGCAGGGATTTCTTCCTTAGCGGAAGATCTCGAAAAACATATTCAGGCAGACTACTTGAAGTCTGAATTCAGCCTTATAAAGCACAAGCTTCCTGCCAACACTCCCGAAATAGAATACTGGCGGAACCTTATGGATGAACATAAAAATCTCGACGAGATATTAAACGGAATCTGTATCCCGATGGTCTGTACCTACTCAAGCAAGACAGTTAAAGACCATAACGCAATTACCAAAGATTATGTTAATGCTTTTACCGAAGAGTGCCAAAAACTGAAAGAGAAATTCGATGAGAAAAAGATCGCGACGAATGTCGAGGTAATTCTTATGCTTTTACCTATACCAGATAAAGAGGAATTGGTGACCGAATTAGACGAGCGATTAAAGGCCATGCGCATGGACTAAAAAATTTATGGATACCGAAGCCGCAAAATTGTTAATTACCGAGAATCGAGACCTGAGTTTCGAAGAGAGCTTTCAGCTTTCTCAGTTATGCTCCAAGCTATTAAATGTAAAAGACGCGTCCATTGCTGGACGCGATTTAATTATTCGAGTTTTGGATATTTGGGAACGAATTCCCGCGTCAACTCAGACAATGTGGAAAGACTTGATCGAAGCCGCGGGATTCTATCCTTATCTTGAAAAACAGGATTTGTGCGGAGCCGGACTTTTGCGTCGCGAATATCATCGCTCAAAATATCTTTCGGAAGAAACCTACCTACACGCCGAACAGATGGATCTCTCCATCATGCTGGATACCTCAAACAGCTTGATAGTCAGTGCTCCAACAAGTTTTGGCAAGAGTAAACTCATTGAAGAAATCGTTGCCAGTGGGAAGTATAATAATATTGTAATCATTCAACCCACGCTGGCGCTTTTAGATGAGACCAGAAAAAAACTGAGAAAATATGCAAGCGACTACAACATGGTCGTTACCACCACCCAAAAGCCCCAAAGTGGCAAGAACCTCTTCTTGTTTACTGGCGAGCGCGTTGCGGAGTACGAGCATTTCCCAGCTGTTGATTTTTTTGTAATTGATGAATTCTATAAATTGAGTATCGAGCGCGACGATGAGAGGGCGGCTTCACTCAACCATGCGTTGTATAAGTTGCTTAGCATGACTCACAAATTCTATATGCTCGGTCCCAGCATTAACTCCATACCGCCGGGATTCGCTGAGCGACACAACGCTGTATGGTTTAAGACTGATTTTGCAACCGTTGCCGTAGATATTGAGCGGATTTGGGAGAAAGTCGGGAGAGCAAAAGAAGAAGAAAAAGAAGCGCCGTTATTTGACCTCTTAAAAGACCTCAGGGAGCCAACAATCATTTACTGCAGTTCGCCAAATAAAACAAACAAACTCACTCAAAGCTTTTTAAAATATGTACTATTGAATGAAAAGCTCAAATCTGAACTCCAAAATAATAATAACGACAACGCAATCGACTGGATAAAAGAGAATATTCATGAGGACTGGATTCTTGCGAAGTCGCTTAAGTACTCTATCGGAATGCATCATGGTGCACTTCCACGCCATCTTTCAAGCTCTATTATCGATTTTTTTAATAGGGGCGATGTACGTTATCTATTTTGCACCTCTACGTTAATTGAAGGGGTTAACACCTCGGCAAAAAATGTCGTCCTATTTGACGAGAAGAAGGGATCAAAGGCGATTGACTATTTCGATTTTAAGAATATAGCTGGCCGATCTGGCAGAATGAAAGAACACTTCATCGGCAAAGTTTTTCAATTTCATAAAGAACCTAAGCAAGAGGAGCTCGATATTGATATTCCACTTTTTACTCAAACCAATGCCCCTCTCGAATTACTTGTCCAAATTGATCCAAAGGAAATTAAAGAGACCGCGATGAAGAAGTTGGTTAAATTCTCAGAGCTAAGTAATTCAGTACAAGAACTTATAAAGCAAAACAAGGGAGTTTCCGTGGAAGGGCAAATGACAGTAATCGATATTTTGAGAAATAATATCGATACTCTCCATGACAAGATTTCCTGGAGCGGCGTCCCATGTTATCCGGAACTGGTTTACGTCATTAGTTTGGCTTGGGAACACTTTCGAACAGTTCGCTCGTCAGAGGGTGGCGCTCACAGTCCCAAACATCTCGCTACTCTCACGCTTCAATATATTGGCACAAAGTCGATCAGAGGCATGATTGATAAGATGGTTAAAAGCGATTATTGGGTAGCGCACAGACCCGATATACAAGAACGCATTGAGATTATTGTGGATACGGTTTTGCAAGTAAACCAGCACTGGTTTAGATATAAGCTACCGAAGTGGCTTTCTGTATTGTCTGAAATTCAGAAATTTGTGTGTCAAGAAAAAGGTTTGCAGTTTGGAGATTATGGCGTATTAGCCAATCTCATAGAAAATTCTTTCTTGCCAAGTCATTTGGGAGTCCTTCTTGAATATGGCTTACCACCATCTGCTATTAGAAAAATTGGCGACTATATTAAGGAAGAAATGGAGCCGGAGAAATTGATTGCGGCAATCAAACGCCTTGATCCAAATAAGTTAGGACTACTTCCTTACGAAGTAGACAAGTTAAAAGATTTATAAAATCTATACTACAAGTAAATAAATTGCTATTATACTGCCTTAAAGAAAGGATTGAAATTCATAGTCCGCAAAAAAGTATTAAAGCGCATAAGCATTACCACACCCGATGGAGAGACGATAGAAGAAAAAGGAAATATGGATGTTGAAATAACAATTGATGCTTTACACTATAAAAGAAAGTACGACGCTGCAATATTTTTTACCGGTGATTCTGATTTTTTAGCGTTAATAACCTATCTGCAGAGAGATGGAAAAAAAGTGTATGTATTTTCTTCGAAAAATAATATTTCCGAAGAGCTACGAACTGGAAGTGATGGGTATTCTGATGTGTTAATTATCACAAACGACATCTGGGGAAGAGAATTAAAACATCGTTTAAAATGAAAGCAACCCTCCTTGCGGAGGGTTGCCCTTGGATGTGATACCCTTCTAGTTATGGCTAAACCAGAAGATAGTATTAGTATAGCAAAAGATGAATATGCGAGTCAATAGTTATCCACAATAATATTTATAAATTAAATATATTTTAAACAAAAAACCCCGAGAGAGTCGGGGTTTGAAAATTGCAATCGTATCTCTTCGATAAACTCAGAGAATAAAAGAACTAAAAAATCAGAACATAAATTGAAGGCGGGCGAGGAAGCGGCAGTCCCTATCCCCTGCGAGCGGAGTTTCAACATCCGCCGTAAGGGAAAGATTCTTTTTGAAGCTGAACAAGCGAATGCCGTTTGCCCAAATTAAATCAGAAGATTTTCCTTCTCTTGCGCCTAAATCCAGACGGCTATGAAGTTCCAGCCATTTTGCCGGATAATAGGCGCCAAATAGATAACCACCGAAAGAGTCGCCGCGCAAGTCGTTTGAAGAACGATAAAGCGCGACACGAAGATAAGATTCGTTATTAATCTTCCAAGTGCCGTCCATTCCAAAATTCTGATATTCTTCGGAAATTTGGATGTTCTCGGAAAGAGAAAAATTATCACCAAACTTCTTCGTCAATCTAGCGGAAGTTTCCGGATATTCAAAACTTTTTGAATTATCGAAGGAGTATCCGGAACTGGTAGTGATGTCAGTTAATAAACTCCATCCGTTTTCAAACGCTCCCACAAACTGAATGCCGTAACCGTAAGAACGGAAAGGTTCAGTGAGCGGACAACTAATTGTTTCCATTTTAAACGGAGGGATACTGGAAAAAAATGCGCTAGTGACAACACGACCGAATCTTATCTTCCAGTTCTCATTTAAACCGCGTTCCAGATAAAATTTTCTTAGCCAGTTTATCTCTTCGCGATTCATATGGGCGAAGTTTTCTTCCATAACCAGCTTCCAATCATCGTCGAATTTAACCGTCTGCCAAGTTCGGAAATAAGGCCAATCGAATTCCGGGTCGGCATTTTCGATGAAAGTAAGCTGAGTATAACCGGCGATATCAATTGAAACACCGGCAATAGAGACGGAGCCGATTAATGGCTCTTGCGAGAAAGCGACAGGAATTGCGAATAAAGCAACAATAACGAAAGACAACAGAACTTTCATTTTCTTCTCCTTTTAGGCCGCGCAAGCGGCAGGAGAAGAAATAAAAATATCTCTTGCCTCTTTAGGCGGCGCTCTCGGTTGAACTACGATTAGAAATTCTCGGTTTAAAACTTTTTTCACACTGGCTTCGGATATTATGAAATCCGGAGCTTGAAAAATGACCGGTTCAATTCCGATAAAACAAAGATTAATTTTCTTTATTTTTGGAAGTTTGAATGAAGAAAAAACGTTTTTAAAAGAAATTCCTTCATTCGATTTCAAAACTTCGTTTTCGGAATCGATTTGACTGGAGATAAAAACGACCGGTTTTGAGATTTGCGATTTTGCAGACACAAGGCTGAAAGAGCCTAAAATCCAAACGGCAAAACCAGCCAGAGCCGGGCGATAAACCAGTTCTTTTTCCGCTTTAGTGATGGCGTCTTCAAAAGACAAGACAGGCGCCATTACTTTTGCCCAGATGGCTTTTTCTTCAAGAGCAGTCGGCCGATAACCGGATTCTTTCGTTTTCAGAAATTCACGCAAAATTTTCCGATAACATCTTAGAGAATTTGCCGTTTCCGAAACGAAAATAAGTCCGAATGGGCCGAAACAACCGGCATAAAAAATCTCACGGTAATCGAAATAAACTTTTTCGATTACCGCTTTAAAAGATTTTTTAACAAACCAGACGTTCAAAAGCAGGCAAAAGACAGACGGAAAAACCAGAAGGTAATACCACTTTAGAAACCACAGCCCGACGGCAGGCCAATCAATATCAACCCGCATACAATCCGGCTGAGGCGTTTCCGCAAAAGCCTGCATCACCTTAAAGTTAAGTATGACTTTCGCATGTTCTTTTCGAGCTAAGTCATTTTCCGCAAAAAGTTTTTTATAGCTTTCTGGGGTTTCTTCCGGAGGCTGCCAATTATCGACAAAACATTCTCTTGCTTTGTCCATTATAAAAGAAGTTTTATCTGTCCAATCAACTTCAATTTTTGAACAAAATTCAACAATTTGATAATTGAAAGAAGTGGCTTCCTTCAAATCAAGATTTTTTACTTCCACTTTCTTTTTGACTTGGTCCATTACTTGGGAGATTTCAGCAATGGTTTCTTCGTAAGCAAGAGTTCCCGGGAGAATAATATTTTTTTGTCGTTCTTCAATGCGCTTACTAAACCAAGACCAGTCAATAAAGAGAGCGATAAAGGAAATAAAAATCAAAAGAGAAAAAAATGTTTGCCAAGAATTGACAGGTTCCTCGTTGCGCCATTGGTTTTTTTGCGGATGCGGATAAATTTCAGTTCCAAACCAGTTATATCCGTAATACATCTTTTCTCACCTTCTTTCTTTATTAAGTTGTCAAAATAAAACTGGCTATATTATATAATGTTTTTATAAAAAAGTCAAAAAGCGAATGAGGAAAATCGCTTATACTAAAAAAGACGAGAAAAAAATCAAAGTCCGAGAGAAGAGAGAAAAGTTTTAAGCTCATCCCCTTTTAGTTCGCGGAAGGAGCCGGCGGGAATATTGCCAAGCTTGATATTCATAACCCGCACTCGCTTCAAGTCGCGAACAGTCAGAAAAAGCGCTTCGCACATTCTTCTGATTTGATGTTTTTTGCCTTCGGTTAAAACTATCCTAAAAGAACGCTCGCCCATTATTTCCACCTTGCAGTTTTTGGTTTTGAAATCATCAAGAACAATTCCTTCTTCCATTTTATTTTTAAAGCTTCCGCGAAGCTTTTCTTTCACTTCAACCACATATTCTTTTTCGTGAATGTATTTGGGATTTAAGAGGCGGTCGGTAACGCGGCCGTCGTCGGTTAAAATAATAAGTCCGTGAGAACTTTTATCCAGACGACCAACCGGAAAAACGCCTTCAAAAGGGACAAATTTTTTAATGTCTTTTTCACCGAGTTGCGGAGAATGAGTAATCACTTCTCTCGGCTTATTAAAAGCGTAATAATGGAAAGTTTTGGGATTTTTATTCTGTTTAACTTCCACTTTATCCCCTGCTTCCACTTTAGCGCCAAGAACGGCAAGACGGCCGTTAATAAAAACTTTTTTGTTTTTGATAAGCTCGTCTGCGCCAAGTCTCGTGGAATAGCCATGCAAGGCAAGGTATTTATTGATGCGAACAGGGAATTCTTCTTTTTCCATACGGAAGGCAGTATAACACCAAATTGTCAAATAGGAAACTTGAAAATAGAGGCGAGGTAAGATTTAATTAAAGAGATGATAAAAGCAATTTTGCATTTTTTTGACAGATTAGAAGACAGGGTAAGACAAATTTTAAGCAAGTCGCCGATAATTTACGCTTTTATCGGCGGAGTGGGCATTGTGCTTTTTTGGAGAGGAGTTTGGGAATTGGCGGACGATTTCGGGCTTTCTTCTTTCGGTTCACTTTTTATAAGCGTATTAATATTGCTTCTTACGGGAACTTTCGTGTCTTTCTTTATCGGAGAAGAAATACTGATTTCCGGAGTAAAAGCGGAAAAGAGACGCGACCAAAGTATAATGGAAAAAATAGAAAAGGAACAAAAAAAATCAATCGAGCTCTTGAAGGAAGTGGACGGAATAAAAAACAGTTTGGAAGAAATAAAAAACAAGCTTGATAAAAAATAACTTTTTGATAAAATAAAAATATGAAAAATTTATACCGAAGCCGAGACAATAAAGTTTTTGCCGGCATATTCGGAGGTTTGGGAGAATATTACGACCTCGACCCGACACTACTTCGCTTATTGTGGCTTTTTGTTCTCGTAATTACGGCTTTTGTGCCGGGAATAATCGCTTACATTATCGCTATGTTCGTGGTACCGAAGAAACCGATAACAGAGAGAAAAAAGGCAAATTAAAAACGGCTTTGTCATTTTGACAGGGCGCCGTTTTAACCCTTTATTGTTTATTTTCTTATCATCCTGGATAAACCCAGGATTTGTACATAGCTTCATCGCAAAAAAAGAGGTTCCGATTCGTGCTTTTTCTCTTTCAGATATTCCATGCCCTTACCAACATCCGTGTTAATCGGAATTTTTTTGGCACAAAGCGGACAATTTGCTTCATCCCAAGCGTCAAGTTTGATATTGACAAGCGCAAAGAGCTTTGGAGGATTTGATATATCCTCCAGCGTGATTCCTCCGCGGTTACAGAGAACGCCAAGACCGACGACATTACCATCAAGAGCGCGGGTTGCTTGAATGACTGCTCTTGCTGAACCTCCAGTAGTGAGCACGTCTTCCACCACCAAAACGTTTTTTCCGGCGACGATTTTGTCGTAGCCGCGTTTGATGATAAAGCCAGCATCTATGACTCCCTCTTTTTTTTCGGCATAAACACCAAACACTTCGCGTCCGGTAATTTCCGAAAGATGATGCGCTATCCACTGCGAAAGGATTACGCCGCCAATTGCCGGAGCAATGACCACTTCCACACCGTCGTTTGCGAATTGCTCGGCGATTACTTGGCAGAGACGAGACGTTTCTGCGGTGTGCGGATAGAGCGCATCCTTATTAACGTAAGCCGTACCGTGTTTCCCGGAAGTATAAACGATATGGCTGTCAGTAATCACCGCGCCGACTTGACCAAGAACTTGCAAAACTTCTTGTTCATTCATAATTTCTTTCATCTCCTTCTTACTTACAGGACTGCCGCGATTTCTTCCGCGATTTTTTTGGCCGCGTCCGCTGGCGTACCGATTTCTGCCGGCGGTTTTGTAATCGGACGACCAATAACAAGCGCCGTCGCGCCAGCCTTGATTGCTTCCGACGGAGTCATGATTCGCTTCTGGTCGCCAGCAGCCGCCCATTCAGGACGAACGCCGGGCGTTAATTTCAGCAAAGTAAAATTCTCCAGTACTCCCAGTTCCTTGGGAGAACAAATAATGCCATCAGCGCCAGCGTTTGCCAGCATCCGGGCAAATTGTTCTACTTTTGCCGATGCCGTATCGCCGAAAATGGAAAAACATTCATCCGTGCCATCTTCCTTTATTCCAATAGAGGTCAAAACCGTGACTCCCAAAACAAGGGAATTGCCTTTATTAGCAACCGCGACTTCAATAGCCTTTTGTCCGGCCGAGGCGTGGACATTAAACATTTTTACGCCTAAACCGGCCACGGCTTTGGCAGCATTGCCGACAGTGTTGGGAATATCGCAAAATTTACCGTCGTAAAAAACCTGCCCGCCATGCTCGTGAACAAAACGCACCACATTTGGTCCGCCTTCGGCTGTGAGCAATTCAAGGCCAACTTTAAAACACCCGACAAAAGGCGCAAGTTCAGCGATGAGTTGACCTGCCTGTTCCAATGAGGGAACATCCAGCGCTACTATAATCCTGTCTTTTACTTCCATGACTACACCTCCTGCAACGTTTTAGTTTTTGAAGTACAAATAAGTCAAACATTGGTTTAACTTTCTTCTAAAGCATATTACTTAAAAATAATGGAAAAGTCAATGATTAAAAATGAAAACAAAAACTGGTAAGTTTTCATAATTAGTGGACGATACTGGACTTGAACCAGTGACCTCTGCAATGTGAATGCAGCGCTCTAACCAGCTGAGCTAATCGTCCTTTTATTTATAAAGAATAGATAATAATAAGAGCCAAATCAAGAATTTTAGAAACGAAATTCAAGATTGAGTTTCACCCCGCCTACGACGGGGTTTTATTAAATCTTAGCCGTAAAAACCTCGCGCTAACGCGCAATGTTTCTACGGAGATTTAATAAAAAAAGAAGGGGTTATTGGAGGGAGAAAGAAACAATCCACCGTTGGAAGAATTTCTCCGGAGAAAAAGACCAATAACCAGCCTTCTTGTGTAAAAAAGATAGCAGAAGAAAAAAGAAAAAGCAAGATAAAAAACACTCCGCTTGAAAGCGGAGTGTTTTTTATAATGAAGTTCTTCGACAAGCTCAGAAACTAAAACTTGCTTTTTAAAACTTATGAAGTTCTTCGACAGGTTTAGAAACTGAAACTTATTTTTTTTAGAACCAGTGAAAAAAATCTATTTCATTTCGGCGGTAGCGCCGGCTTCTTGAAGTTTCTTTACCAGAGCTTCAGCTTCGTCTTTTTTCAAACCTTCCTTAACCACTTTTGGAGCTCCATCCACCAAGTCCTTTGCTTCTTTCAAACCAAGACCGGTAACTTCGCGAACAACTTTAATAACATTTATTTTCTGTTCTCCGGCAGATTTCAATTCCACATTGAAAGAATCTTTTTCTTCCACGGCTTCTCCGGAAGCGGCCGGGCCGGAAACAGCCATAGCGGAAGCGGAAACGCCAAACTTTTCCTCAAGAGTTTTGACAAGTTCAGCCAGTTCCAAAACGGAAAGTTTTTCTATTTTCTCAATAATCTCATTGAATTTATCACTCATTTTTTTATTGGTTTAATTTTAATTTTTAAGCTTTTTTCGCTTGTTCGTTTAAAACAAACATAAACATTTTAAGAGGCGCGGCAATCATGCCAACCAAACGACCGAGAAGAATTTCGCGGCTCGGAAGCGAACTGATTTCCTTAATGAAATCAGCGGAAAGAACTTCTTTCTTTTCAAAATCGAAACCGCTAAGAACTTTAAAATTTTCACTCGCTTTCATCGATTTAAAAATCGAGGAAGCGATATCGATCAATTCTTTATCGGAATAAATAACTCCGATTTGAGCCTCAAAATCTTCAGGGTTTATTTTTATCCCCTTTTTTTCAAAAGCAATTCTTAAAAGACGCTTTTTGATAACTTTGTATTCGGATTCCAAACTTTTAAGATTCTTTTTCAAGCCGACGATATCTTTAGTCGGAACGCCGGTGAAATCCGCTAAAAGAACAGTTTTGCTTGAATCAAGCTTTTTCAAGCTTCCATCAAGTTCCGCTTTCTTTTGATTTTTTGATTTCATTTTTTTGAAATAAAAACGACCTTTAAATAATAAGGTCGCAGACATAAACAAACATTGTTCTCGGCAGGAGATTAAGCTAAAGCAATTCCGACCTAAGTCGGAACACTCAATTTTTTAGATAAATTTTGAAAAAATTTATAAAAAATTGGTGGCACCTGCGGTCTGCGAACATTTGTATTGTATTTTAAAAGGAAAGAAAAGTCAAACAAGGAAGCCTCATGCCTATCGTCAGGCAGGCTTCGACAAGCTCAGGGAATAAGAGAAAAGCGGAGATTTAAACGAAACTCAATTTTGAGTTTCACCCCGCCTACGACGGGGTTTTATTAAATCTTAGCCGTAAAAACCTTGCGCTAACGCGCAATGTTTCTACGGAGATTTAATAAAAAAAGCCCGTTTTAGCTTTTAAGCATAAACGGGTTCGATATATCCGCTGAATTCCGGCAATACCTTTTCTACGACAGAGGCATGCCATTTCAAAATTTCATTTTCTTCTCTCATTTTTCTCCAATCTTCAGGAGAGACAATTTTTATATCTCCAATTTCATTGTCTATTTTTAAAATAGGCAAAAATGGAAGATTGATAAGGAAAATGGAGTGGCGAAAACCATGTCTTATAATAACGTCTTCGAGAGACATTTGATCTCTCATATAAATAAGATTAATTCCTGTTTCTTCTAATACCTCCCGAAGAGCAGTTTCCCTTTCCTCTTTTTCCCAAGATTTAGATTTCCCGCCAGGAAGCTTAAAAAAAGTTTTTGTGACTTTTTGAAAGCCTTGATGAGAATAAGAAAAATTCTTTTCTTTTTCCTTAACTAAAATAACTCCTTCCGTCGTATAAATGATAACTCCGGCAGAAGGACGAAAATTTTCGTTAAAATAAATCATAGACCTTCTCCCTTCTTATTTAGTTTTCAATGTAGTTTTTTGATTATATACTAAAGAAGAAAGAATGTCAAATAGATGTGGAAAAGTCAGGCAGTTAAAATGAGCGGGCCGTTATCCGTGATAGCAATAGTATCTTCAAAGTGAGCCGCCAGCGAGCCGTCGGAAGTTTGATAGCTGTCGTCGTCAAGCTGAAAAATGTTTTCCGAGCCCAAAGAAAACATCGGCTCAATAGCGATAGTGAGCCCGGAAAAAAGTTTCATCCCCTGTCCAGGATTGCCGTAGTTATAAACAGTCGGCTCTTCATGGAGGCGTTTTCCAACGCCATGACCGGTCAACATTTTCACGACAAAAACTTTATTTTTTTCGGCAACTTGTTCAACAGCATAACCGATGTCGCCGATTGTTTTTCCGGGAAAAGCGGATTTAAGAGCCGAAGCAAGAGCTTCTCTCGTGGCTTTTAAAAGATGCGCGGCTTCGGAAGAAATTTTTCCAACCGGAAAAGTGCGGGCGGCGTCGGTAATAAATCCCTTAAACTTGACGCCTAAATCAATAGAAATAATATCGCCTTCTTTCAAAGCATAATCATTCGGAGCGCCGTGAACGACAATTTCATTCACCGAAGAACACAGGGAAGCAGGATAAGGAGTTTTGGCTCCGGCCGGACGATAGTTTAAAAAAGCCGGTTCAGCGCCGGATTTTTTAATAAAATCAAAAGCCAGTTTATCCAAGTTTTTTAAAACAGCTCCCGGTTTTATTTCTTCAGAAACAGCTAAAAGAGCGCCAGCAAGAATCTTGCCGCCTTCTTTCATTAGCTTTATTTTTTCCGCGTCTTTTTCCGTCATTTAATACGCTTCAAAATACTCTCGTGAACTTTATAAGGCAAGGGACGGCCGTCTATTTTAAAAATTTTATAGCCGTTTTTCTTTAAAGTGTTTTCTATCGGTTTGGTGCGATTCATATATTCAACCAAGCGCTTTTTTATAACTTCCGGAGCGTCCAATGTCCGCTTTTTTAAAGGACTGCCGGTAAAAGGACAGGAAGTGAGTTTTACTTTTGTGCCCATAATCGGCAGTCCAGTTAAAGGGCTTAAGAGACGCGAGCTATTCCGCTTCAGCGAATCGGAAGCTTTAACATCAAGAGAAAAAACAAAAATGTTTTTCTGATTAAAAGTTTTTTCCAAGAAAGGAATGAGGCCTTCCACGCCATCTCCGCCGTAAGTTTCAAAAAGCGTGCGAGGAGAACCGCTATAAACAATGCTGAAACCGGCTTTAAAAATCTGTTCGGTGCGTTTTTTAACGATAGAGAGAGCCCAAGCCGGGTCGACTAAAAATCCGGTATCGAAAAGCTTTTTTTGTTCCTGAATTTTTTTATCTTTTTTATTATCCGGGTCGTTAAAAACATTTTCCAGATAAGCGCCCGTATCAAAATGAATGAGGCCAAGGCGGCTTGCTAAGAGACTAGCTTGCGTGCCTTTGCCGGAACCGGGCGGCCCGTAAATAATAACGGCTATTTGTTTCATAAAGGTATTATAGCAAAAAAACAAAAAACGGAAAAAGTTGACAGTTCAAAATAAAGTGTGGTATATAAGAGACAGATTTTTAACATATTCGAAATCCGCTTACACCGAATCCGCCTATCCGCTTTGCGGCGAGGCAAACCGGATTCCTCCGACCTTGTGTCGGAGGAATGACAAAGACAAAGCAAGAAGGAGAAAGAAAATGGGTTTTAAAACGATTTATTTTGCAGGAATTAACGCGAGGAGTGTCCATAACGCGCTAGAAGAGTGGCTAGGGAAGGAGGGAGAATCCATAGATATTACCTCTCATTCTCTTTCTGTGAAATTTAACACTTTAACCGGCTGGACGGAATTTTTTATTTCCGTCATTTATAAAGAGCTATAAAGAAAAGGAATAAAATCTTTTTCAGAAGAAACCAAAACGGAGCTTTTGCTCCGTTTTTTTTATTAAATCTTCGCGAAAACCCCGCGCGTTAGCTAGGGAGTTGAAGCGGTAAAGATTTAATAAACCCCGCCTTTCTGCGGGGTGAAACTCAGGGTACCACGGCCGTAAGGCCGTGGAGTTTCATTTGTAATAATGTGCCTCCGACCAGAGTCGGAGGAATAAAAGCTAAAGCTTTTATTCATACTGGCGGATGGCAAGCTGGGATTCAACTTGGCGCATTATTTCAAGAGCCACAGAAACAACGATTAAGAGAGACGTGCCGCCTAAGCGGAACATTGCGATGCCTGTTAAACCTTGAATGATATTCGGAAGAACGGCGATAAGCCCCAAAAAGAGAGCGCCGAAAAGAGTGGTGCGTCCGGTGATTTTGGCAAGATAAGAACTGGTTTGTTCTCCCGGGCGAAGGCCGGGAATAAATCCACCGCTCTTTTGAAGATTTTTGGAAATTTCCGCCGGGTCGAAAGTAACGGCCGTGTAGAAATAAGTGAAAAGAACAACCATTACAAAATAAGAGATGCCGTAGATCCAGCCATTATTAAAAAGATAAAGAACCCACTCGTTCATTTTTATGGAAAGGTCTGGAGAAAAAAGAGAAAAAGCCTGGGCGATAAACTGCGGAAAAAGCAAAACAGAAACGGCGAAAATAATCGGAATAACTCCGGCTTGATTTACTTTTAAAGGAAGATAACTCGAAACACCGCCATAAAGCTTGTTGCCGCGGACACGGCGGGCATAAGAAATGGGAACTTTTCTCTCGCCTTCATTAATAAAAACAACGCCAGCGATAACCACAACGCTGATTGCGGCAAAGAGAAGATAGCTTTGAAGCATAGAAGCGTCAAAAGAAAAAGCGGCTAGACGAAGATTAGCGGGAAGGCCGGCAATAATACCGGAAAAAATAAGAAGAGAAATACCGTTACCAAGGTGGTATTCGCTGATAAGTTCGCCGAGCCACATCAAAATAACCGAGCCGGCAGTGATAATTATCATATCGGCAAAAAGATTCCAGCCGCTTAAATTGGTGAAAACACCGCGAGAATTCAAGAAGTTTAAAAAACCGTAAGATTGAACAAGAGCAAGAGGAATGGTGATAAGACGGGAAACACGATTGAATTTTGCCCGTCCCATTTCCCCTTCTTCATAATACATCTTTTTAAGATTAGGAAAAACGATGGTTAAAAGCTGCATAATAATAGTGGCCGTAATATAAGGGCCGACACCAAGCATGGCGATGGAAAGATTAGACAGCCCGCCGCCGGAAAAAATATCAAGAAAACCAAGAAGCTGGTTGGAAGAAAAGAGATTTTTTAAGCGTTCAAAATCAACATTCGGAACCGGAATGGAAGCAAGAAGACGAGAGACAGCCAAGAGTCCGATAATCGAGAAAACTTTGTATCGCAGGTCTTTTATTTTAAAAACGTTCAGAGGGTTGATCATGAGAAAATGTCTAATTAAGAATTTCTATTTATTTTTTTTCAGAAGTTATTATTTTACCTCCCGCTTTTTCTATTTTAACCCGAGCGGATTTGGAAACAAAGATGTCTTTGATTTCAACTTTTGATTTTATTTCACCATTGCCAAGTATTTTAATATCGCCGCGGAAGCCTTTATTCAAAAACTTTGCCTTTCTGAAAAATTCCGGATTTATTTTAGCTTCTTTGAGCTTGTCCAAATCTCCGACATTTAAAACCAAACGTTCACGAGAAACATTTCTGTTTTTATAACCGCGGAATTTCGGCAGGCGTTGAATAAGTTCGCGTTCAGCCGGAATAATGCGATGACCGGCTCTCGCTTTCTGTCCTTTTTGGCCGCGTCCGGAATAAGTGCCGCGTTTGCCGCCGCGTCCAAGACGTTTTTTGCCTGTTTTCTTTTTCACTTGTATTTCGTTGATAAGCATTATTTTCCTATATGTTTTGACTTAATTTTTTTCAAAGCTTCAATGGTTGCCATAGCATTCGTCAGTTTATTGGCAGTGCGTCCAAGACATTTAGCGGTGATATCTTTAATACCAAGCATAGAAAGAACAGTCCTGACAGAACTGCCGGCTTTCAAGCCATGGCCCACAACCGCCGGACGAAGCAGGACTCTGGCCGCACTGTATTTGGCTTCAACTTCATGATTAATAGTGCGTCCGTTTAAAGGTATCAAGATAAAGTTCTTCTTCGCTTTAGTTTTGGCTTTATTCACTGCATCCTGAACATCGGAACCTTTGCCGATACCAATTCCCACTTTGCCGTTTTCATTGCCTAAAACAACCGTAGCGCGAAAACGAAATCTTTTTCCTCCGGCGACAACACGGGCAACGCGGCGCAAATCAATCACTTTTTCTTTGTAATCGCTGTCTTTCTTTTTTAATATTTTTCTATTTTTATTAGGAAACATATAAGTTTAAATTAAAATTCCAATCCGGCTTCGCGAGCGCCTTCAGCCAAAGATTTTACCCGGCCATGATAAGCATAACGACCCCGGTCAAAAACAACTTTTGTTATTCCCGCCTCTTTAGCTTTTTTTCCAACAGCCATTCCGACTTCTTTGGCTTTTTCAGTTTTGTTTTTTTTATCTTTTTTTATAAGAGAAGAAGAAGCGGAAGCCAAAGTTTTTCCGGTTTCATCATCGATAATTTGAGCGTAAATATATTTGCTGCTTTTAAAAACGCTTAAACGAGGCCAACCGCCTTTTTTTATCGAGCTCCTCACTTTAATGGCTCTTCTTGCTCTTTTTTTAGTTATTTCCTTTTCTGATTTCATAATTCAATTTAAAATTAACCGCTAACGACTTTCTTTCCCGATTTTCTTAAAATAATTTCTTCGACATATTTTATGCCTTTGCCTTTATAAGGTTCCGGTTTTTTTATGGCTCTGATATTAGCGGCGGTTTTACCGACTAGGTCTTTATTGAACCCGGAAATTTTGATGAGATTTTTTTCAAGCGCGATTTCTATGCCTTCCGGAATAGGAAATTTAACCGGATGAGAAAAACCGACGCTTAAAATAAGATTTTTCCCTTCCAAAGCGGCGCGATAACCGACACCGTTAATTTCTAATTCTTTTTTAAAACCGAGAGACACACCGAGAACGGCGCCGTTTATCAAACTTCTCAAAGTCCCCCAGTTAGCCCGGCCTTGCTTGATGTTTTTTAAAAGAGAAATTTCAATAAGATTGTCTTTTATGGCAACATCCGTATAAGGAATGATTTTTATTTTTATTTCCCCTTTCGGCCCTTTTATCAAAATAAAACCATCCGCTTTAGAAACGGAAACTTCATTTTTCAATTCTATTGGTTTTTTGCCGATTTTACTCATATTTTTTTACCAGATTTCAAAAAGATATTCGCCGCCCAGTTTTTCTTTTCTAGCTTTAAACGAATTCATAATGCCTTTCGGAGTGGAAATAATTCCGGCGCCATAACCTTGCTTAACCGGACGCAAATCTTTATAACTTAAATAAACTTTTTTGGAAGGCTTGCTGAAGAATTTAAGACCGCTGATTATGGGCTGTCCGTTTTCATATAAGAGGTTAACATCAATTATTTTTTTGACTCCTTTCCCCTTCTTAGAAATAGCGCCAATTATTTTTCTTTCAGACAAAACTCCAAGAATATTAAAAACAAACTCCGAATAAGGAACTTTAATTTTTTCTTTTCCGACAGCTTGAGCGTTTTTAATTCTGATTAATGAATCTTGATACATAGACTTTTAAACTTACCAGCTTGCTTTTTTAATTCCTGGAATTTGTCCGCGACTCGCCATTTCTCGAAAACAAATACGGCAAAGACCAAAATCTTTCAAATATCCTCTTTTGCGGCCGCAGCGAAAACATCTCGAAACTAAGCGAGAGGAAAATTTGGGTTTCTTTTTCGCGCGAGCGATTACTGATTTTTTAGCCATGTTTTATAGGGACTTTTATTTCTTTTAAAAACTCAACTGATTTTTGACGGTTGCGAAATTTCGGAATAACGGAAACTTCCAAACCAAAGGAAATTTTAGATTCTTCCGGAACTATTTCAGGAAAGATTGATTTATCGCGAAGACCGATGTTTAAAACGCCGCTCTTATCTACAGAGCTTGGCTTTAGTCCCCGAAAGTCCTTGATACGAGGTAGAACTATATTAATCAATCTGTCCAAAAAATCAACTGCGCGCTTTTTTCTCAAGGTTACTTTAAGACCGATAATCTGGCCGATTCTAAGCTTGAACCCGGAGATAGCGGATTTTGATTTGATAACCTCGGCTTTCTGGCCGGTGATAAGGCCAAGTTCTTTAATAAGTTCAGGAACAACTCTTGATTCAAAATCATTAGCCTGGCTCATTCTGCCGACACCGACATTAATAACAACTTTTTCTATTTTTCCTTTATATTTTTTATCCATAAAATTATTCAAGCCGAGTTTGGCATTTTTTGCAGATGCGAGCCTTTTTATTTTTATTATCCGCATTTTCCAGAATATAGCCGACCCTGGAGGCTTTTTTGCAATTCGGACAAAGAAGAGCAATATTGGAAATATCAACCGCTCTCGGAACGGAAATTATCTCTCCTTTTTCTCCCTGGCGTTTCGGACGCTTATTTTTTTTAAGCAAATTCAAACCTTCGATAACCGCCTTTCTCAAAGAAGAGTCAACTTTAATGACTTTTCCCGTTTTGCCGCGGTCTTTACCAGCCAGCATTTTTATAATGTCTCCTTTTTTTATCTTCATATTTTTAGACAATTTCTTCAGCTAAGTTGGCAATTTTATCGTAACCCCTTTGTTTTATTTCTTTCGGAATCGGCCCAAAGACGCGGGTAGCCACCGGTTCTTTTTTCGCGTCAACAATAACCACGGCATTTTCGTCAAATCTGATGTAAGAACCGTCGTCTCTTTTTGTTTCTTTTCTCTGTCTCACGACAACCGCTTTTACTATGTCTTTCTTTTTGATATTTTTCCGCGGTTCGGCCACTTTGACGGAAGCGACAATAATATCGCCAAGACGCGCATAATGACGGCGGGTGCCTCCTAAAATGCGAAAACACTGCACGATTTTCGCGCCTGAATTGTCCGCCACCTTAAGCATTGATCTTTCTTGAATCATGTTATTTTATTTCTTTTTTTCCGATTATTGTCCATCTTTTTTCTTTGGAGATAGGGCGGCTTTCTTCAAGCAGAACAAAATCCCCCGTTTTGAATTCATTCTTTTCGTCATGAGCTTTCAGTTTGGAAGAAACGCGGAAATATTTTCTGTATTTCGGATGCTTTTTCAAACGTTCAATCAAAACAACTCTGGTTTTATCCATTTTGTCAGAGACTATTTTTCCCGATAATTTTCTTCTCATATTTTTTAAATTTATTTTTCCTGCTTTTTAAGAATAGTAAAGATTCTCGCGATTTCTTTTTTGGTATTTTTTATTTCTTTCACATTCTTTATCTTTCCGGCAGCCAAGTCAAATCTAAGAGAGCGCAAGCTTTCTTTTTTATCCGAAACGGATTTCAAAAGTTCCGCTTCCGATTTATTCATTATTTCTTCCAAAAATTTTTTTCTTTTCATATTAGTCTTTAATCAATACTTTGGTTTTAAAAGGAAGCTTGTGGCCGGCCAAGCGAAAAGCGGCGCGAGCTTTTTCTTCGGAAACACCGTCGATTTCAAAAAGAACCCGTCCGTTTCTGACCGGAAAAACATATTTATCAACCGGACCTTTTCCGCCTCCCATAGTAACTTCCGGAGGCCTTTTTGTCACCGGTTTATCCGGAAAAACGCGAATCCAAACCTTGCCTTCCCTTTTCAAGTGATTAGTGATGGCGCGGCGGGCAGCTTCAATCTGAGCGGAAGTAAGCCATTTTGATTCAAGGGCTTGAATGCCGTATTTTCCGAAAGCGACATAATTGCCGCGAGTTTCAACCGTTCTTTTTTTAGAACGTCCTTTCTGCCATTTTCTATGTTTTACTTTTTTAGGAATAAGCATGGTGAAAAATTAAAATTACTTTTGGGATTTATTCTCCGCAACCGGCTTTTCGGCAAAAATTTCGCCTTTATTTATCCAAACCTTTACGCCAATCGTTCCGAAAGTCGTAAAAGCAGTAGCGTCTCCGTAATCAATATCGGCTCTCAAGGTTTGAAGAGGAATCGTGCCTTTTGCCAGCCATTCGGTGCGGGCAATCTCCGCTCCGTCCAAACGTCCGGAAACTTTTATTTTTACTCCTTTGACATCCCTGTTCTGTTCCGCCAGCTCGATGTATTTTTTTAAAGTCCTTCTGAATTTAAATCTTTTCTCCAGGTCCCAAGCTATTTGCTGAGCCATCAGAACAGCGGAAATTTCCGTTCTCTTTAACTCTTCGATATTAAGATTGATGGGAAAATTTTTTTTCGTGTCTTTGGTGGTTTTCTTCAAAGCTTTAACTATGGCTTTATTCAAGTCTTCTATCCCCTGTCCGCCGCGGCCGATAATAAGGCCCGGGCGAGCGGCGCGGATGTGAATTTTGCATTCGTTTCCGGTTCTTTCGATTTCAATCGAAACAATACCGCCGGCGCTGATTTTTTTATTGATGACATGCCTGATAATTTCATCTTGTTCAAGAAAATCTTTAAAACCTTCCTTGAAAAACCACCTTGATTTCCAAGGTTTCATAATTCCTAAACGAAATGAGTCGGGCCTGATTTTGTGTCCCATAGTGATAATTTAAAATTTAATTAAACGGATTTTCGGCGGAACATTTGTTTGAAGAATCCTTTTTCTTTCGCCACTTCTTTTCTGCCCGTTTTTTCGACTTCTTTTTCCATAATCTTTTTGGAAGATTCTTTTTTCAATTCCGGTTTTTTACCCGCTTTTTCTTCTTTCTTCTCTTTTTTCTTTTTGATGATATTGAACTTGGCTTTAAAATTCTTGTCTTTAATTTCATCAAGAACAAGAGAAATATGGCTGCATTTTCTTTGAATCGGAGAAGCGGAACCGCGGGCGCGGGGAAGAAATCTTTTAAGCTTCGGACCTTCGTTGACAATAATGTTTTTTACAAAAAGAGCGTCCGAATTGAGATTCTTGTTTTTTTCCTTGGCGGAAGAAACGGCGGAACGAATAAGCTTCAATATGGGAAGAGCGGAACGTTTGGACATTAAAATAAGCTCCGCTTCCGCAGAATTAACCGGCATGCCTTTAATCAAGTTCGCGATCAAGCGGACCTTTCTTGGAGCCATGCGTAAATAATTGAGTTGTGCTTTTTGTTCCGTCATATTTTATTTATTTAGCGGGAGCGGCGGGAGCCGGTTTTGCCGCCGAACCTTTTTCAATATCTCTTTGCATTTTTCCGCCGTGGCGAACAAATTTTCTGGTCGGAGAAAATTCCCCCAAACGATGCCCGACCATATCTTCAACCACTTTAACTTCAATGAATTCTTTTCCGTTATAAACGCCAAAAGCGCGACCAATCATTTCAGGCGAAATTTCCGAAGCGCGGGACCAGGTTTTAATAACTTCGCCCGGCTTGGATTTTTCCATTTTTTTCAACAATTTTTGGTCAACGAACGGACCTTTTTTAAGTGAGCGCGACATAATTATTTTTTCTTATTTCTTCTTTCTATAATGAATAAATTGGATTTCTTTTTCTTGTTTCTGGTTCGGCGACCGCCAGTAACATTGCCCCAAATATCTTTCGGGCGCTTGGTGCCTCTTTGCGTGCGGCCTTCGCCGCCGCCATAAGGATGGTCAACCGGATTCATAACCGAACCGCGGACAGTGGGACGAATGCCAAGCCAGCGAGAACGTCCGGCTTTTCCGGAAACAACCAGATTGTTTTCCGGATTGGAAGCGCGCCCCAAAGTGGCAAAACCGGCGGAAGGAACCTTTCTGATTTCGCCGGAAGGCATTTTCAAATGAGTGAATTTTCCTTCAAGAGCCGCCACTTCCACAAAAGAGCCGGCGGAACGAGCAATTTGCCCGCCTTTATTTGGAGAAAGTTCAACATTAAAGATTTGATAGCCAACCGGAATTCTGTTTAAAGGAAGACGATTGCCATTCTTCAAAGGAGCTTTATCACCAGTCATAACAGAATCGCCGACCTTAAGATCATGGGCCGCTAAAATATAACTTCTTTCTCCGGTTTTGTAAACGATACGAGCGATAAAAGCGGAACGATAAGGGTCGTATTCAAGATGTTCCACTTTAGCCGGAATATTCAAAAAGCTTTGTTTGAAATCAATGAGGCGATAAAGTTTTTTATGGCCTCCGCCTTGATGACGAACAGTAATGCGGCCGGCGGAATTGCGGCCGGAACGGGAAGAAATTTTTATCAAAAGTTTCTTTAAAGGCTCCACTTTAGAAAGGGAGGAAAAATCCGCAAGAATCATTTGGCGCCTGCCGGGCGTTCGGGGATTAAATTTTTTCATATTTTATTCGGGAAGCGTGTCTATTTTTTGGCCTTTTTTCAGGGTAACGATTATTTTTCTTTTGCCTTCCTGTTTGGAAAACTTGGAACCGAATCTTTTCTTTTTTCCCGGAAGATTAATAATGTTCGCTTTAATAACATTAACAGAATAAAGGCGTTCAATAATTTTTTTCGCTTCCGAAGAGGAGGAATTTTTATTAATCAAAAAAATGTATTTTCCGGAACTGCCGAGGTCAACGGATTTTTCAGTGATATAAGGTTTTTTTAGTAAAAGCGGATTCATATTTTTTTATTTCGTTTTAGCATCAGCGGTTCCGACCGCGGATTTTCCAAAATGGCTGATAATCGTGGAAACAGCGTCTTTTTCTATAAAAATATCACGATAAACGGAGAGGTCGTAAACGTTCAAAGATTCAGGATTAATAGAAAGAACTTTCGGAATATTTTTAGTTGCCCGATTAAAATCGCGATTTTCTTTAGCCGGCACAAAAGCGGCGCTCACTTTATTTTTTTCGGCAAAAAGATTTTTGACTATGGAAGCCGCTTCTTTTGTTTTTGGAGAACTTAATTTCAAAGAATCGATTATCTTAAGATTTCCGTCTTTTACTTTTTTAGACAAAAGAGAAAACAAAGCGGCAACTTTCTGCTTTTTATTTATTTTTTTATCAAAACTTATGGCCGGATTAGGACCATGAGTAACACCGCCGCCTTTCCAAAGCGGAGAACGAATGGAGCCGTGGCGGGCGCGGCCGGTACCTTTTTGTTTCCAAGGTTTTTTGCCGCCGCCTTGCACCTCTCCCCTATTTTTGACGCTAGCCACAACTTCGCGAGAATTGGAACGCTGAACTTCATAAGCGAAATGAACCAGTTCTGGATTCCAATCGGCGGAGAAAGCAAAATCAGGCAAATCCATTTCGCCCACTTTTTTGTTTTTTATGTTGTAGATATCGGCAATCATTTTTTTTATTTCTTTATTTCCAAAACGGAACCGTTAAATCCCGGAACCGCTCCCATAATAAACAAAGTGTTGTCTTCTTTATTGACTTTAACCACGGTCAGATTTTTGACGGAAACTTTTTTCAAACCGTCGTGGCCGGCCATACGAAGACCTTTCCTGACTTTTTGAACGCCACCGGCGCCAAGAGAGCCCGGGGCGCGATGGCGGTCTTTTTGTCCATGGCTTTTCGGTCCGCCATGGAAACCATGCCTTTTAATGGCGCTCTGAAATCCTTTGCCGCGGGAAATCCCCGAAACAACAACTTTATCCCCTTCATTAAAAAGGGAAACATCTAAGACGTCTCCTTTTTTGATTTCTTTTGATTCCGAGCGGAATTCCCTTAAAACTTTTCTTTTGCCGATAGGCATAGAAACTTGAATCGCTTCGTAACCGTGTTTATCCAAGTTGCGAAGATTGGAGACAGTGTTCGGTTCGGCTTTAATAACCGTGACCGGAACCACTTTTTCATTTTGCCAAATCTGGCTCATTTTAACTTTTTTTCCAAGGATAAACTTATTCATAATTTTTCAAAAAAATAAAGGGCGGGCCCTTCAATAGTTTGAAATTAACCCATTTACGCGTGTCCTGAATTATAAAGCATCAGAAAGGGTAATGTCAAGAGAAAAAAACAACAGCAATAAATAGATAAAACTTTACATCCCAACGCGAGGGTTCGCGGAGATTTAATAATCTTTTTTTTGCTAAAAGAAACAAAAATCCCTCTGTTTTATTATAGAGGGATTTTTGAAAGAAATAGATAGAACTTATTTATACAGCGGAGCCGACGCCAACCATTTTGATTTCCACATCAATACCGGCGGGAAGATTCAGATTGGAAAGCGATTCGATGATCACGCGGTTCGGATTCAAGATATCAATCAATCTTTTGTGAACGCGAAGCTCAAACTGTTCGCGAGAATCCTTATGGACAAAAGTGGAACGATTAACGGTGTAGCGCTTTATTTCAGTAGGCAAAGGAATCGGACCGACGATTTCGCCGCCATTCCTTTCTGCTGTGTCAATGATTTGATGGCAAGAATTATCAACGAGCTTATGGTCGTAACCCTTGACCCTAAGGCGCAAATACTCCGCTTGTCCCTTCTTTTTTACCATATTTATTTATTGATTTTTGTAACAACTCCGGCGCCAACGGTTTTTCCTCCTTCGCGGATAGCAAATCTCTGGCGTTCCTCAAGAGCAACTGGGGAAATAAGTTTCACTTTGAAAGTGACAGTGTCGCCCGGCATAACCATTTCCACGCCAGCTGGAAGTTCAACTTCTCCGGTGACATCGGTGGTTCTGATGTAAAACTGAGGTTTGTATCCTTTGAAAAACGGAGTATGACGGCCGCCTTCCTCTTTATTTAAGACATAGATTTCGGCGTCAAATTCGGAATGAGGAGTAACGGAACCAGGTTTTGCAAGAACTTGTCCGCGTTCCACATCTTCTTTCTTAAGCCCGCGGATAAGGATTCCAACATTGTCTCCGGCTTGTCCTTCATCCAAAGTTTTATTAAACATTTCAATTCCGGTAACAACGGTTTTTTGAGTGTCGCGAAGACCGATAATTTCGATTTCTTCGTTGACCTTAACAACGCCTCTCTCAATACGGCCGGTAACGACCGTTCCTCTTCCTTCAATGGAGAAAATATCTTCTATAGGCATAAGGAAAGGCTTGTCGAGTTCGCGAACCGGATCAGGAATGTAGCTATCCATAGCATCGATCAAATCAAGAATGCATTTGGCTTCCGGAGCATCAATTGAGATTGCTTCAAGAGCTTTAAGAGCGGAACCACGGATAATCGGCGTGTTGTCTCCGTCAAATTCATATTTTTTAAGGAGCTCGCGAATTTCGGATTCAACAAGGTCAATAAGTTCCGGGTCATCAACCATATCGCACTTATTCAAGAAAACTATAATTTTTGGAACACCAACCTGGTGAGCAAGAAGAATGTGTTCGCGGGTTTGAGGCATCGGGCCGTCTGTTGCCGCCACCACAAGAACCGCGCCGTCCATCTGAGCGGCTCCGGTAATCATGTTTTTAATGTAGTCGGCGTGTCCGGGAGCATCAATGTGGGCGTAGTGCCTCTTTTCCGATTCATATTCCGAATGATGCAAAGCGATAGTGATACCGCGTTGCTTTTCTTCCGGTGCATTATCAATTTGGTCGACTTTCTCTTCTTTTTTGGCTAAACCTTTTTTAAAAAGGATGTGGGTAATAGCCGCAGTGAGCGTAGTCTTGCCGTGATCAACGTGGCCGATTGTGCCAACATTGACGTGCGGTTTGGAACGCTGAAATTTTTCTTTTTCTGCCATATTATTAGATTAATAAATAATAATTAATTTTAAAAAACTTTATTCTTTTTCGCAATTCTTATTTTAAGGCAAAAGCCTTAGTTTTGTCAATAAGGTTTTGCATATAAAATTTATTTTATAAATTTTAGACGAAGCTCTTATTTTCGACCTTCAATAATTTCCTGTTCGATATTTTTCGGGACAGGTTCATAGGAACCAAATTCCATTGTGAAGCTTCCCCGTCCTTGAGTCAAAGAACGGAGCTTGGTGGCATAACCGAACATTTCGGAAAGCGGAACTTTCACGTCGATGACTTTCGTGCCTTCGCGGTCGTCCATGGATTCAATCCGGCCTCTCTTGGAATTCAGGTCGCCCGAAACATCGCCTAAAAATTCAAGCGGAATAATCGTCTGAACCTTCATAATCGGTTCCAAAATTATCGGTTTGGCGCGCTTAGCGGCTTCTTGTAAAGCCATAGAAGCGGCAATTTTGAAAGCAGCTTCGGAAGAGTCGACTTCATGAAAAGAACCATCATAAAGAGCAACTTCAAAATCAACGAGAGGAAAACCGGCGATAACGCCTTTTTGCAAAGCTTCCTTGACTCCTTTTTCCACCGCCGGAATAAATTCATTCGGAATAGCGCCTCCCTTAATTTCATTTTCAAAAGTGAAACCGGCACCGCGCTCAAGCGGAGTGATTCTAAGACGCACATGGCCGTATTGTCCGCGTCCGCCGGACTGGCGAATATATTTTCCTTCAGCTTCAGAACCGGTCGTTACAGTTTCTTTATAAGCAACTTGCGGACGACCGACTGACGCGTCCACATTAAATTCACGCTTCATACGGTCAACAATAATTTCGAGATGAAGTTCACCCATGCCGGCAATAATAGTTTCGCCGGTTTCCTGGTCGCTTTTGATGCGAAAAGTCGGGTCTTCATCAGCCAGACGCTTAAGAGCCAAGCCCATTTTTTCCTGGTCGGCTTTTGTCTTCGGGTCGATTTTAACATTAATAACCGGTTCTGGAAACACAATTTTTTCCAAAATAATCGGGCGGTCGGGAGAACAAAGCGTGTCGCCGGTCGTGGTGTTTTTCAAACCAACAATGGCGCCGATGTCGCCGGAAAAAATTTCTTCCACTTCTTCGCGCTGATTAGCATGCATGCGGAGAATCCGGCCGACTCTTTCTTGTTCGTTCTTAATGGAATTTAAAATGTAGCTGCCTTTTTTAAGGCTGCCGGCATAAACGCGGAAGAAAGTGAGGTGTCCAACATAAGGGTCGGAAGCGATTTTGAAAGCAAGAGAAGTGAAGGGAGCGCTATCGTCTGGATTTACAGTAATTTCCGCTTCGGTTTTAGGATCATTGCCTTTAACCGGAGGAACGTCTAGTGGAGACGGAAGATAATCAACTACAGCATCAAGAAGAAGCTGGACGCCTTTATTTCGAAGAGCGGTGCCGCAAAGAACCGGTACAAGAACGTAATTAATAGTGGCTTGCCTTAAAGTTTTTTTCAGTTCGTCTACAGAAATTTCTTCGCCGTTTAGATATTTATTTATAAGAGCTTCATCCTGCTCGGAAATTTTTTCAACAAGAATCGCTCTTTTTGCTTCCGCTTCCGCGCGCAAATTTTCCGGAATTTCAATTTTTTCCATTTTTTCTCCGTTTTCGCCGGAAAAAGAAAAAGCTTGCATAGTGAGAAGGTCAATGACGCCGGAGAAAGCGCCTTCCGCACCAATAGGAATTTCAAGAGCAACGGCTTTTTTAGTCAGTTTTTTTAAAATGGAATCGAAACTTTTATCAAAACTTGCGCCCATGCGGTCAAGTTTGTTGATAAAACAAATTCTCGGAACTTTATATTTATCGGCTTGGCGCCAAACGGTTTCCGATTGCGGTTCAACACCGGCAACGCCGTCAAAAACTACAACACCGCCGTCTAAGACGCGGAGAGACCTCTCAACTTCAACCGTGAAGTCAACGTGGCCGGGAGTGTCAATCAAATTAATGCGATATTCAAAATTCTTATCTCCTTTTTTATAAGTAGGGGTCCAAAAACAAGTGGTGGCGGCGGAAGTAATAGTGATGCCGCGTTCGCGTTCCTGTTCCATCCAATCCATAATGGCTTCTCCTTCGTGAACCTCGCCGATTTTATGCGAAATGCCGGTGTAAAAAAGAATGCGTTCGGAAACAGTTGTTTTTCCGGCATCGATATGAGCGATAATGCCGATATCTCTCACTTTTTCCATTGGGTATTGTCGAGCAGACATATTATAAAAAAATTTCTAATTTCTAATGATTAATGATATTGCGACTAAAAAACAAGCAAAAACATATGTTTTGCTTTATTTATTCTTAGGTTTGGAAAAATTGGCAAAGTGAGCAAAAGCGCGGTTAGCTTCAGCCATTTTATGGGTATCCAGTTTTTTCTTAATAGCGTTGCCTTCGTTATTCGCCGCAGCAATCAGTTCTTCCGCCAAGCGTTTTGACATCGGCATGCCTTTTTTGCCGCGCGCGGCGGTGATAATCCAGCGGGCAGCCAAAATAAAACGGCGGTCGGGACGAACTTCAATCGGAATCTGATAATTGGCGCCTCCCACTCGGCGAGAAGCAAGCTCAATATCAGGAGCGGCGTTTTCCATAGCTTTTTCAAAAACCGCCACCGGGTCCTGTCCGGTTTTTTCCGCCAAAATACTAAAACAATCGTGAATGATTTTTTCAGCCGCGGTTTTTTTGCCGTCCAGCATCAAATAATTGACAAAACGGCCAATGTCGAGGCGGTTATATTCAAAGTCCGGACCGAAATGTTTTTTATAAACTCTTTTTTTTCTCATCTTGATTTATTTATTTAGGCCTCTTGGAACCGTATTTGCTTCTTTGCTGTTTGCGCTTCTCAACGCCGGCAGTGTCAAGAACGCCGCGAACGATATGATAACGAACACCGGGAAGGTCTTTGACGCGGCCGCCACGGAGAACAACCACGGAGTGCTCCTGAAGATTGTGGCCTTCGCCCGGAATATAAGCGGTCACTTCCATGCCGTTTGAAAGCTTGACTCTTGCCACTTTACGAAGAGCCGAGTTCGGCTTTTTCGGAGTGGTGGTAAAAACTTTCAAACAGACTCCCCTTTTGAAAGGAGAAGGAGAATCAACGGGCTTGTTTAAAATAGTATTAAAATACAGCCGAAGAGCCGGAGTTTTTTGTTTTTTAGCGGAAGTTTTTCTTCCTTTTCTGACTAATTGATTGATTGTGGGCACAATAGAAGTTAAAAGTTTGTAAAGTTGAAAGTTAAAAGGACAATAATAATCGCGGGCAAGATAGCCTGCGGTTTTTAAATATAAGGCAAGAGATGCGTATTGTCAAATGACGAATTACTAATTTCTAATAACCAACTAATTATTAATAAATGACAAAAAAATAAATTTTTCTAAATCAAGCCAAAAAATAATAAAGCTTTTAAAATTCAATAGAAAAAAGATATTTTTAAAAAACCAGAGAGGAACCTATTAAAAGATAAAAAATAGCTTCGGAAATCGGGGAGATAAAAACGAAAGCAACAAGAAGAGCGATAAAAATGCCAATATAACCAAGTTTTAAAAAATGGCGGAAATATTTCGGAAAGAGAACGGCAACGATTTCTGAACCATCAAGAGGCGGGATGGGAATAAGATTGAAAACAGCAAGAACGATATTGGTGTAAACCACGAGTTCCAAAAAGAAAATCGCGTTAGCGGAAAGGAGTCCGTAAGAAACAAGAAAAGGAGCGACAAATCTGATGAAAAGGCCGAAAACGGCGGCGATAGACAAGTTGGCGGCAGGACCGGCTAAAGCAACTTTCAGGGAACCATATTTTTTATCGGAGAGATTATAAGGATTATAAGGAACAGGCTTAGCCCAGCCGATAAAAATTCCGGAAGAAAATAAAAGCAAGAGCGGAAGAATAATAGTGCCGAAAGGGTCAAGATGAGGAATAGGATTTAAAGTAAGGCGTCCGGCGCGTTTGGCAGTGTCGTCTCCCAATTCATAAGCCATAAGCCCATGAGCGTATTCATGAAAAATAGCCGAGACTATAATAACGAGATAAGTAAAAAAAGGAGATAAAGACATAGTTTTGCTTGCTTTTTGTGTTTCCTTATATTACACTAATTAAACTATTAAGGCAATAAAAAATATGAAACAATGTGAAATTTGCGGCAGAGGTTCCATAATGCGCAACAAAAGAGTAAAGTTGCGCGGAAATTACAACCCGACCGGAACAACCAGAAAGAAACCGAATTTGCAAAAAACTTTTTATAAAGGAGAAAGTATTTTATCCTGCACGAAGTGCATAAAAAGACAAAAGAAAGCAAAGTAAAAATTTTCCGCTTAGGGCGGAAATTTTTTTTTATGAAGTTTTTTACGCGCAATGTTTCTACGGAGATTTAAACGAAACTCAATTTTGAGTTTCACCCCACAGAAAGTCGGGGTTTTATTAAATCTTAGCCGTAGAAACCTTGCGCTAACGCGCAATGTTTCTACGGAGATTTAATAAAAAAAACCCTCTGGCGGAGGGTAAGGCCAGAGGGAAAACGGTTCGGGAGGAACCGCAGCAACCGGGAATCTCTTCTCTATCTTGTGCTATTTTTTATGATAGTTTAAAGGAAAAAAAAGTCAATACCCAGTAGACTTGCCAATTTGGCGATTTATAGAAAATGAAGAACCGTCCAGTGACGCGCCTAAAGAATAAGATTCATCACCGCAACCATTTGTAATTAACGGTATGATATTAGGGACCGGACCAAAAATCCAAAGATTGTGTTTTTTGCTCGCCTCTTCTAAATCTTGAGCAAAAGAGAGAATTCTTTTAATGAAGGTGTTTTCTTTCCAAGAAAGTTTTGGCCAAGCGGCTCCGCAAATTCTTGAAATGAAATCAATTTTAATTTCATTCAAATCCGGCCTGATAGCCTTTAATTCCTCTTCGGTAACGACTCTAAGTTCATAAGGAGAAGAGATTGAAAACGGTTCACCAAATTTCTTTTCACAAAAAGGGCCTCTTCCATCCCAGAAACAAGACGGACCTTTTACTGCGACATGACGAATTATTCCGTTTTTCATCAAGCCATAGATAGGCCAACCGGTTCCCCGCGAAAAAGCGATCGCGAAAGCATAGCATTCCCCATCAAGACAAAAAGATTTTATGAAAGACCGAAGTTCTTTTCTATTAATCGGCGATATTTCCATAGTGCGCCTCCGAACACAGGTTTATAAAAAAGCTCAAAATATAATAAATGACTTTTAGTGTTTCGTCAATATCAGACAAAAAACAATCTTGTGAAAAAGAGCCCGGTCAGATAAGATAAAAGAAAAGTTTTGTTTTTAAAGTATTTCTAACGGGCTGTCGTATAACGGAAGTACGCATGCATGGGGTGCATGTAGCCCGGGTTCAATTCCCGGCAGCCCGACAAAGATAAGCGCAAAAAAACAAAGTTTGATATAAAACAGATTTAAATCGGGTTCTTAGCCAGAGTCCGTCTTTAATGGAAATTCCCGGCCCGCTTCGCCGAGACAAAAGCGAGGCGAGCAGCCCAACCAACTTTAACTTTTTTCTTGACTTTAAATAATATCTGTGCTATAAAAAGCAAGGTTTTAAATTGCGGTGTTTTGCCGCAAAAGCACATAAAAAATTAAAAAGGAGAAAGAATCATGGGACAAAGATGGAAGGATTATGAGGGTGCGTTGGAATATGGACCGAAAAAAATTGTCGTAAAGGTTATTTTGGGACTTTTTTCGGTCGCTGTTTTGGTTTTTGTTCTCGGATATATGTTTGGTTGGTTCGGTGAAGCAGTAATGTTAGCGAAAGAGGAATTCGGACCGCGCGCCATGCTTGAAAAGTATGAGTGGTTTAAAGATGCCGCCGCTCAACTTGAAAAAAAGCAGGCAGACATTGCTGTTTACAACGGACGCTTAACGGCGATGAACGGGACTTATAAAGACCTCGCTCGCCAGAAGTGGCCGCGTGAAGACCGGGAACAATATAACATTTGGACATCGGAAGTCGCCGGAGTAAAAGCAAGTTTTAATGCGCTTGCTGCCGATTACAATGCCCAAATGGCCAAGTTTAATTGGCGATTCGCTAATGCCGGAGATTTGCCTAAAGGAGCGGATAAACCGCTTCCGCGAGAATTTAAAGAATACATTTCCCAATAGTTCCAGGAATCAAACGAAAGAAAGGAAAATACAAATGAAGAAAGCATCCGTAGTTTTCACTTTTGTTTTAGCGCTTGGCATCTTAACTGGATGCGGACCCCAAGTTCAATCTGTATCCGGAACTAAGATGGCAACAGTCGAGGAAGTCAAAACCGGCTCTAACGGACTGACGGTTGAACAACAAAACATATCGGATCGCATTATTATGGACAACCAACCCGGCGCCATCAAACACTTGTATGTTGTTTCCGCTTATAGTGGACAGGTCATTATTTATTCCACTGTCCGCGGAAAAGTAACAAGTAGCGGGAAAAGATTAACACCAGACAGTGTTGTAAATAGTGTAAATAATTTCCGTTTTAATATAAGCGGAATGGAATTTTGTACAGATAAGGTTCTAGGAGAAGATGGGACCTATGGATCGTCTATAGAATACTTGTATTGGTGGGATGCGAAAGGAGTTTACCATCAGCAATACGTAACCGGCGGCATGATTCTTCATGTTTCCGACCAACCGCTTGCGGTTAAGGGAATTATCATTAATATGGAAATTACCCAAAAACCGGAAGTGGAAGCAAAAGAAGAATAAAGAGGAGAAAAAACCAACAACGCCTTACGGAGAAATCCGCAAGGCGTTTTTTATTAAATATTTTTAAATTAGTTTTTTATTTTTTGTTTGAAAGAATCGATAAGAGGCGTAGATAAAGGATTTACTCCGGAAGATTTGGCAATGGAAAGAGAAGCCCAGCCCGCAATGAGAAGAGAAGAAAAAATCTCTTCAAAAACATTATCTCCCTTCGATTCGTTCACGAGAACGGATTTAAAGATTTCGGAAGTAACGGCCATTCTTTTTTTAATCATCGCCGAGTCGCGAGAAGAAGAAAGAAAAATAAAAGCAAATTTATTTAAGCCGGAAGAAAAACCTTCCATTTCGTTATGATTCAGTTCCGGAAAATAATTGGCAAAAGCGGGAATTTTGGCGGTTTCGTTGAATTTTATTTTCCAAGCGTAAGCGAGCGGGAAATTAAGAAGGGAAGAATAAACGACAGGAATCTTGCCGGAAATAAATTCGGCAAATTTTTCTCCGTCCTTGATAAAAGATTCCGGGCGGAATTTAGAAGAAAGAGAAGAAACTTCTTCCTCTTCTTTTTTAAGACCGATTAATTTAAGGAGAGCTTTTAAAGAAAAGCCGAGGGCAAGGCGAGGCGGAAAACCGGCAGGAATTTTTACAAAAGGAATTTTGTTTTCCAGAGCCAGACGAAGAAGCTGGCCACCAGAGGAAACAACGGCAAGATTCAATCCCTTTTTTAAAGATTCATTAAAAACATCAAGCGTTTCTTCGGTTTCGCCGGAATAAGAAGAACAGATAATAAGAGAATCATTTAAAAAATAATCGGGAACGCGAGGAAGTCCGTAGTCGCGATGGATAAGAAGGTCCAGTTTTGGAGCGGCAATTTTAATAAATCCGGCTGATAAATGGGAACCGCCCATACCAGCGACAATAAACTTATCCGCGCCTTTTAAATTTTCTGAATTGATTATTTCAGGCTGAAAAGCAAATTGGGCGGAAAAGTTTTTAAGGATATTTTCCATAAAAAGATTATAACATAAAACCGGTCCGATTATATCGGACCGGTTTTTAAAAGAAAGATTAATTTGCCAAAGCTTTGTCTAAAACAGATTTTATGAATTCAGTTGGATAAGCGCCTGGAATAGTACCCACGTAACCTTTTTCGTTAAAAACAAGAGAGTAAGGAGTGCCTTCAGCGCCGTTTTTTGAACCTTCGGCAGCTTCAGAGGCTACAGAAGAAGCATATTTACCGGAATCAAGGCAAGAAGAAAAAGCTTTTTCGTCTATACCCAGAGTTTTAGCGATATCAGACAATTCAGCGATTTTAATCTGTTCGTTTTTGAAAAGTTCATCGGCAAATTTCCAGAAAGCGTCATTGCCGCCAAGTTCGGCAACACATTCGGAAGCTTCCGCCTTTTTTTCCGCTCCGGCATGAATGCTTAAAGGAAAGTGGCGGTAAATCCAAGCAACTTTTCCGGTATCGATATAATCAGCTTTAACATCATTCAACATAGTTTCCTGAAATTTTCCGCAGAAAGGACATTCCAGGTCGGAATATTCATAAATTTTAACGAAAGCATTGCGGTCGCCAAGAATATGGTCAGTATCCGAAACAGGAGAAACCGATATTTCTGTTTTTGCGCCAAGAGATTCTTCCACTTTTGCCTGTTCGCCATTTTTAACTGAAGGACTGGAGTCATAAACAACAGCTCCCGCGATAAGAAGGCCGGCGACAATAATGGAACTTGCGATAATATAAATGTTATTTTGTTCTTTATTATTTTCTGACATTTTAAATAAGTGAATTATAAAAGGCGAGATAAGTATAAAAGAAAAGGAAAAAGTTATCAACAAAAAAGAGGGGGTTGAAAATAAAAAAGAGGTTTGATAATATTGAAATCAGTACTTCAAACCGGTTATAGAAGAACTGAAGGAAGAGTAAAACTCAAACGACTTATGGAAGCCGTTTGGGCGGAAAATGGGAAGCGGTTCGACCGCACTTTGCTTGGTTATCAACAAACCGGCAAAAGGAGAAATATCATGTTGAAAGACAAAATGGTCGCGGGTTCCCGCGGTCAACCACAGGAATTCGGTTTCGGTTTTGAGTCTACAGTGTCTACAGTTCGGTTCTGCGACAGCGACGCGGTGGAGACTACTCTCTAAAGAGCACGCGCTTAGTGCATAGGGGGGAGATGTCTTCTACCCGGCCCGAGGCAAAAAGTCTCGGGCCTTTTAATTTTTAATATTGACAAAAAATAAATCGATTTGATATTATAAAAGCAGTACTTCAAACCGGTTGAAGAAAGAGTAAAACTCAAACGACTTATGGAAGCCGTTTGGGCGGAAAATGGGAAGCGGTTTCGGCCGCACTTCGCTTGGCTAGCAAGCCAGCGGAGGGAGAAATTATCATGTTTACCCAAAAGACGGCGACCTGTGGATGTCCACGCGGTCGCCCGGAAACGATGGCTCAGTTTTTTTCAGTCACGACGGCCCCCAGAATCAGCGACGCAGTGGAGACTTTCCAAAGCACACGCTAAGGTAAACACCCCAAGTGCGTAGGAACTCTCCTACCCGGCCCGAGACAAAAAGTCTCGGGCCTTTTAATTTTTAATATTGAAATGAAACTCCACGGCCTTACAGCCGTGGTATCTTCAAGTTTCACCCCGCCAAAGGCGGGGTTTTATTAAAAATGAAGCCCCGCAGCCCTATGGTCGTGGAGTTTCATTTTTGGCAGTTCGGGCAAAATCTTGTTCCACGCCCGCCGACCTTCATTTTTTCTATTTTTGATTTGCGGCAACGCGGGCACAATTTTTTTTCTTTTTGATAAACCTTAAGAAATTTAGCAAAACCTCCGGGATGGCCGTCGCTATTTCTAAAATCGCGAAAAGTAGTCCCCTTGTGTTTAATCGCTTTTTTCAAAATCGATTGGCATAGCAAAAATATTTTTTCTTTTTCTTTTTTTGTCAAACTTTCCAACTTTCTATCCGGCCGGACCTTCGCTTCAAAACAAATTTCATCCGCGTAAATATTGCCGATTCCCGCGATAAGACCTTGATTCATCAAAACCGCTTTTATTTTTCCTTTTTTATTTTCCAATAATTTTAAAAAAGATTTTTTTGTAAAAGCGGGAGAAAGCGGGTCAAGCCCGTATTTTTCTTCCACTGCCATTTTTTCTTTCTCATTAACCAGTTTCATATAACCGAATTGGCGCATATCGTTAAAGAAAAGCCGGCTATTATCGGAAAAAGAAAAAATGATGTGCGAATACTTATTCGGCAAATCTTTTAAGTCGCTATCGGAAATTTTGTGTCCGCCGGCAGTTATCTTTTCTTTTTTCTTATAAATAAGCTGGCCGGTCATTTTTAAGTGAGTAAGCAAAAAAAGGCCGTTTGAGAGATAAAAAATTAAAAGTTTTCCGGCGCGGGAAATTTTGATAAATTTTCGCCCTTCCATTTTTTTGATAAATTCAGAAGCATTTCCGCGCACGATTTTTTTCTTTCTGACTTCCACTTTTTTTATCCTTTTTCCTAAGATGATTTTTTCTAAATCCTTTTTTATTGTTTCTACTTCCGGAAGTTCGGGCATGGTAATTATGTCATTTTTACGACTTTAAATAGGTGTTTTTATTCCGCCTGTCATTCCAGCGAAAGCCTGCCTGCCGGTAGGTATGGCTGGAATCTAGGTTAATTGATAAATTTATAATATAAATCCTCCCATTTTGGGTTCTCTTTTTCAATAAGCCCCAATTTCCAATTTCTTTTCCATGCTTTCAAATTTTTTTTCTCTTTTTATTGCATCGTAAGCATTAACAGTTTCTTCATAATAAACAAGCTTATCAACTCCGTATTTTTTAGTGAATCCTTCAACTAGTTTATTTTTATGCTCTCCAATCCTTCTTAAAAGATCAGAGGTAACGCCAACATACAAGGTACCATTTCTTTTACTGGCTAAAATGTAGACGTAATAAGATTTCATAAATAACTTTCTGGATTCCCGCCTTCGCGGGAATGACAGACAAGAAAAGAGTTTTGCATCTATCTTAAATTCAATAAAAAGAGATCTTACAGAAATGACTGGAAAAAATAATAAAAATTATTTTGTTATTTCTCTTAAGATACCAATATTTTTTTTATCGGGACCAAGATTATCAAAACCGGGCACTTCCAAAATCCAGGGAATGTTTCTGAAGTGAGACACTTGCGCAAGATTTTTGAAGCCGGATAAGCCGATTTTTCCTTCACCGATGTTCTCATGGCGGTCGTGATGGGAGTCCGCGGCGGTTTTGGAATCATTGGCGTGAATCAAGGCAATTTTTTCCAGGCCGATTTTTTTGTCCCAAACGCTGAAAAAAGTTTTTATTTCGACCGGAGAATATTCTTTAATCATCCCCGATTCAAAAGCGTGCGCGGTGTCAAAACAAACTTGAACTCGGGCAGATTTGACTTTTTTGATAATGGCAGAAATTTCTTCCAAACCGCCGACTTTACCGCCGCCGCCGGCATCATTTTCCAAAATCAATTTTGATTTTCCTTTGACGTTTTTCAGAACTTCCTTGATGCCGGAGACAATAAAATCAATCCCTTTTTCTTTCGCCATTTTTTGGGAAGAGCCGACGTGGAAAACCAAACCGAAAGCGCCGAGCGCTTCCGTAATTTTAAGATGGGCGGATAAGCTGGCAACAGATTTTTTTCTTAAATCGGGAATAGGAGAAGCCAGATTAACAAGATAAGCGGAATGAAGAAAAACCGGACCGAGGCCGGATTCTTTTAAAGCTCTTTCATATTTTTCTATTTCAGCGGAAGAAGGAATTTTGGCCTGCCACTTTCGCGGTGAGGCGCCAAAAATTTGAAAGCAGTCCGCGCCGATTTTTTGCGCGTTTTCCACTCCCCTATAAAACCCGCCAGCGACAGAAATATGGGCGCCGATTTTCATAAGAAAATTATAACAGAGAGCGAAAGAAAAGAAACAAAATCTATTCTTAAATTCTCAAGCCTGCCTGCCGGTAGGCAGGAATTTGAGAATAGATTGAAATTGACAAATAATTATTTTTTTAAAAGTTCTTTGAAGATTTCGGGTTTGATGTCCACGCGGCCGGCGGCTTTCAAGCGTTTCTTGCCGCGCTGCTGTTTTTTCCAAAGTTTCATTTTGCGGGTGCGGTCGCCGCCATACAAATAGCCGGTAACATCTTTTTTCAAAGCGGGAATGGTTTCACGGGCGATAATCTGGCCGTGAGCTTTTCCTTGAATGGCTTGAGCAAACTGCTGGCGCGGAAGAAGGTCTTTCAGTTTTTCGGCCATTTTTCTCGCCTCGTAATCAACTTCGTCTTTTGCCACCACGCGAGTCAAACCGGAAACAACTTCGCCCGCAACCAAAATTTCCAATTTTTCCACCGCGCCTTTTTCGTAGCCGGCAAATTCATAACTGAAAGAAGCGTAGCCTTCCGAAACAGATTTTAATTTGTCGTCAAAATCGCGAATGAGGTCGGCAAGAGGCATTTTGGCTTTGAAAATAGCATGTTCTTCGTCAAAATTTTCCGTCGTGGTTTCTTTCATATGAAAAATTCTATTGAGTTGCATCAGGCCGTTTAAAAAAATATTGGGAGAAATTATTTCGAGATTAACCAAAGGCTCATACACTTCGTCAAAATCATCGGGAAAATCTTTCGGATTAAAAATAGTTGTTTCCTTCCCGCCTTTCTTAATAATGTAAGCGACAGAAGGAAAGCTATTAACGAGCGAAAGCCCGAATTCTCTTTTTAACCTTTCAAAAACAATTTCAAAATGGAGGCGTCCCAAAAAACCGCATTTGAATCCGCGACCCAAAACTTCGCTCCGGTCAGCTTCAAAAGTGAGCGAGGAATCATTCATTTTGAGACGGCTCAAGGCCTGCTTCAATTCATCGTAATCGCTTTCTTCGCTCGGATAAAAAGAAACAAAAACAACCGGAGTCGGTTCTTTATAGCCAGAAAGAGGGCGACCGGATTTATTTCCCAAAATAGTGTCGCCGATTTTAATTTTTTCCGGGTCTTTCAAACCAGTAGCGACAAAACCGATTTCGCCGGCGGAAATTTTTTCCGATTTTCTAATTTCCGGATGAAAGAAGCCGACTTCTTTGACTTTAAAAAACGTCTTGGCGGCGGAAAGAAAAACTTCGTCGCCGGATTTCAAGGAACCGTCAAAAACGCGAATGTGAGCAATATCGCCTTTATGGTCGTCATAAACGGAATCAAAAATAAGAGCGCTGAAAGTGGAATTTTTCTCCGACTGCGGAGGAGGAATTTTTTCAATAACGGCTTGAATGACATTTTCTACGCCAAGTCCGGTTTTAGCGGAAACACGGAGAATTTCTTCTTTAGGGCAACCAATAAGTTTCGCGGTTTTTGCGGCAATTTCTTCAAGATGAGGCGGGTCCATATCAACTTTATTCAAAACGCCGATGATTTTTAAGCCGGCGCGGCGGGCAGAATGAAAATTAGCCAAGGTTTGCGCTTGAATGCCTTGAGTTCCGTCAACCAAGAGAATCGCTCCTTCAACCGCGGCAAGGGCGCGGGAAACTTCATAAGAAAAATCGGAGTGACCGGGAGTGTCAATCAGATTCAAAATATAACCTTTATATTCCATGCGAATCGGAGCCATTTTGATGGTTATCCCCCGCTCCCGTTCAAGGTCAAGCTGGTCAAGATATTGAGCTTTCATTTTTCTTTTTTCCACTGCGCCAGTCAAATCAAGCAGGCGGTCAGCCAAAGTGGATTTGCCGTGGTCGATATGGGCGATGATGCAAAAATTGCGGATGTTTTCCATTATTTAGACCATAACAGAAAAATGCTATTTTGCCTATTGACAAAAATAAATAAGAGATTATAATTTCGCTTAGTATTTTGAAGTTCAGAAACGCGGAAAAATCCGCAAAAAAGGAGAAAGAGTATGTTGAGTTTTGTGAAGTGGTTACAAGAGGAGTTGGAGAAAATAACGGCGGAGGAAATGGAAGCGACTGGCGTAGAATTGGACGCCGGAAATGTGGGCGAAGAAGTAATCGCCGAAGAAATAAGTGTTCCTTGCAAAAAGCTTTTTACTTTTTATAAAAAGCTCTGCCAGAAACACAAAGAGACGGTTATCGGTGTGATGACCGCAGAGTTAAGAAAGGAAATGCTTGGGGAAAAGGCAGAGGATGACGAGTCCAGTAAAGAAATTAATTTGCTGGAAGAGTATAAGAAAATTACATACTCAATATTCTGGAGAAGTATTAAAATGGACTTCCCAGAGACCGAAAAGCAAGCGGTAATTGGAATTCGAAGGGGGTGGAAAATCGTCAGCGCCCTTCCAAAAAAAACGGGAGAAATTCCGGAATGCCTTCTTCATCAGATACTTTGCAGTATTCAAGGTTCTTAAACCTCCTTTTTTTCCTTCCAAGTTCAAGCAAAGCCAGCGAATTCGCTGGCTTTTTTAATTTCATTTTTTAAATTTTTTGGAAAAACTAAACGCTTTTTAGAGTGAGGACAAATTCAATTCTTTTTTCGGGAGCAGGATTCTCAAAAGTGAAAAGAAAATTATCCGCTTCGGCCCATTTGAAACCGGGCGGAGCTTCTATGTCAAATTTCACTCCCCCTTTTACTCCGGACTGCCTGTCAAAAACAAAAGAGAATTTTTGGCCTTCGGACACAATCATTTTTTTCTCATTTTCATATTCAAAACGGAGAGTTTTGGTTTGGCCGGCCAAAGTAGTGAGCCAAGCGGAGAAAACCGATTTTCCCGCTTCTTCTCCTTTTTCCAAAAGAACGATATCTTCATCTTTTTGAAATTCTTCTTTTTCATAATCAAGCGGCGGATAAATTTTTTTATTTGTCGCGCCGGTTAAATTGAGAAGTTTGGAGCCCGAAGGAGCAAGAACGCGAATAAAGCTTTGATTTTTGGTCGTGTACCAATCGTATTTGGCGTCGCGTCCGTTATGCGAACGTTCGATGGAAAGAAAATTGGTTATTCTGCCTTCGGTGTTTATTTCGGTTTTGAGATAAATGTCTTGGTTTAAAAAAGCGTCGGTTTTGCCGCCGGCAATATTAGCGGCGACAACTGCGAGATAATTTCCCTGAAAAGCCGGAGAAGTTTCAAAGACGCGGCCGGCGACTTTCTTTTTTTCAAAAAAGGCCTGAAGATTTTTATCGGAAGAATAAAGCATCAAATCTTTTTGGCCGAAATGATAAATTATTTTTTCAATCAAAGCGTTTTTCTTTTCAAGAGGAAGTTCATTGATTTTAGAGAGAATAATGGGAGTAGCGTCTTTAATGACGGTTTTCGGCTGGCCTTTGTCTTTTGTTCTTTTCACTTCTATTTCATATTGGATTTCTTCCAAAAAATTATCTTTGGAAAGAGTGAGATCGTATTCGGGGAGTTCAACCGGCCCGACAGCTTCCAGAATACTTTCAAAGACGTCGGTGTTTACAGCAAGAACTCCGTCAAAAGTTATTCCTTTTTCGGAATAGATTTTAGAAGAATTCAAAAGAAAAGTTATTTTCTCGGCGGATTTTTTAAAATCAAAGAACCAGTTGGAATCACGGGCGGTCCATCTTGAAACAATCGTCTGGAGAGGCGCGGGAGGAACTATATTCAAATCAAGCTGGCCGTCCGGGTCGTAAATGTCGGAAACTTTTAACTCTTTAACAGCGCCGCGGCTTACGGACAGGTCGGCATAGCTCCCGATAAAACCGCCTGCGGGGCGAAGCTCGGAAGGATTCTGAAAAACAATAAGCCAGTGGCGTTCCAGCGGATAATCAATAAAAGAAATAAGAGAGGAAAGAAAATCATTCAAACCGTCCAAATCGTTGCGGAAAGAAAGAAAAGAGCCGATAGATTCTGAATCCTGACTAACCAAGGAAAGGGCGGAAGAAAGATTATCGCCTTCCTTCATAATAAGGCGGGAATCGCTTTCAACTTCTTTCAATAAAGGAAGAAGCTTATCGCCTTCGCCATTCAAGAACCAGGAAAGCCCGTCGCTTTTCAAAACATCGAGATTCTCGCCGGTTTCCAAGGCTAAAGAAGCCGTGTTTTCAAGACCGGAAAGAGAATCGGAAGCCTTTTTAAAGCTGTCGAAGAAACCGCCGAGAAGGCCGGCGATTTGAGCCAAGCCCAGATTTTCCGCCTGAAATCTTAATTCTTTAATTTCCGACTTGGCGGAAAAAAGAGATTTATTGCCGGATTTAAAGTCAAAATTCTTGAAATAGCCGGCAGTTTCGATAAATTTTTCCGCGATGGATTTAGAAGAAGAAATAGCATCTTCTTTAAAATTAAGAACAAGAAAAGAATAAAAAGCTAAAGAAGAAAGAATGGCGCCGATTATAAAAGGAAGGAAAAATCTTTTCCGGCGGGAATCAATTTTTATTTTGGAATCCAGTTTTGAAACGGGGTTGTTAAAAGAAACCTGTTTTATTTCAAGAGGAGAAAAAGAAACGGTTTCAATTTCCACATTTTTAACAGAGGATTCGGTTTTAACCGGAATAGTTTTGAAATTAGCGCCGGGGAAAAAGGGAAAATCTTCCGGAGGGCTTTCCAGGGGGCGAATGTCGCCCAGTTTTTTATAGATATTTTTTTTAGGAGCGCGCACGAATTTAAATTTGAGAAGATAAAATTTTTAAAATTTTAGAAGCGGAAGAAGGCCAGCTGAATTTTTTGACATTTTCCAATCCTCTTCTTGAAAGTTCCGCGCTTAAATCTTTTTCAAGCATAATTTTTTTCACAGCGGAAACAAGTTCGGAAAATTTCCAAGGGTCAATGAGAATGGCGGAATCACCAAGAATTTCCGGCAAAGAAGAGCGGTTTCCGGCAATAACCGGAATGCCGCAACTCTCCGCTTCAAGAGGCGGAAAACCAAAGCCTTCAAAAAAACTGGGGTAGAGGAAGGCCTTAGCTTCATTATACAAGAAAACCCGTTCGGACGGAACGATGTCGTTTTTTATTTTTATAAAATTGCGGAAAGGAGAAGAAAAAATTTCTTTTTTTGCTTCGCCAAAGAGCCATTCTTTAGAACCGGCAAGAACAAGCTCAAGAGAGGAAAAGTCTTTTTCTTTTTTTATTTCGTTGAAAGCGGAAATGACAGCCAATAAATTTTTGCGCGGCTCAAAGGAACCGAGAAAAAGAAGATAAGGGTTAAGAAGCCCGTGCTTTTTTTTAAATTTTCCCAAATTATCTTTATCTTTTTCTTCGGAGATAACGCGAAAATCGGGATTAACCCCCGGGCAAACAACGGATATTTTTTCCGGCGGAATTTTGAAAAAATCGATTATATCGCTTTTGGTAAATTCGGCATCGGTGATAATATGAGAGGCTTTTTCCGCCTGAATGCGGCAATTCTGCAGGAAATGCCAAAAACGCTGGCTTTTTGTAAAAAAAGAAGGATAGTGAAGAAAAGAAAGGTCATGAATAGTGAGGACACGAGGAGTGTTTTTTAGAGAAAGCGATTGAAGATGCGGACTGAAAACAATGTCAGGGCGGGCAATTTTTTCAAGATTAGGCCGATTAAAAAGTTTGGAAGAAAGATTAAAAAATTTATTCGGCAGATTCCAATCAATAATTTCCACGTTTTTTCTTTCGGTCCATAAAAAAGGAGGAGGATTTTTGCGCCAGCCATTGTAAAAAAGTTTGAAGCTGTGTTCGGGAGCGCTTTTGATAAGTTCGGTCGTCAGTAAAGAAGCATATTCCCCCACTCCGGACATGGATTCACGGCCTAAGAGACGGACATCAACAAGGATATTCATTACCCGTTATTCTACTATTTTTTTGGCAAAAGTGCAGGTTTTAAAAATTTAATTAGACGCTTTTTCTGGCGGATTGGAGTTCCCAGAAGTTGCGATAAATGCCGGAAGAATTTTTCATCAGCTCTTCATGGCGTCCCATTTCGGCGATTTTTCCTTCTTCAAGAACAATGATTTTGTCGGCGTTTTGAATAGTGGAAAGACGGTGAGCAATAACAAAAGTGGTTCTGTTTTTTATAAGATGCGAAAGGGCTTCTTGAACCAAGCGTTCGGATTCGGAATCAAGAGCGGAAGTGGCTTCGTCCAAAATAAGAATTTTCGGGTCGCGGAGAATGGCTCTTGCGATAGCCACTCTTTGCTTTTGGCCGGTGGAAAGCTTAATGCCGCGCTCCCCCACTTTCTGCTTGTATTTTTTAGGGAACTTGCTGATAAATTCGTCGGCGTTGGAAGTTTTTGCGGCAGTCATCACTTCTTTTTCGGAGGCGACAGGATTGGCATATCTGATATTCTGCAAAATATCATCATTAAAAAGAGAAACTTCCTGGGGAACCACAGCGATTTTTGAGCGAAGAGAATTAAGTTTCAATTTTTTTGTGTTTTTGCCTTCAATTAAAACTTCTCCGCTGTCCGGAAAATAATAGCCGCCGATAAGGTCAATAATAGTGGTTTTACCGACGCCGCTTTTGCCGACTAAAGCAATGACTTCGCCGGAATTTATTTTAAAATTTATTTTATTAAGAACAGGTTTTTTGTTGCCCTCGTAAGAAAAGACAACGTTTTTGAATTCAACATTGCCTGAAACAACAATATCTTCGCCAACGGAAAGATTCTCCGATTTTTCTTTCAATAAGTCCATCGCCCGATTAAGAAAAACGCCGGTTTCCCGAAAAACACGATATTGGCCGGTTAAACCCGACAAAGGAGACAAAAGAAGATTGGTGTAGCCGATAAACATAATAAGCTTTCCGGTGGAAAGCTCACCTTTTGAAAGAAGGAAAACACCGAAGGCAAAAACCGCCACAAAAGCGAAGTCGGAAACAGCGCCCTGCCAAGCGGAAAGATTTTCCCAAATTCTCTGCAAGTCCAAATCTTTTCTTTCCGCTTTATCAAATTCCTTTTTTAATCTTTTTTCTTCATATTTTTCGTTGCCGGTTATTTTGATATTGTGGATATTAGAAAGAGAATCAAAACAAAAGCCATAAGCTTTTTCATAAGCTCTATGCGCTTTTTCTCTCATTAAAGCGATGGACCTTGTAAAAAAGACGACGATAAGAATATAGATTAAACAAGAAGAAAAAAGAACGAGAGCAAGCTTCCACTCAACAAAAGCCAAAATAACAGAGGCGGAAATAAAAAGAAAAAGATTGGGGAAAAAAGTGAAGAGAATAGTATTGACAAAGTTTTCCAAACCGCGAAAAATGCCGTCGCTAATCCGGCGGGACAAAGAACCCATTTTTTTATTCTTATGGAAAGACATCGGAAGAGAAGTGGCATGAGAATAAAGAGCAAGAACATTAAAATCAGAGCTTTTTATAAGAACCCGACTGCGAAGAAGGCCGCCTAGATACATCAAGCCGGTTCTTATTAAAGAAAGAAAAGCCCAGAGAGAAACAAGAAGGACGGCTTTTTTAAAGTCGGAACTGGAGAAGATAGCATCAGTAGCGGTGCCATAAATAAAAGGAACAAAGCTTGAGATAAGCGAAGAGAGCAGAAAGATAAAAAGGCCCCATAAAATTTCTTTTTTCCACGGGCCTAAAGCTATTTTTAGATTGCGAAAAGTTTCTTTCGCTGAATATTTTTTTTTGGTCAATGATAATTAAAACGAATTTTAAATTGAAAAGTTTCTAGAAAGAAGCGTTATTATAGAAATTAAAAAAGGGGTGTAAAGGAAAATAAATAAGATATAACTGGCAGAATTCATAAGAAGAGAGAGAGAAAAATTTTCTTTAGTGGAAAGCCCAAAAAGATATTTTTGAGCAAGTTTTGAAAAAAAAGGCATTTCTATTAGAGAAGAAAAAAACCAAGCCGGACCGGCGATTAAAAGCAAACCAACAAGAGGGAAAGAAGCAAGAGAGAAAAAAAGAAGAAAAAATAAAGAAATAAGAGAAGCGATTAAATTTTTACCCCTTCCGAAAAAAGACATGAAATTAAAATTTTTTATAGGTATAAAAAACATAAAAAAGGAAGAAATTCCCGAAAAGGCTGCAATAATAACATAAGAAACATCTCTTAATAAAGAAAATGAAAAAGAAGATGAAGAAGAGGGGCCAAGAGGATTATTTATGGGAATAGATGAGGTTATTTGCGCTAAGAGACGAGAGGAGGAATCGGCAAAAAAATGCATATCGGGAGAAAAAAATCCCGAAATATCCAAAAAGAAATCAAAACCTAAATAAAAAATGAAAGTGATAATAATTCCAGCAATAGAAGAAGCAATGTTAGCAAGAATTATAAATAGAAGAGATTTCAGAAAATTTGGAGAAGTCTGACAACGATGAAAAATCCATTTAATAAAAACAACCGTCTCAATAAGAGAAACTAAAAATAGAAAAAGAAAGGAGAGAGGAATTATTAATAAAGGAATAGAGAGAAGAAAATAAGTCGGAAGAAGCGCGGGAAATATAATCACGTCCGCAAAGACAATTCCAGGAGAAAAAAGAAGAAAAAAAAGAAAAAATAAAAATAAAAATTTATTTTGGTTCATTTTTTGAAAGTATTATATCATAAAAAACAAAAACCCGCGAGTTTTCTTGCGCTCGCAGGTTATTTTTCTGAATAACTAAAAAAGAACTTATTCAAACATGGCGGATTCGTCAGCGCGGCGGTAATCGTAAAGCTCATCTTCGTGAAACCATAGCTCGATTTCATATTTGGCTTCTTCGGGGTTGCCGGAAGCGTGAACTATATTTCTGACGGAACGCCTTGCGCCGTTTGCGATATCATTTGAATCATGCGCGTAATCGCCTCTGATTGTTCCCGGAACAGCGGCAGAAGGAATAGTGAAACCGGCCAGACGGCGAACATTATCAATGGCGTGATAGCCTTCCAGAACAATAGCTAAAACAGGACCAGAAGAAAGGAAATCAACGTTCCATTTATTAACCATAAGTCCGATTTCTTTCGGATCCATAGTGCCAAGTCCTTCGTTTGGGTCTTTGCCATATTTAGTATAAGTTTCCAAAGTTTTTCTACCCATGCCGATAAGGAATTCTTCGCGATCGGAAGGATAGTGTTTTTTAACGAGTTCATCATCAACCCAAATCATTTTCATGCCAATAATTTTCAGGCCGGCTTTTTCAAAACGAGAAATTATCTCGCCTGTAATCCCTCTTTTAACCGCGTCCGGTTTTAATAAGACCAGCGTTTTTTCTTTATGGTCATTCATAATTTTTCTCCTTAATTAATTTTATTTAACGATACTTAAGGAAATATAAGGCAAAAAAAAGGAAAAAGCAATGGAAAAATAATAGGCCTCGTGTATAAACCGAGGCCTATAAATAACAAAGATTAATTAGTGGAAACAACCGACGCGCGTTGTTTGGCATTCTCACGATTTATAAGTTCGCTACCAAGCCAATTGACCGCCTTAATAATACAAGCGCGAACGGCTTTGGCTTCAGGAGTACGATATTCTCCGGAAACACCGAGAAGAGTATTCCCAAAAACGCCACCGAGAGCAGCGCTCAAGTCTTTGGCTTTTCCATCGACCGAAGCGGCGCCGACAACTTCACCGGTGCGAGCATCAACCACTCGAACATCAATAGCAACATGGTCTTGGCTGCTTGTAATAGCAGCAGCGAAGGCATTCGCAAGAATATTAAACCCGCCACCGGCAGACCCGGACATAAATCCCCCGCCTAGTCCCATACCGGAAGAAGCGCTGCTTTGGCTCTTTTTAAATTCAGTCACGGAACCATAAACAAAGTAGTCAGGTTTAGCAAGAGCAGTTTCTTCTCCTTGTCCGGTCAGCTGTTTTTCCGCTTGAACGTCGGCAATTTGCTGGCGTTCGATAACAGAAAAAATTCCGGTCTGCATGAGAGCAGTGACTAATTGGTCGGCCATACCGCGTCCAATCGGGTCAGTTTCAACGACATATTGCCCGCCATGAACACCGGCAGTCATAACCTGCCCTGTTTTATTCTCAAAAGTCTGGACCGCAATTCTAATTTTCGGTCCATCATAGGAATAAGTCGGAGCAGCCAGTTGCCTTTCGGAAGCCGGAGCAGAGATTCCACCACCCGTCACTCGAGGTTCGGGTGAAGAAAAAAGTCCTCCGCTATCAGTTGTGAGACAACCCTCAAAACAAAAAATAAAGGCGGAGATGGAGATTAAAATAAAAGAGGTTTTTAAAGAGAAGCGTTTTTTCATTTTCGCGCCCTCCTTTTTTTGGTTTGATGTTCGTACTTAAGTTAAAAATATACTGGTTTTAATAATACAGAAAAAAACAAAAAGAGCAATAATTTATTTAAAATATCTATTCTTGAATTCTTGAGAATTTGAGAATGAATGAAACTCCACGGCCTTATGGCTGTAGAATCTTAAAGTTTCACCCCGCCCAGGGCGGGGTTTTATTAGTCCCAAAAACCCCCAGCTTTAGCTGGGGTGTACGTTTGAAGGCGAAGCCGTATACTAAAGCCGTCCGGCAGGACGGCTTTAGTAACAATCATACGCCTATGAATTGCCACAAGCGTACCATTCGTACCTTATCACATTGTTTTTACGATTTGAAATACCATCTGGTTTTTACACCCAAATATCGAGGAAAAGTGTTAGCTTCAAGCAAGGTAAAAGACGAGTTAAGAAGAATACTGGAAGTAATCGCCAAATGGAAACATTGGGAGATAATCGAGTTGAACATTCAAGACGATCATCTGCACCTTTGTCTTTTATCCACCCCGAAAGACTCAGTATCGTATATCATGCAAATTATGAAAGGAAAATCGTCAGCCTGGATAAAAAAGAAAATAAAAAAAGCCCATGGGCTGTACGAAAAGCAGTCTCTTTGGGCTAGAGGATATTTTGTCTCCACTATCGGCATTGACGAATACATCATCCGTCGGTATGTCAGGCATCAATATCATCACAACCAAGTCGACCAACCATCTCTTTTCGACAAACTTTTACATTAATCACCAAAGCTGTCCTGCCGGCTTAAGCCGGCAAACCCAAAGCCACCGGCCCTAAGGCCGGTGGTTGTTTACTAAATTTTTATCGCTTCAAATCCCTAAAGCCAGTGCGCGGGGTTTGAAGCGGAGATTTAAACGAAACTCAATCTTGAGTTTCACCCCGCAGAAAGTCGGGGTTTTATTAAATCTTAGCCGTAGAAACCTTGCGCTAACGCGCAATGTTTCTACGGAGATTTAATAAAAAAAGAGATATAATTTAGAAATGGAAACTAAAAAAATAAATTTTAATAAATTAGAAAGAATCGCCAAGGGTTTTGCCAATCATCGCAGAATTGAAATAATGTTTCTTTTGGAAAGCACACCGGAATTGTCTGTTTTTGAAATAGCAGATAAATTGAAAATAAATTTCAAGACCGCTTCGGAACATATAAAAAGATTAACGATTGCCGGATTAATAATAAAAAGATACGAAGGGAACAACGTTCGGCACAAACTAACAGAGAAAGGAAAATCTATTCTCAAATTCTTGAGAATATTGGAATAGTTTATTATAGGGGGATAAAAAAAGCGCCCCTTGAGTTTAGGAAAGTGGGGGCGCAAATATGGTGTTGAAACGGATTTTGGTTTGGTTCTAAAGTAATTATAAAGGAAACAATTTTAAAAAGCAAGGGGAGAGCGGAAAAAAAGCGCCCCTCTTTCCGGATAGGAAAAAAGAGGCGCAAGTTGTTCGGCTTTGTCCGTTACGGAGAAAAAAGGAAGCAGACAAAAAGCCTAGAACTAAAACGGTTATGCCTCTAAAAATATAGAAAGAATACAATAAAAAATCAAGAGGAAGACGAAATAAAAACAAGGTTAAAACTTCGCGAAAAACCAAGAAAGAACCGGAAAGCCGGCAAGAGATATTTCGAAAAGAACATAAACAATATAAACCAAGAGAAGAATAGAAGCTTCTTTGATAGAAATTTTTCGACCGGTCGCCATAAAATAAATGAAAAGAGCGACAGATAAAAAAAGAAAGAGACGACTGGTTAAATAAGAGGGCGTGGCGATGCCGGAAATCGGAGAAATCACCGCAACCAAACCCAAGACCAAACTAGTGGAAACAACAGTGGAACCGAAGAGATTGCCGGCCATCAAATCCCCTTTTCCTTTCTCGGCGGCGAGAGCGGAAAAATAAATTTCTGGAAGAGCGGTGCCAAGACTCACTATGAGCGCGCCAATAACGACAAGAGGCATATTTATCAGGTCGGCAAAAAAAACAGAAGAAGCCACTATGCCTTGCGAAGAAATAACAAGCAAAGCGGCGGCCATAAAAAAAGAGCCGAAATCTTTGAAAAAAATGGAGATTTTTTCGGAAAGAGAATGTTTTTTCTTGCCGTTGAAGTAACGGACAAATTTTTTTTCAAAACGCTCTTTTCTTTCCATCAGCCAAAAAATATAGGCAAAAAAGGAAAAGATGAGAAGAAAACCATCAACGCGGGAAAGGCCGCCGTCAATAATCAAAAGGAGCGGAAGAATAGCCATAAAGCCGGCAAACCAAGCGGTAAGGCGAGTGGTTTTGGAACGGATGGAAAATCCGCCTCGCAGAAAAACGCAAATGGCGGTAGCCAGAGTGAAATGAATAATATTCTGGCCGATGATATTGCCTAAAGAAAGCTCAGAAGCTTCGCGGAAAGCGGAACTTCCGCCAACAAAAAGTTCCGGCGAGGCGGTGGCAAGAGACATCAAGAAAAAAGAAACAGTGAATTCCTTCCAGCCGAGAAATTCGGAAATGCGAGAGAGAGATTTAACAAGCAGGTTGCCCGCAAAAATAAGAAGCGAACAAGAAATCAGAAATAAAAAAAGATAAAAACCGGTCATTTGTTTAATTATACAACATTAAAAAAGTTTGAGGAAAAATTATTCTTGAATTTTTCCGCCTATGAGAATTAGGCGAGATAAATGAGAATATTGGAATAGATAGATGACGGAGGGAATGACAAACAGGCGATGAAGATTTATCTTCATCGCCTGTTTTTTTACAAGAAAAAAGCCAGCAAGAAAAATATGTTCTTGCTGGCTTACATTATTTCATATTATGCTCTTGATCATATTCAAATTCTTCTAAAAGAGAATTGAATTCTGATGGGGGATATATTTTTAATATAATGGCCCACCTATCTTCACCACCCACTTTAAACATAACTTTTTCTCCTTCCTTTTTTCCAATCAGAACTGATCCTAACGGACTTCCTGAAGAAATATCCCAATTTTTTCCCCCAAATACATAACCTTCAATATTATGCAATTCAACTGACCCAGTAGAATGCAGAAGACGAACAATGTTGCCAATCTTGATTTTTTCTGATTGTTCTTCCACCTCAATTATTGAGGATTGGAATTTTATGCTTTCCAATTCCCTTACTCTACTAATAAGGTTTTTCTCCTCGACTCCGAACATTTTTGATCCTTCATCATCATATCCATCCTGCCCACTAAATGATTCGGCTTTCAATCCTCGAACAACACTCAGTCTTTTTTTAGTTTGTCTTATTTGTTCTTCTAATGCATTGAATGATCTCCTAGTAAACAAATTCATAATATCACCTCATAAAAATGAAGAATTATACAAGTTCTGTGTTATATATTATAGTAAATAATTAAAAAGTCAATATCTTGTTATGCCATCATGTCTAATGATAAAAATTTAGACTACTGTATCTTCCCAGATTAAAAAGCCTGAGGTTTGTAATCAGACAATATCGACAATAAATAGCAAAAGAAACTAAATAAAAAAACTCCTGTTTTTATATTTCATAAAAGCTATATTAAACGCTTCCGAAAAACTTTCCGTTCTGTTTATTAATTCATTAACTAAATTTTTAATATCAGAGGATTCCGTTTTCTCGTTTTTTTCGAACTTTCTGATAGCTTCACCAAATTGTCCATTATTTTCTATTTCTTTTGACACTTTTTCAGGAAGAGGAATCTTTTTACTAATTCCCGTATATTCATTTTTATCCTTATCTATTATAGAAACAACACAGACCAGATGATAAATTTTGTTGACTCGTTCTAAACCAGCTTCTAATCCCAAAGAAAGATTAAAGTCATTATTATGTTTATTTATAGCATTTAAAGCTCTATTAATTGACCCTTTTATAGTCTCTTTCTCATTCAACGGCTGGTCAGAAATTCCAGATCCGACTTCAAAAGGCAAAATTATAAAATCTACCTTGTTCTTTTCAAGACATTTTTCAATGATGGATATTTTTTGAGAACTGGCAGTGCCTATCAGTATTTTCATAATAATATTATATAATTTTTAATTTATGATTCATTTTTTTCTTTTTTGTTAAAAGATATTTTTTATTATGCTTATTTGAATTCATCTCAATACCTTGAATATCTTCTATTATAATACCTAAATCCGTTAATTTTCTAATTTTATCAGGATTATTTGTAAGCAGTATTATACTTTTTATTCCTAAATCATCTAAAATTTCTTTAATTACATCATAATTTCTTAGTTCAGCAGGAAATCCTAAAACCTCATTTGCTTCCACGGTATCTAAACCTTTTCTTTGCAATCTATATGCATTTATTTTATTTATTATATTTATTCCTCTCCCTTCTTGAAGAGTATAAATTATAACTCCATTTTTTAGGTTATTAATTTTAGTCATAGCTTCATGAAGTTGTTCGCCACAATCACACTTACAAGAACCAAATATATCCCCAGTTATGCAAGATGAATGGACTCTAGTGACGACTCCTTTCTTATTTCTTACATTTCCTTTTACTAGAGCAAGGTGATATTTATAGTCAATTTGTGATTGATAAGAAACAAGCTTAAAAGTGCCGTAAATTGTTTCCAACAATGATGCGCTTTTCCTTTTGTAAATTTTAGAATTACTTTTTGTTTTATTTATTATTTTTAATAAGATATTAGAAAAAATAACAATATCATCATCATCCCCACTCACACTAAAATATGTTTCACTCATTCTATTTAAATAATCAATAACTTTATCTATTTCATAAACATACGAAAAAAAATCTCTTTTTATTATTTCTATTGGAGTTTTAATTTTCTTTAAAACACCTCCATCATGACTACAATAAATTCCTTTTTTTGAAGGTACAAAATCAATAAAATATCTTTTACATTTTTCACAAACGTATCTATTGTTATATCTAAATATTGCTTTTTCTAATGATGGATTTATTTTTATAACCGCCTTCAAGCAAAAATTATTGTTTTTTATTATTTTTTTTAAAGCTTGGGCTTCTTGAATTCTTCTAGGAAAACCATCCAAAACTAGTCCATTAAATGAAGATTTTGCTGTTAATTTATTAATCTCATTTTCAATTATTGAAGATATTAATTTTGATCTATTTTTTACAGAGGTTTTTTCATTGTCTATTTTTTTAATTTCTTTTTTATATTTATTTCTCATTTTTTTGTCACGGTAAATTGATCCCCATGAGATATGACTGAGTTTTAGTTGCTCAGAAAGAAAAATTGATTGAGCAGTTTTACCACTACCAGGAGGCCCAAAAATTAAAAAAATATCTTTTTTTATGTTTTTCATAATTATTCGAAAACTTTATTTATAATATCGAAGATTTTTTTAGTGTTGTTTATAATAGGTAGTATAATTAAATTATTTTTTAGAAATTTTACTTCGGGAAATAATTTCTTATTTATCATTTTATAATCATGTTCCCAAAATGGTCGAATAACACTTTTATTCTCCTTAAGTTTTTCTCTTATTTTCTTTATATTTTTCCCTTTATATATAATTGGGAAAAATAGAGGTGTTACAAAGGAGTAATATTCTGAGAATACTGGTTCTATGCTTATAAATTTATATTGTTTAAAGAAAGCAACATATTTCTTATAAATATTTTTTCTATAAATAATTAATTTTTGAAAGTTTGTTTTTTTTATTTTATTAGCAGCAAAAGAAGAGATGCCAAGAGAATACCCTCCCCATTTTTCCAATCTTGGTCCGTATTTTTTTATTTGGATTTTCAATGATTTATATATATCATAAATCGTAGTACCAGGTTTTATTTTTCCATTCTTAATTTTTCTATAAATCTTTTTCTCTACACTAATAGCCTCAGATGGCATTTTGTTAAAATTTCCTACATTTTTAAAAAGCTTATTATTTATAATCACAACTCCACCATGAGGTATGGAAAGAAATTTTCTTAAACTAAATATAGAGACGTCACCGAATGACCCTAGTTCTTTTCCATTTTCTGTCCGACTTTCTAGACAATGAGCACAATCTTCTATAATAAAAATATTTTTATTTTTAGCAATTATTTTTAATTTTTCTATATTATTTTGAGGAAATCCAAAAAAATGAGTTATTAATATCCCCTTAATGTTTTTGTTCTTATTTAACTTATTTTTTATATCATTTATATTTATCTCTAATTTTTTTATTTTAATGTGATATGGTTTTATAGAAAAACCACTATTTAAAATCGCTTGTGCCTCCTCTCCACAAACATAACTTGGTACTAAAATGATATCATTTAAAGAATGGGAAATATTTTTTAGAAACATAAAAATGCCATTTCTCCCGTATGCTGTAAAAATAATATTGCTTTTATTACTAAGAATTTTATTTATCATAAGAATAAATCAAATGATTTTAGGAACATAACTGGCTTAAATCTTAATTTATGACTAGCCGTTCCCTCTTCTGTCCCTAACTCGCCATCATTTAAGAAGGAAATGCCTAGATTATGAGCTTTTTCAAAGCAGTGTAAATAAGTGGCGTCTGAAACACCTCGAAACCCTCCATCACATGTTCTGTTTATACCTTTAATTGAATAGATAATGCCCCAACCTTCTTTTTGAATTGATTTATGAAAAACGCATAAAGAAACAGCTTGATTATTAATATAGCCTATTTCAAAACAAAAAAAGTTTTTAAATTCATGAGAGTTGTTAATGTTCTTGAATGTTTCCAACATAAATTTTTCTTTATCTTTTCTTTTTTTCTGATATTTTTTTCCTTGTGTTTCGTTCCAGATATTTAAAATATTCATAACATCTTGAATATTTTCATTATCAACTGCATAAAAATTCAAAATATTATTTTTTATAAGTCTATTCTTAGTATTTCTTATTTTAGAGAATTCTGAACCTTTTAAATCTATAAGTTTTTTAACGTCATATACGACTTCTCTAGGGGATCTAACTTCTATTCTTTTTTCTATTTTTTCTAATTCATTTTTAAATTTTTCCATCCATAAATTGTTTAAACTTTGAATTTGAATTTCTTTAGTATTAATTATTTTTTTGATGAGTAAAACTGTTTCATAGAAACTTTGAAAATTATAAATAAGGGGGCAAAGTAAAAGAATATTATTATTATTAAAATTAATAGCTAAAATGAAGGAAAAATCTTTTTGACTAACCCAAAAGATGTCGTGATCATATTTAATATACGCAAGTATATGAAAAGGACTATTTTCAAAAATAGGATAACTCTCCCCTGAAAAAAGGGGTAAAATAGTTTTAAAACTATCATTATTAATTTCTATTTTTTTATAAATAAATTTTTTATTTATAAAAAATGATTCTAAGTTTTTTTGCATTTTTTAGGGTATATTATAGGAATTATATTTTTCTTTAGGCTGGTATTATACATAATACCTCTTTCATAAGCGCTTTCTGTCCAAAACATAATTCCGTTAGGGAACTTTTTTTTAAACAATTTACCTATAACATCATAAGAGTCTAATAAAATTTTTGTTCTTTCTAAGACATCTTTATCATTCCAGCCAAGTTTATTTTTATAAAAAACACTATTTCTTTGCTGAATAATTTTAAATAATTTACCATACTGATTACTTTTTTTTGAACAGAATCCTTTTTCTCCTAAAATATATTTTAATTTTCTTATGTCAGATAATTTTTTAACATGAATTAATATTGAAAAATCTTTAAACTTATTTTTGAATTCTAAAAAATTGTTTTTAATATCTTTTTTATAATTTGTACCTATAAGTTTTTCATAATTTTCTAACAGAAGATCACTAAAATACGCGTAAGCATCTGTCTTGATGCCTAATTTATTTAAATTATTAATAAAATTACACATGAGTCCTATTGAATATTCGGTTTTTTGTCCAAGACATCCCTTATAACCTATCTTTCCCTTTCCTTCTTTGTATGACGGACAAAATATTCCATAAATTTTTATTGGTTCATCATTTTTTATTGATAAAATAAAATATTTTAACAATTCTTTTGTAGTATCTTTATTTCTAAACTCTATATTAGAAAATAAGCCTAAAAACACCCATAAATTTAATATTTTACTAATATTATTAAGATCGTCTTTAGAATATTCTGTTTTTTGAAAAGAAAAATATTTTCCAATTCCAAATTGACGAGCGTAAGTTATAACAGAACTCCAATCTTTGTTATAACTAAGACAATCTTTTGAAAGATTTCTTACTACTATTTCTTTCCATGAGAAAATATTTTTCATAAATTTGAGCCCGAGGATGGACTTGAACCATCGTCCTCTTACTTAACGAAAGTAAGCGCTCTCTCTGCTGAGCTACTCGGGCATTTCATATATTTTGTTTATATCTTTTTTTATTTTAAGTGGACTCTGATTACTATTTAAATAAAAAATATTTTTTGCGACCTTTTTTAATTCTTCAATTATATTATTTTGAGAAATCAGAAAGTCATTATATCTTCTTTTTATTATAAATGATTTATCATCATCTCTTATTTTGAGTTTACCACCACATTTTAAACATTTATTATTATTCTTTTTGTAAATATTTTGTTGCTTTAAACAAGATGAGCAAATTCTTCTGTTTTTTACTCTTTTTAACGAATCTTCTAAAGATAAATTAATAATAATGACATCTTCTATAATAAACTTATTATTTTTTATTATTTCTAAAAATATTTTTATTTCTCTTAGATATTTTGGAAATCCATCAAAAATAAAATTTTTATTTAATGAAGCTTTTTTAATTTCCTTATCAAAGATTTCTCTTAAAAGATTCGGAGAATATTCAATAACTTTATCTAAAAAAATTTTTAGTTTTTTACCAAGTTTAGTTTTTGCTAATATTTCTCTTCTAGTGATTTCTCCCATTGAGATAGGAGACGCGTTTAGTTTTTTGGCTAAAAAAGAAATGATAGTCGTCTTACCACTAGCGGGTGGTCCATAAAGAAGATAAACTTTTTTTATCTTGTTTATTTTCATTATTGATATTATAAAATAATTTTTAATTAAAGTCAATAGTCTATAATAACAGAGGAATGAAGATTCCTTTAAAGGTAAAAGCGTATATTTTTATCCAAGCTTCGGCCGATGCTGGCGAAAGTTCCCCTCTTGTTGTTTCCTTTCGGCCGATAAATCTGGAAGTGAAATAGAGTACATTGGTTTGGTAAAAAACAGACGAGGAAGAGAAATCTTCATCGCCTGTTTTTGGTTTAGAGGTAGTTTTTCGACTCGTCCGACTTGCTCCCCGACGCTATGGTCGGGGCAAGCAGAAACTAAAGCTGGATTCCTCCGACGCAAGGTCGGAGGAATGACAAAAATAGTGAGGCGGTGTTAGTTGGTTTCTTCGGCGCCGGGGGTGAAGACGTTGATTTTCACTTCAACAGAGGCGTCGGAAGAAAGACCGCTGGAATTTTTGGCTTTAACGGAATAAGTTCCGGAAATCTGCGGGCTGATTAAGCCACTGCCTGAATGAGAGAAATTATTCGGGCCGGAAACTTCATAAGTGAGGTCGGACTGGCCGACGCAAGAAATGAATTTAGTCATATCAACTTGCGCGCCGAGAATGATGTTTTTCACTTTAGAAAGTCCGGTGTCGGAGCAGGAGATGGCGCAAATGTAACCGGAGCAGGAACTCCATGGACTCCAGCCGCCATTAGAACATGTCCTTGATTCTGTTCCGCCTGCGCAAAGACTGCCGTTAACCCACTCGGAACAATTTTGTGATTCGGTGGCGCCGTTTTCGCAAGAGGAACCGCCATTACCACCGTTACCGCCATTGCCCCCGTTTCCGCCGTTTCCCCCATTGCCTCCGTCTCCGCCATCGCCATCGCCAGGCGGGACAACCGGAGGAACAACGCCGGAATCAAAAGCGACAACAACAGAATTAGAAACGCTTCCTCCCGGGCCCAAACATTCCAAAGCAAAAGTCGTGTTGGCGTTTATGCCATTAATGATTTCTTCTCCTTCCACAAATTTTATACCGTTCCAACCGCCGGAAGCTTGACAGACAGTAGCGTCATAAGCAACCCAGGAAAGAGTGAACGATTCATTCGCTTTGACTAAAACTTTATCGGAAGAAAAGCTTAAGGAAGGAAGCGGGAAATTATTGACTCCGCAACCTTCATCGGTTGCGCCATTGCAGTTGTTATCAATGCCATCGCCGCACTTTTCCGTAGCAGAAGCGGAACAAGTCGAGCAACCGTAGGAGCCGGGGATACAAGCAGACGGGTCGGTTTCGTCATTATCAGAGGAGGAAGAGCAGCCCGGGTCATTCATATCAATTTTGCCATCGCCGTCGTTATCTTTTTTATCCTCGCATTGATTCTTAGGCAAGCAGTTTTCGTCTTTTTGTCCGTTGCAGTTGTTATCAATGTTGTCGCCGCAAGATTCGGAAGCGGAAGCGGAGCAAGTGGAACAGCCGAAGGAGCCAGGGACGCAAGAAGAACAACCTTCATCGGTCGCGCCATTGCAATTATTATCAATGCCATCGCCGCACTTTTCCGTAGCAGAAGCGGAACAAGTCGAGCAACCGTAGGAGCCGGGGATACAAGCAGACGGGTCGGTTTCGTCATTATCAGAGGAGGAAGAGCAGCCCGGGTCATTCATATCAATTTTGCCATCGCCGTCGTTATCAAGGCCATCATTACACTGATTTTTAGTTCCGGTTGGAACAGAGGCGGCGGCAACCTCCAAAGAACAGCCGGCAGTGGAAGAGATATTATTGGAATCAAAAACGCGAAGCAAAAAACTTTTAGCGCCGGCTGAAAGCGGCTTATAAGAAAAAGAAGAAGAGAGGTCGGATTCCCAATTGGAAGATTCGGGAGTGCGCCAAGAATAAGAAAGCGGAGAAGCGCCGCCCGAAACAAGAGATTCCACAGAAACAGTGTCGCCGACTTTCACAGAACTTTCCGGAGAGAAATAGCAATCAACACTCATTGAAGCTGATTTAACCAATTTGAAATCAAAAAGATTATCGCTTGCAAGGTCGTGAAGAGCGACATTATCTTTCATCCCCGCGTTTCCGTAAGAATCAAGCCAATCAAGGCAGGAAGGTTCGCCTGCGGAAACATTTTTGCAATCAACGCCTAAAACCTGGAACTTGTAATCAGAACCGGAGACGCGGGCGCGGTCGGCTTTGACGGATTTAAATCCGGAAGGAACGGCGGAAGAAACCGAAAAGGTTTGGCCTTTAGACAAGCCGTGGTTAGTTATAGAGAAAGAACCGGAAGAGCCGGAGGAAGCGGTTTTGCCGGCGGCCGATATTGTTACCCCGCTTTTAGGATTGCCGGAATCGTCAAAGACGGCACCCGAGATGGCAGAACCGGAGAAAACGGAAAGATGACGATAAACTTTAAGGGAAGTTTTGAGCGTGAGATTTTTTGAATCAAGGCCGGAACAGGAAACGGTGAAATTATAAGTGTCGTATTCGGCGCCGGAAGAGCCCGGAGCTAAAGGTTTGAAAGAAGGAGAAGTGTTGCCGTTTTTGCCGGTATAGGGGCCGGAGGCAAAACCGGAAACCGCTGGACTCGCGGAAAGAGAACAAGAAGAAAGATTCTCGCCGCTCCAGATAGCGGAAACGGATTGGCCGGTAACAATGGCGGAACGAGGAGCGTTTTTGGAATCGATAATTTGGAAATTATTAAGTTTGGAAGGAGTGGCCGGAGTGGAAGCGCAACGAGGGTCGGTTAAAGGAAGAATGGAAAGGGATTTGGCGCTTGGACTTAAAACTGGGTCTACTTTAGCAGTTCCACAAGTTATTCCTATATATATGGAAGTTTCAGAAGAGACGGAAGGAGCGGTGATTTTTTTGGAGCCGCCGTTTGCCCCCGTTTCTACGCTTGAGCCGTTCGCCCAGCCAATAATCGCGGGAGTTGATTTATCAACCGTAGCAAGACAAGCGGAAGGAAGATTGCTGCCCGTCCAAGAAATTGTTCCGCTTTGCCCCGAGCAGAGTGTGGAAGGAATGGAGGTTTTAAAAACGGAAGGGTCGGGGGTGACGACAGGAGGTTCAACAGAAGGATTAATTTTTTCAACCGGATTAAAACCAGCAAGAAGAGCGTCTCCGCCCGTGTCGCTTGCGGAAATCAAAGAAAGATAAGAATCGGCGACGGAAGCTCCCCCATTTGAAGCCAAAATCGCCCAGCACTGGTCGGAGCCCGAACAATTAAATCCGCTCACCTGATTGACTTTCATTTCCATTTCAGGCGTCCAGGCAGAAGTGGTGAAAATAGTGAGAGAATAGGGTTGCCAGCGGGGATAAGAAAAATAAGCAAGACCGTTATCGGAACTAAAAGAAAGAGTGGTTCCGCCCGGAGTAAGGGTAACGCGGAAAGCGGAAGCGTCATCGCCCGTTATTTTTGAACCGCGATTTTCGGTGGTGCCGTAATAAATGGCGGAAACCAAATTAATGTCTTTGGGAAGAACGGCAACTTTATAAGAAGCGGAAGCGGGAGCGCCGCCTGCGGAACAAGTGATGGCGTAGTCGGAAATATCAGTCGCGCTGGAGGCAGAGCCGACAGAGGAAGTTTTATTTGCAGAAACAATCGCTTCAAAAGTTCCGTTGGAATTTTTGGAAGCGTTTACTCCGTTCACGGAACAGGAACAATTGGAAGAAGGGGTAGCGGAAAATTTCAAGAGAACCGGCCAGCCCTCCGGAGCAGAAGGAAGGCTTCCTTCCGCGAGAGCCGGAACGGAAGCGGAAGGAAGAGAGATGAGAGAGCCGTTTTTCTTAACGGAAAAATTGGCGGAAATATCAGAGATAACAGGAGTCGGATAAGAAACGGATTTTTCAACGGTTTTCGAAAGAACGGTGTCATTATTCAAAACATCGCGCAAAATTATTTCGTAATTATTGTTGCCGTTTAAAGGATTCGGGTCGGAAAAAGAAACGGAAGACGCGGGAGTGGTGGTCCAAACCCAGCCGGTTGACGGGGAAGAAACGGCGGAGATTATTTTATTGTCGTTTGTTCTTTTCACGCGAATGCCGACAGGAGCGGAATAGGGTTCGCTTGCAACGTCAACAGAAAGATTGGTTTTGCCGTCCGACGAAGAATAGCCGCCAGAAACAGAGCCGGAAGGGCCGCTTTTATCCATATAGAAAGAGATTTTGGCGGAAGTTTTGTCCGGATAGGATTTGGAACGAACTTGCCAGACATGCCAGCCCTCGCTTAAACCGCTGACATCATATTCAAACCAAAATCGGGAACTTGCCGACACCATAGAACCGTCGGCCCAGGAACCGCCGTCTACGCTAAATTGAACTCGCGCAAGTTCGCTATTCGATTGTCCGTGATAAACGGCTTTCAGTTTGGCGGGAGCGCCGTCCGGATGCTGGGTCCAAACGCCGTTTAAAGGATACGCCAAAACAGAACTCGGATTAATATAAATGCTCGAAGCCGGAGGATAAATAACAGCGGGAGTTCCCGGAGCGGAAACATAAAAATCATCAAACCCGCCGGCAGAAGGAGAAGAAGAAGGAGGAGAAGATGCCCAATTGAGCGGCCCGGAAACAATTTCGGCGAGAGCCGAAGAGGAAAAAATGAAAAGGCCGAAAGCGACTATTAAGGAAAAAAGTTTTTTGATATTCATAATAATAAAATTTCTAATTGCTAATTTTTAATTTCTAACTAATGACTAATTTATAAATTTTTTAAATCCTTCGACAAGCTCAGGAAATAATATTGATTTCTTAATGAAGCGACTTTTCAAGTTTAGCGATTCTTGTTTCGTGATTAGTTAAGGTTTTATCCTGCCTTTTATATTGCTCAAGTCCAGATATATTTTCGGTTTCCAAGTCTTCCAGTTTTCCGAGAATATTTTCCATATTTTTTGACGTTTCTTTCTTAAAGTCAGTCATTTCTTCTTTAAACTCATTAAGTTCTAATTTAACTTCAGAAA
>JBAZJH010000002.1:0-206727 GCA_041651415.1 Minisyncoccota bacterium
AGTATAGCAGAAAAAAGAAAGAGTGGTGGCAAACAAATGTGGAAAAGTGTCGCTCACATCACAAAAACATTGTTTTAAAAGACGCGGTTAATTTTCCCAGCGGGAAAATTACCGCTCGCGCTCGCTTACGCTCTTTCATTCTATTTTCACTAATCAGTGAAAATAGAATGAAAACCATGCCCGCTTCAGCTCCGCGATGCTTTTAAAACAATGTTTTTGTGATGCTCGCTTGTTAGTGATGATAGAGAAGCTTGCTAACGCAAGCTTTTTGAAAATACAGGGGGGTTAATTATTATTTCTTCCTGAAAAATTCTTAATTTATTAAAGCTTCTACACTACATTTTAGAGAGCGGATATTGGCTATTCGCTTTTAGTGATAATGAGGAAGCTCCGACTAAAGTCGGAGCTTTTTATAAAACCAAAAAATTGACAAGTTTTGGAAGATAAAGTATTTTAAAAAGTGGAATTTTAAAAGAAAAATAAAATCCGCCTACATTAAAACTACGGCGAGACAAAGGAGAAAGAAGATGCTGACAGAAAGAGATAGGCTTGTAGGTTTTGAAGGAATCCATGTAAAACCGGAAATTTTTTATCCGAATATGGAAAAAGATGCCAATTGGACTTTGGAGCCCATTACTCTTGTTTTTATACTAAGCGTAGTAGAGCAAGACAAAGAGCAGCTAAAAAGAATAGATGGAGAAACTTTGGCTATTTCAAAACGACAAAAAAGTTTTCCGATTGGACAAATTTTAGCCCAAATTCTTATCGGAGCTGGAGAACAAATTCCAGATGAGTTGGCTGATATTCCAATTTATTTTCCGGATATAGTCTGGATAAATAAAAATGAAGAAGTGGAGAAAAAAATGTCACCATTTATTTTTTGTTCTTGCAGAAGAACAAAAAAGTGGTCGATGAAGTATTATGATACAAAAGAGTATCTACCACTAGAATTCGCAGTGGTAGAAGAAGTTTTTACATCTCCAATTTAATAAGCAATAAAACTCCATGGCCTTACGGCCGTAGAATTTCACCCCGACCAAAGTCGGGGTTTTCTTTTTTATAAATAACTTACTCGGTAGTTTTGCCGTCGAAGTGTTCTTCAAGCGCCATCGCTTCTTCTTTAGTCGCGCAAACAACTCCGTCTTTATGCTGGGGCGGAGAATAAATCGTGTAGAGCTTCATTTCGGTTGCGCCGGTGTTAATAATGTTATGGCGAGTGCCTTCGGGAACAATAACCGCCCATTCCGCTTTAATGATATGCTCCACGCCATCTAAAATGGCTTTGCCCTCCCCTTCTTCGATTCTGAAGAATTGGTCGAGAGTATGAACTTCATCACCGATATCTTCGCCCGGTTTCAAACTCATAACAACAAGCTGGCTATGGCTTCCCGTATATAAAACTTTTCGGAAATTGGAATTTCCTTTGGAAGCTTCTTGAATGTCAGCCACGTATCCTTTTTTCATATTTTTGTTTAATTAATTTTAATGATTAATAATTAAATTTTAACATATTTTTATAAAAAAAAGCCGCCTCAAGAAGAGGCGGCGGGGACATCAAAAATAGAAAGACGAAGACCGGGAGAATGACAAATATAAAAAGAAGGGTGGTTGTCTCCGATTTCATCCAAAACTCTCTTTGTCGATTCTAGGAATCGCGGATCACAAGGTTGTAAATCATTATAAAGAATGCAAGCGAGGGCTTCTTCTTCGGCGGTAAATAACGCCGCGATATTAGAACTATTTCCTTTCCACCATAAAGTGTTTACAAGCTCAATCTTCCGTTCAAATGAAGTTGAGGAAGAAATAGGACCATGAGCATCCGGGATATAGCCCAAAAGACAATCGCAAATAGCAATCATGCCGCCTCGGCATAAATCTGTGCCAAGAGGAATTTGACCCTCTTCCATTTGAGCATGCTTAATGCAAGAAGCTCGAAATGGGCCGAGAGCCGTGACTTCAAAGATAGATGTCACCACAGTTACAGCAAAAAATTTTTGAATTTCCGGTTTTCCTTCTTTCAGTTCTTTTTCCGCGGTAGCAACGGCATTTTCTTCAGTTTTAGCCGCATTCATAAAACACCTCCATATTTATTTTTTTAAAGATTGATTCTGGTTTCGATTCTAAATCCAATTACTTTATTATGTCAATAATTACAACACCAAGAAGAGCGCAGCAATTGACTTAGATATTCTTTTAAAACATACTTACTCCAAACAAAAATAGCCGAAAGGAGCCAGCTTTCCTCTCACTTAAACCCAGTAAGCTTGGGAAATTCGGCGTTATGGTTTTAGAAAACTGGCTGATTTAAAAAATCAGGAGTGAGAGGAGTTCTTTTAAAATAAAAAAGGAGGAGAAAATGCCTAAAATAAACTTTTCTTCATATTACGAGAAAGTATGCGAGAAAGTTGATTGGCTCAATGTTTTGAAAAAACTTGGCATTAAAATAGGGAAGAGAAAGAAAGGGGCGTTAACAAACGAAAAGGATTTAATAATATTATGTCCAATACATAGGGAAAATAATCCATCAATGCATTTTTCTTCAGAAACGGGAATGTTTCATTGTTTTGGGTGCGGAAGAACCGGAAATATTTTTGATTTTGTCTCAGAGTTGGTTTTTAAAGGAAACCGGAAAAAAACATTTTATTGGATGAGAAAGAATTTTGGAATATCTCTTCCTTGGGAGAAATAAATTTAAACGAGAAGGAATTCTCGTTTTTTGTTTTTATAAAGAAAACCCCGCAAGTTAATGCAGGGAGGACGTCATTTCTTCAGAAGAAGTTTTTTTATCATCACGAGCAGAAGCAACTTCGGCTTTTTTCTTATCGTGAGTATTATAATAACTATGTGGATTAAAAGAACAATTGCAAAGACAATGAGGGAATCCGCATAGAATACAAGTGGCTTCTCCTCCAGGAAAAAAATCAGGATTATACATGATACAAATACTCCTTTCTTAAAAATGCTTTTACTAGAATATCATGAAAAATCAGAACAAAAAAGACGCGGGAACAGAAAGTTTTATTTTTTCCTTAGTGGTAGCGGTTAAAAATTCAATAGCGGTTGCGGAAAGAGCGATTAAGCCATCCGGCATTTTTTCTTTGGAGCCGTATTTTTGGTCGCCTAAAATAGGATGCCCAAGAGCAGAAAGAGAAGCGCGGATTTGGTGCGAGCGTCCGGTTTTCAGATTTATTTTCAAAAGAGAACGATTTTTGTTTTCTTTAATAACTTCATAAGAAAGTTCGGACAGTTTTCCGCCCGAATCAGGAGAAAGAGAAACGGAAGATTTATTTTTAGCGCGGTCTTTTAAAAGATAATTTTTCAAACTTCCTTTCTTTTCTTTAAAAATTCCGGAGACAAGAGCGGTATAAGTTTTTTTTATTTCGCCACTTCTCATTTGTTCGGAAAGCCGGCTTGAGCCTTTAGAAGTTTTCCCAAAAAGCATAATGCCGGAAACAGGGCGGTCGAGACGATGAACCAGCCCTAAAAAAACATTGCCGGGTTTTTTATATTTTTCTTTCAGATATTTTTTGACTTCGGAAAAAAGGGAAAGCTCTCCGGGGCGATTCGGTTCGGAAGGCAAACCGGCCTGTTTAAAAACGGCGATAATATGATTGTCTTCGTAAAGAACTTTGATTTCCATTAAAGAGACCAGCGGGCAAAAATGCCGCAAGGAAGAAGCCGGCCGTTTCCTTTTTCCATAATAGCAAGCTCCCCTTTTTCAACGGCGCCGCCGAAACGTTTTTTAAAAATCTCAAGATTGTTTTCATAGGCGATAGCCGAGTAGCCGGCGGCATAACCGCTTAAGAGAATAAAAAGCGGGCGGGAAGAAAGAAGTTTTTCCAGATTCAAAATAAGCTTGGTAAAATCTTTTTCTATTTTCCAGATTTCTTTGTTCGGACCGTGACCGAAAGCGGGCGGGTCCAGAATCAGGCCGTCGTATTTATTGCCGCGGCGAATTTCCTTCTCCACAAATTTAACGGCGTCATCCATAATCCAGCGAATCGGTTTTTCGGAAAGGCCGGAGAGTTCGGCATTTTCGCGCGCCCAAGAAACAGCCGAGCGCGAGCTATCGACATGAACGACAGAAGCGCCGGAGGAGGCGCAAGCGAGAGTAGCTCCGCCCGAGTAGCCAAAAAGATTAAGAACAGAAACTGGGCGATTGGCGGATTTTATTTTTTCTTTAAGCCACTGCCAATTGGACGATTGTTCAGGAAAAAGCCCGGTATGCTTGAAAGGCGTCGGTTTAATAAAAAATTTAAGGCCGGAAAATTCAATGGGCCATTTAGAAGGAACGCTTCTTTTAATCTGCCACTCCCCTTTTTCACCTTTTAATAAAAATTTAGCGGAAGCTTTTTGCCAATCGGAATCCGGAAGATTTTTTTGCCAAAGCGCCTGCGGGTCGGGGCGGGAAATAATAATATCGCCGTAGCGTTCCAGTTTTTCATTATCACCGGAATCCAAGAGTTCGTAGCCGGATTCAGGTTTAGTGATAAGAATTTTATAATCGGACATATATATAATGTAATCAAAAACAAGCGGTTAAGCAAAGTTTTTTAAAGAGAAGGATTTTGATAGAATTAAGTAAAAAATGAAAGAGAAAATTTTGCCTTCTGCCGTGCTTGCCATATTATTAGGATGTTATGGTTTTTTTCTTGTCAATAAAATAGATCTAACAACTACAGATTTGGGACGACATTTAAAAAATGGAGAGGTAGCGATTAATTCTGTTTTAAACGATTCAAAAACATTTGATCAGCTTCTAAAAAGCAATTTTTATTCTTATACTGAAGTTGACCATTCTTTTATAAATCACCATTTTGGAAGCGGGATGATTTTTTATTTGGTTGAAAAATTTTTTGGTTTTCAGGGATTATCTTTATTTTTTATAATTACAAGTCTAATCACTTTCGCTTTATTCTTTGAGCTGGCCAGAAAAAATTCCAATATCATAATAGCATCTTTAACTGCCTTGCTATTTATTCCTCTGATTGCCGAAAGAAAAGAAATCAGGCCGGAAATTTTCAGTTATCTTTTCATCGCCGTATTTTTTTGGATTCTTTGGCATTATCGCAAAAAATTAATTTCCCGCCACTGGCTTTTTATTCTGCCGATAATTGGAATAATTTGGGTCAATCTCCATATTTATTTTATTTTCGGACTGTTTTTAATCGGAGTTATTTTAACAGAAGAGATTCTAGACAGAACATCAAAAAATAAAGAAAAAGTGAAGGACTTATTTTCAGTATTCATTCTGACGGCTTTAGGTTTTTTAGCGCAGCCGAATGGAATAAAAGGAATTCTGTATCCCTTTAATATTTTTAAAGAATACGGCTACAGAGTGGTAGAAAATCAATCAATCTGGTTTCTGGAAAAAATAGGAATAATCAATAATCCAAATCTTCTTCTTTTTAAAATTACGTTTTCTTTTCTTATTCTAAGTTTCATTTTTCTATTTTTTTTGAATCGAAAAGAGTTTTCTTTAAATTTTTTTATTTTAGGTACTACTTTCGGGATTATGGCAGCTTTGGCACTAAGAAATTTCACCCTTTTCGGATTAATGGCTTTAGTGATATTATCTTATAATTTAAAAAAGATTTTAGAAAAAACAAATTTTCATCCGGAATTTAATAAAGCAATTACTATAGTTTTATTTTTAATTATCGTCGGCTTTAATCTTGTTAATAACCAACAAAATATAAAAGATGAAAATAAAGGTTTGGGATTAAGTTTTAATAATAATGCTTCGGCGGAGTTTTTCACAAAACAAAATATAAAAGGCCCGATTTTTAACAATTATGATATAGGAAGTTATTTAATTTATAATTTTTTTCCTAAAGAAAAAGTTTTTACAGATAATCGGCCGGAAGCATATACCAATGCTTTTTTTCAGGAAATTTATATTCCGATGCAGGAAGACGAAAAAAAATGGGAAGAACAAGATAAAAAATATGGTTTTAACTCTATCTTCTTTTCTCACCGAGACTACACTTCTTGGGGACAAAAATTTTTAATAGATAGAATAAACGATGAAAAATGGGCGCCGGTTTTTGTCGATCAATATGCAATTATCTTTTTAAAAAGAAACGATTTAAATGAAGATATTATTGAAAAATATGAAATTCCAAAAAATTTTTTTAAGGAAATAAGCGCTTAAAAAAGATTCTAAATAAGGTGGGCTACATCAGAGTAAACAGGGACTAAATAATTGGAATTTTACACTTCTAATAATAAGAGATTTTATTTCAGTTAATTTAAAATATGGCTTTTATAAAATACATCAACAAAGCGCCTAGAGTGAAAGAAGTTATTGCTAAAATTACATTAAATTTATTCATATTAAATTATATTTGGTGGACCTGGGGGGAGTTGAACCCCCGATTCAGCAATGCGAATGCTGCGTAATACCACTTTACTACAGGCCCTTTTAATAAAAATATCCTAACTCAAAAAAGGGAGAAAGAAAAGTTTTGACTCGGCGATTTTTAAAATTTATAATGAAAGCAGAATTTCAAAAAGCGGAGGAAAAAAATGAAAGGAAATGTAGTGAGCCTAAACGTAATTGAAGAGGAATATCCATCCTCTTCTAGTCTTAGAGAAAAGAAAATAACCTTTATGGTTAAAGGAGAAACGGTTTGCGTTTCTTTGAAGCAAGGAGGATGGGTTCTTGGATGGTGCGAAAGAGTGGGTGAAGAAGCAAAAAATTTCATCCAAGATTCAGTTTTGGGGAAAATGGCGACAAGAGAGGCAAGAGGAGACGCCTGCATTTGCCTAAGAGAGAGTCTGGAAGAAAAGGAAATAATTGAAATGTTTGAGAGGGCGGGATGTGAAATTATAAAAGAAAGAAAATGCCCAAGAGAAAGGGAAGTTTGCCGAATTTTGGCAATGGCGAAATAAACAACAGACCGCTCCGATAAAATCGGAGCGGCATTTTTTATCTATTTTTCAGTTTTTCTTCAATAATTTTTTCCACTTCGCTTTTTGAAACCAGTCCCCTGTTTTTTATTTCTTCCTCAACTATTTTTCTGATTTGAGAATCAAGCATATGCTGGCTTTCTTTCGCTTGTTCCATCAATTCCTTAATTTGGCTCGGGTTCATATTTTTCATCAAATCCCCCGCCATTTTAAATTGGTCAAAAATTCCCATAAGTTTTTATTTTTTTAGCGCGACAAGAGAAAATATAATACAATAAGAATAATTTTCAACCCCATGAGATACAGAAAAAATTCAAAAATAAAAAGGAAGCACGACTTAATAAACGGGTTGGAAAAATTTTTAGAGAAAATTGAAGATTGGCCGGAAATTCAAGCGATAAATCCGGGAGAAATAAAACCGAGAGGAAGAAGAATGGGAAGCAAACTAACCGTGAGAGCGCAATATAAAACAAAAAGCGGACTAAAGTGCATTGCCCGGTCGCAAGGCGTGCAGGAAGTTTTTTTAGTGAGTTCGGAACCGGATAAATTAGAAGAGAAAATAAAGCTGATATTACAACCATAAAATTGCGATTGAGGTTTTCGCGGAGATTTAAACGAAACTCAAGATTGAGTTTCACCCCGACCAAAGTCGGGGTTTTATTAAATCTTAGCCGTAGAAACCTTGCGCTAACGCGCAATGTTTCTACGGAGATTTAATAAAAAAAATCCTCTGATTTGATTCAGAGGAAAAGTTAAGAGACTTTTTTATTTCCAAATAAAGCATTACGGACATAACTTTCAACAAATTCCATTCTTTCTTTTTCCCATTTAATTATTTCTGCCAGCATTAGAGGACGAGGATTGGAAGATTCAAAAATGCGGTAGGCTTTGATTTTAAGACTTCCTTCTTCTTGCGGATTCATAGTTATCTCCTTAACAAAAGTTCTTTAATGATTTTAACATTAAAAATAAAATGGGGGCGGGATTGTTTCTCCCGCCCCCTTGTAGGGCAACCTTGTCCGCAGTGAGCGACGGCGCGCAAGGCCCATTTTTTAGTCCAGCTCATAGCCGTTTCTCCTCCTTTCTTTTGGGTTTTTTTTTCATTCGTTCCATTTTTTTAGCGATAGGAACGATAAAAAAAGACATAATAAGAATAAAAAAAGAAGCAACGACGGCAACAAAAACAGAAAAGATCCGGAAGAACCGCCATCTCCCCTCCCCAAACTCAATAAAACTCATGAGGAACTTTTCTTTTTGGGGTTAGAGATAATCCCATAAGCAAAAATAATAAAAAATTCCACAATAGTCGAGAGGGAAAGAAGGATAACAGCTTTAGGCCCAAAATCGCTGAAGAAAATCAAGAAAAAAGAAAAAACAGCGACAAGGGCAAAGACAAAGAGCGACAAGGGCAAAACAAAGTCCAGAGGTTTACAGAAAAAAATTATCGGCTTGTTCTTTAGAAAAACCGGACTGTTCATAACACTTCTCCTTTTTTTAAGATTATTTTATTTTCAAAAAGCTTTTTACAGAATAAAGCTTTTTTTAATGTTAGTCAAGAAGAGAAATTCCTGAGGATAGTTTCCGCTTCCGCCAAGGTTTTTGTTCTCATAAGTTTTATCCGCAAGTTTTTGGCTTTAGGCCAGCCCGAAACATAAGCGCCAAAATGCTTTTTCATCAACGCCGGATTTTTATAAGAGTGATATTTTTTAAAGAGGCGCAAATGTTCGAGAAGAGCTTGAACGATTTTTTCCGGCGGGAGATTTTCCTTTTTGATTTTTTCGTTAAAAAGCCAAGGATTGCCGAAAACGGCGCGACCAAGCATAATGCCATCCAAATGATAAAGTTCGGCTTTGATTTTTGCTTCCGCCAGATTTTTGACATCGCCGTTGCCGAACACAAGAAGGCGCGGATTTATTTTTTTAGCGAGAGCGGCGGCTTTTTTTATTTCATTCCAATCGGCCGGATATTTGGAATCGTCTTTCGCAAGACGGCCATGAATAGTTAAAGCGGCGATGCCGGTTTTAGCCAAAGATTTTATCCAAGAAGAGGAAATGGCTTTGTTGCCAAGACGGGTTTTAACGGAAACGGGAAGACGGCCAGAAACAGAGAGAGCGGCTGAAATTATTTTTTTGGCAAGACGAGAATTATCAATCAAAGCGGCGCCCGCGCCTTGCTTCATAATTTTTTTTTCGGGACAGCCCATATTGATATCAATGCCGTCAAAGCCAAGATTTTTTATTATTTTCACAGCGGCGGAAAAATTTTCGGGATTGGCGCCAAAAATCTGAGCGACAAGAGGGCGCTCTTTTTCAACAAAAGAAAGGTCTCTCAAGAGATTTTTTTTACCGGCGGAAGCAAGGCCGTCAGCGGAAACAAACCAGGTAAAAAAAACGGCGGGGCGGCCGAATTTCAAAATCGTTTGGCGAAAAGCAGAGTCGGTGACATCCGCCATAGGAGCAAGAGAAAAAATCGGTTTTTTAAGTTTTTTCCAAAAGCCAAGTTTCATATAAAATCAGTTAATTTTATAAATAACTTCTTTATCGGTTGAAAAAACTTTTTCAAAGCCAGGCAAATTTTCAATGTTTTTTATGAAATTAGGACTGCGGCGATATTCCAGAACAAGATAAGAAGCGCGGAAATCGTTTTTCAAAACAGGATAAACATCTTCTATCATTTCTTCGGTGCAGCGGATAGAGCCGCAAGTAAACGGTTCGCCCCGATAAGCGATAAAATAATTTTTCCAGAAAAGATTTTCATTAAAAACATATTGAAAAATAGGGTCCATGCCGCCGATATAATAATTATGAACATTCCAAAAAAAGAGATTAGGAAAATTGTCCCAATAAGAGTTAAAAACAATTTCCCCTTCCTTAGTATTATCTTTAAGCCACAAGCTTACTTCTTTGAATTTGTCGGACGATTCGGAATTTTTTATAAACAAAGAAAGGACATAAACGCTTCTCATGGCAGAGACAAGAAGAAAAAGAGAAGCGAGAGAAAAAACAGCGATTTTTAAATAATAGCGCCAATTTTCTTTAAAAAAGAAAGAAAAACCGAGAGCGGAGGAGATAACAATAAAAACGGAAAAGAAATCATTGGAACGCCTGGCTACAAAAAAAGAGAGGAGGAAAAATATGGCGGATAAGAAAACGGAAGAGAGAAAAACTATTTTTTCGACCGGTTTTATTTTATCAAGAGAATCGCCGCCGAAAAAAAATTTAAAAAAGAAAAAAACAACGAGAGAAGAAACAGCGAAAAGAGGGAGAAATTGAAAATAAACGTCGGAAAAAGTTAAAGGAAGCAGTTCGCGGCCGAATTTGAGAGGAGCGCCGATCTGTTTAGCAAAGAAGAGGTCAATAATCTGAATATAAACAAGCTTGAGGGAGCCGAAAGGATTAGGCCGAAGAAGAAAACCAAAAGAAGAACCTAAAAAAACAGAAAGACCGCCCAGCCAATAAATCTTTTTTTCCCGCCAAATTCCAACTAAAAAAACAATAAAAAATATAAGAAAAGAAACCCAAAACAAAGAAGCATGAAGAAAAGAGACAAAGAAAGAAACAAAAAAAACTTTATAAAAAGATTTATCGGATAGAAAAAGAAGGAGAAGAGCAAAAAGAGCCAAAGTGAGAGTGTGAGGACGGCTCATATTGGACCGGAAAAGAAAGTCTCCGGAAGAGAAGAAAAGAAGAAGCGTAAAAAAAGCGGGAAACTTTACTCGCAAGGATTTAAGAACAAAGTAAAAAGAAGAGAAAAGAAAAGCGGAAAAGAAAACAGAAGAAAGACGAATGCCGAAAAAGGGGTCAGAAAAAAAAGAAAAAGGAACAAGAAGAAGGTGAAAGCCATACCAAAGGTCGGATTTAAAATAATTGATGGAAGAAAACTGAACCCAAGGAAAATCAGAAAAAGTAATTCCTTCCGCGCGATAAAGAAGAGCATGTTTGAAATGATAAAGGGAGTCGAAATCAAAAATTTTACTATTAGAAAAAACAACCAAACCGGAAAGAAGGAGAAAAAAGAGAAAAACAAGAAAAAGCTCGAAGTATTTATTCTTCAGAAGAAGCATATTTTTATAATAATATAAGAAGAGGGTGGAAAATCAAAACCGCTCCGAAAATCCGCCGATTGGCAGACGCCAGCCGGCGGAGGAGAGGTTTTGAAGAAAGTTAATTTTCGGACAAGGTTTTGAACTCGGAAACAATCATTTCTCCATCGTCATCTTTAAAAGGAAGGTCGATTTTTTGGTCAAATTTTTTATCGCCATCATCGGAAAAAATAAGAGCGTAATATTTGCTGCCAGGCACAGTTTCCCTTAAGAGCTCAACTGTCTGATTAGTAAAAGAACCTTGCGGGAGCCAGAGAGCGCCCAAAATATTTCCCATTTTTCCATTTGAGTCCTCGCGAATAACAATCCAAGAAGGAGTAGAAAGAGAAACGGAAGAAAGAAAAACAGAAACGCCAGAGGACTGATTTTCAATTTTTAGAAGAGAAGAAGAAACTTCATTTTTTGTTTCCAGGTTTTCCGTTTTTTCTTCCGGAATTAAAGCATTGTCAGCATTTTCTTTATTTTCATAAATAAGCCAATAAGCGCCAAGAATAATAAGAATCAGAAAAATAACGGATAAAATCCACCAGCTTTTTCCGCCCTCTTCGGAAAAATTATCAATTTCCGGAGAATCGGAAAAGTTCACATTCTCGATTTCAACCGGCTGATTTTCTTCTTTCTCACCTTCATTTTCAAAATTATAATTATTAAAATTGTTTTCGCCGTTCATAAATAAGAATTTTTAATTAAACCTAAAAAATGACTTTTGCCGGTATTTTAGACCCGTTTTTTAGAAAAGGCAATGATTTAAAAGAAAGGAAGATTTTAAAATGAAACTCTACAGCCTTACGGCTGTGGAATCTTCAAGTTTCACCCCGACCAAAGTCGGGGTTTTTTAAATCTTTGCCGCTTCAAACCCCTTAAGATAGCGCGCGGGGTTTAAAGCGGAGATTTAATAAAAAACCCTTGGAAAAAACCAAGGGATATTTTTAGCAGGTGACAGGACTTGAACCTGAGACCTTCTTCGCTCAAAGATTAATTCTCTTTGGAAGACGCTCTACCGACTGAGCTACACCTGCATTCTTTGCTTAATTGAATATAATAAAGGACTGGGGAATATTATATTCGGAGGATTAAAAAAGTCAAGAAAGAAAGGCGAGATTTGACTAAAAAAGCCACGATTGCTTAAATTAAAGGCGAATGCGTTATCCGCCAAAGGCGGACAGGCGCACGAAAATTTAGGGCGTAGCAATAATGAACGCTCAAAGACGGGTTGTGGTATAAAGGTATTACGCACGCTTCGGGTGCGTGTAATCCGGGTTCAATTCCCGGCAACCCGACAAAGATAACACAAAAAAATAATTAAGTCTTTACAAAAAGAAAGTTTTAGGAGAAACTGTTTTTTAGTTCTTAAACTAAAAACAAGGAGAAGAAAATGCAAGAACAAGAATATGAAGTTAAGGTAAACGGAGAACCGGTGATTGTTAAGGATGGGAGAGTGATAAGGGGAGGCGAAGGCGAAAAAAGTAAAGCCAGTTTCGAAGAAATAAAAGAAGCGCTAGGAACAAGAATTGGGTTCGGGCATAACGTTTCTATCGGTAATAAAGATTTCCGAAGAGTTTCCGGAGGAGTATTAGAGGAAAAAGAATGCGGAGAGGAAAATGAAGAAAGAACAGGGAGTGTGTGGGTAGGCAACGGTAATTCTGCCTTCGGGCATTGGCATTCTTGAGTTTTAAAAAAACCGCCGAAAGGCGGTTTTATTTTGCGCCGGTGGTGCCAAAACTGCCTCGAGAAGATTCTGACATTTTTTCAACTTCTTCCCATTCAATATTTTCTCTGTTTTCTATAATCCCTTGAGCGATACGCTCCCCTTTTTCAATAACAATCGGAGAATCAGAGAAATTATAGTAAGCGGCTTTAATTTCATCTTCTTCGCCGCAATAATCGGAATCGATAATGCCGACGCCGTTGGCTAAAATTAAACTTTTTTTATGAGTGCTGCTTCTTGCAAAAATTTTTAAAGCAAAACCGGCGGGAACTTTTATGATGACATTTAAAGGAACATAGCCGATGCCGCGCGGAGGAATAATGGTTTCAAGACGGGAAGAAAAATCGAAAGCGACGGCGCCCACGGTTTTATATTCCGGCAAGGGAATAGTTTTATCTAAGCGTTTAATTAGGACTTTCATAAAGTTGATTCAAAGAAAAATTAAACATATTATAAAGAAAGCAAGAGAAATAATCAAAGAGAGGAAAAAGACGATGAACGAAAACTGCTGTTCTCCAGATTTTGAAGAGTGCGATTGTGAATGTCATGAAAATCTGGAAGCTATCAAACATAGAACGCCTTGTTGTGAGGTTTGCCCTATCTGTGAAATGCGAGTAAAGACAGGTTTTGAAAAAATTCACGAAGTAAAACACAAGAGAGGTGAAAAAATTGATTATGAGGAAATATAAAATAAAATAACCCCCCGACTTAGGCCGGGGGATTTTTTATCAGAACACTTCCTTTTGGAAAATGCTCTTCTGTTTTGCGAGGAGAAAAAGAAATATTTTTTGGTTTTCTAAAAAAACCAATATCAACCAATTTCGCTTGTTCACCTGATTTTTTGGGAAAAATAACAAGACAGAGCTTGTCCATACAAATTCTCCTTTCAAATTATGCTACTTTATATAATGCCTGCCTTTTATTTCTTCGTCAACAGCAGCTTCAAAAGCGGCTTGTTTCTTTTTTGATTCAGCCATCAGGGCCGCTAATTCTTCATCGGATAATTTATTCAATTCTTTGGCGCGTTTCTCAAGTATTTTTTTATCATTTTTTTCAGGCGTTTCCATAACCTCATCAAGGAGAGCGTTCAAAACCATACCGACTTTGGGAGAAGGATTGATTTTAAGAAGTTTCATAATTTCATTGCCGTCGATTTTAAGATTTTTGGGAGAAATGGGGTCGTGGCGGACTTTTTCTATCATATAAAGAAGATGCCGAAGCTTATAAGGAAAAGCTTTCGGAACGCCGGAGCCGATGCGGTCGGCTTCGCGAAGTTTTATCAAATCATCCAAATGTTCCAAACCGACGCGGGCGATAAGGCGGCGAACGCCGGCGTCCGTTACTTCGCCAACCGCGTAGTTAAACATATGAAAACGAACAAGATGGCGAACTTTATCGATTATTTTTTTTGAAAAACAAAGGCGAGCGAGAGCGGCGGAAGCCATTTTAGCGCCGACAATTTCGTGAGCGTAAAAAGTGGCGTTTTCACCTGTTCCGTTTTTAACGCGGGGCTTGCCGATATCGTGAAGAAGAGCGGCGAGGCGAAGTTCCAGATTAAAATCTTTTTTAACGGCGTAATCCAAAGAGCGGAGAGAGTGCTCAAAGATATCGTAAATATGATGCTTGTTCTGTGAAACTTTATCCCCTTCCAAAAGTTCAGGCAGAACAAACTCAAGCAAACCGGAATCTCTCAATAGAATAATTCCTTCCGAGGCGCGCGGGGTCATAATCATCTTTTCAAATTCATCGCGGATTCTTTCTTCCGAAATTTTTTTGAGAAGTTTGGAATTTTTCTTTATGGAAGAAAGAGTTTTGCCTTCAATAACAAAACCAAGCTCGGCGGAAAGGCGGACGGCGCGAAGAAGACGGAGAGCGTCTTCTTTAAATCTATCATCGGGAGAACCGACAGTGGAAATTATTTTTTTATCCAAATCTTTCAAGCCGCCGAAGCAATCAATAAGCTCGCTTTTTTTATCAAGAAGAAGGGCGAGAGCGTTAATAGTGAAATCGCGGCGAGAAAGGTCTTCTTCGATAGTTTTAGCGAATTTTATTTCATCCGGATGACGGAGGTCGGTATATTTTCCCTCCAGACGAAAAGTGGTGATTTCTACGATTTTCAATTTTGGGTCTTCGGAGCCGCTTTTGACGGCAACGGTGCCGAAATCGTTTTCATAAACAGAGTCGGCAAAAATTTTTTGAATTTCTTCCGGCTTGGCGTCGGTTGCAATATCCCAATCTTTCGGCTCGCGCTTTAAAAGAAGGTCGCGGAGAGAACCGCCAACAAGATAGGCCTTAAAACCGGCTTTAGTAAGTTTCTCGGAAATTTTTTCTATTTCTTTGGGAAAAACCATTTTATTGAAATTAAATAACTTTACTACCTTGATATTTTAATCGCAAAAATCCTTTTATGCCAAACAGAGAACGATAAAAAAGGAAAGAAATATTTTTAAAGCGGTCAAAAAGAGAATTTTTGTTTACTTTTTCAAAACAAGTGATAGTGTCGATTAAACGCGGATTTTTTATTCTAGAAGAAAATAATAAAGGAATAGCCGTGGCTAAATTAGGTCCAAAAAAATGCCAAGAGTCATGGAAAGCCAAAAATCCCCCATTTATCACTTTAGGAAACCACAACTTAAAATCCAATCTGACAAGATTGTATTCATGAGCGCCGTCAATAAAGATAAAACCAATTTTTTGATTAAAGTCTTTTGCCGCGTTTTCAGAAGTATTTCTTACAGGGTTAATGAATTCAGCAATTCCAGCTTTCGTTATATTTTCTTTGAACTCTTCAAAAGTATCGATTTTGCCAAATGCTTTTTGATGCTCGGATGAGCCAGTGTGCGGGTCAATGGCAAAAATTTTAATTTTATTTCCATCTTTAGAGCCATTACCGAGACAAATGGTTGACTTACCTTTCCAAGAGCCAATTTCCACAATTACGTTTTCCACCTGAACTTTTTTGGCAATATTATAAAGGGAAAGGCCTTCGGATTCAGTAAGCCAGCCGCCGATGTTTTTTGTCTCTTTATTAAAATCAAACATATCATTTCTAAAACACTTTCCGGTGTTCCCGGAGGGATTCGCCTACAAATAAATTTTTCTCCCGAAAAATTTTTCGCAGGCCGCTCCTCGCGATTTCGCTTTCTAGCGAAATAACGCTGTGGCCTTCGAATCCCTCTCAAAAGCAAATAAATTTGCTTTTTCGGGAACATCCTCCGGTGTTCCCGGAGGGATTCGAACCCCCAATACGTGGTTCGAAGCCACGCGTGATATCCATTTCACCACGGGAACATAAAATCATTAAACAACAAAAAAACCGGCGAGACAAATGTCTCATCGGTTTTTTAAATTTTTTTATTCCGATATCAGCTTCCAAAAAATTGAAAAAATGGAAGCGCCGCCGTCGCCGCCGAAAGTTGAAGGAGCCGGCGCAGGAACAGATGGAGTTTCCGGAACCACAGAAGGCATAGGGGCGGGGGCAGGAGGAACATACATTTCCCCGCCACCGGAGTTGGGCATACCAAATTCACCGGCGCCGGAAGGAGCTTGAAACTGCCCCTGATTTTCCGGAGAAAATTGCATTTCTTTTCTTTCCTGATTCATTATTTCAAAGCGATTAGCGCCTTCAGAAGAAGTTCCGCCACCGGGATAAATTATCCTAAGTTCATTGCCGCTTTTTTCTTCGTAATTCGGCTGAATGTTTTTGTAATTAAACCCTTCGTAGTTTGGCATTCCCATTCCTTCTCCTCCTTCATTTTTAAATTCAGGATTTTCACTACCAGGCATCATTTCTATCTTATTTCCAGGCGGAATGTTTCCAGCAGGGTTAGGGTTGCTGCCCGATTCTTGCTCATTTTTTATTTCTCCATTTTCCGATTTTGGCGCAAAATTTTTGAAACATTCCCCGATGGCAGTTCCGGTTTCCTGATTAGGAAGAAAAGAGCCGGATTGGATTTTTTGGAATGTTTCTTCGCCAAGTTTTTCTTTAACGCATCCGGCAACTTCCGAAGGAAAATTCTGAAGCGCTTGACCGTTTTGTTCACGGCTTTGCCTCATTTCTTTCAACTGCTCTTCCGAAATAAGACCCTGTTTTTCGGCAAAACCGAAACAAGCTTCTTGATTAGCGGAATCAGAACAGAAAGCGTCGCATTCTTCTTTGCTTTTACAACCACCTGGACCGGGAGGAACATTTTTTTCGAAACATTCCCTCATTTTTTCGCCAAGTTCGCGAGGCGGAAGAACCTCGCCAGTTTTTATTTTTTCAAAATTTTCCGAACCGACAATCGACTGAATACAGCTAACCGCTTCCGCCGGAGCTTTTTCCAAGCCTTCTTTCAATCTGGCTTTTCCTTCTTCCATCTCTTTTAATTGTTCCTCAGAAATCATTCCGTATTTTTTACCGAATTCAAAGCAAGCTGTTTGGTTTTCCGGCACATTGCAGAAAGCATCGCATTCCTCTTTACCCTTACAATTACCCGGACCTTGGCCTTTTGTTTTTTTAAACATTGCCGCTTCTTCTTGAGTCATAAATCCGGCTTTTAAGGAAAAGTCAGCACATTCTTCCGCATGACTTTCGTCATTGCAATAAGCATCGCATTCTTCTTTAGTTTTACATTGCCCCGGAGTTTCGCCTTTTTTCATTAAGGGCAGAACTTTTTTAGCATCGGCCAAATCTTTATCTTTTAAAAATCCGGCTTTCTCGGCAAAAGCCAGACATTCTTCCATGTTTTCAGCTTTAGAACAATAAAGGTCGCACTCGTTTTCCGTTTTACACTGTCCAGGAGGAACAATGCCGTTTTTAATAGCTTGCCGAATTCTTTTCGCCTCCTCCAAGCGAGTTTTATCCATTAATCCGTTTTTTTCAGCAAAAGACACACATTCATCAATACGGCTTAAGTCGGAACAAAAAGCTTCGCAAGAAGCTTTATCGGAACATCCGCCCGGGCCGCCTTGGGATTTAATTTCAGAGAATTTTTTATTCACTGCCGCTTCTTCTTTTGTTATTAAGCCATGTTTTTCAGCAAAAGAAGAGCAGACTTCCATATTTTCCGATTTACCGCAGAAAGATTTGCATTCAGCTTTGTCCGCGCAATTGCCAAGTTCCGAGACAGGATATTCGATATTTAAACCATCTGCAGAATTTTCCGTCTGCGCGTTCGCGAGAGAAACAACGAGTCCGGCAAGAAACGCAAAAGAAAAAACAAGCAAAGCATAAAATAATCTTTTATAAAAACATTCAGTCATTTTTTTAAAAAAGGTTAATGATAATTTTTTTATTCAAAAGGATTTTTATAAACTTCGGAGAAAGGATTAGCGGCGCCGGCAGGATTGAGATTGGGAATGCTTTCTGTGGCGTTTGCGGGAGCGACTGTTTCCCCTTCCACTCCAAGATTTTCAGCATTAAGCGCGGGAATATCAGCAGCAGTGGTTTTGTTCAGGTTCTCTTCCGGAGCAGGAGATTTCTTAATAACGGAATACCAATAAACGGCTCCACCGATTAAAACAAGAATAATGATTAAAACAGCAAAGATTTTAAAGATTTCTTTTTGAGAATTATTTTCCATTTTAAATTTAAAATAAAAGACGACCTTGCTTCACTTTTATTATAGCAAGGCATGGAATAAAGTTTTCCACTAATACCTCCTTTTGCGTTTAAATCCCACTCAAAAAAGATTTGTCCCCCGTGTAGGATTTGAACCTACGACCTTCTCCTTAAGAGGGAGCAGCTCTACCAACTGAGCTAACGGGGGAAATAAAGAAAATGACTAATTAAGAATTTCTAATTACTAATTGTAGAAATTCTAATAGTAAAAAAAGAAAAAATCAATGTAAATAGGTTTATTGCACAGAAAAAAAAGTTAGTTTAGAATAGTGGGAGAAAAAGAATTTTGAAAACAAAAAAAGGAGAAAAAAGATGGGAGCTTTAATGGCTTTAAGCACAGGAGAAGGATATACCGAAGATTTTGAGGGGGATTTATACGGAAACACGTTTTTTCTTCAGCATCGCGGTCCGGAATATGGCGGTCTTGCAACAAGAGACGGAAAAGGAGGGCTAAGAGTCGAGGTTTACAAAGGGTCATTCAGACATAATTTTGAAAGAAGTTTAGATGGTTTTTGCGGGCCAATCGGAATCGGGCATTTAAGCGCGCTTGACCCAGAACCGGTTATTATCGGAACAAATTATTCTTCCACATTTCCGGAAATGGCAATATGTTTTGTCGGAAGAATCAATGAAAAAGAAACGCGCGAGAAATTGAAAAAAGAATCAATAGTGCTCCAAGAAAGCGATCGTGCAGTTAGTTTGATAGGAATGCTAATTGCTTCGAGCGGTTGGGAAAATAAAAAAACGGTTGAGGAAAATTTTTTCAAGGGAATAAAGAGAGTGAATGAAGAAACAGAGGGGTCGTTTGCGATAGCGATTCTAACCCAAGAACAAATTTTTATCGCTTGCAGTCCTGATGGACGTCAGACTGTCACCCTCGGTAAAAAGAAAGGAGCAATAGTGGCGGCTTCGGAATCAACCGGATTTTATAACCAAGGTTTTAAAATAATAAGAGACCTTGAAGCCGGCGAAGTGATAATGCTTAAAAATGGGGGAGAAAAAAGAATCGGCATATTGCCTTTAATAGGAAAGAAGTATGCCGGACCTTGCATCTTTAAGATTGTTTACACTGCTGAACCGCCAGCTATTATTCACGGAAAGTTGGTGGCTGACGTGCGTTATAATCTGGGAATTCGCTTAGCGAAAAGAGATTTTGAAAAAGGTTTCACGCCAGATATGGTGGCTCCGGTTTGCGGGTCAGGCGTATCCGGATCTCTCGGATATTTCAATTATTTTGTAACAATGGCGAATCAAGGAAAGATTGAAAAAATTCCAGTTTTTGATATGCCAGTAACAAAATATTCGCATGCCAGACGCAGTTTTACTCCAGCTGACCCGAAAAGACGAGAAGAAGAAGCGCGCAAAAAGCAAATTCCGGTGCAATCAGTTCGATATAAAGGATTAACCGTGACAGTAATTGATGATTCAATTGTCACCGGACTTCAAAGCAAAAGCGATTTGATTCCAAAATTTCTTTCATGCGGGTTTAAGGAAATCCATTTAAGAATCACCTATCCGCAAATTGTTTCTGTTTGCCATTTTGGAAAAGCGAAAAAAAACAAAGGAGATTTAGCTTCGCTTGACGGAAAAAGGGTAAGGACGGAAGAAGAAATCGCTGAAATGCTCGGGGCAAATTCTTGCCGCTTTAATAAAATTGAAGATTTGGAATGGGCGGTAGGAATGCCAATCGGGCAATTTTGCTGCGATTGCGCAAAGTTATAAGATTTTACTCCGGCATATTACTTCTTTAAAAAGGAAATATGCCGGAGTTTTTTATTACAAGAGAAGAAGAGAGCCGATGACAAGAAGAACAAGACCGACGATGTTTTTAAAAACAAGATGTTCGCCCAAGAAAGTGGCGGCAAGAATAATGGCGAAAGCCACGCTTAGGCGGTCTAAAGAGGCGACGCCTTTAACCGGACCAAGCTTTAAAGCGCAAAAATAAAAAAGCCAAGAGAGAGCGCCGGAGACGCCGGCTAAAATAATAAAAAGAAAAGGACGGCCGGAAATTTGATTGAAAAGAGAAAATTTTCCAAGAGACAAAGAAACGAAGACGAGAAAGACGGCCATAATGACGGCGCGGATAGTGGTAGCTAGAGTGGAATCAATTCCCTGAATGCCGATTTTGCCGAAAATGGCGACAAGAGAAGCAAAAAGAGCCGAGAGAAGAGAAAAAGAAATCCAAACAAAATTTTCGGACATAATAAAATTATAAAACAAGCGAAGAAGAAAAAGCAAAAATCATTCCTCATGGACATATTTTTCTTTATCGTGATATGATGGAATTGTATGTATCATGAGCTCACAAAGCAAGATATTAAAAAATTTCTAAAAGTTTCCGATTCTTATCGTGTCGATGCCGTGTTGGTATCTGGTACAAATCCCCGCAAAAAAGAACATCCTTATCTATATGAAGCGTTGGAAAAAATCAACGTTGATTATCAAGAAGAAACAATCGAAAATGAATTTTTCGGCGAAATAAAAAGTTTTTTTATAAATGGAAAACGTATTTGGTTTGACGCGGTATACGGATCGGCATATTTAAGCGAATTTTTACATGTAGCGTCGCTACTTGGATCAAAAGCGAATGTTCTTTTAGGCTCTTGTGGTGCATTAAGAGAAGAAATAGAGACGGGAGAAATAGTAATTCCCTCCGCAAGTTTCGGAAATGAAAGCGCAACCCGAATGTATCAAAGAGATAATGATTTATTTTTTTACGCCGCCGATGTGAGTCTCTCCGAAGAATTCGAAAAATATCTTCCAAAACAAAAAAAAATACACAAGGGAAAATTGATCGCCGTTCAAGCAATGCTCGCAGAGACAAAAGAAGATGTTACCTCCTGGGAAAATGAAGGGTATCTTTGTGTGGATATGGAATCAGCAACTGTTTTTTCCGTTTCCAAACATTTTAATGTTCCCGCCGCGGCACTTCTTTATGTTGCTGATAATCTTATTAAAAATGAATTAACAACGGATGAAAATTTTTCATCTTTCCGAGAAAAAAGAAAAATAGCAAAAAAAGAAAATTATCTTGCGGCTTTAAAATTACTTCTAGAGATAATAAAATAAAATTAAAAAAGCGGGCTTATAATTTAAATTATTAAATTATAAGCCCTATTTTTAAGCTTATTCAGAACAAACCATACCTTTCGATGAGCAGGTTTTTAATTTTTTGCCCATCTTTTGTACTTTTGACACAATAATCACCTCCTTTCTTTACACTCAATGTGCGGCAATGCGGGACCATCAATTTTTCCAGTAAAACCAAAAACCAACGATCTGTCCGCAAAAGAGCATTCATATCGACATTTTCCGCAACCGGTATTTTGATAGGTTTGTTGACGGATTTTATTAAGAATATCAGAACTTAACCAAATTTCTGATAAGTTATCTGATAAACAAGAACCGAGTCTCCATGATGGCTGATTAAGAAAAGGAAATGGAAAAATATCTCCAACAGCATCAATATAAAGAAATGAATACCCTCCTGGAGAAACAATACGTAAAACATCTTTTACAGTTTCATCGTCGCATATTTTTTTTTCAAGGAAAGTATCCAGTTCGATGTTACAATCTTCCGCGTATCTTTTAAGATCAGGTAATTTGTCGCGAAATCGATTAATGATTGCACAATATTCAGTCCAAGAAATAAATTTCGATCTACCGATAGGAACTTGGGGTGAAATACGTATTTTTTTAAAATTATGAACGGCGCAAAATTCTATTATTTCACCCAATCGATCTACGTTTTTTTCTTGAAGAACAGTGGCTATCACTATGTTTAGCTCTTTTTCTCTAATAAGATTTATGGAACGGGTAAATAATCTCCACGCGTCTCGATTAACGATTTGATTAAATGTTTCACCAACTCCATCCAAAGATATTTGAATTCTGAAAAAAACATGAAGACACTCGATATTTTTATCAGAGAAACAAAGACCATTAGTGAGAAGATTTTGCGCAAAACCAAGTTCTTCGGCATATTTCACAAATGTCCAAAATCCTTTTCGAAAAAGCGGTTCTCCTCCGCTCCATTCAATATTAAGCACCCCCACATCAGCTGATCGCTCGAGTAATGTCATAATTTGCTTATGAGTCATCTGTGGCGGCATTATTTTGTTATCTCCACTAAATACCGCGCAAGTTTTACACCGTAAATTGCAAAAATTAGTAACTTGAATCTGCACTTTAATCGGAGCAGAAAATGTTTCTTTCGGATATTCCAAGTTTTTTACAATTATTGCGTCTGGAATTTCTTCTAAAATTTCTTTAATATCCGCAGGCAAAACCGAATATAATTCGCCATTTTCCATTATAAGATAAGCTTCAAGAAACGGTTCATATCGTATTCTTCTCATTTCTTTTTTCCTTCCTTACTTTTATTTTTAAGGTCTTCCAAGATTATTTTTAAACTGCTGTTTTTAACATATTCTTAATAGTTGTTTTTGTCAATTTATGGAAAATGTGTTCAAGTTTTGTCGAATTACCACTCTTAAAGACGAGAACAATAAGGAAAAAAGGTAGGTTAAAATTCTCTGCCTTTTTCGCCTGACACTCCTTCTTGAAAGGGGTGTTTTATTTCAGCGCAATCGGTAGCGAGGTCGGCAATTTGAAGAAAAGAAACGGGAGCGTTTCGACCGGTAAACATAATGTCCGTTTCTTTGGGAACTTTTTTAACAAAATCAAGAACGGAGGATTCGGAGAGAAGATTTAAAGAAAGAGCATTATTGATTTCATCAAAAACGACAAGATTGTAGGCGCCAGAGGTAGCAGCCATGGAAGCTTTTTGAAAAGTTTCTTCCGCCTTTTTTTTATGTTCCTCAATGGGAAGCTTGTCGCCTAAAATGCCGACAAAGCCAAGACCGCCTTTTTCAAAATGAAAATTTTCTCCGAAGTTTGAAAGAATTTTATCCTCCCCTGCCGGAAAATTGTCGCTTTTAATAAACTCCGCGAAAAAAACTTTGCCGCCTTGGCCTAAAACGCGAATCGCCTGTCCGATAGCGGAAGTGGTTTTTCCTTTGCCATTGCCGGTGATTATCAAGAACATAAAAATAAATAATATTAGAGTAGCCCTTCGACTTTACTATGTTTCGCTCAGGGACTAATAAAGATAGGTTTTGAGATTTTTATTGACAAGTTTGTTAAAGAATGCTATATTTGAAAAAGAGTTTTAAACAATCAAATAAACGGAGGAGAAAATGGAAAAGATAGTGAAATTAAAAATTTTTTATTCTTGTCTTTCTGCAATCGATGTAATGATAGCTCTAACGCCTGCAATAGCAGGTTCGTTAGAGCCAGTTTTTTGGGGTTTTGCGGTATTATCAGGATTATTATCAATAAATATTCCAAAAGACTAAAAACAAACTTCACAATTTATAAGAATTATTTGTCATCCCGCGAACATTTTTATGTTTGCGGGATTTTTATTTTCAAAATACTTTTAAGAACAGCCGCCGGAGGATTCGCCGCATTCAAGGCAGGTTTGGCAGGTGCCGGTTCGAACCATCATCCCGCCGCATTTTTTACAGACAGTGCCGGAAAATACTTGTCCGTTTTTTAGAGGAGAAGAATAAGAAACAGTTCTGATTTCTTCATTTTTAGCTTCTTTAATTTCAGCGACAGAGGGAACAGAAGCGGCATCTTTTGAAATGGAAGCAAGATAAGAAGCGGAGGGAGAAAGGCCGAATTCAAAAAGTTCTTCCGGAGAAAGAAAGCGGAGAGCGAGATAGCGGAAAATGTAATCAATAATGCTTGTCGCTATTTTTATTTCCGGATTGTCGGTGAAACCGGCCGGTTCAAAACGGCTATGAATAAATTTGTGAGTAAGGTCTTTCAGAGGAACGCCGTATTGGAGCGACATAGAAATTGTGATGGCAAAAGCATCAAGGAGGCCGGAAAGAGTGCTCCCCTGCTTTGCCATTCTAATAAATATTTCCGCCGGAGCGCCGTCTTCATACATACTATAGGTGAGATAACCTTCGTGGCCGGCAATGGAAAATTTGTGAGTTTCGGAAGGACGGGTTTTCGGCAGGCGGCGGCGGAAAGGTTTTGATTCCGAAATATTTTCTTTCTGTTCGGATTCTTTTTCTTTAGGTTTCGAAGTATTGAGCGGTTGAGTGGATTTTGAACCGTCGCGATAAACGGCAAAAGCTTTAATGCCTAGTTTCCAAGCCATAAGATAAGCATCATAAATTTCTTCAACAGTGGCGCTACTATCCATATTGAAAGTTTTAGAAATGGCGCCGGAAATAAAAGGCTGGGCCGCGGCAACCATTTTGACGTGGCCGCGCCAAGAGATGGAACGGGAGCCATTGGCCGGTTTAACAGCGCAATCAAAAATGGAAAGATGCTCTTCTTTCAAGAAAGGCGCGCCTTCAATGGTATTATTTTTTTCAATAAAAGAAACAATTTCACCGGCTTCAATTTCTGAATAATTAAGATTAAGGAGAGCATTTTTTACGCCTTGATTAACAAGCTTCATCCAGCCGCCGCCAACCAGCTGTTTCATTTTAACGAGAGAGAATTCCGGTTCGATGCCGGTTGTGTCGCAGTCCATCATAAAGGAAATGGTGCCGGTTGGAGCAAGAACAGAAACTTGCGAATTGCGAAAGCCGTTTTTTCTGCCGAGTTCCAAAGCTTCATCCCAAACTTTGAGAGCTTCCGCAGAAAGATTAGGGTCGTTTAAAAGAGAAACATTAACGCGGCGGGAAGCATCGCGGTGTTTTTCAATAACATAAAGCATAGCATCTTTATTTTTTTCATAGCCGGTAAAAGGACCGGTGAGAGCGGAGATTTCAGCGGAAAATCGATAAGCTTCGCCGGTTAAAAGAGAAGTGACAGAAGAAACGAAAGCGCGGCCTTCTTCGGAATCGTAAGCCAGGCCTTTAGACATCAAAGCGGCGCCGATATTAGCATAGCCCAAACCAAGCTGACGGAAATTTTTGGCGTTCTCGGTTATCTTTTCTGTCGGATAACTGGAGTGGCCGACAATTATTTCCTGCGCCAAAATTAAAATATCAACGGCGTGCTTAAATTCTTTAACTTTAAAACTGCCATCATCTTCCAGAAATTTCATTATATTCAAAGAAGCGAGATTGCAAGCGGAGTCATCAAGATGCATATATTCGGAACAGGGGTTGGAAGCGTTGATGCGGCCGGAAACGGGGCAGGTGTGCCAATCATTAATAGTAGTGTCAAACTGAACGCCCGGGTCGCCGCAAGCCCAAGCGGCTTTCGCAACTTCCATTAAGACATCTTTAGCTTTGTGAGTTTCCGCCGCTCCCCCGCCATTCACAAATTCCGTTTGCCAATCGCCATCTTTTTCAACTTTTTTCATAAAGTCATCAGAAAGACGGACGGAATTATTAGCATTTTGAAACTGGATAGAATACCAAGCTTCATTATTCAAATCGGCCATATTATAGCCGGCTTCGGCAAGAGCTCTGATTTTCTTTTCTTCTTCGGCTTTACAGCGGATAAAATCAAGAATATCGGGATGCTTGTCATTTAAAACCACCATTTTGGCGGCGCGGCGAGTGGTGCCGCCGGATTTAATCATGCCGGCAACAGAGTCAGCGCCGCGCATAAAAGAGACCGGACCGGAAGCGCGGCCGCCGGCGGAAAGAAGTTCATATTTAGAACGAAGAGGAGAAAGATTAATACCGGCGCCGGAACCGCCTTTAAAAATTACGCCTTCGTTTTTTACCCAATCAAGAATAGAACCCATATCATCTTTAACAGAAAGAATGAAACAAGCGGAACATTGAGGGCGTTCCACACGGCCGACATTAAACCAAACCGGACTGTTAAAACTGCCTTTTTGAAAAAGAATCAAGTGAGCGAGTTCGCTTTCAAAAATGGCGGCTTCTTCAGAACCGGAAAAATAACCGGAGGATTCTCCCCAACCGCGAATGGTTTTGACAACGCGGGAAATCATTTCTTTGGCGCTTCGCTCCCGTTCGGGAGTGCCGAGTTTGCCGCGAAAATATTTGGAGGCGGTGATATTGACGGCGTTTTCCGACCAAAATTCGGGAAATTCCACTCCCCTCTGTTCAAAAGCTTTCTTCTCTCCGGAACCGACAGCGGCATCGCGTCTTACCCAAGACACCTCTTCAAAAGGATAAGTTTCAGATTTTGAAAAAAAACGTTTAAGGTTTAAAGATTTTTCCAAAACTGATTTTTTTTTGTCGGCAACCGGAAGATTTTGAGAAGGCATAGTGGGTTTTTTAAATAATTTTAATTAATGCGTACTCCCATTATAAACCAAGAATAAGAAAAGCAATGTGGAAAACGCTTAAGGGGATTTTTTTGACTTTTTGTCTAAAAAATAGCTATAATAAAAATAGAAAAATAAAAAAACGATTCACAAATTTGAAAAGAAAGGAAGAAAAAGATGAAGAGTTTTTTAAAGTTGGAGATTATCGGAATTATAGCGCTTTTGGCACTTATAATTCTTCCATCAACAAGAGAATATATATTTTATCCAGACAGATATTAAGGAGAAAAGTAAAAATGAGAAAAATAATTTCTCTTTTTATCCTTTATGCGGGCATTGTTGTTGTTTCTATTATCGCAGTTCTTTTAATGCTTTTTAGATTTGACCAGGAAGATGATTAACTTTCGTCTAATAACGAAGCAAGTCCGCCTAACATTAGGCGGGATTTTTTTGAAAATTAAAAAATAATAAAGCAAGAATTGATTTGACATTAAAGATTATTTGTATTATACTATAAAAAGTTCTTCATAAATAAAGAAGAGCAAAATAAAAACTCGCAGGATGCCTAAGGAGGCGCATGATGAGTAATCATTCTTTGGTTTGTAGGTTGATTGATTTAGGATTTTTTTCGGCGCTCGGGACGACAGAGTATCCCGGCGGTGGGAATGTAGGAAGTTATGTTGAAAAAGGAAAACCTTTCACGTGGGATAAAAACAACGGCGTGACCGTTGTTTACGATGAGAGAGGATGGCCGTGGATCGGAAGAAGTCTTGAGCCACCTCTTCAAGGAGAAAATTATTATTTCGCTTTGACTCGCGGGGCGTATGTCCCCCACTCAAACGACGGCGGACACTTCATTCAAGAAGTTTTGCCGACTCTTTTGTAGCTTCTTCATTCCCGCAAGCTTAATTGCTTGCGGGAATTTTGTTTTTAAATTTTCAAAAGATTTATTAAGGAAACTCCGACCGAAGTCGGGATGCTCAAATTTTTGAATAAGTTTATAAATAAACTTATTCAAAATTTGGCAAATTTGGTATAATATAGAACAAAATGATTTCTTTAGACACGCCGCTTGAAAAAATCTACGGCATCGGGCCGAGATTTATCGCCAAGTTCAAAAAACTTGAGATATTAACGGTGAAAGATTTAATCCGACATTTTCCTTTTCGTTATGAAGATTTTTCCAGAATTTCTTCAATTGCCGAACTTAATCCCGGACAACAGGCGACAATCAAAGCTTATGTAAAAAGAGTGAGCGAAAGACGAAGCTTTAAAAAAAGAATGGTGATAGTAGAAGCAAGATTAGCGGACGAGACGGGAGAAGTGAAGGCGGTGTGGTTCAACCAGCCGTATGTAAAAAATATTCTGACGCTCGGAAAATTTTTTAACTTTTCGGGGAAGGCCGGGACTTTCGCGGGAGAAACGGTTCTTTCCAACCCAATGTATGAAGCGGTCGGGCAAGCCGGGCCGAAGCATACAGGGAGGCTTGTGCCGATATATTCGGAAACAAGAGGAATAACTTCAAAAGGCATTCGATATATCATTAAGCCGGTTTTGGAAAATCTGGAGGAAATGGAAGATTTTATTCCGGATGAAATTTTAGACGAAAACAAATTGCCGGACATAAACGAAGCGATAAGAAATATCCATTTCCCCTCCTTAATAGAAGACGCCGATTCAGCCAGAAAAAGATTCGCCTTTGAAGATTTGTTTTTGCTTTCCATTTTAAATCTGGGAAAAAGAGCGGTGCTTTCAAAATTGAAATCAATAGCCATAGAAAGTGACCCGCAGTTCATGAAGGAAGCGGAAAAAATTTTGCCTTTTTTAATGACAGCGAGCCAAAAGAAATGTTTGGAAGAAATTTTAGGCGACATGGGAAAGCCAACGCCGATGAATAGACTGCTTCAAGGAGATGTGGGAAGCGGCAAAACAGCGGTGGCGGCCTTAGCGGCGCTAGCTGCCGCAAAAGGAGGAATGCAGGCGGCTTTTATGGCGCCGACAGAAGTTTTAGCGCGCCAGCATTATGAAACAATCAAAAGGCTTTTTGCAAAAACAGAAATAACTGCCGGACTCATTACGGGAGCAAACAAAGGAAGAATGTTTTTTGGAGAAGGACTGGAAGCGGAAATTTATAAAAAAGAAATAAAGAAAAAAACGGAAGAAGGGAAAGTGAAAATTTTAATCGGAACACATTCCTTGATTCAAGAAGACGTGAAGTTTGAAAATTTGGGAATTGTGATTGTGGACGAACAACACCGATTCGGAGTGGAACAAAGAGCAAAATTAGCCGGAGGAGAAAAAAAGAAAAAGGCGCTCCCCCATTTTTTATCAATGAGCGCCACGCCAATTCCGAGAACTTTGACTTTAACCATCTTCGGAGATTTAAATCTTTCAACAATCGACGAGATGCCGAAAGGCAGAAAGGAAATTAAGACAAGCGTAGTGCCGCCGGAAAAAAGAGAAGAAGCTTATGATTTTATAAGAAAAGAGGTGAAGCAAGGCAGACAGGTTTTTGTGGTTTGCCCAAGAATAGAAGAAAGCGAAGCTGTCAGCGCCGGACAAGAGCTTTTTCAGATGGAGACGGCTTCCGTAAAAAAAGAATACGAAAAATTATCAACACAAATTTTTCCGGATTTAAAAGTGGCAATGCTCCATGGAAAATTAAAAGCCAAGGAAAAAGAAGAAGCGATGAATAAATTCAAAGAAGGGAAAACGGATATTTTAGTTTCCACTTCGGTTATAGAAGTGGGAGTGGACGCGCCAAACGCAACCGTTATGATGATAGAAGGAGCGGAGAGATTCGGACTCGCCCAGATTTATCAATTTCGAGGGAGAGTGGGGCGGGGTGAACATCAGTCCTATTGTTTTTTATTTACCGAATCCACAACGGATAAAACAACGGAAAGATTAAAAGCAATACTGAAAGCAAAGAATGGATTCGAGCTGGCGGAAATGGATTTGGAAATAAGAGGGCCGGGACAATTTTTAGGCAAGAAGCAGACAGGATTGCCAGACACAGCAATGAAGTCGCTGCAAAACATTTCCATAATAAAGGAAGCAAGAAAGGCGGCGGAAAAAATATTAAAACAGGATATAACGCTTGTTTCTTTTCCAAGATTAAGAGAAAAAATAAAATCGTTCAAAAAAGAAATCCATCAGGAATAAAAAACCAATAAGATTTACTCCGACCAAAGTCGGAGTTTATTAAATCTTAGCCGCTTCAAACCCCTTAAGATAGCGCGCGGGGTTTGAAACTGAGATTTAATAAAAAAGAAAAAAGGGAGCAAGGTGCTCCCTTTTTGAATAAAGTGCGAACGAAATTAGGCAACGTGAAAAAGTTCGTTGCCCCGGCCTTGCTGAATGAGCGGAACAAAGTTTTCCAGTACCTGCAGAACGAGTGGGTCGGCAAGATTAATAACTTTTCCACATTCGGCTGATACATAAGAGGCCATAACAAGACGGGTGATTTCCAGACCGTATTCCCAGTCCAGAAAAGCATTTTTCCCTTCCGAAAAAGCAGAAAGAGCGTTGCGCCATTCCGAAACGTATCCATACAGATCCGGTTCGTTTGGTTGGACCGCAAGAAGACCGCGGGAAGCAGTGGCTTTTTCCAGCGCCGCTTCCGCGTTAGCGGTTGCTTCTGCGGCGGCATCACCGATAAAGATGGAGAGCGGAGAAATCAGCGAATTAACTTCAAGAGCGTAACCGGGACCCATGGCTTCCATAAGAAGCCGCAGACCTTGCTTTTCAAACATCCAAGAATCAGTGAACTGCGCCTGGGCAATCTGGCCTGTTTCGGGATTTTCAAAAACGATAGTTCCCGAACAATAATCTTCGGCGGGAGTTTTGGCGTAGTCAACTCCTCTGTCCTTCAAAAGTTTTTCACGCCAATACGGAAGACCCCACTTCAGAAGACCGAGACTGCAGTTGACTGATTTCGGCCTCATAAAAGTCGGCGATTTTCCGATGGGGTTAAGACAATACCAACCGACCGCGATGCTGTGACAGCCCATATCGCAAAGAACGCCGCCACCTTGGCGAGTGGGATCCCAGAACCAACCTTCGTGCGGACCGCCATGTTCTTCAGCGGAACGAGTTAGCGTGACTGGACCCATCTTTTTTTGAGTCGGCGTCAATTGAGTAAGCGCTGAGTGAATTGCCGGCATATGAATCTGGTTTTCGAAATAGGCGGTGTTGAGCCCGACGGAATTTGCCAATTCAACAAGACGCCGAGCTTCTTTCATGTTGCTACCTAAAGGCTTCTCACAAATAACACCTTTGAGATTCTCGCCTTTTTGGACCGCTTGAGTGATTTCTTCCATCGTTTCAACCCGAGCAAAGTTCGGCATAAACATGCAAACGATGTCGGAGATTTGGCAGAGTTCGGATACGCTTTCACATACTGAACATTCGCCCAGTCCGTTCGATTCCACTTCTGCGGCGAATGCTTCCGCCCCAGCGACAGCGAAAACACCAGTTATTTCTGCTCCTCTTACTGACTGAAGAGCCAACCGATGAAAATTTGCATTGAACCCCGCGCCTATAATTCCTACTTTTAGATTCATTTTTTTCCTCCTTATGAGAAAAACTTTTTAGTTAGCGCAAACATAATTTATTGTTTGCTTTTATTTGAAACATTTTTACTTCTTGCTTTAATAACGCAAAAGCATCTTTAACCTCCTTTCCGAAAGATAAACTAAAAAATATTATTGATGTAAAAGTGCGGGAAGATGTTAACACAATAATTTTTATTTGTAAATAGCAGTAGAAAAAGTAAAAGGCCATCAGATGATGGCCTTGTTTGCAGTTTATAGTCTAAATTTTAAAAACTTTTTGAAAGGCAGTTAAACGCCTGGTGTTTGATTAGTGCGTTTAATTAGTGTGCCTTTATAAAAAGCTTTTCTTTTTTTAGACTGATTTCAATGTTCTAACTTAAATATACAAAAAAGAAGTAAAGAGAGCAAGTGAGGGGGTGTGGAAAACTTTCGCTCACAACCTATAGCCGTTTTCAAAAACGCTTCAAGACTTTTTAAATTAAAAAGAATTTTTTACGGAAGAAGCTTAACGCGGTGCCCGTTTGCCTTTTTGTCCGAAACGGACAAAAAGTTTTCCGACCACTACTTCTTCCTGAAAAATTCTTAATTTAATAAAGTCTTTACGCTAAATTTTTAAGCGGCTATAGGTTGCTCGCTTGTTAGTGATAGTAAGGAAGCTCCGACCTTGAGTCGGAGCAAATAATCAGCCAAAGGTTCCTTATTTGCGGAATTTGGGAGTGACCCAGAAGCCGAGACGCCACTTGCCGCCAAGAGCAAGCCTGGTTTGAGCTTCAATAGCCGGAAGAGAACCGAAGACAATCAGAGTGAAGGGCATTAGAGCCCACTGCAGAAGAAAGAGAAGATAGTGCCACCATTTAAACCATTTAGGAGGAGACGGGAGGAGAAGAATGGAAATAATAGCGGAAGAAACGATACCGATAGAAGCGAGACTCATTATGAAGCGGGTGATTTCCGGAAGATTATAAGACAAAAGAGAATAGTTGAAATTTTCACCGCCAAGATAAATCGGGAGCCATCCTAAAGCAAAAATCAAAAGAGAATTGGTCGCCCAAGAGTGATAGCCCTCCAAAGTATTAAAGGTCCAATAAAGTTTTGTTTTGAGCGGCATCTTTTTATTTTTAAAAAATCCCCGCAAAAGATAAGGAACATTTTCCGAACCCCAAGCCCAGCGACGCTGCTGCTTATAAAGATTTTTCATCGAACCCCAAAAAGTAGAAGCGACGTTGGCATCCATGCAAACCGGATAGTTCAGCGGAACGACATGCCAGTCGCCGGAATTGCCGATAAGGCATTGCCAAAAAATGCGCGAATCTTCCGAGACCAAATCTTTTTCCCAAAAACCGATATTGACGAGAGCTTTAAAAGGCATCGAGTGCGAAGAAAAAGTGGTGAGGCGTTCCGGGCGGGCCTGCTGCATCATCTGCCAAAAAGTGGTGGAAAAAGAAACAACGCGAGCAAGGGAAGGAGCTTGAAAAATATTATTGGTAAAAAGAGGAATTGGCTGGAAGCTGGATTTCTCCGGATGCTCCGCAGTCAAAAAATTATAAGAAAGAATGCCAAAATATTCCGGCAGAACTTGCGTATCGACATCAAAAACGGAAACCAGAATATTTTCATATGGAATATTTTTTTTATCAATAACAAGCTCCTTAACTTTTTGCGCCATCCAAGTTTCGTTTGAGCCTTTGCCGGGAATTTCATCGGGAAGGTCGGAAGGATGAACGGTAATCAAGAAGTCCAAAAAATTATTCTGAAATTCATTTTTTATTTTTTCGGCGATGGAAACAGCTTCTTCCCCCGCCCGCTCCTCCGCGCCGAGAACAAGAATAAATTTTTGCGAAGGATAATTGGATTCCAAAACACTTTTAAAACTTTCCCTGATAACTTCATAAGGCTCCTTATAAAAAGGAAAAAGAATAAGGTGATAAAGCTCCTCCCAATTTTTTTCGCTTTTTCCGTTTTCAGAAAGATTTTTTATTCTTGAAAGCCAGTTGATTTTAAGATTCTTTTTCATTTCCTGAAAAGTGTGCCGCAAATGGAAGGAAAGAAAAATAGTTTTCAAGAGCCAATAAATATCAAAAAGGATGATAAAAACCGCCACAAAGACGGGGAAAAAATAGGAAAAGAAGAACATGCCGATTATTGTTCCCCAAGCAAGAAGGGCGGGAATAGCTTCAAAGAGTCTAGACACAAGTTAGATTAAAACAGTCCAAACATACTTTCGTCAAGAGAAAGGATACCGGCGTTTTTAGTAAAGAAGAAAAGAGCAAGAGCAAAAAGAACAAAGTCTAAAATAAATTCATCAAGAGAATATTTCTTTTTGGCAAGCTTGAAAGCAAGAAGTATGAAAAATTCCAAAGCGATGAAAAGAGCGGCAAAGTTAAAAAGAAAACCAATAAAAATAAGAGAGCCCATCACAAGGTCAATGAGCCCGATATATTTTGTTTTAGAAAATTTTTTAAATCCTTTTTCGAAAAGAAAAGCCCCAAAAGAAAGGCGGAGGATAAAAAAGGTAATATCGCTTAGAATAAGAAGAATGGGAAAGATGTTCATAGCAGTTGATTAGTTTAAGTTTTTTTATTATGATAGCATAAGATTTTTCAAAATCAAAAGGCCCTATCGTCTAGTGGTTAGGACGCCAGGTTTTCATCCTGGTAACCGGGGTCCGACTCCCCGTAGGGTCACAAAATAAAAAACGCCTCTCGGCGTTTTTTATTTTTTATCAACTTAATTTTATTTTGACTCGTTTAGATTTGTCGCGGTTCAATTTGGGAAGCTTAATGGTAAGAATTCCATCTTTCAGTTCAGCTTCCGATTTATCGGGATTTATTTCTTCCGGAAGAATGACAGAACGGGAAAATTTTCCCCAGTAGCATTCCTGATAAAAGAAATTGTCTTCTTTCACTTTTTCCCGTCTTTCTCTTTTGCCTTTTATAGAAACCGATTCGCTTGTGATATCGATATTCAAATCCTCCGGAGAAACGCCGGCAACGGTGGATTGAATGATTATTTCTTCCGGAGTCTGAAAGACATCAATAGTGAGCTGGCCTTCCGCTTCGCCAAAAAAAGGATCGGAATCAATAAATTCGTCTTCGCCTTCTTTCTCTATATTTTTTTCTTCTTCCTTTTCCATTTTTATTTTTTTAGTTTTTGGTTTAGAAAGAGAAATTTTTTCAGATTTAGCGATAGTCGCAATCGGCAGACTTTCCGGAGAGGAAACTTCCGCGTCAACGCTTTCAACATTTAAAGCTTCTTCTTTTTCCTCCAACGGTTCGGAGGGACCGGAATCATTTTTCCCGCCGACCAAACTTTCGAAATATTCTTTTGAGTTTTTATCCATAAAAAAATTAAAAATTTATAAGACTAAGCGGAGACGGCCTTTAGTTTTTCAAAATCATTCAAGACAAACAAACCGACAAGCAAGAGAAAAATAGTTGGCGTAACAACCGCTCCCGCATTAATTATAAGATAATTGAAAAAAGCGTGCAATAAGGAAGCAAGAAGAATTCCTTCAGAAACAAAAAGAAATTTTTCTTTCATTCTTAGCCCTAGCGCAAAATAATAGCCAATGAAGGCAGAACACAAACTATGAAGAAGAGTGGCGCCAATAAAACGCAAAGTGACGGTGTGAAAAACAGCGCCAATTTGCAGATAGTCGTTCCACTGATTCACGGCAGCGCCAATGTTTTCCACAGCGGCAAAACCTAAAGCGGCCGCAACCATATAAACCATAGCATCCACCGGTTCATCAAAATAACGGCTTTTACTAATGAACCAAAAGACAAAAGCAAATTTAATAATTTCTTCGATGAAAGAAAAACCTAAAAAGGAAAGAGAAGAAGATTCAGAGACGCCATAGAACCCGAGAAGATTACTAAGCTCTATTTCAAAGAAAAAAGCGAAGAAAGTAGCGGCAGCGCCGATAAGAAAAGCGAAAAAAATCATTTTTTTTGGCTCAGGACGTTTTGCGTCTTCCCGAAGATAAAAAAGAAGCCAGGCAAAGCTTGGCAAAAGCCCCAGAAAAACAGCCAAATAAAGCATATAAAGCATTATATAAAATAAACCGCTTAATTTCTAATTTTACAAAAACCGGAAAAAGTTTTTATCTTTTTAAATTGGAGGTTATAAATCTGCTTGGAAATTTAAGAAAAGATTTAAAATCTTTCAAAGGATGTTCGATATTAATTCCATCAACAAAAAACTTTCCCTTATTGATAACCAACTCAAAATCGGCGCGGCTATTTTTGCCAGTAAAGAAGATTCTTAAACTCTCCCCCACTCTTTTATCCAAAAATTTTTCCGCGGAAACTGATTTTATATCTCTAAAGCTTTTGCGGAAAAATTCCAAAGCTTCTTTATCTTTATCGTTTTCTAAAAGCTCTATAACAGCTGATGATTGTTCGGGAGTGAAGTCTTCGCTTAAAGCAAAATAAATATGTTTATCAATCGTTTCCAAAGGCAATTCGGAGAGCTTGGAAACTTCAATCATTCTTTTTGCCTCTTCGGGATTATCAAGGTCAAGATTAGATAAAGAAATCAAAGTTTCGTTTATTTTTTCAGGATTTTCTTTTTCCAAGCCAAGTTCTTTTATAAATTCGTTTTCATCGGCTATTTGGAATCCGCTTTGTTTAAGTTTTTCTATAGCTTCAGCAGAATTGGAAGGCGGCATAAACTTTTCTGTTTTTTCCTCAATTTGCTCCAAAGGCGCTTCTCTGTACTTTTCTCCAATTTCCGCTTGCTCCTCAATATTCTCAGAAGACAGGTTATCCGACGGCAATTCCTGATTTTCGACAATCGGAAGATTAAGATTATCAGGAGCCGGAATTTCTTTCACATAATAAGAAGATTCCTGCCAATTTTCCTTATCCTCGCCGGTTCCAATAATATTTTCAATCGCTTCTTTGGAAAGATTTTCAGTCAAGATTTCTTTCGGAAAAGCATCACGGAAAGCTTCGTCCCATTTAATACTTTCAATCATTTCTTTAGATAAGCGGCGAAAATTGGGATTTTCAGGCAGGCCATATTTTTCCGGATTAGAAAGAACAATATCTTTCAAGCGGTCGATATTATAAATTTTGAGAGCTTCTTTTGATTTTTCATCCGCGCCAAGATTTTCAAAAAGTTCTTTAAATCTGCCTTGCAATTGAAGTTCGGCTTCTTTCCAAACGCTTTTCCCGCCTTGATAATCAAGATGTTCGGCAGATTTAAAAATATCGGGAGTTTCAATAGACACTTTAGGCAAGGTTTGTTCCGCCATCTTAAGTTCTTCAGCTACACCAGTAATGCCAGCGGATTTTTCAGAAAAATCGCCTTGAATTTCGGAAACATTTGGTTCATAAGCAGTTTGTTCAGTTGTTTCAGATAGTTTTGATTGAACCGGTTCAAAGCCTTCGGGTTCAACATTGAGCTGAGTAAGTTTTTCAGAAGGAATGGAGGCATAATTATCAGAGGGAACAGGATTTTCTTTCATAAAAAAGTCAGCAATTTTACCCCAAATGCTTTTAGCTCCTTCTTCGCTTTTTTCTTTAACAAATTCAAAAGCATTCTCAATATGGTCAGAGTTTTTCCAAACACTCTCAATGAGCGTTTCTAAAGTGAGAGCCGAGGTTAAAGTTTTAGCTCCTTTTGAAACAAGCCCGCTATAATAAGAAAGATGGTCAACCATTCCAAAATCGCTAACCATAGAATCAAGTTCTTTCAAAAATTCAGCGTTTTTCTTTAAAAGCTTTTCTTTTTCCAATTCTTTCTGTTTTTCTCCCAATTTTTTATCATTTTCAATCTGATTAAATTTGTCATTAAGTTTAAAAACGGTCCGCCTAATTCTGATGTCAGCAAGAGACGTATAATAAGCGGAAATGTTTTGTCTGTTTACTCTCTTTGCAAGATCGCCCAAAAGACTTTTTTCGTAAGCTTCTTTAAAATCTTCAGCAGAGGCTTTTTCTTTTCCTTTTTCATTAGCTAATTTTTCCGCTTCTTCGTAAAGTCTAAGAGCTTCTTCTTCGGCGCGCTTTAAATCATCAACACGAACTTTTTTGATAACTTCTTTATTTTTTAGGCGAGCGCTTTTTTCAATTTCAGCCAAAAAACCGGTAGCCATAGAACCCATCATAGCTATTCTAAAAGGACTTGAGAGACCGTAACCATGAAGGATTCTCCCCCAGCGCAAGATAGCGGAAGGAACAGACGACCAACCAGCTGATTTTTCAAGCATTCCTTTGCCAATTTTTTCTCTTTTTTCCCGAGCTTCATTTTCTTTCTTTTCAAAAGCTTCAGCAGTGGCTTTAAAATGTCTGTTTAAAAAGTCATTAGAAATATTCACGCGAGAAAAAATATTTTTTAAAATCCAATTGGAATTTTCTTTAAAATAATATCCGGCATCAGCCACGCCTTCAAAAAGGGTTTTCTTTTGTTTCTCGGAAAGTTTTTCAACAGCTTCCGCAATTTCTTCGCTTATTTTTTCTCCGTTTAAATCAGCTTCGCTAAGACTACCAGCAAGCAGTTCAACTTCTTCCAAACTTTCCTTAACTTCTTTCAGTTCTTCCCCAATAAAAATATCATCGAGAGTCAATTCGTCTTGATTTTCTTCTAAAACAGGCTGTGATTCTTTTTTTGATTTATTGAGATAATTACTGGCATCTTCAGAGGAAGAGAAATAGTATTTTAAAGGATGCCAAACATCTTTTTCATCAAAAAATCGCTCTCTTTCCAAGTCTAAGATTTTTATATCATGATAACTGACTCCATTATCTCTGTTGATATAAAAAGCTTTTTTTCCTTCTTCAAAATTTTGTTCTAGCCCGAACTTATTAGTAATTGTAATTTCTTTATTTTTTGATTCTTCTTCGACAGATTTTTTTTCTTCTATTTCTTCAGTTTCTATTTTTATCGGTTCAGTCGGGGGAAATTTTTCAGAGAGATTGGTTATTTCTTCAACCGATGCCGAATTTTCTTCCGGCGCAGCAGGAGGAATTTCTTCTGATTTCGAAAATCTATTATGTTCTTTTTTTGCATATTCTTCCGCTTCTTTTTTATTACCAAAGAACCATTGCAATTCAAGCCAATTACCGGAAGAAAAAAACTCGTTGTTTTTTTTATCCAATTTTTCTATCTTGGATTGAGTAACTTTTCCGGTGTTAGTTTCGGGATAAAAAGCAAATTCACCGACTTTAAAGTTTTGAAGATTCTCGGAATATTTACACTTTATCTCTTTTAGTTCTTCAACAAGTTTACGGTCAGTTTCCGGTTCGCTATAAATAATTTCTTTTTCTTCTTCCCCTCCTTCCGGTTCTTTGTTTTTAAGCGTACCATTGATAGCATTGCGAAATTCAGAATCAGAAGGTTTGGTTATTTTTTCTTCTTGGGGTTCTTCTATTGTTGTTATTCCAGGATCTTGAAGTTCTTCTTCCTTTTTCTTTTCTTCCTGATCTTTTTTTATTTCTTCAAGCCTAGCTTCGGCAGCTTCGCGAGAGAAAAAAATTCGGTCAAAATAATATGTTAAAGAACTACCTTCAACAAAAAATTTTTTTTCTTCTTTATTAATTTCTTTTATTTTAATTTCAAAATTTCTTTCTCCATTAAATGACGGTTCATAAACTATATCTCCTATTTTAAAGATATATTCATTGCCGGAAGCGTCGACGGTAGTGAAGTTTTCTTTTTCAGCAGAATTTTCTTTTTTTGAAAGCTTTTCTTGCATTAAAATAATTATACAAATTAAAAAGCCCTAATTAAAGGGCTTCTCTTACCATTTTTTCACCATAAGGAAAGGCGAAGAGGATTCTTTTTTAAAAAAAGATTGATAAATGTCTTCCGTGACAAAAGGCATAAAAGGATGAAGCATTTTGAGGCACTCCAAAAGAATTGTTTCAATAAGGAAGAAGGCGGAGTTTTTTAAAGCAGCGTCATCCCCTTTTAAGCGAGGTTTCATTTCTTCAATAATAATGTCGGCAAAAGTATGCCAGAAATAAGCGTAAGCTTTTTCACCCGCCAGATGAAATTCAAATTTTTCAAAATGAGCGGTAATTTCTTTTTTAAAAGAGGCTAGGTGTTCTAAAGCATCTTTATCTTCTCCGGTAAGAAATTTTTCTGCTTCTTCTTGATTATAGTTTTCCGGCTTATTCATTTGGGCAAAGCGGGCAACATTCCAGATTTTAGTAGTGAAGTTGCGATAAGCTTTGACTTTGTCTTCGGAAAGACGGGTATCGCTGCCGGCGCCGGTGCCGATAACTAAAGAAAGGCGGGTGGCGTCAGCGCCGTATTTTTCTATCATATCGAGCGGGTCGATGCCGTTTCCGAGAGATTTACTCATTTTTCTGCCTTTGGCGTCGCGGACAAGGCCGTGAAGATAAACTTTTTTGAAAGGAGCTTCACCCAAGAGACAAGTGGACATCAAAATCATACGAGCAACCCAGAAGAAAATAATGTCGTAGCCGGTTTCAAGAACGGAAGTCGGATGAAAAGTTTTTAAGTCGGCAGTTTCTTCCGGCCAGCCGAGAGTGGAAAAAGTCCAAAGCCCCGAAGAAAACCAAGTGTCCAAAGTGTCGGGGTCTTGTTCCCAACCTTTTTCTTTAGGACTTGCTCCGATTTTTATTTCTTCATTTTTATACCAGACAGGAATTCTGTGTCCGTACCAGATTTGGCGGGAGATGCACCAGTCGCGAAGATTATCTATCCAGTGAAAATAAATTTTTTGGAAATGTTCGGGAATAATATCTATTTCGCCGGATTCAACCGCTATTTTCATCAGTTTTTTCAGAGTAGTTTTTTCTCCCGATTTTACGCTCTTCATTTTGGAAACAGGCAGAGTAAATTCTTTATTAACGGCGACAAACCATTGCCGGAGAATTTGCGGTTCAATAACTCCGCCGCCGCGAGAGTTAACAGCAACGCGATGAATATATTTTTCATCAACTTTAACTAAAAGTTCTTTTTCTTTAAGTTTCTCAATAATCTCTAGGCGAGCTTTTTTGATGTGGAGGCCGGAAAAAATACCGGCAATCGGAAGAAGCTTTCCTTCCAAATCTATAATCTGCTCTTTATCAAGATTATGGCGTTCGGCAATGTCAAAATCAGTCGTGTCATGCCAAGGGGTGATAGTCATAACGCCGGAACCGAATTCCATATCAATCGCTTTGTCTTTAACAACGGTTGCCGTAATCGGTCCGTTTATCCATTCCACTTCCAGTTTTTCTCCATCTTTATAATTTTTATAACGAGAATCGTCCGGATGCATAACGACATATTTATCGCCGAATTTTGTTTCGGGACGAGCCGTGGCGATAGTGAAAGGGCCGTATTTTATATAATAGAAAGGAACGGCTTCTTCTTTCCACTCAATTTCGTCATCAGAAACGGTGGTTTGCATTTTGGGGTCCCAATTAACAATGCGTTCGCCGCGATAAATAAGGCCGAGGTCATACATTTTTTTAAAAGCAGTCGCGACAGCTTCGGTTCTCTTTTCGTCCAAAGTGAAAGCTTCGCGCGACCAATCAACAGAAGCGCCCATTTTTTTGATTTGATTAACTATCGTGTCGTGGCTATCCCTAGCAAATTTACTGACGCGATTCAAAAATTCTTCGCGCCCCAAATCAAAACGGGTTTTCTTTTCCGATTCGTAAATCATTTTTTCCACTTTGCTTTGAGTGGCAATGGCGGCATGGTCGGTGCCGGGAAGCCAAAGAGTTTTTTTGCCGCGCATTCTGTTAAAGCGAACCATGATGTCTTCTATAACCAACATAGCGGCGTGGCCCATATGAAGAGTTCCCGTGACGTTAGGCGGAGGAAGAGAAATAGAAAAAGGTTCGGCGTCTTTTTCGGTGATTTTATCTTTCAGACATTTATCGGGAGAAAAATAGCCGGACTTTTCCCAAGCGGCGTAGATTTCATTTTCTCTTTGGCTATCAAAACGTTTATCAAGATTGTCCGGCATTTGTCTTATTTTTATCCAAAAAAAGGAGGAAAGCAAATTAAATCTCCATGTTTCCATTAGCCCGCAAGGGCTTCTTTTTTTTGCGCAAAAAGCTGATGTAGGCGGCGGCGGAAATCATGGCGGCGTTATCGGTGTTTAATTTCAAACCGGGGGCGAAAAAATTCAGGCCGGCTCTTTTGGTTTCTTTTTTAAAGAGAGCGCGAAGAGCGCGGCTCGAAGCAACGCCGCCCGAGAGAAGAACAGATTTAGCTTTATAAGTTTCCGCGGCGCGAAGAGTTTTTTTAATCAAAACTTCAAAAGCAGAAGATTGAAAAGAAGCGCAAACGTCTTCTTTATTATATTTTTTATGGTCACGCCCATCTTCGCCTAAATTATGCTTCGACGAGGCAAGCAGATAATAAAGCACGGCAGTTTTAAGGCCGGCAAAACTGAAATCAAAATCTTTGGAGTGGAGCATGGGAGAGGGAAAATTCAGAATGGCTTTTCCTTTTTTAGCCAGGCGTTCAATTTCCGGACCGCCCGGATAAGGAAGCTTGAGCATCCGCGCCACTTTATCAAAAGCTTCGCCGACAGCATCGTCGCGAGTGGAACCTAATATTTTCCAAGTTTTGATATCTTTCATTAAAGAAAGAATGGTGTGGCCGCCAGAAACGATTAAAGAGACGGCGGGAAATTTCGGCAATCCGGCCGGCGGATTTATCCAGTTGCTATAAATATGCCCTTCCAAGTGATTGACGCCAAGAAGCGGTTTGCCATAGGCCTTGGAAATTTCCTTAGCAAAAGCAATCCCCTGCCAAAGAGCCGGCTCAAGCCCCGGACCAACCGTGACCGCAATTAAATCTATGGAAGGAATGTCTTCTTCGGAAACAACTTTTTTAAAAATCAGAGGAAGATTTTTTTGATGCTCGCGCTTGGCAAGAGACGGAACGACGCCGCCGAAAGGGCGGTGAATTTTTATCTGGGAAGCGATTGAGGATTTCAGAATTTTAAAACGGGGCGAATTTAAACTGCCCGCCGCTTCAGTCAGGGCGATAGCGGTTTCGTCGCAAGAAGTTTCAATGGCTAAAATGCGCATAATTTAATTTTTATAAGTATGGTCGTTTCTTTTTTCCAATTTTAAAAGAATTATTTCCTTATCGTTTTTCAGATAGATGATTCTCATATTTCCCTTTCTAACTCTAAAAAAATTATTCGAGCCTTTGAGTTTTTTAACATCAAGACCAGCGAGATTGCCGGATTTTATTTTAACAAGAATCGATTTAAGATTTTCTTTTTCTTTTAGAGAAAGTTTGGAGAGCTCTTTTTCTATTTTATCCATAAAGATTAAAGACGAGACAATATTTTTTCAAGAGAGATTCCTTTTTTACCGATTTTAGTGAAATCTATAACCGTCTCCCATTTTTCATCATCACCTGAAACAGGAGATATTTTAAAGACGGGTTTAGAGCGCCTGACGATAGTGAAAGATTCCCCTTTTTCTATTTTGGAAATATAAGAATCAATATTATTCCGCAGTTCTTTTAGACCGACGATATTTTTCATAGTTTTTTTGTCTGACTTATAATAAATGAAGTTTATCTTAAGGTGAACCAAGAGTCAAGAAAAAAGAAAACCGCCAAGAGGCGGTTTAATGAACGGAAACTGGTTCGGAAACACAAGATGATTTTTCTAAAAAAGAGACAAGATGAGTTTCAGTTCCATTGTTTATGAGAACTTCTTCCACAAAAAAGAAGTCGTCTATAAAGGATCCGATTACCAATCCAGACATGGAAATTACAAAATCGCATTCTCCACTCTCTAAAGCAGAAACAGAGAACTGAAAAATAGTTTTTTCCTCTAAAATCAGATTAGGAAACTTCGGATAAAAATTTTGAAAATCACTTCCTTCATGAGAGACAAAATATGGTCCGAAAACTTCTAAGCCAGAAATAGAGAAAGAATCACCCATAACCCTAGAAATGGATTCTTGGATGAGAAAAACAAGAGAGAGCTGGTTTGAATCAAGTTTGATACAAGATTTAGAAAACATAATTAACTCTCCTTTCTTTCAAATAGCTAAGGAGAGTATGTCTAGAACCTCAGAGAAAGTCAATTTAAAAATTTTTGCTCAACTTCTGGGTTTTCCAGCTTCAGATTGGCGATTATTTTTTCAGCCACTTCGCGAGGTTCCAAGTATTCATCAAAATTTTCCGGACGAGCTTCGTCAAAAAGACGGGTTTTCATGCCGGGCGGATAGCAGGACAAAATTTTGATGCCGCTACCTTCATAAGTTTCCACTTCTAAGCGAAGTCCTTTTGTAAAGCCATCGGCGGCAAACTTGCTCGCGGCATAGGCGGCGGAATCCAAATGAATTTCAAGAGCGCTCACAGAAATTATGTTTAGAATAATGCCGGAATTTTGTTTTTTCATAAAAGAAAGAGCGGCGCGAGAACCGTGCATCAAACCAAAAACATTAACATCAAAAACAGCGCGGACTTTTTCCATATTCAAATCATTCACTCCGCCATGCGGGAGCCAGATGCCGGCGTTATTTATCCAGATATCTATTCGGCCAAGTTCAAACATAACTTTAGAAGCCAAGTTTTTTACTTCCTCTTCCTTGGAAACATCAGCGGGAATAGAAAGGTCAGAAGCGCCGGAAGGAATTTCTTCTAAGCTTTCTTCGCTTTTTCCATTAACCACGACTTTAGCGCCGTCTTTTTTAAAGAGCTTGGCAAGTTCAAGCCCAAGGCCGCTTGTGGAACCCGTGATAACCACAACTTTGTTTTTTAAATCCATAAGAAGATTTTAACAAAAAATAAGAAAAACATTAATATTGATACTCCGACCGAAGTCGGAGCACAATTTTAACTTTAGTTAAAATTGTGCTCCCAGCAGGAATTGAACCTGCATCACAGCCTTCGGAGGGCCGCGTTCTATCCGTTAAACTATGAGAGCGATTACTACCGGCAATCTTTAATATCCGGTTCGGTTTGGAAAGTTATTTTCTTATCGGTTTTAGAGATAATGAAAAGGGAGAATGGCTGGGTAATTATTTCCGTAGTGAAACAGCCGGAGCCGGGAGAAGATTCTTTCAAGGAAACCAATATTTTGTCTTCCAAATCTTCAACTTTTTCAAGATGAAGATAAAAACCGCCAGTCGGCTTAACTTCCGAGACAACGGCCACGGCGTAGTTGACGTCAAAATTTATTTCCGGCAGAGCGACGCTCGGACGGCTGAAATTAATATTTTTCCAGAATTCAGCAAGCTCGTCGCGATTTTTCATCACTTTTGTTCCAGCTGAAACATCGCCGGAAGTAATCCCCTCCTCTAGAATTTGATAGAAAAAATTAGACGGATTTTCCGAAACAAGATTTTTCGATGATTCTTTTTTAGAATTGAAACCAAAGAAAAAAAACAAGAAAGCAAGAAGAAGAACTAGAAAAATAAAAAAAAGTTTTTTTGTTTTTTCTGAAGAAGGATAGCTAAACATATTTTTATTTTTTATATTTTTTGGAAATTTTTGTTTTCATCCCAAGAATAGTGCCAGTACTTATTCCTAAAGCAAAAATCACTATGGCTAAGGTACTTTTCTCAGGATTGAGTTCGTTTACTATATTATATAAAACAAGAAGATTAACAATCGTGAAAATGAAAGAAGTAGCAGCGGCAGGAAAAATTTTTTCTTTAGCCACAAAACGCCAATTAATTGTTACTAAAAAATCCTGGCAAATTCCAGCTATAAAATAAATGAGAAATTTAAATTCCATAAATGAATTATACAATAATCTAAACGTTAGTGCCCGGGGTGGGAGTCGAACCCACACCTCTTACGAGACACGATTTTAAGTCGTGCGTGTATACCATTCCACCACCCGGGCTTTATTAATTTTTTTTCTAAATTTTATTTAGAAAAAATTGAGGCCATGGCCGGAATTGAACCGGCGTATAAGGGTTTTGCAGACCCTTGCCTTACCACTTGGCTACATGGCCATTTTAAAAAAATAACAGACCGCTGAATAAAAACAAGTTTTTATTCTACTTCACCACGTGGCCACAAGAAAATATTATTCGTTTAAGAGAATTTTTTCAACTTTGGCGGCTGATTCCAAACCGCGGTCGAGAGCAAAAAATAACTGGGGAAAAGGCTTGATGTTTATTTTTTTCAAAAGCTTGACGGTCAATTCTTTTTCCCGAGATTTCAATTCTTTAATAACTCCATCCGCTTTTTCCGAAGGAAAAACGCTCACGCCAACTTTGGCGGAATCAAGACTATCGCTTACTTGGACTTCGGTGATAGTGGCAAGAGCGCCCGCAAAATAAAATTCGCGGGAAATCATTTTTGAAAGTTCCCGAAAGATTAAGCTGGAGATTCTTTCTTTGCGAAAAGTCCTCATAATTAAAAAACAAATTCGTCTCCTTTTTCAACAGAAAAGTCCGAAAGAAGTTCAAGAACCAAACCGCATTCTTTGCCCGCATCCACTTGATTGATATCGCGTTTGTCGCATTGAAGATTGGTGATTTTTGCCCGACCGAGAGTTTCGCCGTTTCTTTTGACTTCCACTATGACATTTCTTTTAAAGATTCCTTCTTCCACTCTGCCACCAACGGTTTCTTTGCTGCCGGCGCGGCTAAAAGTGGCGAGAACGGAAAGACGGCTCAAGCGATTTTTGGAAGAATTAAAAGCGGAAATTTTTTCTTCCAGAGATTTAACAAGCTCGTAAATTATTTTGGAAGAAATGATTTCAATCTGGCAGGAACGCGCCAAATTTTCGGCGGCTTTATTGGTTTTGACATTAAAGCCGACGATAATGGAACGGGAATTCAAAGCTTCCTTAACATCGCCATCCGTGATATCGCCGACTTCTTTGTCGATTATTTTGAAGTTTAAATCTTCTTTAGCGGGAAGGGCGGAAATAACTTGGAAAAGAGCTTCGAGAGTGCCAGAAGTGTCGGCTTTTAAAATCAGATTGATTTTTTCACCATCTTCCGAAGAAACGATTTTGTTTTTCAAATCAGCCGCGCGATTTTTGGGAGAAACAGAAATTTCAAGAAGGTCGGCGAATCCGGCCATAAATTTATCGCCCACCTTGGGAAGATTTTCAAAACCGACAATTAAAGCGGGGCTGGAAGGAAGAAGAATATCAACTTTTTCTCCTTTGAAGTTTTCAAGGATTTTTATTTTGCCGGAAGCGCTTCCGGAAACAATGTCCTGACCGACTTTCAAAACGCCGTCTTTCAAAATAACAAAAACTTCATTGCCGCGATTTTTATCAAGTTTGGATTCAATAACAAAGCCTTCGGCGTTTTTTTCCGGATTATAGGAAAAGTTTTCCATTTCGGCGACAAGCAAGACAAGGTCAAGAAGTTCGCTAATGCCCTCGCCTGTTTTAGCGGAAATCGCCTGCCAGCTGATGTTGCCGCCAAAACCTTCAAGAAAAACTTCGTTTGTAAGAAGGTCCTGCTTGGCTTTTTCGATATCGGCGTTATTTTTGTCTATTTTATTGATAGCCACCACAAAAGGAGTTTTAGATTCCTTAAGAATAGAAATTGATTCTTTAGTTTGGGGTTTAACGCCATCGTCAGCGGCCACAACAAGAATAGCAAAATCAGCCACATCGGCGCCGCGGGAACGCATTTTGGTAAAAGCTTCATGCCCGGGAGTGTCGATAAAAGTGATTTTTTTGCCGTTATGCTCGATTTCATAAGCTCCAACGGATTGAGTGATGCCGCCGGCTTCCTTTAAAGCAACGCCGGTTTTCCTGATGTAATCAAGAAGCGAGGTTTTACCATGGTCAACGTGGCCCATCACAACAACAACCGGAGGCCGAAGCTGCAAATTTTCTTTTTTATCTTCATTAGTCACGATTGTGATAATACCAGAAAAGTTTTATTTAAGCAATCATAAGACATTTTGATTTTTTAAAGAAAGGGATTAAGATAAAAACAGATTTTTTATATAACGAGACAAGTTCCGATGCTTTGGTCGGGATAAATCCGCCTAAGCTAAAAGCTACGGCGAGATGAATCCGCCTAAGTTAAACCTGCCTTGCGGCAGGCAGGGCTACGGCGAGACAAAAAGGAGAAAGGCAATGGAAGAGAAAAAAGAAGTGATCGTAAGAATTGAAGTAAAAGGTTTTGAAGAAGAGGAACGAGACCCTTTTCGAACAGATTTGGCTAAAAAAATAAGAGGGTACCCCGATTTATTAACAGGAAAAAGAATTTCAATATTCTTTTCAAATGGAACCTTTATGGACTTATTAAGCGAAAAAAGATTAAGATCCGTTGAAATTTGTTCTTCAGATTCGGGCTTAACCGCTACTCATATAAAAAAAATAATAGCGGAAATTGAACCGAATCTTGAAGTCTATGAACGCAGTGTGAGATGCTAATGAATAATTATCGAACTCCGGCGAAACTTGCCGGAGTTTTTTGATTTTTGATGTTTGGCGGGGTATATTGAAGAAGATTTGGTGAGATTCGGTTAAAGGCCGATTTTCTCAAATAAAAATAACAAGGAGAGGTGGCTGAGCGGTTGAAAGCAGCGCCCTGCTAAGGCGTTAGGGGGGCAACTCCCTCGAGGGTTCGAATCCCTCCCTCTCCGCCAGGTTTTAACTGGATAATTTTATGAAAAAAGTAAAAATTGTAATCGGTACGGCGTTTCAAGACGCGGGTGATGCCACTCGGGCGATTGAGATTGCAAAAGGAATTAAAAAATATCAACCCAATGATATTGAAGCAAAAATTATTTTTCTATCTCACGGCAGCAGGTTTGAACAAAAAGTTCTTGATCTAGGATTTGAAGTTTATCAAACCGAGCCAAAATTGCCCGGCGTAGGTTTATATCAAGATATCGGGATGACTCCGGAGAGTTTTATTGGCGATAAAAATCTTGCCAAAGAAATGATAAAGGGTGAAATCAAAGCATATAAGGAATTGAAACCAGATATTGTGTTATACGGTTTTTGGCCAATGGCGGGACTAGCTCGTCGCATGGTAGAAAAAGAAATTCCCGGCATCTGTTTTATTCCGCTACCTCTTACTGAAGCTTTTTTGGATGTTATTCCAGATGTGCCGGATCAAGTGAAATTTCTGGCAGTTTTTCCTTATAAAACCCGTTTGTGGATTTTCCGTCACATTCCGCATTTTATCAAGAGCAGAATTCCACTTATCCGACAAAATAATATTCGCGAGGCTGCAGCTGAATTGGGTTGGAAGGGCGAACCTCTTTTGAATCTTTTTAATTTGCTCAAAGCCGATCTGACAATCGTAAATGATTTGCCGGATTATTATGACCAAAGCAAGTTTCCTAAAGACGTGATTTTCACCGGACCGTTATTTGCTAAAACAACAAACGAAGAACCAATAGATCTTGAAATTCAAAAAGTTTTTGATCCGCAAAATGGAAAAATTAAAATATTCTGCACTTTAAGCAGTTCTGGTTCTAAAGAAATGCTTAAGGAAGTTATAAAAGTTTTTACTTATGGAGAAGGACTAAATTGGAACGCGGTTATTCTTTCTCCTCATTTTTCAATTGAAGAAGCTTATAAAATACTTGGCAAAAGAGAAGGTGTTTATATTACAGACAAATTTATTCCGGCTCAAAAAGTGAACGCTATGGCCGATATTGTGGTTTGCCATGGCGGACAAGGAACGGTGCAGACCGCAATTCATTCCGGCACACCGCTCGTGGGAGTTGCCGCTCAGCAAGAACAATTCATCAATCTTTCCAATGTAGCTGCGCGTGGAGCCGGCGTTCGCATTCCGCGAGCAAAGTGGGATACAAAAAATATTCAAAAATCAGTCAGTAAAATAATTGCTGATAAAAGATATAGAGAAGCAATGTTAAAATTGAGAGAACGAATTAATTCAATGGACGGCGAAAAAAACGCAGCAGAAGCGATTTGGAAAAAGATAAAAGAACTATTTTAGATAGCCTTTCACTTTTTCGGCGAATTCTTCAAGACTGATTCCTTTTTTAATAAAATCAAAAGCGCCGGCTTCTTTGGCAAATTTTTCATCTATCTCCACTTTTTCAGGGTCGCTGAACGCCGTAAGAAAAACAATTTTGGTATTTTTTAATTGCGGGTCATCTTTCATTTCCAAAAACGCTTCCGCTCCATTCATCGCAGGCATTTTAAGGTCTAATAAAATCAGGTCGGGATTTTTTTCTTTGGCGATTTCTATCGCTTTTAACCCATCAGGAGCGGTAATCACTTCAAACCCGGCATTTTTTAAAACAGAACCATAAATCGTCAATATTTCTTCTTCGTCGTCAACCAAAAGAATCAATTTATTATTCATTTTTTATAATTGTTTAATTTTAAATAACACTAAAATAGTTTGAAAAAACCAATTAAGAAGCAAGAGGCAAAAAAACGCTGAAGGTGCTTCCCTTGCCCACTTCGCTTTTTTCCAGTTTTAAATCGCCATCCATGGATTTAGCCAACATTTTAGCAATATAAAGACCCAAACCGCTTCCGTATTCCTTGCTTTTTAAAAAAGTCTTTTTAATGGTACCAAATTTTTTGAAGATGAACAATTGATTTTCCGGAGAAATGCCGATTCCCGTATCCGAAACCGAAATTTTCGCGAAGTTTCCATATTTCTCCAACCCGATATTTATTCCTCCAGCTTCAGTATAGTAAATGGCATTGCTTATGACGTTATTTAAAATCTGTCTGAATCTGTTTTGGTCGGCTGAGATGAACATCGATAAAGAAGATGGAAAATCAATCTTCAGAGAAAGATTTTTTTCTTTTGCCAGCTCTTGAAAATCTGCCACAATTTCTTGAGTTAATTTGTTAACATCAAATTGTTCTTTTTTGGCCGGAATTTTGCTTTCCTCCAAGAAGACAACATCAATAAAATCATGCAGGATATCGAGAAGACGGATACTGTTTTTATGGATGCTGGAAAGCATAATTTTCAAAGAATCTTTTTCCAGCGCTTTTGTTTTAAGCGACTCCAAAATCAATTCCGCGTTTCCTCTGATGATAGTGAGAGGCGTTCGCATTTCGTGAGAAGCTATGGCAATAAAATTATTTTTAGCCTGGTCCAGCATTTTTTGTTCGGTAATATCCTCAAAAAGAAAGATTGTTCCGATTATTTCATTTTGATTATGAAAAACATAAATAGGAGTCAAGATTATTTGAAAGTATCTCTCATTAAAAAGAATTTCTTTGATGATAATCGGCTTCTTTTCCAAAATAATTTTTTCATATTCTTTTTGCAGGTCAAGTTTATCTTCCAACTTTTGCGAAATATACTGCAGAGCAGAACTTTCAGAAGGAAGGCCGAAGATTTTTTTCAGCATCGGGTTGACAATAACCGTATTATCAAAGAGGTCAACAATCATAAATCCGAGAGGCAAATTATCAATGGAAGAAATAAGGCGCGATTGTTCTTTCTTTAATTTTTCATAAGATTCCTTCAATCTCAAAGCCATAACATTAAATCCAATCGCCAGACTGCCCAATTCATCTCCGGAAAATATTTTAACTTTTTCATCCAAGTTGCCTTTGCTTAGGAGTTCAACGCCTTTTTTTATTTCCAAGACAGGCCGGATGACAATTCTTCTCAAATAAAAAGCGAGAAAGAGAAAACAAAGAAAAGTTGTCGTTATGTAGATTATAATCAAATTTTTTAACGCTGAATTTATCTGTTCTTCCATATTCTCCAGAGTAAAATAGATTTGAACAGTCCCGATTATCTGTCCGGACACATGGATGGGCGCCGTTAATTCCATAGTTTGCAGCGTGTTTGTTTTTATTATTTCATTGATTATTATATTTTCGTTAAAAGACCGGTAGTCGTTATCGCTTGTGACAATTTGATTAATTCTAGCTTGGTTATTAGAAATAAAAGTTATAAGATTTTTTCCTTCAGAAAGATTGAAGGCGATATCAATAATGTCCGGGTCCAGCCAAATATGCTTTTGGATAATGGATAATAATTTTTCTTTTTTTAAATCTTTTTTATTGGAGATATTCGATTCCAAAGAATAAGCCGTGGCTTTGGCCCGGTTTAAAAAAGCGGTCGTAAGGTCGTCATTGTAGATTTTTAAACTAGCGTACGACAAAATCGCCGAAAAAATAAAAAAGATCAAAAAAACAATACTTATTATTTTTATTGACAGATTTATTTTCATAATCAGCAAGGCACTGATTTTTGCATTTTTACTTTATCCATTTTTCTATTAATTGATTCAATTCTCCACTCCTTTTCATCTCTCTCAATACTTTATTCACCTCTTCAATCAATAAGTGGTTTTCCAATCTTGTTATTATTCCATAATATTCCTGAGTAAAAGGATCTCCTATAATTTTCAGAGAAGGATTGTTTTTAACAACAAAAGTAGCGGCAACGTAATCCATTACAACGGCGTCAGATGTTTTGTTTAAAAGGCTTTGCACGGTTAAAGAATCACTCCTGAAAGTTGAAAGCAGTTCGGGGTCGACAAACTCCAAAGCAGCTTTTTCACAAGTGCTATCCTTAAGAACGCTAACTTTTTTTCCTTTTAAATCTTCAGGGAAAAGAATGTCATCCGTATCACTTCTGACAATGATAGATTGTCCGCCATTAAAGTAAGGAATACTAAATAATATTTCTTTCTGCCTTTCAGTTGTAATAGTAACCGAAGATATGGCTAAATCCACTTCTCCTTTTTTGACCACAAGAAAGAGATCGTCCCAATTGTATTCTTTCAAATTTAAAGTTATTCCCAGTTTATCAGCTATTCTTTTTATAATATCAATATCAAGACCGGCAAAATTGCCGGATTTATCTAGATATTCCATAGGCTCGTATTCGGAGTTAGTCGCGACCACCAAACCATTTTCTTTATTAATATTCAGCAGCAAATAATCCACTTCTCCTCTTTGTTCACTAGTAATTAAATATTCATAACCAATGAAGCCGGCTATTAATATAATTATTATTCCTCCGAAAACGGCAAAATTTTTCATATTTTTTTAATGAACACATACGCAGTTTCCCCGCTCTTTTTTATAATATTTTACCATTTATTTTATTTTTGATGAAACTCCACAAGTTGACGCGCGGGGTTCTCGTAAAAATTCAATAAATAAATCTTGTTTAAGATAATCCATTACCTTATGCTTAAGGCAATGGATTTTTATAATGCTTTTATTTTTTGGCTGGAACATCATGAAAGTTTCGGATATTTGGCGGTTTTTTTAATTTCAGCGGCAGAATCAATGGCTTTTGTGGGACTTTTAATTCCGGGAGGAAATCTGGCAATCGGCATGGGAGTTTTGACGTCTTACGGATTTTTCGGATTTTGGAGAATGATTTTATTATCAACTATCGGAGCAATTGTCGGAGACGTCATAAGCTTTTATTTAGGAAAATGGGTAAAAAGATTTTTTAAAAAAGGAAGCAAGATATTAAAGCTGAATTATTTGGAAATAGGAGAAAAATTTTTCATAAGACACGGAGGGAAAAGCGTTTTTATAGGAAGATTTGTGGGGCCAATGAGGCCGGTTATTCCATTTGTCGCCGGAATGTTTTCAATGAGATTTTGGAAATTTATGTTTTATAACGCCACCAGCGCTTTTTTGTGGTCGTTACTATTTTTGACCAGCGGATTTTTGGGCGGAGAGTGGTGGAAAAAATTAGAAAGCTTAACAATGAAAATGCTGCTTTTTGTTTTGCCGACAGTGTTTATTCTGATAGCAATGTGGCTGGCAAGAGAAAGAAAACAAAAAAAAGAGACGAAATAAACCGCCTCTTTTTTTTGTTTTGCTTTTTTACTTATTGATTTTATCCTCTTGATGGAAAAAGCGACCACCGCCAAAACCCATTCCCATTCCATTTTTCAATCCCAGTTCCTCAAAAATGGCTTTAGCTTCATCAGGCTTTCCCTCACTTAGAAGCTTGTGAGCCTCGGCAAAACGGGAAAAGTTTTGTTCATTGATAGTTTCCGTTATCTTCTGCCCTTCAACCAAAGTTTTCCAAGCGGAATAATCTTTATTTTCTAGAGCTTTTTCGATAGCAGCGCGGTCTTCAGAATTTTTTCCGTCTTTCGGAGGCGCTAATCTTCCCATAAAAACGCCGAAACCATGCCCATCAACGCCAAGTTCTTTTAAAACCGCCTGGCCTTCTTTGATTTTCAACAAAGCTTCAGCATACTTCACAAAATTTTGTTCATTGATAGTTTCCGTTATCTTCTGCCCTTCAACCAAAGTTTTCCAAGCGGAATAATCTTTATTTTCTAGAGCTTTTTCGATGGCGTCGATTTTAGTCTGGTCAAAGACCGGACGAGAAGCAGAGTTTTCGTTTCCGCCATTTTTATTTTCCGCAAAAACCTGCGGAAGAGCAAAAGCGGAAACAACCAAGAAACTTGCGCCCAGAGTAGTTAAAACTTCTTTCTTATTCATCATTTATTTTTTACCGTTAATTATTAATTTTAATAAACCAGAACGTTCTTAATCATTAATACGCAAAGTAAAAAAAAATCTGTCATTTATTTTTTGAGAGGCGGAAAAGGTTTTGGAAAATCAGAAGGATGCATCAGTTTTATGGGCGCAAACGGCGAACCTATTTTTCCCGGTCTGATTTCTTCAGCGGAAAAAGAAGAGGGTCCGGTTTGATTGCCAATAAAACGAGCGGGGAAATTGACGGATAAGCCTTCTGCATTTCCTTCCAGCCCTTCAAGGTCAACCTCCCAAAGACGGCGGCTTCTATCCATAACCGAGGCTTTGTTTTTTTCCAAGTCCAAAGAAACAATCATGCCGCCAAGAAGGCCCTTTTCGGGGTTTTCCCAGACATTGCGGTGAGAACCGGCAACTTCTCCGTAGAGAGGATATTTTTCAAAGAGAGCGTCATCCAAGTATTTGCCGACATTGGCGTAAGAAAGAAGGCCGCCGATGAAAACGCTTGCGATTATGCTTAAACCAACAATAAGAGACGGAGAGAGACGATAGCCATGTTTGGTGTGGCGGAAATTCAAAATAGCGAGAAGAAGAAAAAGAAAAACAGCAACCAGCCAAAAACGAGGAAGAATGAAAAGGGCGAAGCCGAGAAAGCTTTGATTGAGGCGAGGAAAAATATCCCAGTCGCTTTCCCGCATCACAAATAAAACAACGCTAAAAGAAAGACTGCCAAGAAAAATAGTCAAACCAAAAGCTCCCCAATAGACCCAATTTTTCAAAAGGAATTTCCATTTTGGTTCCGGGGATATTTTTTCTTCTTTTATTTGCTCAAGAGCTTTTTTAGCGATATCAGACATGGTTTTCTTCTATTATTTTTTTAAATTGTTTTTTGGCGCGATTAATCAAGGTAGCGACCGTGCCGACCGGCTTTTTAACAATGTCGGAAATTTCTTCATAGCTTTTGTCTTCCAGAAATTTTAAGACAAGCACTTCGCGATATTTTTCTTCAAGATTTTTCAGAACCGATTCTATTTTTTCCTTGGAATATTTCCGGTCGACTTCTTTTTCAAGATTGATGTCGGAAGAAATTTTTTCAAATTCTTCGTCGGAGAGATAAGAATTTTGTCCGGATTTTGATTTCGCTTTCCTTAAAAAAGAAACAGCTTCATTATGGACAATGCGATAAGCCCAAGAAGAAAATTTAAAAGAATAATCAAATTCGTTGAGATTCTTATAAATTTTCAAAAAAGATTCCTGAAGAACATCTTCCGCATCCTCGCGAGAAAAAGAAAAAGTCCGAAAAAGATAACGAAGAAGCTTGTCTTCAAAACGGCTTAAAAGGCAATAAAAAAATTCCTGGTCCTTCAAAGACAGGGAGACAAGCTCTTCGTCAGTTCTATTCTCGCATTTTTGAAGCATTACTAAAGCTTTTTTAAGCTTACTATATTATATACGAAAGAAAAGGACTTATTTATTCAATCGGTCGCGCAGATGGCGGTGATAAGAGACGGCAAAACGATGCGCTTCGTCGCGAAGGAGGATAAGGGTTTTTTTAAGAGCAGAAACTTCGGAAACCAATTTTTTCTCGGAAAAACCAAAAATAAGACGATTATTTTTGCGATTTTTTCCTTTGGCGATTCCGATTACCGGAATATTGATTTTTAAACCGCTTAAAACTTTTTTAGCGGCATTAACCTGCCCCAAGCCGCCGTCAATCAAAATGAGGTCGGGATAAGGCCAAGAATTGTTAAAACGGCGGGAAAGAATTTCAGAAATCATGCCGGTGTCGTTTATCTGATTCAGCGAACGAATCTTAAATTTGCGGTATTCGTTTTTAGCCGGTTTCAAATCTTCAAGAACAACCATACTGCCGACCGCAGAAGTGCCGCTAATATTGGAAATATCATAACCTTCCAGGCGGGAGAATTTATTTTCTTTTTTGGAAAAATCGGAAAAATCCTCGTTTTCAAGAAGAGCGACATCTTCTATGTGTCCAAGTTTTTTTATTTTATTCCTTAAGGAAGCGGCTTCTTCAAATTTTTCCCGCAGAGACAAAAGAGCCATTTCTTTTTTAAGTTTTTTCAAAAGGGCCGGTTTTTGGCCGCGAAAAAGAAGACGGATATTATTGATGGTTTTTTTATATTCGGAAGAAGATATTTTTCCGGCGCAAATTCCCGGGCAGCGGCCGATCTGAAAATAAAAACAAGGTTTTTTGGCATTCGGCTCGCAATTGCTCCAAGGAAAAATTTTACGGACGATATTCAAGATAGTTTCAAGATTTTTTTTACTGGTAAAAGGGCCAAAGATTTCTAGAAAATCGGAAAATTGATATTCGGTTTTCAGTTCCAAACCGCGAATTAAAAGGAGTTTAGGAAATTTATTCTTGGAAATAGCGAGATAAGTCCAGCTTTTGTCGCTTTTCTCTTTGATATTAAATTTGGGTTGGATTTCTTTAATAAGCTTGGCTTCCAGAATAGTCGCTTCCAGAATGGAATCGGCAGATTTAAAATCTATAGAAAAAATTTCAGAAACAAGTTTTTCCAAACGAGAATCGTGAGCTTTATGAAAATAAGAAGACACCCGCTTTTTTAGGGAAGTGGCTTTGCCGACATAGATAACTTCTCCCTTTTTATTTTTCATCAAATAAACACCAGGAGAGTCGGGTAATGGTTTTTTCAGTTTTATATTTTCCGGAAGAAGCATTTGTTTAATAATACAATTCTATTTTATTAAATGAAGCCGCGCAGATTTTGAGTTTACCCCGACCAAAGTCGGGGTTTATTAAATCTTAGCCGCAAAAATCTCGCGACAAAGCGCGGGTTTTTCGCGGAGATTTAATAAAAAAACCCGAAGAGGGTTTTAAAAATGAGGCAGGGGGAGAAGGAAAAAATTTTCCTTCTCCCCCGCTTTTTTGTTTCGGAGCGCGCGTTCTCCGAAACGGCGGTTCCGACGTGAGACAAAAATCCCGGGCCGGAAACGAACAACGCCCCTTGGCGGTTCTCCGCCCCGCGGCAGAAAGCAAAAATCAGGCCAAGAAAACCGTTCGCCGGAGCTTTTGCCGCAAAATCAAAGTGCTATAAACACTTGAAAAAAAGAATAAACCAAGATGATTTTTTTATCAACCCCGTTAGAAAATATTTTCTAACGGGGCAAAAAATTATTTCAAATACTTGCGGAGATATTTGCCGGTTAAAGAACGGCTGAATCTCGCGACATCTTCGGGAACACCGCAGGTGACGATTTCGCCGCCGCGAACTCCCCCGCCGGGACCAAGGTCAATAATCCAATCCGCGGTTTTAATAACATCAAGATTGTGTTCGATCACGACAACGGTGTTGCCGCGATTAACAAGTTCGTGCAGAACTTCTAAAAGTTTTTTAACGTCTTCAAAATGGAGGCCGGTGGTCGGTTCATCCAGAAGATAAAAAGTGCGGCCAGTGGCGCGACGAGCCAGTTCATTCGCCAATTTAACGCGCTGAGCTTCGCCGCCGGACAAAGTAGTGGCCGGTTGGCCGAGTTCGATATAGCCCAAACCGACTTCGTTTAAAACAATTAATTTATCGGCAATCTGAGGAATATCGGAAAAAAAGCGAGCGGATTCTTCAACAGTCATATTTAAGACTTCGGAAATATTTTTGCCTTTGTAATGAACTTCCAAAGTTTCGCGGTCAAAACGGCGGCCCTTGCAGACTTCGCATTCCACATAAACTGTCGGGAGAAAATGCATTTCAATCGCCAGCCAGCCGTGGCCTTCGCAGTTTTCACAGCGTCCGCCTTTAACGTTAAAACTGAAACGGCCGGGTTTGTAGCCGCGAAAACGGGCTTCGGGAGTTGCGGAAAAGAGATCGCGGATATGATTGAAAAGTCCGGTATAAGTGGCAGGATTGGAACGGGGCGTGCGGCCGATAGCCGACTGGTCAATTAAAATGGCTTTATCCAAGAATTCATGGCCTTTGATTTCATTAAACTTGCCAAGACGAAGACCGGAGCCATTCAAACGATTAGAAAGAAAATTGAAAACCACGTCGCGCATAAAAGAAGATTTGCCGGAGCCGGAGACGCCAGTGACGGCAATAAAACGGCGGAGAGGAATATCAACGTTGATATTTTTTAGATTATTTTCGGAAGCGCCTCTAATTTTCAAAGAGTCGTGAATTCTTTTAATGGGACGGCGGCCGGAGATCGGAATTTTTTTATCGCCGCGAAGATAAGCGCAAGTCAGAGATTTTTTATCGGAAAAAATTTTCGGAATGGGGCCGGAGCAGATAATTTCTCCGCCGTGTTTGCCGGCGCCCGGACCAAATTCAACCAAATGGTCGGCCGCGCGAATAGTGTCTTCATCGTGCTCCACAACAACAATAGTGTTGCCGGCATCGCGGAGGTCTTTCAAGGTTTTTATCAACCGGTCGTTATCGGCCTGATGCAAACCAATGGTCGGTTCGTCCAGAACATAAAGAGCGCCGACAAGCCCCGATCCGACCTGAGAAGCAAGACGAATGCGTTGGGCTTCGCCGCCAGACAGGGTGCCGGCTTTGCGGTTAAGCGTGAGGTATTCCAAACCGACATCTTCCATAAATTGAAGACGGTTTAAAATTTCTTTCATAATGGGAGCGGAAATTTCCGCTTGACGCTTAGTGAGCTTCAAATCAACAAAAAAAGCGATGGCTTCTTCAATAGTAAAAGAAATAACATCAATGATATTTTTTTTATCAAGAAGAACAAAAAGAGATTCTTTGCGCAGGCGCTTGCCGAGACAATCAGGACAAGGCTCCTCGGAAAAAATATATTTAGTGCCGAGGCCATGGCAGGTGGGACAGGCGCCAAAAGGGCTGTTGAAAGAAAAAAGACGAGGCTCGATTTCCGGAAAAGAGAATCCGCACTCGGAACAGGAAAATTTGGCGGAAAGAGTGATTTCTTTTTTGCCAGCCAAAGAAATAGTGACGAGGCCGTTCGAATAATCAACGGCAGATTCGATGGATTCCGAAAGACGCTGACGCTTGTCTTTATCAAAATCAGTCAAATCAGTTCCCGAAAGCATATCAGTAACGATTTCAATGGTATGCTTTTTGTTTTTATCAAGCTCAATCCGTTCGGAAAGAGGCATAATTTTTCCGTCGATTCTCGCTTCGGCAAAACCGGAGTTATACATATCGTAGAGCATTTGGTAATACTCCCCTTTCCGGCCGCGGACAACCGGAGAAAAAACATAAGAATCAAATTTGGAAAGATTTTTTTCCTGAAAAATTTTTTCCGCTTCAGAAGAAATAATATCCACCATTTCGGAAACGGTCATTTTTTCAATTTTTTTGCCGCAAGCGGGGCAATGAGGAATGCCGACTCTCGCAAAAAGAACGCGGAGATAGTCGTAGATTTCGGTGATAGTCGCGACAATGGAACGAGGATTAGCGGAGTGAGCTTTTTGGTCAATAGAAATAGCGGGAGAAAGTCCGGAGATTTCATCAACATCCGGCTTCTGCATCTGTCCTAAAAACTGGCGGGCATAAGCGGAAAGAGATTCAATGTAGCGGCGCTGGCCTTCGGCAAAAATGGTATCAAAAGCAAGGGAACTTTTGCCCGAACCGGAAAGACCCGTAAAAACGGTCATTTTATTGCGAGGAATCTCAAGAGAAACATTTTTGAGATTATGCTCGCGAGCGCCTTTGATAATTATTTTGTCCTGCATAAAAAATAAATTACAAATTACAAGCACCAATCCGCCAGTTGGCGGAACAAATAAATCACGAATTACAATGTTTGAAACTTAAACTTTAGAATATTTCATAAAGAAACCAATAAATGGCCCGCAATTGGGCTTATGGGGAGAGTATAAGGCAAGAAATGACGAATGACAAATTACTAATTTATAAAAGTGAAATGCCGGGGATTTTTTTGAACAACAAAAGCGGTCTTGAGATGATTTGACAAAGTTTAAAAAAGGGAGTATTATTTAAAAAGAAGTTAACAAACAAAAAAGGAGGAAGTGTCATCATGATAGAAACGTCACTTATAAACCAACTAGTGGAAAAAATTGAAGTAACGGAAGAAGGCGGAGAGCGGGTTTTAAGATTTAAGGAAGGAACCTGCATTTGTTGCTTTCCGGAAAAGGCAAAAGATTTTATTCAGTTGATTGATAAGCTAAAGAAGGTTTTTGCCGTTGAAAAAATCGTTTTTCCTGTTACAGGAACTCACATTTTGGAGCTAGTTCCTATTCCAGAAAATTTTACTGGAAAAATATGGGAACTGGCAAAACCAGAGTTAAAAGGAACCGTTTGTTATGTTTTCCCACTTATTGAAGGATTGGAGTGGAGAGAAGAGGAGAAATAAATCGAATCATCCCGCATCGCGTAAGGTTTACGCGATGCGGGTTTTTTATTTTGAAAAAAATTATTTTTTGGATTTGGATTTCTTTTTGAGCAAAGAAATTTCGTCGCGGAGAATGGCGGCGAGTTCAAATTCAAGATTTTGAGCGGCTTGTCTCATTTCCAGTTCCTTATCTTTAATGAGGTCGGGAATTTTTTCTAGAGGAACAGCGTCAAGTTCCAAATTAAGAATTTTCTTAACATCTTTTTCCTTAATGCCCCAGATTTTAGTGATGTCTTTGATTTCTTTTTTAATCGTTTCGGGAGTGATGCCGTGTTTTTTGTTGTAAGCAATTTGGATTTCACGGCGGCGATTGGTTTCAGAAACCGCGCGCTTAATGGAGCCGGTGATAATATCGGCATAAAGAATGACCTGCCCAAAAACATTTCTCGCGGCGCGGCCGATAGTTTGAATAAGGGAAGTTTCGGAACGCAGGAATCCCTCTTTATCCGCGTCTAAAATAGCGACGAGCGTGACTTCGGGAAGGTCAAGGCCTTCGCGCAGGAGATTCACGCCGACCAAACAATCAAATTTTCCTTCGCGGAATTCAGCGAGAAGGCGGATGCGGTCCAAGGTCTCCACTTCGCTATGAAGATATTTGGTTTTAACGCCTTGCTCTTTCAGATATTCCGCAAGGTCTTCGGCGGTTTTTTTGGTTAAGGTGGTAGCAATGACCCTTTCTTTTTTGAGAGCGCGTTTTTTGGTTTCTTCTATGAGGTCGGCGACTTGGCCGCCATAGGAAGCCCTTCGACTATGCTCAGGGGCTAAATGAGAAGTGATGGGGCGGATAATTATTTCCGGGTCGATAAGCCCGGTCGGACGAATAATCTGTTCGACAATTTGCGCGGATTTATTTTTTTCAAAATCGGCGGGAGTGGCGGAAACAAAAACAGCCTGATTTATTTTCTTTTCAAATTCATCAAATTTTAAAGGGCGGTTATCGTAAGCGCTAGGCAATCTGAAACCATTATCAATCAAAGCTTTTTTGCGAGCATGGTCGCCATTATACATACCGTTCAATTGCGGGAGAGTGACGTGAGATTCATCGATAAAAAGAAGAAAATCATCGGGAAAATAATCAAGAAGAGTAAAAGGCGGAGAGCCGACCGCTCGGCCGTCAAAATGACGGGAATAGTTTTCAATGCCGTTTGAGTAGCCGACTTCGCGAATCATAGCAAGGTCGTAATTCGTGCGGCGTTCCAAACGTTCGGCTTCAAGAAGAAGTTTATTTTTTTCGAAATATTTCAGGCGGGAGGAAAGTTCTTTTTTAATATCGGAAAGAGCGCGGGAACGGTCGGAGTCTTCCGAGACAAAGTGAGTGGTCGGAAAAATCATAATACTATTCACTTTTTCCACCACTTCCCTTTTAAGCGGGTCGATAAGAAGAATGGAAGAAATTTTTTCGCCGGAAAGATCCAGGCGATAAATAATTTCGCGGTTAGAAGGAAAAATATCAAAAGTCCGGCCACGGACGCGAAACTCGCCGCGTGTCAGTTCTCCCGAGGAACGGGTAAACCGGCGCTTGATGAGTTCGCGCATCAAGAGAGCGCGGTCGAATTGGTCGCCTTTTTTTATAGAGAAAGAACTCTTTTTGTAGAGAATAGGAGAACCCAAGCCATAAATACAAGAAACGGAAGCGACAACGATAACATCGCGGCGAGTGAGAAGAGCTTCCGTGGCGGAGTGGCGGAGACGGTCAATTTCGGCGTTAATCTGCGATTCTTTTTCAATATAAGTGTCGGAGCTTGGAAGATAAGCTTCCGGCTGATAATAGTCGTAATAGGAAACAAAATACTCCACGGCGTTGTCAGGAAAATAATCGCGGAACTCGCTCGTTAATTGGGCGGCCAAAGTTTTATTATGAGCGATAACGAGAGCTGGCCGACCGGTTTTAGCGATAACATTTGCCATAGTGAAAGTTTTACCGGAACCGGTGACGCCAAGAAGAGTTTGAAAACGATTTTTTTTATCTAAACCACGAAGCAAGCTACTAATAGCTTGAGGCTGGTCGCCAGCGGGTTTTTTATCGGTTTTGAGATGAAAGTCCATTGAAACTATTATGAGAAAACGGCTTAAATAAAGCAAATTTTATAGTATTGACAAACTATTTATAGTATGATATAATTAAAAAAGAAAGATGAAGAAAGGAAAAGGAAATGATAGTTATTATCGACATTTCCACAGGGGTTGTTATAACTCCTTGGGATCTTAAATAGATTCTGTGGAAATTGTCCGTTTATAACGGACCGGGGGCTGGTTTCCCTGGGAACAGAAAAAACCAATGGAATTGGTTGGAAAAGGAGGCACGGAATGTCTCCTTTTTTATTTGGATTTTTTGGGTTATATTATAAGGAATATAAATACAGATAATTTCTAATTAAGAATTTCCCGTTAAATAAATTTAACGAGGCAAGCTAATTTTTAAAAATATGGGGAAAATAAATACGGACAGCAAAAAAATAAAGGAGCTTTTAGAGCGAGGGGTGGAGGATATTTTTGTAAAAACCGATTTAGAAAAAAAGCTCAAATCAGGGAAAGAATTGCGAGTTAAACTGGGGTTTGACCCGACAGGGGCAAAAATTCATATCGGCAGAGCAGTGATTTTGAGGAAACTTAGAGAATTTCAAAATTTGGGGCATAAAATAGTTTTTATTGTTGGAGATTTCACAGCAAGAATCGGCGACCCGTCCGACAAACTAGATAAAAGACCGATGCTTTCGAAAAAGGAGATAAAAAAAAATTTAAAAGATTATAAAAAACAAATCGGGAAAATAATAAATCTTGAAAAAGCGGAGTTTTGTTTCAACAGCAAATGGCTAAAAAAGCTTAATTTAGAAGAAATATCGGAGCTGGCAGAAAGTTTTACCGTGCAACAGATGCTCGCCCGGAGAAACTTTAAAGAAAGATATGAAAAGGGAGAAGAAATAAGCATAAGAGAATTTCTTTATCCCCTGTTGCAAGGATATGACAGCGTAGCCGTTAAAGCAGATGTGGAGATTGGAGGATTTGACCAGCTTTTTAATTTGAAAGCGGGGCGGACGATACAAAAACATTTCGGACAAGAGGAACAAAATGTTTTAACCGGACAAATGCTTGAAGGAACAGACGGAAGAAAAATGTCCACCAGTTGGGGTAATGTGATAAACATAACCGACGAGCCGAATGAAATGTTCGGGAAAATAATGAGCGTGAAAGACGAGCTTATTCCCAAGTATTTTTTATTATGCACAGATACGGAAGAACAAGAAATTGAGAAGGTAAAGAAGGAAATGAAGAGCGGGAAACTGAACCCGAGAGACGCAAAATTAAAACTGGCTTTTGAGATTGTAAAAATTTATCATGAGAAAAAGAAAGCGGAAGAAGCAGAAAAAGAATGGGTGAGAGTTTTTTCAAAAAAAGAATTACCGGAGATTTCAGATTTAGAGATAAAAGAAGCGAGTATAGATTTAATCGGAGTTTTATTAAAGATGGAGAAAATGAGCAAAAGCGCGGCTTGGAGATTGGTTGATGGAGGAGGAGTAAGAGTAAACGGAGAAAAAGAATTAGATAAAAGAAGAGAATTTACCGATAATAACGAGGAGGTTGTCATAACAATAGGAAAGAAGAAACATTCCGTAAAATTGAAATTTGTTTAAGAAAGCTCTTTAACTGCGCTCAGAGACTAATCAAAAACTTTTGAACCAGATGGATTCTATTTTTCTTTTGCCGTTATAAGTGAAGTGGTGAGTTTTGGGAACGCGTTTTTCAGAGCTGTTACTGACAGCCTTATTTTTTCCAAGATAGAATCCAATGTGCTTGTGGCTGTTTTTCTCTTCCCAAATAAGGACGCTTCCCTCTTTCGGAGTTTTTATTCTTTTCCAGCCGGAGTTTTCGAGGTCTTTTACAGTTCCTTCAACAGTGGCGTGAAGATTATTCATTTGGCCGAAGATTTTTAAGACAGAGGAAACAAAAAAAGCGCAGGATAATTTTCCGTTTTTTAAAATATCGATTTTTTTAGAATCGGTTTTAGCAAAAGCATTTTGAAAAGAATTAGCGCCAACAGCTTTTTTTATAAAAGAAAGATAAGTTAAAAAATTAAGAGAAACTAGTTTTTTCATGGAGCGGGCGAGGAGAGTCGAACTCCCATCTCGACCTTGGCAAGGTCGCATAATAACCGCTATACGACGCCCGCTTACGAAAATGATGATAACAAGAAAAAGAGACGGAAACAAGAAAAAGATTCTAGATTCCCGCTTTCGCAGGAATGACAATTTTGTGTCCCCGGAAGGAATTGACCACAAATAAATTCCCTGACGGAAATTTTTCTCGGCCCCGCCTCGGGGTATTCGCCTTTTTCCCTTCGGGAAAAAACTCACACAACCCTCCGGCTTTCAATTTCTTTCTTATATCCATAAATGGATATAAGAAGCGACATAAAATTAGCTGAAGCAAATTTTGTGTCCCCGGAAGGAATTGAACCCTCATCACGAGCTCCGCAAGCTCGTGTCCTATCCATTGAACGACGGGGACGGATTAAGCAAAAGAATTAAAAACCGAGGAATTTGGATATTTCTTCAAAGAGAGAACTCTTATGTTCTATCTCGGCAAGGTAATTATTAAGAAAAACTCGGATTTTTTCAATATCTTCGGTTTTAGCCGGAATTCGAAAGTTAAAAATAGAAACATTATTTTTTAAAAAATAAATGAAGCTTCTCTTACCTTCGTTTTTATCTATGGAAAAACTTTCAAAGGAATCCCAAGGATAAAGGCGGTTTTCTATTTTTAGGCCTTCATTTCCGAGAGAAAAATCATATTCTTCGCGATTGGAATTAGCCAAGAAAAAGAGAGAGACTTCCGATAGAATTATAAGCAAGGCAAAAAGAAAGTTTTTTTGCCAAAGAGAAAAAGCGACGAGAAGAAGCGCGGCAATAACAGAAAGCCAAAGCCAAGAAGAATTCTCGGAGGAAAATTCAAATTCCGGAGCGCGCCATTCGATTTTTTGATTATTTTCAGAAAAAGATGTCATTCTTCTATTTTCCCGCCGGCAGATCTAATTTTTTCAGCAAAAACTCCGGCAATAACCCTTTCGCTAACATTTCTGCCACTAGGAAATTCTTCAATATAAAATATTCCAGCATCGCCAACTTTTGGTCCTCCACCAGTTGTAGAAATAGTTGTCATCATAGAACAGCGGTAATAACCGCCAGTAACAGATTTGCATGTTCCTTTTGCTTCAGCCGAAACGCTACCGTAATCTTTTGAAGCAAAAGAGAAAGTGAGATTATCGCCGGATGGCAAAGAAAGCGGAGCGCCAACGCCATCATAAGTATATTCACTAGCCATTCTATATTTGCTTTCTTCGATAAGAAAATTTTTTAGTTCAGTTTTTATCTGTTCATTGGCGGCTTCGGAAAAAGGGAGGCCAAAATCATTAATAATACTCGCATCACTATAAGCGATAGTTGATTTCCAAGATGCTTCACCGGAACTTCCAGTTTCCGGAATATCAACGTTATAAGTGCCGTCTTTTCTAATAGTAATTCTATCAACTCCGTCTCTTCCAGGATTGATGCCGATAATAACTAGTCTATTTCCCTCGGCCGCGGAAGTTTTTGCAATATTTATTTGATTTTCTTTTTTGGAATATTCTTCTTTTAAAGTATCTTCAAATTTTTTAGAGCTTTCGGAAGAAGAACCGCCTGACGACCCGATGAGACTGGAAGAAGAAGTGAGGCAAGACCCAGAAGTGTCTCGGCTAGACCAAAAATTGACAGATTTTAAAATACAAGGATTGATAGTGTCCAAAATAACGATTGAGCCGAAAAGAAGAAGAACGCCGTAAACAACTTGAGTAAGGCCGTCTTTTGCGTCACCAACCATTGATTCATTAGCAGCGCCAAGAATATATTTGACGCCATGAAAGATAATCATAAAAAAAGCGACCAAACCAACGGCAGCCAGAGCAAATTGGAAGATAGCGGCGACAAAAGAACCAAGGTCGGGAGAAGAACCGAGAGTGAAACCGGGAATAGGAGTGGTGATTTCATAAGTAACTTTCGCAAAAGCCAAGAACGGAAAAAATAATGGGGAAAAAAGGAAAATATTTTTAAGAATTTTTTTCATTTTGATTTTTTTCTTTTTTATTGCCGGCAGCTTCTTTTTTATCTTCCCCTTTTTTAGAGGCGATTTCTGTCGCTTTTTTCAGAACCGGATTATTAGAGAGAGAAATGGCGATAATAACAGTGACGGTTTTGACCGGCAAGAGATTGATAAAAGGGATAAATTCAATAAGACCTCCCGCCAGAAACCAAGCGCCTCTCGCTCCTTTTATTATAAGCCAGAGGTAAACAAAACCAAAAATAAAAGTATTGATAAGCCAAGTGAAAACAACAGACAAAGGGGCGACGGGCGGAACCAAACTAAAAGCATAAGAAAGAAGCTCGGCAGTGTCGGCAAAAAGGCAGATGAGAATTAAAATAATGCTTTCAGGAAGGGAAAACTTTTTTTGTTCATCCATTTTTATCCTTATTTAAAATCTCTTCAGGGTTAGTGGTGATAATCTGATGTTCAAAAAAAGAAGCGACAATTTCAACGGCCACATGCTTTAAACCGGCAAAGAAAAGACCATTGCCGACTTCAGTTTCCACCAGGAAATTCTTTTCCGTTTCGGAAAGAGCAAAAATTTTTGAGAGTATTTCAGCGGAAGTGTTGGACTGTTTTAGAAGAAGCTGGAGAGAGGAATTGGTGACAATAGGGCGACCAAAAGAAGAGTTTAGAAAATCCTCGACATCTTGAGTGATAGTCGTGATGCCAAGAAAATATTTTCTGGCTCTTTTAACAAGGCCGAAAAGGAAGCTCGCGGAAGCTTCGTGTTTCATCATAATCCAAGCTTCATCAATAAAGACAAGGCGTTTTTTGAATTCGGAGCGGATAAGATTCCAAATAAAACTCAAAACAATATGCATGGCGATGGGGCGAAGCTCTTCTTCCAAATCACGAATAGAAAAAACAACCAAGCGATTTTTGACATTGATATTGGTCGGTTTGTTAACAAAGCCGGCAAAGCTGCCGCTCGTGTAACGATAAAGCTTGGCGGCCAGGTCTTTTCCGCCATCCATATTGTTCAGAACAGCTTCCAAGTCGCTTAAAAGAGGCGCGGGAGCGAAAGAAAAATCTTTTTCAGGAGTGATTTCTCTGGAAGCATAAGTTTCAGTAATAGCTTTATCGAGAAGAGATTCTTCGGAAGGAGTGATATCGCCCACCATCAATTTTATCAAAGTGGCGAGATTAACAATGTGGGATTTAAGAGTTTCAGCCGCATCTTCGTCCTCAGGAACAGCAGGAACATCAAAAGGATTAATATTGTCTTCGGAAGTCAAAGAAATTTTTATATGAGAACCGCCGACGGCTTCGGCAAGATTTTCATATTCATTTTCCGGGTCAATAACTAAGACATCGGAGCCAACCATTAAGGAACGGAGAATTTCCATTTTGGCAAAATAAGATTTTCCGGAACCGGATTTGGCAAAAATAACCATATTGGCGTTTTCGAGAGAAAAGCGGTCAAAAATAACAAGAGTGTTATTGTGTTTGTTGATGCCATAAAGGATTCCTTTATCGGAAGTTAAGTCGGTTGAAATAAAAGGAAAGAAGGAAGAAATAGGAGAAGAATTAAGCGGAACATTAACTTTGAGCTCGTCGTTTTCCAAAGGAAGAACGGAGAAGAAAGCTTCAGTTTGCTGAAAAGTCGCCGGTTTGGTGTAAATGAGTTTGCTTTCAAGAAGAAGATTGATTTCTTTTTCAAGGTCATTCAGTTCTTCGACGGTTTTTCCGTAAAAAGCGATATAAATTCCAACATTAAAGAGCTTTTCCCGCGCTTGTTGGAGAGCATCGCGAAGAGTTTCGACATCCTGATAAGCGGTTTCAAGAGCCGGGTCGCGAACCATCCCCTTTTCTTCATATTCGTTTATCTGCGCTTCCACGCGAGCGGCTTTTTTTCTAAGATTTTTCAAAGCGATGCCAGTGTCAACGGGATGAATAAAAATAGAAATATCGACAAGGCGAGGAAGATTGATGATAGGCAAAAACCAATCGCTTGTTATATAACGAGGATAAGAAAGGATAAAAATAGTCCGAAGAAAATTATTGCCAATTTTGACGTGATTAGGAGAAAGCTCCACAGCCGAAGGAGCAATGACATCTTTTATTTCTTTAAATTTTTCTTGGTCCATATATGTTAAAAAATAAAAAACTAAACTGAAGAAGGAGACTGGCTGGCAATACTCAAATTCTGCTTTTCGATAGTTTCAGGATTATAAAAATTATAGAAAAGTTCAAGAAGTTCTTCATTATTCAAAGCAACAGCCCGAAGGCCGATACTTTGAATGCCATCGATAACCTGGTCGCTTCTTTGTTTAAGCTGGCGGAAATTTATTTTTTTATTTTGGTCCAAACTAAGTTTTGCTTTAGCCGCCGCTTCTTTTTTATTGCCCCAAAAATTAAGTTTGGACAAAAAACCTCCGGCAGGAACAAGATAAACAGGATTGAAAGGAACGACGACTAAAAACATTTTGTTCATAATATCGTTTTCTTTTACAAAAGTTTTGATAAATTCCTTATATTCAAAAATTTGATTTTTAAGAAGCTCGTTTTGTTCAACCTTCTCAAGGTTTTCAATGTTTTTGATATAGTTATCAATATTAAATTTTCTGGAATGGACGAGAATCTGGACAGGAAAATCAAGGGAATTCAAAAAACGCTGGTAGGAGTTTAAAATAACGTTTTTTTCCTCCTCCGACATCAAGTCAAGATTGACGCCAGAAACCATAATAATCTGGCGGAGACCGCCATCTTTAAGGACAACAACATCTTCTTCAATGTTTTCTATCTTGATAAAATCCTGAGTGGAAGGAGCAGCTTTTGCCATACAATTATTATAAAGCACCAAATAACAAACACCAAATAAATTACAAAAAACAATGAAGCTTTACGGCCTTACGAACCAACAAACAGCCGCTAAAGTTATCGTTAGCGATAATCAACACGTTTAGCGGCGACTCTTTCACCGGTGAATTTTTCGATAATGGAATACTGGTCTTTTTTGCGGCGGCGGAAGAAAGAAAAATCTCTTTCGCGGTCGGTGATAACATTTTTAGTAGTCATCATTTTTTCAGACAAGTCTTTTAAACTGGAACCGGTCGTGATGGGAGAAGCTTCTAATTCCGGTTTTTTGGTGATAATGATTTTGGGAGCCGGAATTTTAGCTTGAGGAAGAGGAGCGGCTCTTCTTTCAAAAGAAGGAATTTTTATTTTAGAGACTTTATCTTCCAAATCGGCCGGAGCGAAAATTTCGTGGCGCCACATAATAACGCGCGGGTTCCAATAAAACTCGAGAGCGGAAACAATAACAAGAGGAAGAGAGCGGCCGCTGATTTTCAGAAAAGCCAGCCCGGCGGCAGAAGCCCAGAAAAAAACAGCGATAACCAGCCAAAGCCAGAAATTAAGCAGATAAAAAAGTCCCAAACTTATTCCAAAAGCGGCGGCAAAATAAAAAAATTGCTTTAAAGTAAGCGGACCGACTATTTTGTCTTCGGTGTCTATAAATTGAGGTACCTGAAAAGTGGCCACAATAAAAAAGTTAAAAGTTTATAAAGTTAAAAGGACTATGAGTAAATTATAACCCAAAAACAGAAAAAATTTATTTTTTTGTTTTATCCTCGAAAATCAACAATATTGCCTTTTAAGGAAGGACCGGAAGGAGGAACCAATTTTTCCTTAGAAGGAGGCGCGGGCGGAGGAAGAGGTTTTTCTTCTTTTTTAAGAGGCGTGGGAGCGGGAATAGAAACAGAACCAACGGAAACGGATTTAATTTTAGAAAAAGGGTCAACGGGACCGGAAGGAAAACCGCTATAATCAATCGCCTGCCTATTTTCTTGTTCGGTTTTAGCGGTTACAGGAGAAACTATTTTTTCTTTTCTTTCTTCGCGGCGAGTTTTGCCGATTTCAACTCGGGCAACAACCGCTTCTTGTTTTATCTCTTTAGAGAGAGGAGAAGAACTCATTTCAGGGACAGCCTTTTTTTCAACCATACCGGAACGAAAAACCGGTTCCACTTTCGATTCTTCGTGAATCATAAAAGGAGAAACGGGACGGATAAAATCTTTTTGAATCGGCGCAATTTTTGAAGAAAGATTATCAGCCAAAGGAGGAGCAATCGGTTTTATAAAAGGAGCGGAAGGCAAAGGAGAAAACGGAGAAGGTTTGGAAATAATTTGTTCCATAGGTTTTGGAACAGGGAGAGAAGAAGCCGGTTTAGGAGACAAAAAAGGAGAAAGAGGCGCGGGGGCGGGAGAAATTTGCTTGTTAAAAACAGGAGGGATGGGTTTTAATGACTTATCAAGACCAACAGTTTGAGAAGCATTTTGTTCCGAAAAAACGATTTTATTCAAAGGAGAGACAACGGGAACTTTTTTCAGATTGACGACATTTTCCGGAGGAACCGGGGAAGAAGGCATTTTCGACTGGCCGATTTTATCTATTTCCCCTTTCAAGCTCGCAAAAATATCACGATTTAAAGTTGCGGAAATTTTTTTGGCGTCTTCTACGGGAACAGGAAGACCGGAGGCAACTTCTTTTTCCAAATCAGAAAGAGGAATAAAACCCATAGTAACGCGGCCAAAAATTTTTTCCAGGACTGCTGATTGACCTTCATTAAGATTAAAATTCTTTTCCAAATTATCTATTTTCTCAAAGATATCATAATCAAAAAGCGCGTCCTGGAGGAGGGAAGGAAGTTTTGCAAGACGTTCGTCTATTTGAATTTTGGAAAGCTTAAGCATCTTTCATTATTTTTTTTCTTCTTTTTTTTCTTCGCCTTTTTCTTCTCCTCCTTTCTTCTCTTCTCCAAAATCATCAGAACCAGCAGAGTTTAAAGACTTTAAAATGTATTTACGAAGTTCCGAATTCACATCTCCACCCTCTTCTCTTTTTTTATTAATAGCATTAAGAACTACTCTATTTTTTGAAAAATCAGAAGTTTTTATAGAATCCTCAAAATCTTTTGGAGCCAGACCAGAGATAGCTAAAAGAGTTCTATTAGCCATAACGGAACGGTTTTCAGCAGAAGCCTTTTTGACGATATTGCTATATTCTTTCGGTTTTAATTTAGAAATAGCGCGATAAGCGGCCTGTTTGCCTCTTTTATTCCACATATCTTCAGTCATCCCCGATTGAAGACCTTTTTCCAGAATATCAAACCAAGAGCCTTTTTGAATGTCGGCAGTTTTCATAGTGGATAAAGCTTTAACCAAAGATTCTTCGAAATCAGTAATGACATCGTTAAGTTCGTCATTTTTCTTTTCATCAACATTTACCAAGTTTTTAATTGATTCCGAAACACTCTTTGCTGTTTCATCTTTTTTATCTTTGGCAAGAGAAAGGAGAATGTTTGAGGAAGTTATTTTATCGACATCACCGCCGTATTTTTGGAACAAAAGAGGGTCGATATATTCCGGATACTTATCAAGTTTGCCTTTTTCAGCCAAAAGTTCCTGAAGAGCAGCTTTTTTAACCGGATCGCGCGCCATGCGGGCAGAGGCGGAAATCTGTTCAGGGGAAAGATTCTTTGCTTCTTTTTTATAGTTTTCAAAAATAGTGTCGGAAGTTCGTTTTTTGAAACCAAGAACGGTTTTGGCGGTAAGCAAGCCAAGGCGACTGGCTTTTTCGCTTTTTATTTCTCCTTTTGCCCAGTCTTCCATCCTTTTTCCAACACCGGAACGACCAATAGTTTGACCGTAAGCGAAACGACCAGTGCCAAGAACAGCTTTAGAACGAGTGCGTCTTAACCAATTAGTGGTTCCATCTTTTACCCAATTTGCCCAACTCATAGTTCCTTTGGCGCCATTAATACCAAATCTATCGGCAACCATCATACTGCCGAAGAGAAAACCAAGAACGACAATCATATTGCCGATTTGGCCCAAACCATTAACAATCATTATTTTACCGCTTAAAGCAGCTTCCGCGCCGGAGGAAGAAGCGCCGGAAGAAACGGAGCCGCCAGTCAGCGATTGAATAGAAAGGAAAATAAAAAAACTGGAGACGGGAGCAAAAAAAGTCCAGCGGAGAAAACTATTCCACCAAGCGCCGGAATAATTTATTTTCGGGAAAATTCCCGTAAACCAGGCAAGAGGGGCGAGAATAAGAAGGAAAGAAAGAAAAATAAATCTGTAAATAAGCATAATAGACAAACCAATAAGGAAGATGGCGGAAAAAGCGGTAAAAAGAACGGAAAAAAGAAGAGTGGAAATGCCGACCATAAAAGAAGCAGAAAGGGCGGAGGCCTTTTGTCCGGCAGATAAAGAAGAAAAATCAACTTCATACAGCTTATTTATATCAAGGAGTTTAGAAAAAGCGGAAGAAATATCAGGCTGACTGATAAGAGCATTGTTTAAAAAATAAGCGGTAACAATGCCGGCAAAATCAATCAGAACGCCGCAAATAACAAGAGAAAAATTTATCAGGATAGCAGTTTGAATGAATTTAAAAAGCAAGGACTGCATACCATATTGTTTTTGCCGGATAATAGTGGCAAAAGAAATAACGAGGATGCCCAAGACAAAACCAAGGTTGGCAAAATCACGGGCGAAAGACCAGCCGTTTTTAATAATGGGCATTTTCATCAGGCGAGAATTCAAACTAAAAGCAAAATCAATCAACCAAGAACCGAAAATAAAAACAACGTTCGTGATATAAGAGAGAACATTGAGGAAAAAACCGAAAACACCCTCCATAGCAAAACTAGCAAAACCAGAAATAAAACCTTCGCCAGTATATTCAGTTTTTAAATCACCACTTTCACTTATTGTATCTTTTCTAGAAACTCCAGAGCCTAAAAGATCATCATCCGTAGAAATTTTTTTTCCTTCAGGATAACTGTAATAATCATGCCCAGTTGAAATAGCTTCTCCAACACCCGTTGAATAGGAGTAATCCCAAGCATTTTTTTCTTTATTAAAGGTGGCATCTTTTGGAACACCAGAAGGACAAGAAGGAAAGGAAGAACAAGTCTGACCATTAGTTGGAGTAGCAGTTTCTTGCGCCAAAACAAAATTGAAGGAAAAAGAAAAAATAACAAAAAAGAAGGAGAGAAGAGCGGTTTTTTTCCAATTATTTTTTAGCCAAAAAAACATTTTTTATTTAAGATAGCCGTTAGTTTCTAAGCTGTTTATTTTTGAATTAAGAGCGTCAAGATAAGATGTTTTATTTTCAGGATGATTAAAATAAACAAGATTAATTGAAAGACCTAAGAAGTTCTGACTGGCGGAAAAAGGAGCGATGGTGGTTTTTATATTTCCGGAAGAAACAATCGTCACAGCTGAACCGCTATCCGTTTTTTGATTAAGATTAATCGGAAGTTTGTTGGTTATATCAAAATTATTACCACTTTCACTTCCTAAGCCAGCGGAAAATAAATTCAGAAGTTCCGCTCGTTCTTTTTGAGAATAATCCAAATCGGTTTCAGAAACATCCGTTTTCCAGATATCGGCGGATTTAGAAAGAAGATTATTTTTAAGAATCGGAAGATTAGAATTTGAAGAATCAACATCTCCCAGATAGAGATAAGCTTTATTTAATTCAGAGACAACAGCTTCTTTATTCTGCCGAAAAGAAATCTTCCGACTTAAAGATTTACTATCAAGAGAAAGAGAGTTAAAAGAAGAAATCTTTCCACTAAGAGAAGAAAGATAATTGTCAAAATTATCAGGGTGAAGATAGAAAAAATTAGAAGCAACCGTAGAAGAAAGAGATAAGCCAAGATAATTTCCATAACCGGAAGTCGTTTTATTAAATGTGTATTTTATTTCATTATTAAAGAAATTGAATCCAGACAGAGAGAGGGAGACTGCGTTCGTATAATAAATTTTCGTTGTTTTTTGCCTCATTCCCGTGCCGGAAACAGTTTCTTCAAAACAAGAGATATCCTTTGATATGGTCTTATTATCAACTTTTAAACCATTACCAACATTAAGATTTAGAGGAAGAGTGTTAAGCAAATCAAAATTTTCACTTTCTTCATTAATGGAAGAGTCGCCGGCCAAAAAGAGATTGGAAAGTTCTTCTTTTTGAAGAGAAGACGCCAATATTTCAGCCTCAGTTTCCGAGCCGGAAGAAGCGGATATTTCATCATTAAGCTTTTGAAGGATTGTCTGAAGTTTCTTTTTAAGTTCATCCACTTTTGCTATTTTGACGCTTCTTTCACTTACGGGAAGAAAATAGAAAATATCTTCAGAACATATTTGATTGCTGGAGCCGCCGGTATCTTTATCTTTAACTGAATATTTCAAATTAAGGGAAAGATTTATGTCTTCAAGATAAAGAATAGCTCTTTTAACTTCGTTAAAAGAAGAAATTTTATTTTGTTTATAACTGCCAAGCGAAGAATAAAGAGAATCGTAATTAGAAGAGGAATCAAGAGAAGAGCTCAAATCAAGATTGGTGGTGTTTTCTATTTCTTCTTTGATAAGATCATCGATACTTTCCACGTTTTTCGGAACAGAATCATAGGCGGAAGAAAAATCATTATCAGAACTTTCATTAAAAATAATTTCAGAAATATCTTCTAAAGAAACACTACCAAACTCGCCGAGGGAAAAATTTGCTCCGTCAATATCGCCAATATTAAGAGAAAAAGTACCTAAACTTTCCCCGTTTAAAATACCTTGAGCCACACCCATGATTCCGGAGACGCCACTGCCTAAGAGCTTATTAAAAACAGATGAAGAAATAGCACTGACGAAGCTCGCAAAATCATCGGCATTAACAATATAATCAATATCAGAAGTAACGGCGCGAGAAAGAGTGTCACCAATAGTTTTGCCGGGAGTAGTACTGACTTCATTAAGACAAAATTCTTCTCCCGCTTCGTTAGTAGCTGTTTTCAGACATTTTTTTGTGGAAAGAAATCCCCCGCCGGCAAGCGCTTCGTTTTTGGCGGCTTCGGCTTTAGCGACGGCTTTGCGGTCAACTATGTCTTTAGCAATAAAAGATTTTCCGTAATAATTATTCTCAGGGAAAGTGTTTTTAGAAAAACTTTCCCAGTCAAATTGGCTGTATTGTTCATTATATTTTTCTTCAACAGTTTTCTCCTTGGTTTCTGAAACAAAAGAACTGCCGCTTAATTGAGATTTTATAGCCGAGTCAAAACTATTTCCGGAGCTAAAGAAACCGCTTGATTCAAGACCTTGAATAGCTTCTTTTTTACCCAAAGAGTAATTTTGGTTAAGAAAACTTTCCCAGTTAGTGACAAATTTAGGTTCACTGCCGCCAGCGATGCCTGTGACCATCTGGCTAACAAGAGCGTCGAGCAAGCTTCGCTTAAGATTTTCGGTGGTAAGTTTAAAGATAAACTCCATAATCATTCTTGCTAAGCTCCCGGTAGTGGCGCCGGAAGTGATGCCGAGAGGCCCCAAAACGCCCGGATTTGTTTCAAGAGTCGGAACAGCGGCAAAAGAAGAAGCAGGGAGGCAAGAAAATAAAAATAATAAAACAAGAGAAGCGGCGGAAGATTTATAAAAAAAGTTTTTCATAAAATTAGAAAGTGATGTTATTTTTCAGCAAATAATCATTGATAGAATCTTTCAGCTCCAGGAATTTGGCGTCAAAATATTCATCGGACTTAACAGCAAGAAGAGTCAAAAGCGGGTCTTGTTCATAATTTTGAAGCTGTTTTAAAATAAGAAGCTTGGCGGAAAGAAGAGAAATCTCTTCTTTATGGAAAGAAACAACGCTTTTAGGAACGGAAAGGGCGTAAAATTCTTTAATCATTTTTTCATAAGAAAAAATCAGAGAAGCAAGGGCGTTAGAAACCGTGGTTTCAGGGTTGAGACTGTTTACAGAAGAAGAATTATTCATGAGAATTTCCTGAAACCCGGAAAAATAAGAGGAGACAGCTTTGACACTAATGTCTTCCGAAATTTTTAAACTGCCGTCTTTAATTTCCGGCTTAATCGATTCCGGATTAAAGTTTTTTAGAGAAGTTTCAACGGCTTCGTTTATCAATGTTTTATCGGGAAGCTTGATTACGCCGACACCGGAATTTTCAATGTTTTCTTCGGCCACTTTTTGAATAACATTTTTAGCCAATTCATCGGTAAAATTTCTGGAAGAAGCGGGAGAGTTTGATTCAAAATTACTGATTTTATTCAAGGTTTCGTTTTGCTTCTGTTTTTCCAGATAATCGGAGCCGATAATATAAAAAAACAAAAGCGCGGAAAGCCCGATTAAACCAAAAACAAGCGGGCCTAATATTTTTTTGTTGGAAAATAAATTCATTGCCCAGAAATATAAGGGAATTATATCATTTTTGAGGGCGAAAAATAAGGGGAAAAATAAAAATGACGAATTAAAAATTTCTAATGACTAACTAATTAAAAATTACTAATGATTAACTAGAAGAGAGAGTTTAAGAAGAGATTCAAAATTAAGGTCTTGCGGGCGAGAATTTGGAAGAAGACCGATTTTGGCGATAAGTTTCAAGGATTCAGCTTTATCGATTTTAAGGCCGGCGGAAAGGTTATTTAAAAGGGTTTTCCTCGGCTGTTTAAAAGCGGCTTTAGCGGTTAAGAAATAAGATAACTTTTCAGTTTCGGATAATTGTTGTTCCTTTTTTTCTATTAAAACGGCTACGGAGTCAACTTGAGGAGGCGGAGAAAAGCTTTTTTTAGGAATAGAGGAGATTATTTTAGGGTTTCCCCAAGATTGAATAGAAGCAGCCAAGAGATTAAAGTTTCCTTTTTCAGCGGAGAGACGCTCCCCCACTTCCTTTTGAATGGTAAAAACAACAAGTTTAGGAAGAATGGCGAGTTCGCCGATTTTTCTAAAAAGAAAACCGGTTAAATAATAAGGAATGTTGCCGCAGATTTTATAAGGAGATTTTTTGATTAAGGAAGGGAGAATTTTTAAAATATCGCCTTCAACAATTTCAAGGCGATTTTCGGAAGAAAATTTCGCTTGAAGAAGAGAAACGAGTTTTTTGTCTTTTTCCACAGCAAAAAGGCGGAAATTTTGGGGAACTTTCAAAATTTCCGAAGTAAGCTCGCCATGGCCGGGACCGACTTCAACAATAAAATCGCCGTCCTCCGGATTAACGGCGGAAACGGCTTGTTTGATTTTGGCTTTATCTTTCAGAAAATGTTGTCCGAGATAACGAGGCATAGGAAGTATAATTTTCAATTAACAATCATCAATTTACAAACAATAACGGATTTAACCGCAACCGCACATAGTGGTTGCCGGGTCCCAAAGAGCATTAGGAAAACTCCGGCAGACACTATTCAAGCAACCCAATTGAATTGTGCAAGCCGCGCCGCCAATGCCGCAATCATAAACAAAATTACAACCGTGAACATTGCAGAATTGCCCGCAATTACAGCAATAATTAGGGGAAGAAAAACCAACAACAGGATTGCCGGGAGCCAAGTCCTTATAGCAAAAAGGAGGAACGCCGATCCAAGCCGCTTCGGCGGTCTTAAAAAAATTTCCGAATAAGTCCAAGAAGCTTAATTTCTTTTTTAATAATTCTTCGCGCTGTTCCGCTTTCAATTCCGGAATTTTATTAAGTTTTTCTTTCAAACTTAAAAATTCATCGTCGGAAAGACCGGCAACAGATTTATAAAAAGAAGCGAATTTTTCCAGAAAACTATAAATTTTTTCTTCGGAATCAAAAGAAGTTTTTTGCGAAGAAGAGATAAAATTTTGTTCAACCATCAAATCTTGAATTCTTGAGAGATGGCTTAAGTAATAATCCGGCCAAAGATTGGAAAAAATTTCTTCTTCCGACAAGGCCGGCTTTATCTCCGGCTGGTTTTGAACGGAAGGAAGAGAAGAGGCGCTACTTTCGGAAAAGACGGAAGTAAAAGGGGAAGAAACGGGATTAAGGAGGTCGGAAACAGATGAATTATCTTCAGTTTTGGGACTGGCAAGTTTTTCGACAAAAAGTTTCAAGTCGGTTAATGATTTTTCGGAAGAGTTTTGATTGTCAGAAAAAAGAGAAGGAAAAGTTTGCGGGGAAACTTCAGGAAAAGAAGCCGGTTCAGAAACGATATTATTAGCCGGAGCTTCGGAGGGGTTTGCTTTAAAAAAAAGAAAACCGAGAGTGGCTAAAAATCCGAGAAAAATGACTATTAAAGAAGAGCGGATGCTCATAGGTTTATTATAAATCCCAAATGACAAATAACAAATTACAAAAAAGTTTGTTAGTTAAATGTGATTCTTCGACTCGTCGGATTCGCTCAGTAAATTTAATTACTGGATTCCCGCCTACGCTGGAATGACACGTTAAATAAATTAATTAGATGGAAATGTAGCGTTCTTCGTCGTCGAGTTCAGCGCAGTTTTCAAAACTCATAAATTCGGAAGGGATTTCGGAAAGAAAACGGGAAGGAAGGCCGAAAAAACTTAAATGAAGATTTTTGCGGGCGCGGGTTATCGCGACATAAAGAAGACGGCGTTCTTCTTCAATGTCTTCCGGCTTATAAAAAGACATCTGGTGCGGAATAAGGCCGTCCGAAACTCCGACCACAAAAACATTATCAAATTCCAAACCCTTGGAAAGATGGACAGTCATAATATTCACAAAGCGGGAAGAAACAACCCGGCTTTTTGATTTCGGGGCGGCATCGGAGCTCTGAAACAAAGAAACGGATTCAAGAAATTCAGAAAGGGAAGAAAAACCGGAAGCGAAAGAGGTGAGCTCGGCAATGTTTTCGGCGCGTTCGGAAAAATTAGGAAAGTTTTTTTGAAGCAAATTCAAATAGCCGGTTGATTCCAAAATAAATTTAATAAGTTCGGAAGGAGACAGGGTTTTAGCTTTCAAGGGAAGAGCTTCTTTAAGCCCGCGAGAAGGCTTTTTTTGAAAACCTTTTTCCATCCGGTCAAAGCTTAATAAATCGCTAGGGTTACTGGCAAAAGAAAGAGCGGCGACAAGGTCTTTAATTTCTTTGCGGTCATAGAATTTCAAGCCGCCGAAGATTTGATAAGGAATGCCGTTTTCAATAAAGGCCTGTTCAATGGAACGGGATTGAGCGTTAGTGCGATATAAAACGGCGACCGAGCCGGAATTCAAAAGAGGCGGGATAGCGGAGGCGAGCCAGCCGGCTTCAGTTTCTTCATCATCATGTTCAAAGAGCTTGAGCTTCTCCCCTTCTTCATTATCCGTCCAAAGATTTTTCGGACGCTGATTTTTATTTTGAGAAATAAGAGCGGAAGCGGCGCCGATAATGTTTTTAGTGGAACGATAATTCTGGTCAAGAACAATAACATTAGTGTTTTTAAAATCCTTATCAAAATTAAGAAAGTTTCGAAAATCGGCGCCGCGAAAGCCGTAAATAGCCTGATTGTCGTCGCCAACAACATTGATGTTGCCTGATTTTCCTCCAAGAAGCTTAACAAAAAGATACTGGGCGCGGTTCACGTCCTGATATTCATCGACGAGAATGTGGGTGTATTTTTTTTGATATTTAAGAAGAGTTTCGGGACGATAGCGAAAAATAAGAACGGGCTTTTCAATGAGGTCGTCAAAATCAAAACCGTTGTTTTCTTTCAAGTCGGATTCATATCTTTCATAAACTTCCGCCGCCAAGCGGTCTTTTTCATATTTAGATTCCTTAAAAGATTCGACATCAAGAAGGTCGCTTTTGATATCGCCGATTTTACCGGCAAAAAAAGAATAGCCAAAACTCTTATCAACATTCATTTCTTTCAAAATGCGTCGAAGCAAGCGGGAGGAGTCGGAGGAATCAAAAATAGAGAAGTTCGGAAGGCGGCCGACAAGCCGAGCATCGCTTCTTAAAATCTTCGCACCGAGAGAATGAAAGGTGCCGACAAAAGACGGAAGATTGCGAAAAGAGCCGCCGGCCGCGGATTCAATGCGCGATTTCATTTCGGCAGCGGCTTTATTAGTGAAGGTGATAGCGAGAATATTTTCCGGTTTAACACCCATTTCAAGAAGAGAGAGAAAACGGCCGGTCAAAGTGGCGGTTTTGCCGCTACCGGCGCCGGCAACAATCAAAAGAGGCCCATTTTGAGGCATTTTTACCGCTTTTTGTTGACGCTCATTCAGGTTTTGGAGTATAATCTCTTTATTCATATTTGTCTTAAAGTTTTAGCGAGGGCGGTTAAGAAATTAGAAGATCCTCTTTTTTTAGGGGTTTTTTTAGCGGGTTCCCTGTTCTTTTCAAAAGCGGTTTTCGCTTTAGGAGAAAACGATAAAAATTATCTAAATTTAGGAGGTCCAGTTAATAATACAGAAACAGCCCTTTTAAGCCAAGAAGGGGCTTTGTTTTCAAAAGACTACAACGAAGAAGGAGTAACTGAAGAAACAGAAGAAAAAATAGTTTTAATAAACGAGGCGGAGGCCTTAGGGAGCGTGCCGATTGACACGGAAAGTGATTTCAGAAAAATCGGTTCTTATAAACCAAATCTGGCGGGATATTTTAAAATGCCGACAAACGGATTCAATTCCGGAGCTTTACATAATTACAACGCGGTAGATATCGCGAACGCTTGCGGAGCGGGAATCGTGGCGGCGGCGGACGGCGTGGTTATAGAAGAAAATTCCGGAAATTGGAACGGAGGATACGGCTCTTTTATAAAGATTGAGCATCCAAACGGAACAAAAACGCTTTATGCGCATAATTCGGAAAATTTGGCGGCAACCGGAGATATCGTGAAACAAGGAGAAGAAATAGCAAAAGTGGGGAAAACAGGAAACGTAAGCGGGCCGACCGGATGCCATTTGCATTTTGAAGTGCATGGAGCGGTTAATCCGTTTGTAAAATAATTATTTATAAAAAAATTTCTAATGACGAATTTCTAATTTCTAATCAATAAAGAGAATAACTAAAAGAAAAAGTATATAATTTAAGAAATGATTAGTAAATTTAAAAAAATTTGGAATATATTTAACCCATCTTTAAAAGAAAAAATGGAAAAAAATCCAAATATATCAATATTGGGATTTTGTTGGGCGTGCATTTGGAGAGTTTATGTTTTATTAATACTAATTTCATTAGGATTAATAGTTGTAGAGTTTATTTTTGAGTTATAACATAAATAGAAATAATTTTAAAAAGCCTTAAATTTGAGGCTTTTTTAAGTTGAGAAAAAATTAATCTTTGAGGCGATATTGGAAGGCTTCTTTTAAGTGGGAGGCGAGAACATTTTCGGAATCTTCCAGGTCGGCAATGGTGCGGGCGACTTTCAAAATGCGATAGAAGCCGCGGCCGGAAATGAAAGATTTTTCCAGAGCGGATTTCAAAAAATTTTCTCCTTCTTTATCCAAATTAACAACCGCGGAAGCAAGCTTGGAAGACATTTCGCTGTTAGTGAAAATTTTAACGCCAAGCTTTTTAAATCTTTCTTTTTGGCGAGCGCGAGCTTTAATAACCAAATTTCTTAATTCAGCGCTGCCTTTTTTAGGGACGGAATCGCTTTCCATCAATTCGCTTGTTTTGACGCGCGGAACAAAAATCTGAAGGTCGATGCGGTCAAGAAGCGGGCCAGAGATTTTTTTCTGATAACGGAAAATTTCGTTGGCAGTACAACGGCAATCTTTGTCGGGGTCGTTATAAAAACCGCAAGGACAAGGATTCATGGCGGCGATAAGCGAGAAGCGGGCGGGAAATTCCAGCGCGCCGCGAGCGCGAGAAACAAAAACCCGGCCATCTTCCAGAGGTTGGCGGAGAGATTCCAAAACGTCTTTTCGAAATTCAGGAATTTCATCTAAAAACAAAACGCCGCGGTGGGCGAGAGAAATTTCGCCCGGCTTCGGGATTTGGCCGCCGCCGATAATGGAAACTCCGGAAGCGGTATGGTGAGGCGAACGAAAAGGACGAATGTTAATAATCCCCTCTTTGGTTAAACCGGCAACGCTATAAATTTTGGTGGCTTCAATGGATTCCTCAAGAGCCATAGGAGGCAAAATGGAAACCAGAGCTTTTGCCAGCATACTTTTGCCGGAGCCGGGCGGGCCGGACATCAAGAGATTGTGGCCGCCGGAAGCGGAAATCACGAGAGCCCGCTTGCCATTTTCCTGTCCGCGGATATCGGCCAGGTCAATTTCATATTTTCCGGGAGGAGAAGAAAAATCGGCGAGAGCAGGAAGAGCAGATTTCCGGCCTTCCAAGATTTCAATAATTTCCAAAATGTTTTTTACGGGAATGACTTTAAGATTTTTAATGACGGACGCTTCTTTAACATTTCCTTCCGGCAGAAAAAGATATTCGATTTTTTTACTTTCAGCCATTTCGGCGATATTCAAAGAACCGAAAACGGGACGCAAGCCGCCATCCAAAGAAAGTTCGCCGATAAAAATTTTATCAGCAGAATTAAATTCTTTTATCTGTTTGGAAGCCAGGAGATAACCGAGAGCGATGGCGAGGTCATATTGCGAGCCGGCTTTTTTAATGTCAGCAGGAGCCAAGTTAACCGTGATTTTGCGATTTTCCCGATTAGGCGGTTTTAGACCGGAGTTTTTTAAAGCGGAATTAACTCGCTCTTTGGCTTCAGAAAGAGCTTTATCGGCCAAGCCGACAATATTAAAAGCATGGAGACCGACATTAATATCAACTTCAACATCAATCAGTTTGGCATGAATGCCTTCAAGTTCGGCGGAAAAAATTTTTGCGACTTCGGCCATTGTTAAAATTTTATCTTAAAATTTTAAAAAGCCAAAATTATAAAATGAAACTTCATGGTTTTACGAACAAAGCATCTTGAGTTTTATCCCGCCCCGAGAGAGTTTTTGCAAAAATTAAAAAAATATTTTAAATTCACAAAAAACAAGAATTAAAAAATCTGCCGCTGGCAGATTTTTTAACATTCGATTTTTTATTCCTCGCCAAGTTCTTTTTCTATTTCTTCAAGGCGAGATTTTAAAGTTTCTTCCAAAGCCAATTTCATATTAACAGCTTCCGTTTCATGCGACTCATCATCACCCCCGTCGATATCAGAACCAAAATCAGTGCTTTCTTTTTTTAGTTTGGCCAACTGTTCTTTTATGTCCTTAAGCTCTTCTTCGAGAACTTTTTTTCTTTCCTCGTTCAACATTTATTTGTTATGGGTTAATTAACGGGACGGCGGCTTTCAGTCCCGGATAGGAGGCAGATACTATAAAGTAGTTCCCCATCCACATATAGTCAATAGCCGCCTTTTTATTGGAAAAAGTGATGTATCTTGTCGGAACCGAATTAATTTGGCCATCAAGAAAGTCGGTAGAAACTCTTGTCCCTTGATTTTCCACAAAAATATTAGAAAAATCCGAGGAAGTTTCAAAAAGTTTCATAGCGCTTTCAGCGTCAAAAAGATTGGAATCGGCTTTTAGTTTAGCGATAAAGCCCGGCCAAACTTCAGAATCAGCATCATAATAAGCAAAAGCGGTAAAGTCGCTTTCAAAATAATTCTCTAAAGTTTCTTGGCTTAGACTGGGAAAAAGAGAGCTAAAAAATTCAGAGAATTTCATCTGATTGCCATCTTTCTGAACAACAAATTCCGAGACAGTGGAAGAAGCGGAAGCAATGCCAGCCGGTTTTAAAAGAGCAGAAATATCTGTTTTAAAAGTCAGAGAAGAAAAAGAAAGAGAGCCGATAGAAGGAGTATTTAAGTAAGAAGAATGAGTGATAACGGGAGCAATGGTTTCTTCCGAAACAGGAGTAGTTTCAGGCAAAGTAGTTACAGGCATAGTATTTTCAACAACAGGAGCGGAAGCAGGAAAGAAAATCGGATAAAGATAAGCGTAGCCAACATAACCAAGCAATCCAACAGCCACAACCGCAACAACTATAAGGATAATTTTTTTCCAATCAACACTTTTTCCGGAAGGAGCTTCGGCGATTTCTATTTGATTCTGCCCAGGAACAAAAGATTGTTCTCCGCCGAGTGAAGAAGAAGGAAAACCAGCGCCAAAAGGAGACGCTTGGTCACTAGATGCGCCGGGAGTCGGCGAGGCGGGTTGATTTGCTTCGCTTAAATTAAATTTTTTGGGCTCGGGAGAACCGCCGCCGCTTTGTTTTACCGATTGAATATCGGAAGGCATAGTGCGAACATCGACTGAAGAATCTTTCGGGGGCTCCGGAACAGGCCCGCCTAAAGGCGAGACAGGTCCGCCAAGAGGCGAGACGGGTCCGCCTAGCGGAGAAGAGCCGACCGGACTATTGAAATTTTGATTATCCATAAAAAGTTTTTAAAGCGCTTTTTTAATTTTAATCTAAACCAAAAGGAGGCTTTTCTTTTATTATAAACCTTTATGGAAATAAAGGGTGTGTGGAAAAGTTTCGCTCCATGGCAAAAACCTTTTTCAAAAAAGGGCGAATCGCCAAAATTTTGAAAAAAGTTTTTGCCATCTCGCTTAGGGTGATGAGAGAGAGGCTTGCTAACGCAAGCTTTTTAAAAAGACAGGGAGTTTAATTATTATTTCTTCCTAAAAAATTCTTAATTTATTAAAGCTTCTACACTACATTTTAGAGAGCGGATATTGGTTATTCGCTTTTAGTGATAATGGGGAAGCTCCGACTTTAGTCGGAGCTTTTTATAAACCATGCCCGCTTCAGCTCCGCGATGCTTTTAAAACAATGTTTTTGTAATGCTCGCTTATGAGTGGTGAGAATGGTTTATTTATAGGGGTTTTAGTTATATTGACATATATTATAGAGTATGCTATAATTACTTTAGTAACATTGAAATAATGACCCGATGTTTAGGGGATTGGCGTTAAGCGCAAAAAAAAACGGACGCCGGTCCTTAAACGGTAGGAGAAAAAAATGAATAAGTATTATTACAATGAAAATTTTGGTTATTTTTTCTTGGATATCTCTGAGGAGATTGACAAGAAAAGAGATGGGACAGAGAAGGAAAGGACAGAATTTCAGAAAAAAACTGAGATTGTTATAGAAAAAGTTCAAAAAGGAATCGGGTGGAGCGATTCCGATTATAAGTATCCGCGAATCGCCGCGGAGAGATGCATCGAAGAAGGGTTGGCAGAAAGTTTTTCTGTTATCGGAAATAGCGGCGTTGCTTGCCGCAATAATGTTATATTAAATGGTTTTAAAACCGTTCAAATTTCAGCCAATGGGCTGGAAAGGTTTACTTATGAGGAGGGGGTGATAAAAAAAGAAAAAACAACGGAGGAAGTTTTTTCTTTTGAAATTCCTGATCCGGAAGTCAGGAAAGAGTGTCTCCGGATTTTGAAGGAGGAGAAGGATAAAGAGGGACAAAAGGAGTTGTGGTCTCTCTTTAAAGAAGAAGGGGCTGATGTGATTGAGGTGAGCGAGTTTAACAAGACTCTCGCTTGCCATGCCACGCAACCGCACGGAGTCTTCTCTATTTTAAAGAAGACTACGAGTTGCGGAAATTCCACCGTACTTCTTATACGTGTGGAAAACAAAAAAATTCGATGCCCCGATAAATATAAGGGGCTTGTGATTGGCGCGAAAGGCGCCAACATAAACAAAATCTCGGAGGCAATGGGCTTCCGAGTGCAAGTTGAATGAACTTTGATTATCATAACCCCCGTGAGGTTTACGGGGGTTTTTATTTTTTTAATAAGGAAGTTCTTCGACTTCGCTCAGAAAATAATTTATATGGATTCCTCCGACCTTGCGTCGGAGAAATGACAGAATATTGTATTCCTATGCTAACCGCTAGAATTGAGGCAATTAAAAAACTCCGCTTAGGCGGAGTTTTTTAATTAAGGAGGCTCCGACTAGAGTCGGAGCAACTAAAATAATTTGCAGAAGCGAATTATTTTAGCTGTTTAATGGAGAGGCCGAGTTTGCCGTTGTCTTTTTTGATGACTTTAGCGCGGACGAAATCCCCCACTTTCAAAACGTCTTCAACATTTTTAACAAAACCTTCTTTAAGTTCGGAAACGTGAATCATGCCGTCTTTGCCTCCGCCTAAATCCATAATGGCGCCAAATTCTAAAATGCGGACAACCGGCCCTTCAACGATTTCCCCGATTTCAAAATCTTTAGTGATGCTTTTTACTTCACGAAGAGCGGCTTCAAGAGATTCTTTGGTGGTGCCGCCGACATAAACCGTGCCGTCGTCGTCAATATCAATCGTGGCGCCGGTTCTGTCGATAATGCCGTTAATGATTTTGCCGCCCGGACCGATAAGCTCGCCGATTTTTTCCGGATTGATTTTAATAACGGAAACTTGAGGAGCGTATTTGGAAATTTCCGGACGAGGAGCGGACAAAGTTTCTTCCATATGAGAAAGAATTTCCAAGCGGGCGGTTTTCGCTTGTTCCAAACCTTCGCGCAAAATTTCCGGAGTGACGCCGTCGATTTTGACATCAAGCTGAACGGCGGTGACGCCATCACGAGTGCCCGCAACTTTAAAGTCCATATCGCCATAGTGGTCTTCCGGACCTTGAATGTCGGTCAAGATTTTATAATTTCCTTTTGCATCAGACATAATGCCCATAGCGATTCCGGCAACCGGTTTTTTAAGAGGAACACCGGCGTCCATCAAAGAAAGACAGCCGGCGCAAACTGTCGCCATAGAAGAAGAGCCGTTTGAGGAAACAACCTCAGAGACAACACGGACGGTGTAAGGAAAAATGTCGGTAGAAGGAACCATAGGGCGAAGAGCTTTTTCAGCAAGAGCGCCATGGCCGATTTCGCGGCGTCCCGGTCCGCGGAGCTGTTTGATTTCACCAACAGCGTAAGGAGGAAAATTATAATGGAGGAAAAAGCGTTTTTTAACGGTGTCTTCCATAGTTTCTTCCAGCTTTTCAGCGCCCGGAGGAGCGATAGTCGTGACAGCTAAGGCATGGGTTTCGCCGCGCATAAAAAGTCCGGTGCCGTGAGTGCGTTCAAAAAGTTTTACTTCCGAATAAAGCGGGCGAATTTCATCAAGTTTGCGCCCATCAACGCGTTTTTCATTTTTAATGACGTTCTTATGAACGATATCATTAACAATTTCTTCAAAAATTATTTCGGAATGCTTCAGGTCGTCTTCGGAAAATTCATTTTCCGCAAGAAAGGAAACGAATTCTTCTTTAACTTTTGAAACAGCCGATTCGCGCGCGGGTTTTTCTTTGAGATAAAGAGCTTTTTCTATTTTTTCCTCCAAAAAATTTTTAACAGCAGAGGAAAATTCAGGAGAAGAATCATTGAGAGTGACAGCGGTTTTATTTTTGCCGATTTCCTGCACAATTTTTTCCTGAAAAGCGACGAGATTTTCAATTTCCACAAGCGCGGCTTTCATACCTTCCACAATTTCGTTTTCTTTCGCTTCAAAACCGGAGATTTCAATCATATTGATTTTTCCTTTAATGCCGGAAAAGAAAGCGTTAAAAGAGATTTTGCCTTTTTGGATTTCTTCAATAAGAGGATTTATTTTCAACTCGTTATCGATTTTTGCCACTTGAACGCCGCCGACGGGGCCAGCCCAAGGAATGTCGGAGATAGCAAGAGCGGCAGAGGCGGCGATAAGCGAAACAAAATCAGGGTCGTTTTTTTCGTCGATGGAAAAAATAGTCAGAACCACTTGAACTTCGCGGCGAAGGCGTTCGTTAAAAAGCGGACGAATAGAGCGGTCGATCAAGCGGCCGGAAAGCACGGCTTCATCGGAAGTTTTTCCTTCGCGGCGGACAAAGCGGCTGCCTAAAATTTTTCCGGCAGCATAAAATTTTTCTTCATAATTAACCGTGAGCGGAAAAAAATCACCCGGCTGGTCAATTTTGCCCATAACAGCAGTGGCAAGAACGACGGTGTCGCCATATTTAGCAAGAACAGAACCGTTAGTTTGGTCAGCCAAATCAGAAATTTCCAAAGAAAATTCACGGCCGGCGATAGTTGTAGAAAAATTTTTTCGATTAAGATTCATTTTTTATTAAAATAATTTTGATAATATTTAGCGCTTGATTCGAACAAGCATTTTGGGAACTTCTTCCAAGGCGATAAAAGCATCAGACACTTCTTTCATTTTGGCGTTGCTGCTTCTTGAAAAAGCCGCCACTTCCACGTCTTTGCCCATCCCCCACTTCAGATATTCAATAAGAGGAAGGAAGTCGCCATCGCCGGTGGCAAGGATAATAACATCCAAGGACTGCGCCATGCGAATAGCGTCAACCGCAAGGCCGACGTCCCAGTCGGCTTTTTTGGCGCCGCCGGCAAAAATTTGAAGGTCTTTAACGCGAAGCTGAATGCCGGATTTTTCGAGAGCGTCAAAAAAAGAGGCTTCGCTCCGGCCGGTTGTTTTAGAGATGGTAGATTCGGTAGGCGTGTCGCTTTTAACGACATAAGCCAAAGCCCGGACTAAACTCCTTTTTCCAGTGAGGCATTTTACAAGTTCCCGATAATTAACCCGGCTATTATAAAGATTTTTGGCCGAATGATAAAGATTCTGGATGTCTATAAAAATTCCCACACGCTGGTCTTGGTGCTCAATTAGGTGCGTGGTCATAACTCTTTTTCTAAACTAAAATTTATTTTCAAAAATTAAGAAGCCTTGTTTTTAAGCCCAAGTTTCTTAACAATTTTATCGTACTCTTTTTTATCTTTTTTGGCGAGATAGTTCAAAAAATTTTTTCTTTTGGAAACCATTTTTAAGAGCCCGCGACGGGAATGATTGTCTTTGCGATGAGTTTTTAAATGAGTGGAAAGCTCATCAATCTGGCGAGAAAGCAAAGCAATTTGCACCGGAGCAGAACCGGTGTCAGTTTCGTGAATTTTCACGTCTTTAATGGTGTTTTTCTTTTGTCTTGTAGTTAACATAAGATATTCAAGTTATGCGTAAATTATATACGAAAAAAAATAATTAGTCAACTATAGAAGAGATTTTATTGGTTTTATCATGCTTTTAAGAGAAAATAAGAGAGAAGGCCTGTCGCAAAACGGAAGGAAAGGATATAATAATAAAAATGACGGAAGCAGAAAAATTACTTGAAGATTACCTGAATTATTTAGAGATAGAAAAGAATCGGTCGGTAAAAACAAGCGAGAATTATAAGCGCTATCTTAAGCATTTTATAAAAACGGCAAAAATTCAAAGAGCAAAAGATATTACCAACGAGACGGTAAAAAAATTTCGGTTGGAGCTGGCGCGGGCGCCGATAAAAAAAATAACCCAAAGCTATTATGTGATTGCTATCAGAAATTTTCTGAAGTATCTGGCAAAAAACGACATCGAGTCTTTATCGGCGGACAAAGTGGAGTTGCCAAAAGCGCCGGCGCGGCAAATAGAAATGATCGATTACAGGGATTTAGAAAGAATGCTTGAGATGCCGGACCGAGGAACGCTGCGGGGAAAGCGGGATAAAGCAATACTGGAAGTTTTATTTTCTACCGGACTCCGCGTTTCGGAATTATGCTCTTTAGACCGATATGTGAATTTGGAAAGAGGAGAAATAACAGTGAGAGGAAAAGGAGACAAGTTGCGGGTAGTTTTTTTATCAGACGGAGCCAAGGAAGCGCTAAAAAATTATCTGGAAAAAAGAAGAGACGCGGAAGAATGGCTTTTTATAAGTTATACCAAGGCAAAAAATCCGAAAGTGATCGGGAAGATAATACCAAGAGCGGTGCAAAGATTAGTGGATTTTTACGGAAAGAAAGCGGGAATCGGAAAAAAAATCCATCCGCATTTGATTCGCCATTCATTTGCCACAGATTTACTTATAAACGGAGCGGATATGAGAAGCGTGCAAGAAATGCTCGGGCACACTAATATTGCGACAACGCAAATCTACACGCATTTGACTAATAAGGAATTAAAAGAAGTTCATAAGGCGTTTCACGGAAAAAGAAGATAAAAAAATTAGAAATCGGAAAATTGGAGAAGGTTTAAATTTCTACTGTGGGCGGGGAGGGATTTTCACTACTCACTCACTTATGTTCGTTCCGTTATGAAACCGCTCGGTTTCATAACTTCCATCACGGAAAACTTTTGTTTTCCGACCCTTTCCTATTCAAATCCCTCCTTTACTTAACAATATTGCAGTGGCCCCGACCGAAGTCGGAGTTCCGATATAATCGGAGTGGGCGAGGAGGGATTTGAACCCTCAACCCTTGCGGGACATGGTCCTAAGCCATGCGCGTCTGCCAGTTGCGCCACCCGCCCTTTATAATCATTATTTTAGCGAAGAAAACTTGTTTTGACAAGCTGTTTTAAAAGTGCTATAATGGGGGCAGAGTTTTGAAAACTAAATAAACAAGAATGGAGAAAAAAGATGAACGGATTCTTAAACAACTTAGGGATATTTTTGGCCTTAATTTTGTTGTTTCCGGTAGTTATAAGGTTTTTGGCTTACAACAACTTTGTTTTTACAATCGTAGAAGAAGGGACAGCAAAAATGATTCTTTGTTTTGGCGGTTTTCATAGATTAGTGATGAATTATAAAAATCACTATTTTAACCAACAATGGGATATAGTAGAGGAAAAAAGCCAGGAGAGAAAAGGAGGTTTAGCCGAATTAGTTGAAGCTATACTACCCTTCTTGATGCTAAAAAACGTGAAAGTCGTTGGAATTCCTTTTATTCATTCCGTACATTGGTATAAATTCAAATGGACTTCTTATGAACAAGAAGGGAGTGGGCAGGGAATAAAGAGCGTTGCGCAAACAAAAGAAAGAATCATTGACTATATTTTAGTTATGGATGATTTTTATTTTGTTCGCATCGATGAAGCCGAAACAGAGGAAAAAATTCAGGTCAATGTGAACATTTTAATGGGTCTAAGAATCGTAAATCCATACAAATCCCTTAAAAAAGTTCAAAAGTGGCTGGAAGCAACAACAGATTTAATAAAGCCTTCTTTTAGAAGTTTTATTAATACAATGCAGTTAGATGAATTTCTTAGAATTGGTCCTAAAAAAGAAGAGGGGGGGCAAATAATTGGGAAGAAAACAGGGGAAACTTTTTTAGAGCTTTATAAAGTTGACGATCAAATCTTGGAGCAGTACGGAGTTTGTTTAATTCCAGACACGGTGGAGGTAATTTCAATTGATTTTGCCAAAAAAGAAGATGAAGATAGAATCTCTGCCGAATGGAAAGCAGAAAAGGATGGGAAAGCAAGGGAAAGATTAGCGAGAGCTAGAGAGACGGAAATAGCAGAAGAAGGAAAAGGAAATGCAGAAGCATTGAGAAAGGTTGTAGAGGAAGCTAAAAGTTTGGGCGTTGACCCTAATTTAGTTTTGGGTTTTTTAGCTCTTCAAAAGGCTGGGGAAAAAGGGAATACAATTGTAGTTCCTTCTTCCGCCCAAGGATTAATGCTTAATATTCCAGAAAAGAAAGGGTAAAAAAATGCAATGGTTTAAAATGGAATATCTACTTGGAACTATTGTTTTAATTTTTTTTCTTAACCTCGCTCTTGAACAAGGAAAAAGAATACGCGCAAAAGGGAAGAAAGAGGAGGAAGAAAAGAGTTTGTGGGGAAGTATTACTGGATTTTTCAAAGGGAAAAAAATTGAGAAATTTAGAGATTGGACTTGGACTTTCGCAAAAATTGCTCTCATTTGGATTGTGGCGGCTTGGTTTTTTGACTGGCCGATGAATCCAAAAGTGGCAATGAAGGAATGGGAGAAGAACGCAGCCCAGAGTAGGGCAAGTTCCACTACTTTCAATTCCGGGAGATGCATAACATTCTTCCCGGGAGAAACGCGAAAGGTAATAAAGTTGAAACCCGGGGAGTGGAGCGAGTGGGTGAAAGTGCCGCCCGGAGCAGAGTACAGAATTTCTTCTTCTTGCGACGTAAAAATTAATTTTTGGGATGGAGAGATAATTAATGATAGTCCTGAAAATTTTGTTTGGACTAAACCAAGACAAGCTATTTTTAGAATCCTTTCTGAGAAAGATGGGGAATCTATAATAGTTGTGTCTTAAATTGTAATCCCTCAGTTTTAAACTGGGGGAATTTTTTTGACATACTTTATGTTAAGTGCTATAATGGAAGCAGAGTTTTGAAAACTAAATAAACAAGAATAGAGAAAGAAGATGAAGAAGTTTTCTTTTATTGCAGTTGTGATTCTGATTTCAAGCACCGTTATAGGATTAATAATCGCATTTCCTTTTTTTATAAAGATCTTTTTTGAAATTAAGGGAGGAATTTTTTTATCCTTTATCGGATTTCAAGCTCTTATGACCGGGGTATTTATCAGGAATGGTTTCCAAATCATTCAAAATGACCCGCCAAACAGAGGGCTTGTGACGGTTTTAGGAGAGAGAACAAATATCTCTCTTAAAGAAGGGTTTGTTTTTTTGCCTTTTTATCCTTGGATATTTGGATTAATAAGGGTAGAAATGACAGAAAAAAACATGTCTTTTGAGCCGAAAAGGGTGCGAACACCGGATATGGCTGAATTAGTGATTCCTCATGCTATCACGTTTTATCCAGACCCAGAGAATCTGACGCAGTTTTTAAACGTCGGAGGAGAAAGTGGAGTAAGAGAGATATTAGAAGACGTAATAGCAGAAAGAATCAGAACTTGGGCAATAGAAAGCACAAATGGACCTCAAAATTATCAAGAGGCTCTCGGAGTAAAAAATGATTTGGAAGATTTTGTGCTCAAAACAATCGCCGGAGAATCTTTGGAAAAATCAAAAGAGGGCCGAGGAAAGATAAAGATCAGCTCTCTTGGAATAATTTTAACAAGGTTCAATGTAACTGAAATTTCTTTAACAGGGAAATTAGCGAAAGACGCGGAAAAAAAATCTAGAGAAAACGCTCAAAAAGAAGCGGAATCAGTGGAGAGAAAACATTTTATCGAAAGCATTCGTGAAATTTCCGAAAAATTGAACATCTCCATACCCAAAGCTACTGAGTTGTTTTTAATACAAACCAGAAAGGTTAAAAAAGACATAAAACAACAACAAGTTGATTTCACCGGAAGAACAGGAGAAGCCTTAAAAAGCATCCTGGATATTTTTAAGAAAGGAGAAGAAAAATGAATAAAGCTTGGACGTTTTTTCTAAAAACATGCTATATTCTTATTTTTCTTGAAATATTTTTTTCCTTCTTTTCTTGGAATTTAAGCGATTTAAAGAAAGTAAAAGCAGTTTTTATTAATTCGCTTTCTTTATCAGAAAGAATTCCATCCCCCGACCAAAAAGAAGTGAGATTTTTACAGAGCAAGGGATGGGTTTTCTGGAAAGAAGCAATTGTTTCTCCAAACGGATATACCGAATGGTTTGAAACTTTTTCTCAATCGGAAAAATGCGTTGTCTTTCCAGATGACGCATGGATAAAAGAAGAACAGGAAGGTGGGGAAACTTTTTTCTTAACAGGAAAGCAAAGTAAAAAGTTTCCTCAGTCTTCAAGGTTCAGATTAAAAGGAGGAATTGGAGAAAATTTGTCGATTAAATGCTATATAATGATAAGGTCAAAATGAACATTTCGCCCCGGTCTTAGGACTGGGGCTTTTTATTTTGACGCATCTTAAAAAACAAAAATCCCCCATCTTTATTAGTGGGGGATTTTTTTAACTAACGAAATTATAACGCGTTTGTCGCAAGATTATAAGCGAACCAAACGAAAGATTTTGCCAAGACAGCAATAATCACACCAATAATAGCGTAGAGAATAATATCTTTTGCCGCTTTGGTGTCTCCTCCACCCCAAGAAAAAACATACATAAAACCAGCCCAAATAAAAGCAATAACGGCAAAAACCAAAACAATCACAAAAAACCAGTTTATCAGAGTATTAATTATAGAGAGCAAACCAGTCATAGTTGTGAATGACGCAGTAGGAATTCCACCAGTAGGAAGTCCTGTTACTTGAGCTAAAGAAGAGAGAGGCATAAGGGAAACCAATAATAAAGCCAAAACCAAAGAAATTCTTTTCATAATAATTTATTTATTCGATAAAATAATTCTAATCATTTTTTCGACCTTTCCTTTAATATTTTTATGAATTGATTATAGCAGATTTAGGAAGCGACTCCAAGAAGTTCCTTAATCACAAGAACCAGGCCTTTAGATATAATCAAAATAACATAGCCGATTAGAGTGTAGCGGAGAGTAGTGATGCCGGATTTGAATTTTCTTTCATCGCCGCCGGAAGTGATAATAAGAAAAGCGGCGTAGACGATAAAGCCGGTAGCGATGATAGGGCCAAGCTTAAAGGCGAGAAAGTCAATGATTTTATTTAAGAGAGTTTCGATGGTGGCGCCGGCGCCGAGAGGGTTTTCGATTTTAATGGTGGTGCCGGAGGAAGAATCTTTACCACCAACTTCCGCGAGAGCGGTGGAGATAGAGAGAAGTTTAAGAGTTAGAAAGTTAATAAAGTTCATAAAGTTAAAAGTTTATTAGTTTTTTAGTTAAATGTAGTCCTTCGATTTCTTTTAAAAACAAGGACTGGATTCCTCCGACCTTGCGCCGGAGGAATGACAGACAGAAAATTGAAGTTCTTCGACGGGCTCAGAAGCTAAAATTATTATAACATTTTAATATTTAGAAGAGCAGGAGGAGTGGCTGACGTGGGTGTGAGTTGATTCATAAATAGGAGAAGACATGCCACTGCAAGAACCGGAATCATAGATTGCTTTTATGGCATTATAAAGAGCTTGTTCCTGACCGCCTTTAGCATTGAAATCAACGCCGAGCGCTCCTTTACTTCCATTAACCCCGCCATAATGGCAGGAATAAGCTTTGTGAGCACAGGAGCCGATACTGCAAACGGAAAGACCGCGGGTAAAATTGCATTTTTTATTATCATTTTCGTAAGTGTAAATTTGACCGGTATCAAGAAGACCGGATTTTCCATTTGCCGCAAGATTAGAAGTGATGCAATTAACCATTGAAGAAAGATTCGGGTCATTTTGAGGGGTAGAGGGAACGCCATAATAATTCGCCATAGATTCATTGGATTTACAGGTTTCTGAAGATGAAGAAGGAGCGATATAAGGAGTGTTGGTGGTCGGATAAGAAAAGGTTCCGCCGGAACTGGTATAAGCGGACCATTCGGAATCAAACTGCTGAGCGGCAGTGTCGCAAGGTATTTGATACCAAGGAACAGTAAGCCCGTTTCCGGCTAAAATACTTATAAATTCCGTGACAAAAACCCAACCGACCAGAATAATAACGAGGCCTTTAAGCGCGGTATAAATGGATTTTTTTCCTTTTTCAAAAGCACTAACGTTCCCGCCGGCAGTCATAATAGTGAATCCGCCATAGACAACCGCGCCGACAACAAGAATAAAAGAGAGTTCGGTCGCAAATTTTATGATGTTATTGCCGGTAGAAAGAAGGTCGCAAAAAGTGCAGTCGTTTTGGCAAGAAAGAAGAGCGGCGGAGGCGGGAGAAGCGGAGACGAAAAAAAGAAAGAAAGAGGAGAGAAGAATAAGTTTTAGAGAAAAAGACATATATAAATAAATGACGAATTAAGAATTTCTAATGATTAACTAATTAAAAACAAGCGGAACCCTGACGCTATCGGTCGGGATGAAATGACAAATAAAATTTGTTTTATTAGCCATTTTATTTTTTTGATTCGGAAATTAAAAGAGAAACCTGGTCTTCCGCTTTTTTAAGAGATTCGATAACAGAAAGCTGGCCGCTCAAAATATCTTTGATGGTATCGGAAAAAATAGCGTCGATTTTCGGCTTATCAACTTGAGGCCAGGAACGAGCGGAAAGAGTCTGGCGGCAAAAAGCGGAAATAGTTTCAGAATTTTGGCATTCCGGAAGAAGGGAGCGCAAGGCGGGCGGATGATTGGTAGAAAGATAAAAAGAGCGAGCAGAAGATTCCGTGCCGGTAATAAAAGAAACAAAATTCCAAGCTTCGGTTTTGTTTAAAGATTGCTTAAGAACAGCGAGGCCGCGATAGTCGGAAAAATTGACCGGAATTTCGGAGGCGGAAAGCTGGGGAACTTTAGCAACAGCAAAATCAAGAAAAGGATTGCGGTTTTTTATTTCTTCCATCATCCAGCTGTAGCCGAGTATCATAGCGGTTTTTCCTTCAGCAAAAGAATCAAGAGAAGTTCCAAAAGAATCATTCCAGGAATAAGCGGAAGATTTGGGATTGGCAAAAGAAGTGTAAAACTCAAGAGCGCTTACGCCAGGATTTTTATCTTCAAATGTTCCTGTAAAAGAAGCTCTATTATAATCACTTGAAATCATTTTCACGCCGCTTTGCATCATTAAAAGATAGACGATATCGGAAGCGCGATTGACGCTTTTGAGGGAGCCGCCGAGAGCGACGCCGGCGCGTTCAATATTTCCTTTTTTATCAACTTTTTTTAGCTTGTTAACATCGTCTTTAAAGACGTCCCAATTTTCCGGAGGAGAAATGATATTAGCGGAGTCGAAAAGGTCTTTATTGTAAAAAAGAGAAAGGGTATCCACAAAAAGAGGAAGAGCAAAGATATTTCCGCCGGAAGTGAAATCCTGCTCCACAACCAGAGGGAAAAGTTCGCGAAGAGAATTTATATCAATAGTTTCGGCCGAGGCGGGAGAAAGCTTGTTAATGTAACGAGGAAGCCAAGTATTTTCAATCATAATAACATCGGGACCAGTGCCAAGAGCGAGAGCGTTCAAGAGGTCGGCTTCATAAGTCGCCTGGTCTTTCTTTTCATAAGAAACGGAAACGGTCGGATAGAGCGTTTGAAATTCTTTTATGCCGGAAGCGAAGTTTTCGGAAGAATCACGCACACCCCAAACAACCAGATTTACTTTAGTTCCAATATCGGAGCGAAGGCCGGGGATAACGCCTAAAAGGACAAGAATGAAAATAAAAACAACGAGAAAACCGATTCCTAAAATAATAAGCTGGGATTTGGAAAACATACAATAATAAATTACTAATAAAGAATTTCTAATAACTAACTAATTAATAAATAACAAATTTCTAAAAAATATTAAATTTTATCTTTTTTACTTGAATTAATTATAGCATTAAAGATTAAATTCAACTCTTTAGCTTCTTGCCATAATATCTTTATATTATCTTTTTTATCGGGAAAGACGGTATTTATCATTCTTAACCAATGTTTTGTTTCTCTAGCTTCTTTTTTACAAATTCCAAGTTTATGAATAAAGTCCTTTTTAGATTCAGCATCATCCGCCTCACAATAATTAGCTCCGATACTCGTAGCAGAACGAATAAGTTGAGAAATAACCGGTTTAGAAATAAAATTTTCTCCAGTATTTTTACAGAAGTTTATTATATTTTCCCCAAATTTTGCCGTTCTTTCTTCTAAATCAAATTTTACATTATTGGTCATTATAAAATTGATTAGAAATTAGCAATTCTTAATTAGTCATTTTTACAAACAGACGATGCCGGCGACTTTATCCCCTTCTTTGACATTCATAATGCGGACGCCTTGCGTGGAGCGGCCGGCGAGACGGACAGTTTTTAATTCGGTTTTGATTATTTGGCCGTGAGCGGAAAGAGCAAAAAGCTCTTCTTCGTTTGTGATAACGCGGGCGGCAATGACTTTGCCGGTTTTAGAAGTGACGTTCGCGGTTTTAATGCCGGAGCCGCCGCGCTTTTGAACTTTGTATTCTTTAAGGGGAGTTTGTTTGCCGTAGCCATTTTCCATAACAGCAAGAAGACGGCCATCTTTTGATTCGGGCGTGATGATATCCATAGAACTGGCTCTGTCCCCTTTTTTGAGTTTGATGGAAATAACACCGGAAGAAGCGCGGCCCATAGGACGGACGTCGGTTTCTTTAAAGCGAATAGCTTGGCCATTAACGGTAGAAATAATTATTTCATCTTTGCCTGAGGAAAGAGAAACCCATTTGAGTTCGTCTTCTTTTTTAAGAGTGATGGCAATGATGCCGCTTCGCCTGACATTTTTAAAATCAGCAAGAGGAGTTTTTTTGATAACGCCGCCTGAAGTTGCCATAACCAGGAATTTGCCGGAAAGCTCTCCTTTATCGGAATAAGCAACGATAGCGCTGACGCGGTCGGAAGAAGGAATTTCCAGGAAATTAGCGATAGCTTTGCCTTTAGAAACGCGGCTCGCCACCGGAATTTCATAAACTTTAGTTTGAAAAACTTTTCCTTTATCGGTAAAGAAAAGAATGTTGTCGTGAGTGGAAGCGTTTAGAAATTGACTGACCATATCTTCCTCGCCGAGCTCGGAACCAATCAGGCCTTTTCCTCCCCTCTTCTGACTTTTGAAAGAGGCCGGCGGAAGACGCTTGATATAACCGGAAGCGGAAAAAGTGATAATGGCTTCTTCTTCAGGAATCAAATCTTCGTCGCTAAATTCTTCCACGCCAGTCGAAACAACTTTAGTGCGGCGTTCATCGCCGAATTTTGCCTTGATTTCCAAAAGTTCGGTTTTAATAACTTTTCTGATTTCAGCAGGGCTCTTTAAAAGAGCTTCAAGGCGAGCGATAAGCTTTTTCTTTTCAGCCAGTTCATCTTCGATTTTTTGCCTTTCAAGAGCAGCCAAAGATTGAAGACGCATATCAAGAATGGCGTTTGTCTGAGCTTCGGAAAACTTGAAAGTTTTAATAAGGTTAATGGAAGCGTCTTCGCGATTCTTGGATTTTTTAATAGTCGCAATAACTTTATCAATAACCGAAAGAGCTTTAGCAAGCCCTAAGAGAATATGCTCGCGTTCTTTAGCTTTTTTAAGTTCAAAGCGGGCGCGGCGAGTGACGGATTCAACACGATGCGCGATATAGTATTCAAGAATTTCTTTTAAAGAAAGGAGTTCCGGCTTCTGGCCGTTAACGAGAGCAATCATATTGAAATTAAAATTTTTCTGAAGGTCGGTGTGTTTGAAAAGCTGGTTCAAAATTTTTTGGGGCGGAACGTCGGTTTTAAGTTCGATAACAATGCGGAGACCGTCTTTGTCGGATTCGTCGCGGACGTCTTTAATGCCTTCAATTCTTTTATCAATAACGAGTTCGGCGATATGGCGAATAAGCTCGGATTTGTTAACCTGATAAGGAATTTCGGAAATAATAATATCGAACTGGCCGGATTTTTCCTTACCTTTTCTTTCGGTGATTTCGGCGAGGGCGCGAGTGGTGACAGCGCCGCGGCCGGTGATGTAGGCTTCGGCAATATCTTTTTTGTTATAAATAATTCCGCCAGTCGGAAAGTCCGGGCCTTTGACAAATTTAACAAGCTCGTCAATGCCGGCTTTCGGATTGTCAATAAGGAAAGTGGTGGCATCAATAACTTCATTCAAATTATGAGGCGGAATGGCTGTCGCCATACCAACTGCGATACCCATCGTGCCGTTAATTAAAAGCTGGGGGATTTTAGCCGGAAGAACTTTCGGTTCAAGACGAGTAGAGTCATAGTTTTCTTTCCAATCAACAGTTTCTTTTTCAATATCGAAAAGCATTTCTTCGGCGATTTTTCCCATACGGCATTCGGTATAACGCATAGCGGCCGGAGAATCGCCGTCGATAGAACCCCAGTTTCCTTGACCTTGAATAAGCGGATAACGCAAGGAAAAATCCTGCGCCAAGCGAGCCATAGCATCATAAACGGCCAAGTCGCCGTGCGGATGGTAGCGTCCCAAAACTTCTCCGACAACATTGGCGGATTTTCTAAGTTTTGAAGAAGCGTTAAGACCGGAATCCCACATCGCCCAAAGAATGCGGCGATGAACCGGCTTCAAGCCATCGCGGACATCGGGCAAGGCGCGGTCGATGATAACCGACATTGAGTAGCTTAAAAAAGACTCCTTGAGCTCTTCAGTTATTTCTCTATCAAGAGAAGCCGGAAAAATTTTATTTTTTTTATCTTCTTCCATATTTATAGTTTAGGAAATTCGCGCGGAGAAGGCAGAGGAACCGAGAGCGGAGAAAAAGAAAAAGTTTCTTCGCCGCCTTCAAATTCCATAATTTTTTTTCTTTCCACGCTTGTTCTGATTTTATTCATAATAACCAGCGCGCCTTGTCTTGCGGTTTCAATAACACCGGGTTCTTTTTCAGAATCAGGAGGATAAAGAGAGGAAAGGCGATAATTCACTTCCAAACCCCAAACTCCCAAAACAAGCAAAAAGGAAAAGGCGGAAAAAATCCAAATCCAGCGAGTTTTAGAAGCGTCATCCGATTCTCTGATATCCAGAAAAAATTTTTTTATAATTGAGCCCATTTCAAAAATAACCATAAAAAATGATAAAAAACAATTATTCGTTCTTTAAAACAACAACTTTCATCCCCCGTTCCGGAAGGTCTTTTGATTTCAAAACAAGTTTTTCTTCAACGGAAGATTCCTGCCCGATATTTTTTAAAAACTCGGCAGAAACATTTTTTCCGTGAAAGGAAGGAATAATAATTTTCGGGCTGATTTGTTTAATGATTTTAACCGAATCTTCAATAGAGAGAAAAGGAGGATTGCCAACCGGAAGAAAAAGAATATCCACAGCGCCGATTTTTTCAACAATTTCGGAATCGATATTTTCCGTCAGGTGGCCGAGAAAACAAAGACGAAGGTCTTCTATGCCGGAAACGGAAAAAACAGTTTTGACGAATTTTTCGGCAGATTCTTTTTTGATTTGAATGCCTTTAACGGAAACGCCGGAAATATCAAACTCACCGGCAGAATCGACGATATTTTCAGAAGGCAGAATTTCAGGAGCAGCTGACGAAGAAAGGGTTTTTAGAGAAATATTCGGCTTCATTCGGTCGTTTGTCGCATCAGACACAAGAGTTAAAGAACCGCTTTGAACCCGAAAAAAATTATCGCCGTGATAAGTGATGACCATAAGGACATTATATGCCGTTTTATCGGGTTTTTCAATGGTAAAAAACAACATTTTGACAAAGGGGGAAGTTCTTTATATACTATTCTTCAATATGACTACAGCAATAAAGACGGGAAAAAAGAATTCCCCAATGATGAAAATAATGAAAGCGGAACCGGAGCTTTTTTCGGTTCTGAAAGAAGGCGACCTCGTTCAAGCCAGGTTTTTGGAGCAAAAAGGAAACGAGGTTTTTTTTGACCTAAACAGATTTGGGACAGGAATTGTTTTCGGCAGAGAGTTTAACAATGGAAGAGAAATAGTGCGAGGGTTGAAACTCGGAGACACAATAAACGCCAAAGTGGCGGAAGTGGACGGAGAAACCGGATTTACCGAACTTTCTTTAACGGAAGCCGACAAGCATAAAGTTTGGCAGGAGTTTAAAGAAATGAAGGAGAGAGACGAGATTTTAAAAGTCTTAATAACAGCGGCCAACGCCGGAGGATTATTAACGGAAGTAAAAGACGTGAAAGCATTCTTGCCGGTATCGCAGCTTTCCAACGAGCATTATCCGAGAGTAGCCGATAATAATAAGGAAAAGATATTGGAAGAATTGAAAGAATTCGTGGGAAAAGAATTGGAAGTGAAAATAATGACGGTCAATTCCAAGATGAACAAACTGATAATTTCCGAGAGAGAGATTTCCGACAAGGGGGTGCAGGAGATGCTGAAAAACTACAAAGCGGGAGATATTGTGGAAGGCATAATTTCGGGCGTGGCCGATTTCGGAGCTTTCCTTAAATTTGCCGACCATCCGGAAGTGGAAGGATTAATCCACATTTCCGAGCTTGACCATAAACTAGTGGAAAACCCGAAAGAAATAGTAAAAGTGAACGATGCAGTCAGAGCAATGGTGACAGAAATAAAAGACGGAAGAGTTTCGCTTTCCTTGAAAGCACTGAAGCCCGACCCGTGGAAAAATATGAGTGAAAAAATAAAAGAAGGAGAAAAAGTGAAGGGAACGCCGTTCAAATTCAATCCGTTCGGAGCGTTTGTAAACGTGGAAGGAGCGGACGTGCAAGGATTGATTCACGTTTCGGAGTTCGGCGGAGTGGATGAAATGAAAAAAGAACTGGAACTGGGGAAAAAATATGATTTTGTGATTGACGTTTTAAAACCGGAAGAAAAAAGACTGATTCTGAAAATGAAAACGGGAAAGAAAAAAGAAAAAGAGAAGGAAAAAGAAGAGGAAAAGACGGAAAAATAAGATTTTAAAACGGCTTCAAAAGAAGCCGTTTTAAAATTAAAAAAATTGAGGCGCTAATTTTGAAAAAAATTTGTTTGCAAAAAAGATTTAAAACAAATAAAATAAATTAGCAATATGAAAACTTTTTTAAAAAATTTGGCGTGGGTTTTTTTGGCTTTTATTATCATTTCAATAATATTTTCGGCAATGACCGGAAGTTTTGCCGAAAAGAAACAAATAGCGCTTAACGATTTAGCGCTTAAGATAAACGCGCTCGAGGTGGAAAAGATAACGGTGAGCGGGAACGATTTAACAGTAAAGTTAAAAGACGGGGCGGAGATGACAGCCAAAAAAGAAGCGGAAGCATCTTTAAGCGAGACCTTGGCAAATTACGGAGTGGACCAAAAAGCGTTCCGAGAAATTCCGATGGAAGTGAAAGACGAGAGCGGATTTCAATTTTGGGCAAGCGTGCTTATTCCGACACTTCTTCCAATTATCGCTATCGGAGTAATTTTCTGGCTACTCTTCCGAAACGCCAAAAGCGGAATGAATCAAGCATTCACTTTCGGACAATCAAAATTAAAAGCATTTAATCCGTTTAAAAATAAAATAGATTTTGACGATGTGGCAGGATTATACGAAGCCAAACAGGAATTGAAGGAAGTGGTGGAGTTTTTAAAAAATCCGAAAAAGTTTACCGACCTCGGAGCAAAAATTCCGAGAGGAGTATTACTAGTCGGCAGTCCCGGCACGGGAAAAACTTTAATCGCGAGAGCGGTGGCGGGAGAAGCGGGCGTCCCCTTTTTCCATATGTCAGCGTCGGAATTTGTGGAAATGTTTGTCGGAGTGGGAGCCAGCCGAACAAGAGACGCTTTTGAGACGGCAAAAAACACGGCGCCTTCCATATTATTTATAGACGAGATAGACGCAGTGGGCAGGCAGAGAGGCGCGGGACTTGGCGGAGGGCACGATGAAAGAGAACAAACTTTAAACCAGATTTTAGTTGAGATGGACGGATTTGACCGAGAAACAAGAGTGATTGTGCTTGCGGCCACCAACCGGCCGGATATTTTAGACCCGGCGCTGCTTCGACCGGGAAGATTTGACCGAAGAATAATATTGGATTTGCCAGATATAAGAGAAAGGGAAGAAATTTTGAAGATTCACGCGAAAGACAAGATTATAGACAAAGACGCGGATTTGAAAAAAGTGGCGGTTCGAACGCCGGGATTTTCGGGAGCGGATTTAGCCAATTTAATGAACGAAGCGGCAATATTCGCGGCGAGAAAAAATAAAAAATCCATAAGCCAGCAAGATATTTTTGATTCGGTGGAAAAAGTGATTTTAGGGCCGGAAAGAAAAAGCAGAGTAACAACAGAAAAAGAAAGAAAGATAACGGCATATCACGAAGCGGGGCACGGACTCGTGTCGGCTTTAATTCCGGAGGCCGACCCGGTGCATAAAATTTCCATAATCTCGAGAGGAATGGCGGGAGGATATACCTTAAAACTTCCCCTCGAGGACCGAAGATTAAAAAGCCGAGAACAATTTTTGGCAGATTTAGCGATGATGTTCGGCGGATATGCAGCGGAAAAAGCGATATTTCACGATATGACAACCGGAGCTTCCAATGATTTAAAAGTGGCTTTTGAACTGGCGAGAAGAATGGTGACAAAATACGGAATGAGCGAAAAAATAGGACCGGTGGCTTATGACGATTCGGAAGAGACGGTGTTTTTAGGAAGAGAAATAATGTCGGAAAAGCATTATTCGGAAGAAACAGCCAAGCTAATAGACGCAGAAACGGAAAAACTAATAAGAGAAGCGGAGAAGAAAGCGGAGAAAATAATCGCCGGAAACAAAAAAACGTTAAAAGCGATAGCGGACGCGCTTCTTGAAAAAGAGATTTTAGAGAAAGAAGAGTTTGAAGAGATAATAAAGAAAGCGAAATAAGATAAAATTTTATCTTATTTTAATTTAAAAATTCTCCGGTTCAAGTCGGATAATTTTTTACTTTTAGCAAAAAGTGTGCGCCTACCTTCGGCAGGCAGGCCTGCTTGGAAATCGAACGTCGTTCCGATAAATCGGAACTCTCTAAAACCCATCGGTTTTAGTGTTTCCGCAACGGGAAAACTCCCGTTTTCCCGACCCCTTTCCCGTTCGAATCCAAGCAGAAAGCATAATAATACTCCGACTCAAGTCGGAGTATTATTTATTTTCAGTAAAAAGCGTGCGCCTGCTTGGATTCGAACCAAGGACCCTCGAGGTATAAGCTCGATGCTCTAACCAGCTGAGCTACAGGCGCAAGATAACGCTTTCTCAATTTACAGATTTTAGAGGTTTTTTTCAAGAGAGGACTTGATTTTAAAAATAGAGGAAGATAAAATGAAATTAGGATTTGGTCGGGGGGAGAGCTAAAAGAGCCCACCTCCAGAGCTTTTAGTTTTTCCAAAAAAATTAGCTCTCCCCCACTTTAAAACCTCTTAAAAAGAGGTTTTATTTATTCTATTGACAAATAGTTTAAAGTATGATAAACTTTAAGAAGAAAGGTGAGGAACGGGTAAAAAATTCTTTAAACCGTTTTTCAATTAATTTTCAAATAAAGCCATATTAATTATGGCTGGTGAGCAAAAAGAAGCTCACTAATAAAAGTTTTTTGTTTGTTTTTTTCTAGAAAAAAACATAATAGAGTGTAGAGATTAGGAGGGACTGGCTCGATAAATCATAGTCCCTCAAATATATTCCCCCGAATGAACTTCGGGGGCTTTTTTTATTTTTTTAAAAGGTGTAAGTTAAAGATGATGGAAAAAGAGAGGAACGCGGGAAAAAAATTTAATTTCTCTTATCGTGTTTTTTGAAATTAAAGATTGGAGTAACTCCGACCTTAGTCGGAGTGCTCAAACCTAAAACAAATTTTACAAATAAAATTTATAAAGATTTGGCATGTTCAGATATATAAAAGGAAGATTAGAAGAGACGGAAGGGAATTTTTGCGTGGTAGATGTCCATGGAATCGGATTTAAAATAAACACAACAATAGATTCGCAAGGAGAAGCGAAAAAGAATAAAGAAAACGCCAAGTTTTATTGCCATCTAAATGTAAAAGAGGACGCGATCAGCTTATTCGGATTCACTTCCATTTTTGAGCTTCAAGTTTTTGAAAAGCTGATTTCCATTTCGGGAGTGGGGCCGAAGACAGCTATCGGACTTTTGAATATCGCGGGGGCAAAAGAATTGGTGGCGGCAATAAACGAAGAGAAACCGGAACTTTTAACAAAAGTTTCGGGGATTGGAAAAAAGACGGCGGAAAGAGTAGTTTTGGAATTAAAAGGAAAAATAGAATCCCCCGCCTCGGGAGAAACAGTAAAAAGAATGGAAAGAGACGGAGATATTGAAGAAGCGCTTATTTCTTTGGGATATTCAAGGGTTCAGGCAAAAGAAGCCATAAAGGGAGTGAGGGAGAAAACAAAAGGGTTTGAAGAAAGATTTAGAGAAGCGCTCAGAAAAATGACTAATTAAGAATTTCTAATGAATAATCAATTAAAAAAAAGAAGTTTGATTGGGTTTGTTATGATTTTAACAATCGCCAGCAAATCTTCAAAAAAAGGGCTAATCGCCAACCTGCCTGCCGGTAGGCAGGAATTTTTTCAGAATTGCTGGCGATATTATTAAGAGAGTTTTAAAAATTAAAACAGCCTCTCAAAACAGGGCTAATCACCAATTGTTTTTCGAGGCTATTTTAATTTAAATGATTTAAAAGAAAGGAGGAGGGGTGATAAAAAGGCCCCGATAAAATACGGGGTAAATATTTTACTTCGTAAAAAAGACTAATTATTACGAAGATTTTATTTGCGAAAAAGGTTGAGGGAGGTATGATAAAGAAAATGAAAATTTTAAGGAGCATTTATCATTATTTGTGGGCGATTGCGGCGGCGGTTGTTTTTGGATTTCCGGCAAAAAAAATGTTTGTTCTTGGAATAACCGGAACTAAAGGAAAAACGACTTCGGTTTATTTGATTCATCATATTTTAGAAAGCGCAGGCAGAAAGGCGGCAATGCTTTCAACCGCAGAAATAAAAATCGGAAAGGAAACAGAAAAAAATCTGACAGGAAACACAATGCCCGGAAGGTTTTTTATCCAAAGATTTTTAAAAGAAGCTTTGAGGGCAGGGTGCCGATACGCAATAATGGAAGTGACAAGCCAAGGAGTTTTGCAACACCGGCACCAATTCATAAAATGGGGAGCGGCGGCATTCACTAATTTGAAACCGGAGCACATAGAGGCGCACGGGGGATTTGAAAATTATCGAGAGGCAAAATTGAAATTTTTCAAATACGCAAAGAAAAACAGAGAGGCGTTTTTTTTAATAAATAAAGAAGATGAGAACGCCGAGTATTTTATAAAAGAAGCGGAAGGGAAAAAAGTTGTTTTATATTCCCCTTCTGACGCAGAAGAAAAAAAGTTGGCGGCGAGAATGCTGCCGGGAAAAATAAACGAAGCGAATATAGCGTTAGCCGTGGCTTTCGCAAAAGAAATCGGCTTAAGCGAAGAAGAAATAAAAAAAGGAATAGAAAGTTTTCCGGGAGCGCCAGGGAGAATGGAGTTTGTAAAAAGAGAACCGTTTACCGTTGTGATTGACTACGCTTACACGCCCGATTCGCTAGAACCAGTTTATGAGGAGTTAAAAAAATATCAAAAGGGGCCGGAGAATAAAATAATAACGGTTTTTGGAGCGGCGGGCGGAGGAAGAGACAAGTGGAAAAGACCGGCGCTTGGAAAAATCGCGGCGGAATTTTGCAAGGAAATAATTTTAACAACGGAAGAACCTTATGATGAAAAACCGGAAGACATTATGGAAGATATAAACGGAGGAATTCCGAAAGGAAAAAATGTTTACAAAATAATTGACCGAAAGGAAGCGATTGAAAAAGCGATGGAACTCGCGCAAGAAGGAGACGTGATAGCGCTTCTTGGAAAAGGAGCGGAGCCGTATATTCATTCAAATGGAAAAAAAATATTGTGGAATGAGAAAGAGGCAGCGGAAGAGGCGATTAAAAAAATTACCCGTTAAATAAATTTAACGAGGCAAGCTAATTTTTAATAATTAATTATAAAAAAGGAAAGCCCGCGGAAGCGGGCTTTAAGATTTAAATTAAAGAACGACAAAATATTTTTTTGGATGAGACACATCCAATTTAACCGGAGGATTCATCCCTTCTTCTGGCGGCAGGTTTAAACTGCCGCAACAACCATTTGAACAGTTTGTTTTCTCTATTTCCAAAATCACAAAAACAAAAAATAAAATAACCAGAAAAGAAAAATAGAGAGAAAAAATCAGAGAGAATCCTTCCGCGTAAAAAGAAGTAACGGAAGCGGGAAGTAAAACAGCAAAAATCAGAAACGCGCAGACAAACTGCGTTGCATTTTTAAAAAAAAGTAGCGAATTATTCACAGAGTTTTCCTTTTTTTAAATTTTCGAGATGGTCCGCCATGAGCGGACTGAATAAGGTGAATGAGAACTGCGCTTCTTTCTACTAGTTCTCCCCGAGATAGATTTTCTTCCGGAACAGGCCTATCGCATTCAAAACAAGAAGTTTGGCCCTTTTTGAGCCAAGCTCCGCAAGGGCATCTTCGGCTCATTTTTGCCTCCTTACTAAATTGGTTTTAAATGATACTTTTTTTATTGTATCACATTTTTTATTAAAAGCAAGAGTGTAAAACGTGAAACATTTTTGAAACAGGCGTTTGTTTAAGCGGATATCGGATTAAAGATAAATGAGGCAGTCCCTGCCTACCGCCTGCCTGACGGTAGGCAGGGCAGGCAGGCTTCGACAAGCTCAGGGAATGAAAAATAGAAGATGCGAAAAAGAAATTTTTTTTATATAATGGAATTATGAAATTAACATTTTATGGGGGAGCGGAATCGGTGACCGGCGCGCAATATATGCTTGAGTCGGAAGGAAAAAAAATTTTGATAGAGTGCGGAATGACGCAGGGAGAAGATTATTGCGAAAAGAAAAATTTTGAACCGCTTTCTTATAACCCGAAAGAAATCGAGGCGGTGATAATAACTCATGCTCATATAGACCATATCGGAATGCTGCCGAGATTATTTAAGGAAGGATTTCAGGGAGAAATTTATTCAACAGAACCGACTAAAGATTTTTCAGAATTATTACTTTTAGATTCGGCGGATATTTTAAGAAAGGAAGCAGAGAAGCATGGAAAAAAGCCGCTTTATGAAGAAGAAGACATTAACGCTTTAATGAAAAAGTGGAGGAAGATGGAATATTACCAGCCGTTTCAAGTCGGAGTTTATAAAATTGAATTTAAAAACGCCGGACATATTTTAGGGTCGGCAAGCGCGATTATCGAAGCGGAAAATAAGAAGATTGTTTTTTCCGGGGATTTGGGAAATAGCGAACCGTCAATTATAAAAGAAAAAGATTACATAAAAGAAGCGGACTACGCTTTGATTGAATCGGTTTACGGAGCGAGAATTCATGAAGATGCGGATAAGAGAAGAGATATGCTGGAAGATTTTGTGGAAGAAGTGATAAACGACAAGGGAACGCTTTTAATTCCGACATTTGCCATGGAGCGAACACAAGAGCTTTTATTTGAGCTCGACAGTTTAATCAGAAAAGGAAGAATTCCAAAAGTGCCGATATATTTGGACAGCCCGCTAGCCATCAAGCTTACGACAATCTATAAAAAATACAGGAGTTATTTCAGAGAAGAGATCGCAGACCAAATAAAATTAGGAGACGATATTTTCGATTTTCCCGGACTGGACGCCACGTTAACGCACGAGGAGTCCCTGAAAATAGACCAGGACAAAGGGCCAAAAATAATAATGGCCGGAAGCGGAATGTCGCAAGGCGGGAGGATTTTAAGGCATGAATTGAATTATTTAAGCGATTCAAAAAGCGGAATACTTTTTGCGGGATATCAAGCGGAAGGGTCGCTTGGAAGACAAATTCAGGAAGGAAAAAATAAAGTTGTGATTTTTGGAAAAGAAGTGGAAGTAAAATGCAAAATTAAAAACATAGACGGATATTCAGCGCACGCTGACCAAAGAGAATTAATCAATTGGGCAGGGAAAATGGCGCAATCGGTAAAAATTATTTTTGTGACACAAGGAGACAAAGAAGCGGCAGAAACATTAGCCACAAAAATAAGAGATGAATTGGCAATAGAAACAAAAGTGCCGAAACCAAAAGAAGAAGTTGTGATATAATTTAAAAATAATGAAAAAGAAAGTTAAAGACGAAAAAGATTTTAGGTTTTTATACAAACCTAAAATAAAAATAGCGGTTTCAGGAGCAGCGGAAACAACATGCTGCGCAACGCAAGCCTTTGACAAGTCAGAAGAACTCGGGAGAGTACTCGCGGAAAAGGACATAATTACCATAACCGGAGCGACAACTGGAGCGCCATATTGGGTAGCAAAAGCCGCCAAAACATCGGGAGGAATAGTGGTTGGCATGTCTCCGGCTTCATCGGAAGCAGCGCATTTAAAAAGCTATCGCCTGCCGGTTGATTATCATGATTTTATAGTTTATACGGGGTTTGATTATGCCGGAAGAAATTTGCTTCTAACAAGGTCAGCAGACGCAGTCGTGATAATCTGCGGAAGAATCGGAACTTTAAACGAATTCACCATTGCTTTTGAGGACGATAAGCCAATCGGAGTTTTAACCGGAACAGGAGGAATAGCAGAGGAATTGCAAGACATAGTAAAAAAAGCAAACCGCGGTCCGGGAAAAGTGATTTATGACAGCGACCCGAAGAGATTGGTGGAAAAACTCGTAAAAATGATCGGGGAAGAAAAAACCAGAAAGAGAGAACATGAAAGCGATGAATAGAGAGCAAAATGACCCGTTAGATAAATTTAACGAGGCAAACTAATTAAAAATTTCTAATTTCTAAAAAATGAGATTTTTAAAATCAAATTGTTTTAAAAACTTCGTTTTACCGGCATCACTGCTTTCAGCAACGATAATAGGAGCCGGTTTTTTTTCGCTTCCTTATATAACCAGCAAAGCCGGGTGGCTGATTGCTTTAATTTATTTAATTATTTCGCCGATAGCTTTTTATTTTTTGCATACCATGTATGCGGACATAATTTTAAGAAGCGGAAAAAAATTTAAGTTCGCCGGATTTGCAAAAATATATCTTGGAAAGACAGCCTATTACTTGGCAGTTTTAGTGACAATAATCGGGTCATTATTAACACTTTCAATTTATATTATTTTAGGAGAAAGTTTTAGAGATATTATTTTTCCGGTTCTCCCCGCTTTTCAAAATCAGATTTCACTTTTATGGATAATCGGTTCAGCTTTGATATTCATAAATCCAAAAAAAATGGCTCGGCTGGAATTTTTAATAACAGCGGCAATGATTTTTATTATTTTTTTAATTTTTATTTCAGGAGCAGCAAACGGGATAGAAAAAATAAGAGAAATTCCAATGGTAAATTTAGGTTTAATTTTTTTGCCATTCGGGCCGTTCTTATTTTCTTTTTCCGGAAGATCAGCTGTGCCTGCCATTATTGATTACGGCCGAGAAAATAAAATACCTGCCAAAGGACTAAAAAAAGTATTTTTTTGGGGAACGATTATTCCGGCTTTAGCTTATTTTCTTTTTATAATCGGCATTATCGGAATTTCAAAAACAATAACGGGCGATTCAGTGGAAAGCATAACAGCTCTCCCCTATCTGGTCGCGGCAATAATAGGAGTTTTAGGACTGCTTTCAATTTTAAGCTCTTATATCGTTATCGGACTATCAACAAAAGAAATAATGGAAAAAGATTTAAATTTTCCAAAAATAATTTCCAATCTTTTAATAATCTTTTCTCCTTGGATTTTAATTCTAGCCGGCTTGAACAACTTTATAGAAGCGATAGCCATAGCCGGAGGAATATTTTTGGCTTTAGAAGGAGTTTTGATAATAATGATTTGGAAAAAAATGAACGTTTTAAAAATAAAGGATTTTTTGTTCAAAAAAAGACCAAAAGGAATAATAACGCAAATAATATTGTTTCTTTCATTTTTAGGAATAATATACGCGGTCCTTTTTTAATAATTTCTTCCGTTCTGCTATATTAAAGGCGTGATAGAGAAAGCAGCGAAATTTTCTTTTTACGCTTTTTTACTGATTTTTCCTTTCGGATATCGATGGGAAGTTTTAAGGTTCATTCCGGGATTTCATGAATATGAATCGGTTTTTTTATACGCCAGCGATTTATTTCTGGTTTTGTTTTTGATAATGGGAACGGCGGTTTTATTTTCAAAAAAAGAAAGAACAAAAAAAGGAAAAAGTATTTTGTTTTTAATTTATTTTTTAACAGCGGCGATTTTCAGCTTAATCTTTTCTCCCCTCTTTATTTTATCAATCTGCTTTTTATTGAGACTTTTTACTTTAGCCGGAGCGGCATTTTTAATTTCAGAATTGATAAGAAAAAAAACAATCGAAGTAAAAAATATTTTGGGGATTATTTCTTTAGGGGCAATTTTTCAATCAGCGGTCGCCTTTTTCCAATTTAAGTTTCAAAAAAGCTTGGGATTATATTTTTTAGGAGAACCAATGTTAAGTTCAAACACTCCCGGAATAAGCAAAATAACAGCGGATGGCGCAAAAATCATAAGAGCTTACGGAACTTTTTTACACCCGAATATTCTCTCGGCATTTTTAATAATGGGATTTTTAGCGCTTCTTTATTTTTATTTTAAAAAAGAAAATTTGAAGGAAAAAATTTTAATACTTATCTTTTCTTATCCGGTTTTGCTCGCCATAATTTTGACTTTTTCAAGACAGGCGTGGATAGCTCTTCTTATGTCAATTTTCTTTTTATCCATAATGATTATTTTGAAAAAGAAAATGACGGGAGTTAAAAAAATGATTCCTATTTTTCTAGCTTTAGTTTTTGCAGTGATTCCGGCAAAAGATTTTATTTTAGAAAGAGCTCCGATTTCGACAAAGGAAGACGCGGTAACGGAAAGATTAGCCTATAACGAAATGGGAATCAGTTTAATAAAAGAAAATCCATTCGGGAGCGGACTTGGAACACAAGTATCTTACGCTTATAAAAACGGATTTTATGAAAAATTCGGGATGACAAAAAGCTGGCTTTGGCAGCCGATTCATAATATTTATTTATTAATTGCGAGCGAAACGGGGATTTTGGGAATAACGCTATTTCTAGCGTTTGTTTTGAGTTTGCTTATTCCAATAAAAAAAATAAGTTTAGAAATAGCGGTCATAAAAATAAATTTTTTGGCGTTTTTGATAATCGGGATAAGCGACCACTTTTTTTGGACAATCGGACAGGGACAAATAATGCTTTGGCTTTTGATTGGACTTTTAATGCAAAATTCTTGTAAAATAGAAAATCAAGAGAGTATTTAAAAAAGGGCGGTTAGCTCAGCTGGTAGAGCATCTCGTTTACACCGAGAGGGTCACAGGTTCGAGTCCTGTACCGCCCACAAGAAAGTTGTTTCTATTAATAGATATAAATCTTAAAAATATTGACACTCCCCTATTAAGAGAGTAGAATAAAAAAAGCACGGGAGGTTTTCCTTAAAAATTCAGAAGGGAGGGAAATGATGTTGGTTGAGGAAATAAGGAAGGCCTCAGATAGCACATTCTAAAAAAACACGGGAGACGCAAAAAATGGGAAAATCAAAAGAACAAAACGACGGAATGGTGGTAATGGAAAAACCGAAGGCGCCGGAGGGAACGTGCCGATGCTGTGGCATAAAAATAGCAGTCGGCGAAGTAAAAAAGAGCGAACCTGGATATTGCTTATCTTGCTCTCAAAAAATATGGAGAGCAAGAAAAATCGGAGAAGGAACCTGTATTAAAATGGTTTTCGCCTGATAGCACAATCCCCTGTCTCATATAAAATGAGGCAGGGGATTTTTTGTTTGTTCGGAAGTTCGGCAATTGCCGAAGGAAAGGCAAATTTGTTTCACGTGAAACAAATAAATTATATTATCAATAAGATAATAATGTATTTCTTCGACAAACTCAGAAAGTAAGTCGAGTGTTTGACGTGAAACATTGTTTTTTATGATTGTTTATTTATGCGGTTTTTTATAAATAGTGTTTTACGTGAAACACTATTTTTATTTTTTAGGCAGTTTTAATGTTTAACGTGAAACATTGTAATTGCCTGTTTTGACGTTTCACGTGAAACAATTTTTTAGAATTGGCTTATTTATGAGAATATCCGGTTAAAAATTAAAGAGAAGACAAAATTTAAATATTTTTAGTGTTTTACGTGAAACATTAAAAAGGAGAGAAAGAAGGTTTTTGAGGTGTTTTAATTGTTTCACGTGAAACAATATTATAGATATCCTTTATTTATGCGGATATCGGGTTTCTTTTTTGAGTGATATAATGATTTTAAGATAGTTTTAATGTTTGACGTGAAACATTGCAATGGCTAAACATATAGAAATAGGACGAAAAGGAGAAGAAATCGCTTGTGGATATCTTTTAAAAAAAGGGTATAAGTTGGTAGAAAGAAATTATCGAGAAAAATATGGAGAAATTGATATTATCGCTATAAATAAGGCTAAAATCTTAGTTTTTGTTGAGGTTAAAACATTAAAAATAGCGAATATTGCCGAAGTGGATAATTCGGCAAAATTGGGGATAACTCCGGAAGATAACCTAACGGGAGTAAAATTGGCTAAAGTTAGGAGAACTGCTGAATTCTATGCCAATAGCCATCCGGAATTTATAAAAGAGGGAAAAGGATGGCAAATAGATCTTCTAGCGATTTTTTCAGAGGAAGAAGGCAGATATTTAATAAGGCATTATGAGAATGCGTCATAAAAGTAAAAAGTTTTTAAAGTTAGTAAAGTTTAAAGAGGGAAGAGGGTTTGTTTGACAAATTATTTATTTTATATCGTGATAAAAAAGTAGCTTGGCGCACACCTTTCAAGGAAGATTTTTTATTGACAAAAGATTTAAGAGGAGTAGAATTATTTGTAAGTATGATCCGCTAATGATAAGCGGATTTGTTTTATATTTAGGGAGGTAAAAATTAAGGTATCCCCATGCCTACCGGTAGGCAGAGCAGGCAAGCTTCGACAAGTTCAGGGATTAAAGTAAAAAATAAAGTTTTTTAAATAGGTTTTAAAAATAAAAAATTATAATTAAAAAAATAAATATAGATTCCCGCTTGCGCGGGAATGACATAATTATGGATTTAAAAGAATTAGCAAAAATAGTGCGAATGCTGGCGGAAGAAAAAAAAATAGACGAGGGAAAAATAATCGAGGTGATTGAGGCATCGCTCGCCGCGGCTTACCGAAAAGAATACGGGCATAAAGGAATGGCGGTAAAAGCGACTCTTGATTTAAAAACCGGAGAGGTTAATTTTAAACAAACCAAAACAGTGGTCGACGAAACAATGGTTCGAATAGTGGAAGAAGGAGAAGAAGAACAAACAGAAACAGCGCCGGAAGAAGACGGAGTTTTGCCAAGATATAATTCAGACAGACACATATTTTTAGAAGAAGCGAAAAAAATAAAAAAGGACGCAAAATTGGAAGATGAAATTTCTTTTCCGCTCGAAGCGCCAAAAGAAGAGTTCGGAAGAATTGCGGCGCAAACCGCTAAACAAAATATTTTACAAAGATTAAGAGAAGTGGAAAGAGAATCTATAACGGATGAATTTAAAGGAAAAGAGGAAGCGATTATAAGCGGAACAGTAAGAAGGTTTGAAAGAGGAAGCGTTTACGTTGATTTAGGAAGAGCAGAAGGAGTGATGTTTGCAAGCGAATCAATGCCCGGAGAACATTACAGAATAGGGGAGAGATTAAAATTTTTTATTATCGCCGTGCAAAGCGAGGGAAGAGGGGCGGGAATTATTTTATCAAGAAGACATCCGAAATTCATAAGCAAGCTTTTTGAAACGGAAGTGCCGGAAATCGCAGACGGAACCGTGGAAATAAAAGCAATCGCGAGAGAAGCGGGAAGCAGAACAAAAGTGGCGGTGTTTTCCAACGATGAAAGCGTGGATGCCGTCGGAAGCTTTGTGGGGCAACGCGGAACAAGAGTGATGGCGGTGAATAATGAAATCGGACAGGAAAAATTAGACATCATAGAATGGTCGGAAAATCCGGAAGTGTTTGTGACGCATGCTTTGTCTCCAGCAAAAGTTTCCAGAGTGGAAATGGGAGACAGAAGAGAGATTGTGGTTTTTGTTCCGGAAGACCAATTGTCGCTTGCAATCGGAAGAGGCGGACAAAATGTGAGATTGGCGGCGAAACTTACCGGATTAAAGATAGACGTGCGGTCGGAATCAAATCCAGAAGAAAAGATAGAAGGCGGAATAGCAGAAGCGGAAGAGGAAGTTTAAATAATGTAATCCTTCAACAAGCTCAGAAACTAATAGTCGTTTTACTTTATTCAAATAGACCGAGCAGAAAAAAAGTTGAAAAAAACAAAAAAATCAATTATAAGTTTCTTAAAATTAAACCAATAAATTATGATTAATTATTTAATATTTGTTCCAGTCGCGGCAGCTCTTTTATACAGCGTCTATTTAATATTGTGGATAAAGAAGCAAAAACCAGGGAACGAAAAGATGGAAAAAATATCAAGAGCGATATTAGAGGGTTCAAGAGCTTATTTAAACAGGCAATATAAAACAGTGGCAGCAGTAGCAATAGTTTTATATTTAATCATTTGGTATGCCTTAGGAATAACAACGGCCGCCGGATTTTTAACCGGAGCCATAGCTTCAGCTTTAGCCGGATACATCGGAATGAATGTGGCGGTGAAATCAAATTCAAAAACCACAGCGGCGGCGGAAAACGGATTAAAGAGCGCTTTAAATTTAGCCTTTAAGGCAGGGTCCGTGACCGGATTTATGGTGGTGGCTTTGGCGCTTCTTGCGGTGGCTTCATTTTATATTTACACAAAAGAAATAAGCGCGCTTATCGGACTTGGATTCGGAGCAAGCTTAATTTCAATTTTTGCAAGATTAGGAGGAGGAATTTATACAAAAGGAGCGGATGTCGGAGCAGACTTAGTGGGAAAGGTGGAAGCGGGAATTCCGGAAGACGACCCGAGAAATCCAGCCGTGATAGCCGACAACGTAGGAGACAACGTGGGTGATTGCGCGGGAATGGCGGCAGACCTTTTTGAAACTTATGCCGTAACAATAACGGCGGCGATTTTACTCGGAACATCGGTTCTTTCATCGGGCGCAGGAAGCATTTACACAACTTTTCCTTTAGTTCTCGGAGGACTCGCGATTATTGCTTCCATAATCGGTTCATGGTTTGTGAGAGCGGGAAAAGAAGACGACCTTTCAGCCACAAATATTATGGGAGCTCTTTATAAAGGGCTGTGGGCGTCTCTTATAATTTCAGGAATATTTTTCTTTTACGCTTCAAAATATTTTTTCCAAGAAAATTATGAAAATATTTTTTATTCATCTTTGATCGGACTCATAGTGACAATATTGATGGTTTTGGCAACCGATTTTTACACTTCAAAAAAATACAGACCGGTTAAAGAAATCGCCAAGTCATCAAATTCCGGACATGGAACAAACATAATCATGGGACTTTCAATCGGAATGGAAGCAACAGTTATACCAATCTTAATAATTACAGCCGGAATGCTTGCTAGTTTTTATTTAAACGGAATTTATGGGGTGGCGATAGCGGCCGTCGGAATGCTGTCGGTGGCTGGGATAGTGGTGGCAATAGATTCATTCGGACCGATAACCGACAATGCCGGAGGAATAGCAGAGATGTCGGAGGCGCCTGAAAAGATCAGAAGAGTAACAGACGCGCTTGACGCCGTCGGAAACACGACAAAAGCGGTAACAAAAGGATACGCCATCGCTTCGGCTGGACTTGCGGCTATAGTGCTTTTTTCCGGATATGTGGAAGAATTGGCAAAAATGGCGAAAGAAGCAACATTTGGATTAGAAAATCCATATATTTTAGCCGGATTGTTTTTAGGAGCAGCAGTGCCTTATTTATTTGCTTCTATCGCAATGAAAGCGGTAGGAAAGACAGCCGGTTCGGTAGTGGATGAAGTGAGAAGACAATTTAAAGAAAAACCGGGAATAATGGATTTTAAAGAAAAACCGGATTATGGAAAAGCGGTGGATATTGTGACAAAGGCAGCCATAAAAGAAATGGTGTGGCCGGCTCTTATTCCAATAGTAACAGTTGTGGCAGTGGGACTTATTCTTGGCGCAGAAGCTTTGGGAGGATTTTTAATCGGTTCAATAATTACCGGAATGTTTGTGGCTTTATCAATGACTTCAGGAGGAGCGGCTTGGGATAATGCCAAAAAGTTTATAGAAGACGGAAATTACGGCGGAAAAGGGTCAGAAGCCCACAAGGCGGCAGTGACCGGAGACACAGTAGGAGACCCATATAAAGACACAGCGGGACCGGCGATAAATCCTTTAATAAAAGTGATGAATATTATTGCTCTTCTTTTGGCTAAATTTCTCTAAAATATGGATTTAAAGATAAATAAAAAAAGCGGCTCAGAGGCCGAAGTGGAAGCATCACTCACCGAAGAAGAGTTCGGAGAGTTTTTTGAAAACTCAGCCCGAGACGAAATGGCAAAGGTGGAAATAAAAGGATTCAGAAAAGGACAAGCGCCGGAAAAAATAGCCAGAGAATATATCAACTATGATAAAGCGTTTGAAAAGGCGGCGGAAAGAGCGATAAAGGCAATTTTAAAAAAAGCGACGGAAGAAAACGAATGGGATTTGATAGACGCGCCGAAAGTGGAAATTTTAGAAGCAAAAGAAGGATTTAAATTTAAAGCGAATTTGGTTTTTTTGCCGGAAGTAAAATTAAACGATTATAAAAAAATCGCGAAGGAGGCAAACAAAGAAGCAAAAGAAAAAATAGAAAAAATAACAGTGGAAAAGAAGGAGGTGGAAGAAGCGGTTGATTGGCTGATGCATTCAAGGGAACACGACCACAAAGAAGGAGAAAAATGCGAGCACCAAGAGGAAGAAAAAAAAGAATTGACCGACGAGATGGCTAAGACTTTCGGAGATTTTAAAACAGCGGAAGAACTTAAAAAAAGCATTGAAGAAGGAATAAAAGCGGAAAAAATAATAAGGGAAGCCGACAAAAACAGGGCAAAAATAATAAATAAGATTTCAGAAGAAGCTAAAATAGACGTGCCGGAAGTGATGATAAAAAAGATGGCAGAAAATATGAAAGAAGAAATAAAAGAAAGTTTAGGAGGAGAAGAGAAGTATAATGAGTATATAAAAAAGAATTTTGAAGGGAAAGAAGATGAGCTTTTAAAAAAATTCAGCGACCAATCATTAAAAGAAATAAAAGCTCATTTAATAATTGATGAGATAGCAAGAGGGGAGAGAGTGATGCCGGAAGAAAAAGAAGTGGAAGAAGAAATGACAAAGATATTAAACACAGTGGCGCCAGATAAAAGAAGCGAAGCAAATTTAAAAAGAATTTACGATTATAGTTTCGGAAAAGTAAAAAATGAAAAGGTTTTCAAATTTTTAGAAAAAATTTAAAAATATGAATTTAATACCAACAGTTATAGAAAAAACAAGCGGAGGAGAAAGGGCTTACGATATTTATTCAAGATTGCTTAAAGAAAGAATAATTTTTCTTGGCGGACCGATAAACGACGCCATAGCCAACACGATAATCGCTCAATTAATACTTCTAGAGCATGAAGACCCAAAGAAAGACATAAAGCTTTACATCAATAGCCCAGGCGGGTCAGTGACGGCAGGAATGGCAATTTATGACACGATGCAAATAATAAAGCCGGACGTAACAACTGTGTGCGTGGGAATGGCAGCTTCAATGGCGGCGGTATTGCTTGCGGCTGGAAAAAAAGGAAAAAGAATCGCTTTGCCAAATTCAGTGATTTTACTGCATCAGGTGATGGGAGGAGTGGAGGGACAAGCGACAGAAATAGAGATAACCGCAAGACAGATATTAAAAATCAAACAAAGATTAAATGAGATTTTAGCGAAACACACCGGACAATCCTTATCTAAAATAGAGAAAGACACAGACCGAGATTTTTATATGAGCTCAGAAGAAGCAAAAAAATACGGAGTGATAGATGAAATAATAAAGAGTAATAAGAAATAGGGAACAGAAAGGTAAAAAAATCTATTATTCTAAAATCGGTTTAATGACAACATGACGCATTTTTCCTTCGCCTTCGCTTTCAGTTTTAATATCGGGGCGCATGGCAAGTTCCATATGAATAAGACGCCTTTCGTAAGAATTCATAATAGGGAGAGCAATAATGTCCTTAGTCATTAAAGCTTTTCTCGCGGCGGCTTTAGCCAGTTCGGCAATTATTTTTTCTCTTTCCAAACGATAATTATTGACATCGACAGTAAAAGCAGGGGAGTTCAATCTTCGGCTAACCAGCTGACCAAGAAGATTAAAGTTTTCAATAATTCCCGGAATGTTTTTTTTGATTAAAGGGTCTTCGCTTAAAAAAAGACTGAGGCGGCGGCCTTCTTCATTTATTTCAACGCTAAATTCACCGATGTTCATCAGTCTTAAGAGTTCCTCGAAGATTTTCTTTATCTCGGTCATTTTTTTTAAGAGAATTATTGATAATTATCTGTTGAAGAGAAGAAAAGATGGAAGTGGTTATCCAATAAAGCCCAACAACGGAAGGAAGGCTATAGAGAATAAAAAAGGTCAAAAAAGGACCGATTAAAACCATCTTTTTCCCTAAATCCTCCGCCGGGTTTTGTGATTTACCGCGAGAAGCGGGAAGACTTAGCCAGCCTTGAAAGTATTGAAAAGCAGCCGCTAAGACAACAACAATAATACTAGGTTCTTTTAAATTTATCAAGCCAAGAAAAGAAAAATTAAAACTTTCCGGCTTAGGAACAAAAGAATAGAGGAGGGAAAAACTATCAGTTGAAGAAAGCCCATAATAAAAAACGTGAAAAAGGGCTAAAAGAATAGGGAGCTGAATCAGCAAAAGAAGAATGCCGGAAAAAGGATTAATCTTATTTTCCTTATAAATTTCCATTATTCTTTTTACTTGCTCCTCTTTATTATCTTTGAAATTATCAGAAATTTCTTTTATTTTAGGCTGAATTTTTTGAATAATAGCCTGATTTTTACTGCCTTTATGAAAAAGAGGGAAGAGAATTAAGCGAATAAAGACAGTTAAAAGAATAACCGCCAAACCAAGGTCTTCAAAAGAAATAAAATCATAAATAAAAACTAAAGCGTTTAAAAGAGGACGATAAAGAAATTCATTATATAAAAAGGACATTTTATTATTTTAGGCTCTCAAAGGCTGTTTTTAAACAGTCTAAAAATATTTTTATGCCAAGAACCGACTTAGAAGAGGGGTTAATTATGATTAAAGTGTCATTTCCTTTAGGAAGAGATGGAAGATTGAGTCGAATCCATTCAAAAATAGCTCTTTTTAACTTATTGCGATAAACCGATCTTTTATCGTATTTTGAGGAAATAATAAGGTTAAATCTGCTAAAATCCTTATTATTAGGGATTATTTTAAGAGAGAGATGACTTTTTTTAACGATTTTTAAGGGGGAAGCTTTTTTAAAGCTTTCAACAGAAAACTTATATTTTTTCTTTAACATAAAAGCCAAAAACTAAACAGAAAGCTTTTTTCTTCCTTTTCTTCTTCTGTTTTTTAGAACTTTTCTGCCAGTCGGACTCTTTTTTCTGACTAAAAAGCCGTGGGTTTTGCTTCTTTTTCTCTTTTTTGGTTGATAAGTTTGAGACATAACCAGTTAAATTTAACATTGAAGAATTTTTTTTGCAAATTTTGGCAAGTTATTACCTTTTAAAACAAAAAACATGGGTTTGTAAAATAATTTTAATGATATCCACAGGAAATGCACAAAAGGGGAAAAAACGGTTTTTTGAACTTTGAGGAGTATGAGAGTAAAATGTGAGGAGATTTTGTTTTTCGTTAAAAAAAAATAATTTTTATTGAATAATTTTAGAAATATTTAACGGGGTAAATTATAATTTTAAAAAAATAAAAAATATGGATCTCGAAAAGATTTGGGAAACAGTTTTGGCAGAAATGGAAATAAATATTTCTCACGCTAATTTTCATACTTGGCTAAAAAACAGCAAATTAATCAATAAAGACGAATCAGGAAACTTCGTGGTAGCTTTGCCAACTAATTTTTCCAAAGAGTGGGTGGAAAATAAATATCAAAAGAATATTTTACATATTTTGAGAGATTTAGACAGCCAGGCCAAAAAAATAGATTTTGTGGTACAGGGAAATATATTTAATTCAAACCAAAATCAGAAAACTTCAAAGGGAAGTTTCAGCCCAATTCCAGCACAAATGGCTTTTCCAGAGTTTAAAGTGGACCCGGAAACAAATCTAAATCCAAAATACACTTTTCAAAATTTTATAGTCGGTTCATCAAATGAACTGGCTTTTGCCGCAGCGCAGGCAATAGTCAAAGAAGTGGGGTCAAAATATAATCCATTGTTTTTTTACGGGGGAGTGGGTTTGGGAAAAACCCATTTAATTCAAGCAATCGGCAATGAAATAATAAAAGATTATAAAAACAGTCTGAAAGTAAGATATGTGACTTCAGAAAAATTTACCAATGACGTGGTTTGGGCAATAAAAAACAAGAGAATGGAGGATATAAAGAAAAAATACAGAGATATAGACATTTTAATAATAGACGATATCCAGTTTATAAGCGGAAAAGAAAAAACACAGGAAGAATTTTTTCATACCTTTAATTCTTTATACGCTTTAAATAAACAAATAATCATATCTTCAGACAGACCACCGCATGCTTTACCAACACTTCATGAAAGATTAAGGTCAAGGTTTGAAGGAGGAATGACGGTTGATATAATTCAACCCGATTATGAGATGAGAGTGGCGATAATAAGCACAAAATTACAAGAGTGCAAACATGAATTACCCAATAAAATAATAGGGATAATAGCCGGAAAAGTAAGTGAAAATATAAGAGAAATAGAAGGTTTATTAAATAAACTTATTTTTATAAAGGAAAATAAAGGGGTAGAAATAGATGAAGGGATAATAAACGAGGTAATAAATAAAAATACGCAAGTAAATAAAAATATAAACCCGAATAAAATAATAAAAGCAGTGGCAGATTTTTTTGAAATTTCCATAAATGAATTAATAGGAAAATCAAGAAAAAAAGAGATTGTGGAACCGAGACAAATAACAATGTTTTTACTTCGAAACATATTAAACACATCTTTTCCTTTTATTGGGGATAAGATGGGGAAGAGAGACCACACAACTGTGATGCATGCCTGTGAAAAAATAAACAAAGAAATGGAAAAAAATATCAATACCAGCCAGAAAGTTAATTTAATAAAAGAGTCGATATATAAAAGTTAAGAGGTTATCCACTAGTTAAGAACAAAGTGATAATTTAAAAAGGCATTTAAAAAGAGGGTAAAAAAGACTTTTTAACTTTTTAAAGAATGCGTAATTATAACTACTAATTAATATAAATAATAATAATTATATTAATTAATAAATTAAACATAAAAAATGAAAGTAATAGTAATAAGAGGAAATTTAAAGAAAGCTCTTGATTCAGTAGTAAGAGTGACAGGAGAAAATTCTAATTTACCTATTTTAAAAAATATTTTAATAAAGACTTCCGGAAGCGGATTGATTTTTTCTTCAACTAATTTAGAAATAGCCTTATCTTATAAATTATCGGGAAAAGTGATTGAAAACGGCGAAATAACAGTGCCGGCGGCGATTTTTTCTTCAATAATAAATAATTTAAACAATGAAGTTATTAATTTAGATATAATAGAAAAAAATAATTTAAGAATAAAAACCGATAATTACGAAGCGACGGTCAATACTTTACCCACAGAAGATTTTCCGATAATTCCGAGTATTTCCAAAGAAAATAACAGTTTTAAAATAGATGCCGAAAAAATAAAAGGATTTTTAGAACAAGTTTTAAGTTCCACGCAATTTTCAGATTTAAGGCCGGAAATAAACGGAATTCTGTTTAATTTTGATGGGAATGTTTTAAAACTGGCTGGAACAGACAGTTTTAGACTTTCAGAAAAAACCATAACAAGCTCAGATTTTAATTCAGATATAAAAGAGGGTTTTAAAGCAATTATTCCATTAAAAGCAATAATTGAGTTTTTAAAGGTTTTTCAAGAAGGAATAGTAGAATTTTATTTTGATAATAACCAAGTTTTGTTTAAAAATGAGGAAGTAGAGATGGTTTCAAGATTGATAGACGGCGATTTTCCGGACTATGAACAAATTCTTCCAAAATCGGCCGAAATAGAAGCAGTGGCGGATAAAGAAGAAATGATAAACGCTTTAAAAGTGACAGGAATATTATCGGGAAAAGTTCATGATGTTTTGATAAAAATTAAAAAAGACAATAAATATATAGAAATTTTTTCTTTAAATCAGGGAATTGGAGAAAATAAATATATAATTCCGGCAAAAATAAAAGGGGAGGATTTGGAAATTAATTTTAATTGGCAATATTTGCTTAGCGGAATAAAATCTTTCAAGGGAGAAAAAATAATATTGGGATTTAACGGGAGCGACCGACCGACAATAATAAAATCAATAGAAGATGAAATGTATTTTTATATTTTAATGCCGGTAAAGAATTAGTTTATCAGTTTACTTGTTAATTTATTTTAATTTATTAAAAGTTATGGATTTAAGCGATATTCTGACATATTAAAACAGCGGCCGGAAGAGCTTGACAATAACTTTCCATATAATATACTTCAACCCATTGGAATTTTTGTTGCAATAAATAAAACTTCCAAAAAGATAAATTTTAAACAAAAGGTCGTTTTATAACCTGTTTAAAAACGGGAAAATAAAAAAAATGGAATTAGAAGTTAAAACGATTCTTAATCAAGAGGAGGATGAAGATGAAACAGTGGAATTAGACGAAGAAGAAAATTTGGATGAAGAAGATGAAGGGGAAGAAGATGATGACGATGACACAAACGAAGAATAAACAATTTACTTAATTAATTTTGAAATTTAAAATATCCTGCCTTTAAACAATAGGCAGGATATTTTATAATGTTCTAAACAAGAATAAATGAAAAACTTTCTTTTCTTTTCTTTTTTAATAATACTTTTCGTTTTTTCGGTGGCTTTTATTTACGCTTCTTATTTGGCTTTAAAAATTCCCGATTTTGAAGAAATAGAAAACAGAAAAATCAGCCAATCAACGAAAATATATGACCGAAGCGGAGAAACAATGCTTTATGAAGTGCATGGAGAAGAAAAGAGAACCATAATTCCTTTTGAAAAAATTCCGGAGAATGTAAAAAAGGCCACAATTGCGGCGGAAGATAAAAATTTTTATACGCATATGGCTTTTGATTGGAAAGCAATTTTAAGGTCAGCTTTTATAGATTTGTTTTATAACAAAAGAGTGGGAGGGTCGACAATAACGCAGCAACTCGCAAAAAATTCATTTTTATCTTCCGATAAAATTTTAACCAGAAAGGTGAAAGAGCTTTTTTTAGCGATTAAACTGGAAAAAAGATACAATAAAGACGAGATACTTTCTTTTTATTTAAACCAGATTCCGTATGGCGGAAATGCTTATGGAATTCAAGCGGCGGCGCAGACTTATTTTAATAAAAATGTTTCCGATTTAACTTTGGCGGAAACGGCAACTCTTGCGGCATTGCCGCAGGCGCCGTCTTTTTATTCGCCATACGGAGCGCATGTGGAAGATTTAAAAGAGAGAACCAGTTATGTGTTAGGGCAGATGAAAGACATCGGGTATATAACAGAAGAAGAAAAGAAAGCGGCGGAAGAAGAAAAATTGGTTTTTGCGCCGCAATCAAAATCTATCAAAGCGCCTCATTTTACAATGATGGTGATGGAATATTTAAGAGAAAAATACGGAGAGGATATGATTGAAACCGGAGGACTTCGAGTAACCACGACTTTAGACGAAAAATTACAGAAGATAGCGGAAGAAGAAGTGGAAAAGGGGGCGGCAAACAACGCGGAGCTTTATAAAGGGAAAAATATGGCCTTAGTGGCGCAGGACGCAAAGACAGGACAGATACTTGCTTTAGTCGGTTCAGCTAATTATTTTGACGTGGAAAATGAAGGAAATTTTAATGTGGCTTACCAGGGACTAAGACAGCCTGGGTCGGCTTTCAAGCCGTTCGCTTATATCGAAGCTTTTAAAAAAGGATATACGCCGGAAACGGTTTTATTTGACGTGCCAACGGAATTTACAGCGGATAATCCAAATTGCCCGATAAGAGAAGAAGAATTCAACAGTGAAAACGAAAAGTGCTATCACCCGCACAATTTCGACGGAGTATTCAGGGGTCCGGTCAATTTAAGAAACGCTTTAGCACAATCGATAAACGTGCCGGCAGTAAAGACTTTATATTTGGCAGGCATAGAAGACACTTTAAAATTGGCGGAAAGTTTTGGAATAAGCACGCTTTCTGATAGAAGCCGATTCGGATTATCTTTAGTTTTGGGAGGCGGAGAAGTAAAACTGACAGAACTGGTTAACGCTTACGCAGTTTTTGCGCAAGACGGGGAAAAACATAAACAAGCGATTATATTAAAAGTTGAAGATAGCAATGGAAAAATTATAGAAGAATATAGAGACGAGAAAGAAAAGGCGGTTGAGGAACAATATGCCAGAATGATAAATGATGTTTTATCGGATGCGGAAGCAAGAGCGGGACTTTTTCAAGGAAGCTTAAATTTAACAATTTTTCCGGAGCATGAAGTGGCAATGAAAACCGGAACGACAAACGATTATGTCGACGCGTGGACAATGGGATATACGCCGTCACTTGTCGTTGGAGTATGGGCGGGAAATAACAGAAGGGAGCCGATGGAAAAACAAGGAGGTTCGATTTTAGCGGCTATGCCAACCTGGAGCGCTTTTTTGAGAAGAGCTTTGGAAAATTATGAACCGGAAACATTCAATAAACCGGAACAGGTTATTCGGGAAAAACCGATTTTAAGAGGAGATTATCTAAATAATAAACAAATCCATTCAATACTTTATTATGTCGACAAAGACAACCCATTAGGATTAAATCCGGTATATCCAGCCGGAGACCCGCAGTTCCAAAATTGGGAAGGGCCAGTGATCGAGTGGGCAAAAAAGAACATTCCTGATTTTGCAACTTATAATTTGGGAATCGGGACAACAAATTAAAAACGAGAATTGGCGGCGAGGATAGCGGCGGCCAGGGCGTCGGAAATATCATCGACGCCTTTTATTTTTTTATTGAGAATCAGCTCAACCGTTTTTTGAACTTCTTTTTTATCGGCGCGTCCGGAGCCGGTAAGACAACTTTTTATTTCAGTGGGGGAAAATTCCAGAAAGGGAACAGAGTTGTTTTTTAAAGTTAAAATAAGCACGCCGCGGGCTTCCGCAACCTGTAAACCGGTTTTTTTGTTTTTCATAAAAAAAAGTTTTTCAATCGAGGCTAAGCCGGGCTTAAATTCTTTGATTATTTTTTCCAAGTCCTTGGAAATTTCAGAAAGAATTTCCGATTCGTTTTCCGAAAACGATTTCAAAATACCGCCGGCGAGAAAAGATAATCTGCCTCCTTCTTTATTGACGAGGCCAAAGCCGGCTCTTTTTGTTCCCGGGTCGAGGCCTAAAATAATCATCAGTTAAAAATTGACGTTAGTATAAACGTTTTCAACATCGTCATGGTCTTCAAGAGAAGAAATTATTGTTTTAAGCTTTTCTAAATTTTCAGAACTTATAGATTGAGGAAATTTTGAAGACCAAGTTTTGGTTTCTATGTTTTGTTCGAAAGCCCAAAGAACGCTGCCAGGGCTGGCAAATTTAGCATCAAGTTTAGTTAAAATAGTTTTTATTTCAGAAATAGTCCGATTTTTATTGTCAGTGATGGCGGTAATTAAAAGAGCGGAACCTTCTGGGCCATAGGCTTCAAGAACAACATCTTCAAGATTATTTCCGGCTTCTTTAACTTTTTTTATAGCGCGTTCAATATTGTCCAGAGGAACATTAGAGGCGCGAGCTTTTTCCACGACGGCGCGAAGACGGGGATTAAAATCGGGATTCGGCTCGTCTTTAGCGGCAATAGTTACGGCTTTTAAAAGTTTGCCAAAAAGAGCGCCTTTCTTTTTATTATCGCCTTCTTTTTTTCTGGCGACGTTTTTTGCGTGGGAATGACCGGACATATAAAATTTAAATGAGAAATAACTAATTTTTAATGACTAAAAATCGTTTATGAGAAGATTTTAGCTTAAAATTTTAAAAATTCCAAGTTTTAAAAAATGAAACTCCACGGCTTTACGGCCGTAGAATCTTAAAGTTTCACCCCGCCTACGACGGGGTTTTATTAAATCTTTATCATTTCAACTCCCGCGCTAATGCACGGGGTTTTCGTGGAGATTTAATAAAAAAAAATTTTGACTGGTTTGTAAAAAAGATTTTTTGCCAGTTTTTTATTGACTTTGAGTTTTGAAAGAGAGATACTGTTTAGGAAAAGTTAATAAAAAGGATAAATTATTCATAAAAATCCAAGATGCTCAACAATTCCACATATGTTAAGCAGAAGTTAGTCCGCTTTAATTCGGAAGCGGAGGAGCGAGACGCGGAAAGAAGGGCAGTAAGACAAAAAAAACAGCATCTTGATTTAGTAACGACACCAATTGAAATAGACGCCCTTAGTTTAATACCAGAAGAAAGAGCAAAAGAGCTCGAGATGGCCGCCATAAATCTAATTAACCAGGATTTAATTGTGGCGGCTTTTGATTTTGAGAGGGAAGGCATTAAAGAAGAAATAAAAAAACTGGAAGAACGAGGATTTAAAATAAGGCCGGTCATAGTTTCGAAAGCAAGCTTGAGGCATGCTTTCAGTTTTTACCGCTTTGTTTCAAAAAAACAGGAAGAAATAACGGGGAGAGTTTTAATCTCCGGAGAAAAAATAAAAAAATTTGAAAAGGAACTCGGAACAATTCAGCTTATAAAGAAAGAAATAGAATCGATAAATTTCAATAAAGTCACAGTTTCCGATTTTTTGGAGCTTGTTTTGGGAGGGGCGCTTTCAATCGAAGCTTCCGACATTCATTTTGAACCGATAAGAGAAGCGGGGGTTTTAAGATATAGAATAGACGGAGTTTTGAATGAAATAACAGAAGGAGTGGAAAGAAACTTTTATAAAAAAATTGTTTCGAGAATAAAATTATTAGCGGGATTAAAAATGAACGTGACGGATGAAACGCAGGACGGAAGATTCACTATTTCCTTAGAAGGCAAAGACGTGGAAGTGAGAGTAGCGATAGCGCCGGCGGAGTTTGGAGAAGTGGCGGTTTTAAGAGTGCTTGACCCGAAAGCAATAAGTTTAGGGTTGGCGGAATTGGGATTTTTTGAAAGCGATTTAAAAATAATAAAGGAAGAGTTAAAACGGCCAAACGGAATGATTTTAAACACCGGGCCGACCGGAAGCGGAAAAACAACAACGCTTTACGCTTTTTTAAAAGAGAAAGCGACAAAGGAAATAAAGGTGATAACAATTGAAGACCCGATTGAATATCATTTAGCCGGAATAGAACAGACGCAAGTGAATGAAGAGGCGGGATACACTTTTGCCGAAGGATTAAAATCGGCATTGCGGCAAGACCCGGACGTGATATTGGTCGGCGAGGTAAGAGATGAGGACACGGCGAGGACGGCAGTTGATTCGGCTCTGACCGGGCATTTGGTTTTTTCAACTTTACACACTAATGATTCGGCGGGGGCGATACCAAGACTGATTGATTTGGGAGTCAAAGAAAACATAATCGGGTCGGCTTTAAATCTAGTGATCGCGCAAAGATTAGTGAGAAGAATTTGTTCAAATTGCAAAATAGCGGAAAAAGCCGGTTTGGAATTTCAGGAAAAAGCAAAAAAGTTTTTAGAGAAACTGCCGGAGAGAGCCGGAAAGGAAAATTTTTTAAAAGATTTGAAAGCATATAAAGCAAAAGAAGGCGGATGCGAAAAATGCAACGGAACCGGATATAAAGGGAGAGTGGGGCTTTATGAGCTTTTTCAAGTAAATGACGAAGTGCAGGAAGCGATTGAAAAGAAAAACTCGGTTTTAGAAATAAAAGAAATGGCCAGAAAACAAGGAATGATAACGATGCAAGAAGACGGAGTGTTGAAGGCGCTACTTGGAATCACGAGTTTGGAAGAGGTGGAAGCAGCGACTGGAGTGATAGAAGAACTTTAAAATTTTCAGAAAAAAAGAATTTTCAGCTGTTTGAAAAGTTCTTTAAAAACAAAAAAGCTTGGATCTGTGGGCGAAAACTCTTTTAAGAGTTTAAAAAATCTTCGTGAAGGAAGAGGTTAAAACGCTCCTGAGGTAAGAACCAGCTAAAAGCCAATTCTCCCTTGGCGTCGGAGGGTTCCTGCCCACAGATCCAAACTTTTTCAAAATCTTGACTATTATAGCATACAATAAGAACGGAGTCAAGAAAGGGAAAAAAAGGGTTTTTTGGCTTGCTTTTAAAAAAATGGCTTTGTGGCGGATATTTTTTGTTATATGATAAGGGCAATGGGAAAGGATAAATTTGAAGAAAAAGACATAAATTTAGGAAAAGACGGGAAAAGCCAAGAAAATGGGGGAGATTTTTCCACTTTTGACCAAGCGCTTCGGCCGACAGATTGGGACGGATATGTAGGACAAGAAAAAATAAAAGATAATTTAAAAATAATAATAGAGGCGGCAAAAGGAAGAGAGGAACCAGTCGACCATCTGCTTTTTTACGGGCAGGCGGGGTTGGGAAAAACGACTCTCGCGGGGCTTGTGGCAAGCGAGATGGGAAGAGGAATAAAAATAACTTCAGGGCCGACTCTAAAAAAAGTGGGAGATTTAGCGGCGATTGTTTCTAATTTGGAGCCGGGGGAAGTTCTGTTTATAGACGAAGCGCATCGGTTAAACAGAATGGTGGAAGAATTTTTGTATCCGGCGATGGAGAGCAGAAAACTGCATTTGATAATCGGAAAAGGGCCGGGAGCGAGGACTTTGTCTTTGGATTTACCGCCATTTACAATTGTGGCGGCGACAACAAGGGCGGATTTGTTATCAAGCCCGCTTCGGTCAAGATTCGGAGCTTCTTTTAAGCTGGATTATTATTCGGTCGCCGATATTGAAAAGATTTTAAAGCGGTCGGCAAGACTGCTTAATGTGGAAATAGAGGAAGGAGGTATAGAGGTTTTAGCGAGAGCGGCAAGAGCAACGCCGAGAATCGCCAACAGATTGTTAAAGCGGGCGAGAGATTACGCCGAGGTGAGGAGAAATGGAAAAATAACAAGGGAAACAGCAGAGGAGACATTAAAACTCCTAGAGGTGGACGTTTTGGGGCTTGAGCCGCATGACAGGAGATTACTTGAAGTGATAATAGAGAAGTTCAGGGGCGGGCCGGTAGGGATAGAAACTTTAGCAGCGGCATTAAATGAAGAGAGAGGAGTGATTGAAGAAGTGCATGAGCCGTATCTTATGAGCGTGGGATTTTTGCAAAGGACACCGGCAGGGAGAACCGTGACGGAGGCGGCGTATAAGCATTTAGGAATAAAAACCAGAGAACAAAAACTTTTAGACGAGTCAGGATTTTAGAAAACTTTATGACTTAAATGTTTATTTTTAGGAAATAAATATATTAAGAAAGGTGATCTAAAAAAAATTGCGAAAAAGATGAGAAGATGTTATTTTAATATTTATGATAATTTATCGATTAAAATCGAAAAATGTAGTTTATGACCTTTATTTGCCGGAAGAAAGTAATGGTAAGGCGGTTTTGTATGTACCAGGTTTACCTGGGCATCCTCGCCGAAAAGCTTTAGGAGAAACATTTGCCTCAAATGGTTTTAGCTTCTTTGAGATGAGATTTCCAGGCAGTTGGGAAAGTAACGGCGAATTTACGATGGATAACTGCGTCAAAAGCTTAGAAGAAGCTTATGACTTTATAAAAAGCGGTTTGGGAACAGAACTGCGAAGAGAGATAAAAAAAGAATGGGAACACAAAGAGATAATATTTTTAGGCAGCAGTTTCGGAGGCGGAGTAATCTTAAGCAGCCAAATTAAAGAGCCGCTTAAATTCGCACTTCTGGCTCCGGTGACTAAAATAAAAAACGTAAAAGATTCTTTAGTAATGCTTTCTTCTGGCGAGGACGATTTATTTAACTTACTTACTAAAGGATACGCTAATGCATATAGAGGACTTAATAAAAAAGATTGGAATAGATTTTTGGACGGGGAATCACTAATTAATCCCGAGAAAAACACAGATAACCTAAAAAATAAAAAATTGCTGTTTTTACAAGGGACGGATGATGATGTAATTTTTGACAAACATACTTCCGAATACGTAAATAATCTTAAAAAAGCGGGAGTTGAAGTTGAGTTTATATTAATTTCGGGAGCCGGACACGGAGGGGACTTAGAGGAAAAAGCAGCGCAAACTTTGGTAGATAGTCTTTAATTAAACAAAAAACCACGTGAAGTTTTTAGAAATACTTCACGTGGATATATTTAAGAAAAGAAACGACATTTCTTGTTTTCGGATACTTGCTGACGCATTAAACTGTAAACTTGTTCGTGAATAGCGAGACATTGTTGCAGAAAATTCAGGGTATCTTTACTTGATGACGGGACAGTCCATTCGGTTAGAAGTTCTTGGAGAAATTCTAATTCTTTGGGAGAAAAATCGTATAAATATTTAGCTGCTTGGCTAAAAATTTCCGATTCCTCTTGGATCAAACTTCCTTGGGACATTAGAAGATCTTTAAGAACAACGATAGTTCTTTTTCTGGTTTGCCTAATCTCTTTTTCGGAAATTGGTTCTATCTTAAAGATGAGATTGCGGAGTTGAAAAGTGTACTGCTGGACTTTTTGGAGCAAGCTTAACTGGAGGTGATAGTCTGATGGGCCGTTAACGACATCAAAAATATTTTTACCAAACAGGGTTTCGGCTTGTCTCAGATGGCAGACAAAGAATGAACCGCAAGTATGGATTGAAAAGTAATCGGCATTGGTGGGTATTTCCTCAAGATAGATGAGATGAAGGTGAATCGGCAGTTCAAACATCCTTAAATCTATAACAAGTTCTCGAAGTTTAAGACAGTCCCCTGAACTCTTTTTCTTTAGAATGATAATCAGATCAACATCCTGCGGAATTAAGTGAGGATTAAACAATAGAGAGCCATGAAGAAGAACGCAGACTATGTTATTAGTTCCAAAAGTAGAGACGATTTTTTCGCTAAGCTTTTTTAAGGATTCTCTACTCATTAGATACTCCTTTCTATTAGTAAGCTTTGGTATGGAGATAACGAAACAGAAGTTTCTCGACGGAGGTTGGTAATGAGTTCATTAATCAGATTCCCATCCATAGTATTTATTATTTTAGGGAAAGATAAAATATCATCTATGGGGCGGCTGATTAACGCTTTATTGTCTGAAGCTTTAAGTGCCCAGAAAATAAAATTGGAATTTACGATTACTTCTTTCTGATTCCATTTTAATCCACTAGCGACCAAGAGTTTAGTAGGCAGTCGGCCGTATCGATCAACGAGTTCTTTGAGATTATTAATGTTTGGATGTTGCGACTCATCACTTTCAAATTTTACAAAAGGCGTGACGATGACAGTTGTGTCTTTCAAATTTGCAAATAGCTTCTGGGAGATTCCCAATGACCAAACTAGAGGTTTAAACGAACGATTGCTGATAACGACTGCTGACGGATAAAATCCATCTTCAATCAAGGAACAAAAGAGCAGGGACCAACAAAAGTCTGTATCCAACTGCCAAGTTTTACCGAATAGTGATATTCGGCGATCACCTTTCTTTTTTCTGGAGATTAATAGTGGATAGTTAAAATCTTTCCGTAGCTTCTCAATTTCTTTTAAATAGAACAGTGGGAGCACGTTAAGATTAGTTTTTTTGAAGTTGCTTTTTAATATCAGACAAGCTTCATCTTTTGGTTCAAGCGGCATGTCACATAAAGCACAAAACGCTTTTTCATTTTTCCAATATAGAACTTTGTAATCCATCGACCAATCAGAATGGAGAGAATCTTTCAACACTTCAACGGCTCCGCATTGACAGATAAAAATTTGTGAATTTTCGACTTTTAACTCTCCATCAGTAGCCAGTTTTTCACAATAGGTTTGCAGGCGATTGGCGTGACTGTTGTTGTTATCAAACCAGTAATGGTTGATAGTTGAATCCAGACGATATAAGAGTTTCTGGAAGTTCTCAAATCTTTGGGCGATTTGATTAATTTCCAAATTTTTATATCGATGACCGGTTAGGTTTACACAGCATACTGATGCGAGACCAGTGAGCTTCGATATTGCAGAAACCACAAAAGGAGTCAGAACAAGTCCGGTTTTTACTTTTTCTGGAATTGTTATTGGTAAACACAGGATGGAGTTTTTCACTTTAACACCTCACTTTCTTTGTAATAGTTCTTCTGCTTTACGGACAGCAATTTCTGTTGCTAGTAAAGCATTATTTGATTGGATAAATAAGGCAACAAAAGAACCGAAAAAAGTATCTCCGGCTCCCAGAGTGTCTTTAGCTTCAATGGGATTGCTTTTAACAAAGTCTTGTCTTCCATGATGCCAAATTTCTACTCCTTTTTGACCGTGAGTGATAAGCAAAATACGAGACTGAAAAAGTTTAATAACTTTTTTTGGTACGTATTTTGATTCTCTTTGGTTGACTTTAAGAGCGACGACATTCTTTAAATCTTTAGGACAACAATCCCAAAAATGGACAAGATTTTCTCCTTTGACTCGGATGTATCCTTGAGCGTCTAGAAAAATACAACAATCTCTTTCAGATAATTGCTCAAGATTGAATTCTCCCAGTATAGGTGAGAGTAAAATGTTTCGTGAAAATAAACGTTTTGGGAGCATTATTTTCCCGACTCTTTTAATCCGTATTTTTTCATGTTGGTCTTTGATAATTATGTGTACAGTTACCGGATTTTTAGGTGTTAGAAGACAGACTTTACAGCCAAGTGCATTTAAGGCTTCTTTGCAATAAAGGGCTGGACCTCCTGACCTAACCAATTTAACAGCTTTATCTAGATTGTTGATGTGATCCACAGTTTTTGTTGCTATGAGAGTTATAGATTTCATTTTTAGCTCCTTTTCAGCTATTTTTAGTTGTAAATTTTGCTACTTGTAAGATATAATTTTTATTGTTTTTTGTCAATTTCTGGTGGTTTTCAGGGAGTACTGCACTTGTTATATTTTAGCTCTAAAATAGACACAAACCATTATCAGCTTCTCATGACAAATCCCAATATTTGCTGTCGGGGCGATTCTTTTGCAGTTGACACAAGGCTGGAGTTTTTTATTTTTATGCGGAGTAGGATATTATTTTTAAATGGCGGTTTTGATAAATGAGATATTTCCGAATCCGGCGGGGAAGGATGCGGACGGAGAATTTATTGAAATTTTTAACAACGGAAGCGAGACGATTTTTTTGGACAGCTTCAGATTAGAAGACGAAAGCGGGAAGAAGTTTAGTTTAGCGGGAAAGAAAATCGACGGCGGAGAATATCTGGCGTTTAGTTATAAGGAAACGGGAATATCAATAAACAATTCGGATGAGAAGATTTTTTTATACGACGGGAATAATTTAGCGGACAAGGCGGAGATGGAAGGAATGGCGGAAGAAGGAAGCAGTTTTTCAAGAAAAGGAGAAGAGTTTTTATTTACAAGCCAAATAACCAAGGGAGAAAGAAATCTTTTTGACGAAGAAAAGGTTTCGGGATATCTTCAGGGGGAAGCTTTAAAGAGTTCCGTAAAAACCGGAAATTTTGAGGCGAGAGATGTTATGGCGATTTTAATTATGGGAGTTTTAGCGGGACTGATAGCGGTTTACGCTTATAGTTTAATTTTTAAGAAAGAAAAAAATGAAGAAAATAAAGAAGGTTATTTTGAATGGCGAGGAGGAGACGATTAAATTTGCCGCCGATTTTGCCAGAAAAATAACAGAAAAAAATAAAAAAAGAAAAACGGCTTTAGTGATTTCTTTAATCGGGGAACTGGGAGCGGGGAAGACGACTTTCGCGAGGGGGTTTTTACATAAACTTGGAGTAAAGAAAAAAATAACCAGCCCGACTTTTGTTTTAATTAAAAGATATAAATTGCTGAAAGGAGGAAGTTTTAAAGAAGCGTTTCATATTGACGCTTACAGATTAAAAGACGGGGATTTAAATATGCTCGAGTGGCAGGAAATAATAAAAAATCCGGAAAACATTATTTTGATAGAATGGCCGGAAAGAGTGAGAGAAGCGAAAATAAAAGGGGCGGTTGAGATAAAGATAAAGCATTTGAAAGAGGGAAGAGAGATAGAAATAAATGATTAATTTCTAATTACTAATATCTGATTAATGACTAATTAAAAAATTTTAGTAAATTTTTAAGAATAAAAATAGCTTTGAAAAACAGGGCTAATCACCAATCGTTTTTCAAAGCTATTTTTATTCTATAAATTATTCAGTAGAGAGAGGGATGGTGGTAATAATGCCCCGATGGAATACGGGGTAAATATTTTACTTCGTAAAAAATTATTTTTTAAATAATTTTAATTGTGGAGATTTTTTATTTTTAAGGAGAAAAAATAGAAAAATAAGGGAGCTGTCTTCCGCTCTCCGCCAGTTGGCGGAGCGGATTTAATGGCAACTTTGATTTTGTTTTGACTTTTTTAAATAAGCTGGTATAATAAAGACAGAACTTAAAAATTTTTTTGGAGGTGAAATGATGACTTTTCTTAATAAAGAGGAGCAACAAATTTTTAATCATTATGAAACTGCGAAATATATCTTCACTTTTAAGGGATTATCCTCTGGACTTCATGAAGAATTGAGATTGTTTTTAACTGGAGAAAGAATGAGAAGAGTGGGGAGATTTAGCATGATTTTGTTCTTAATAAGAATAGAAGAACAAAATAAATTAAGCTCTGAAAGAATAAATAATTTATGGGGAAAATTCTTGAGGGGTGAACAAGAGACAGAACCGTCTTGTTGGAAAAAGGGGAGTTGCGGCGCGCCAACTCAGGTTTGTGATGCTGATGTTATGTATCATGGAAAAAGGGATGTTGATGCTTTTGGGTGGAGTGGCGCCACCAACTGGATTGACTTAAAAAGGGCGGTTTCTGGCGATTACTTTAGTGATTATGTCTTTAATTATGATACTTGAAGACAAATAAAGGCGGGAGAAAAACCGCCTTTTTATTTTGGAATGAAGGGAGGGTATAATATAGATAATTAGAAATTAAAATTTGAAATATTTGAGCAACTCCGACCTAAGTCGGAGCGCTCAAATTCTTAAATAAATTAAAATTTATAAGAATTTGGCATGAAAACATTGATTTTAATAGACGCAAACTCGCTGATACACAGGTGTTTTCATGCTTTGCCGCCACTGACAAATAAAAAAGGGGAGCCGACAAACGCGCTTTACGGGTTGTCTTCCGTTTTGATGAAAATTTTTAGAGAATACAAACCGGATTACGCGGCGGCTTTTTTTGACCGGCCGGAGGAAACAAACAGAAAAAAAGATTACGCGGAATATAAAGCGGGAAGAGTGAAAGCGCCGGATGAATTAATAGAGCAAATTATAAAAGCAAAAGAAGTTTTCAGGGCTTTTGGAATAAAAACATTTGAACTGCCCGGGTTTGAAGCGGATGATTTGATCGGAACGGCGGCGGAAAGATTCAAAGGAAAAGAAGAAAAAATAATCATATTGACGGGGGATTTAGACACGACACAGCTCGTGAGCGATAAAGAAAATGTAACAGTAGAGACATTTAAAAAAGGAATAACGGAAATGATGGTTTATGACGAAAAGGCGGTAAAAGAGAGGTTTGGAGTAGAAGCAAAACAAGTAGTGGATTATAAGGGGCTAGCGGGAGACAGCTCGGATAATATAAAAGGAATACCGGGGGTGGGGCCGAAAACAGCGGTGCCGCTTTTAAACGAATTTGGAACAATAGAGGGGATATTTAAAAATATAGACGAGAAAGATAAGAGATTTAAAAAATTTATCGGTTTTGAAAAAGAGGCGATGGCTTCCAAAAAGCTGGCGATAATAGAAAGAGATGCGCCGATTGATTTAGGCGGATTAGAAAATTTAAAAACAAACGAATCAAAAGAGAAAGATTTAAAAGGTTTTTTTGAGGAGATGGGATTTCAAAGTTTGATAAAGAGAATAGGGGGCGAGGAAAATAAAAAAGCGGAAAATAAGGGACTATTTGAAAAGAAAGAAAGCAAGGCGCAATTATTTAATTTTGACGCAAGGCAAAGCAGAGAAGAAGCAGAATTTATTTTAGAGGGAGAAAAATTAGAGGAGGAAAAAAGAAAAAGTAAAAAAATAAAAGTGGGATTTTCTTTAAAAGAAATAATAAAAGAACAAGGATTGGAAGGCCCATATTTTGATTTAGGAATAGCATTCTGGCTTTTAGATTCTGACGTAGGAGATTATAGCCCGGATTATGTTTTTAAAAGATTTTTAAAAAAAGAGTGGGGAAACAAAGAAGAGGATTTGTTTTTTGCTTATAAATGGGCTGAGGGAGAACTTAAAAAAAATAATTTAACGAAAGTTTTTAAGGAAATAGAAATGCCGCTTTTGCCAATTTTAGCGGAGATGGAAAATTGGGGAATAGAAATAGACAAAGAAAAGCTTGAGAGATTAAAAGAGAAAGTACGAGAAGGCGTGAACGAACTGGTAAAAAAAATATATAAATTAGCGGGGGGAGAATTTAATATAAATTCTCCGAAACAGATGGGAGAAGTTTTATTCAAAAAACTTAATATTGCGGCTAAAAAAATAAGAAAGACAGCAGGGGGAGCGATGTCAACAAGTTATGAAAATCTGATAAGGATAAAAAACGAACATAAAATAATCGAGCTTATTTTAGAATATCGGGAGCAATTTAAAGTGCTTTCCACTTATATTGAGCCGATTATTGAATTAACCGACAAAAAAGGAAGATTGCACACGTCCTATATTCAAACGGGAACAGCGACAGGAAGATTGTCTTCAGAACATCCCAATTTGCAAAATATTCCGCAAGGAGGAGATTTAGCCCAGCCTTTAAGAGAAGCGTTTTTAGGGGGAGAAGGAAAGGAGCTTGTAAGTTTTGATTATTCGCAAATGGAACTTCGGATTCTCGCGTCTCTTTCTCGGGATGATAAAATGATAAAAGCTTTCAGGGAAGGAAAAGATATTCATGCGGCGACGGCATCTTATGTTTTTAATGTGCCATTTGAAGAGGTGGATAGAGAAAAGAGACGTGTGGCAAAAGTGCTTAATTTCGGGATTGTTTATGGAATGGGAGTAAATGCTTTTGCGGAATCCTCAGGACTTAAGAGGGAAGAGGCAAAAAAATTCATTGAAGAATATTTTAAGGAATTTTCAGAAATAAAAAGATGGCAGGAAAATATAAAAAAGGAGGCGAGGACTTTAGGGTATGCGACAACTTTAAACGGACGACGCCGGCTGGTTCCAGATTTAATGTCATTATCACCGAGATTTGCGGCGCAAGCGGAAAGAATAGTGATTAATATGCCGACGCAGGGACTGGCGGCTGATGTAATGAAAATAGCGATAATAAAAACGAAGGAGATGCTTGAAAAAGAGGAATGGTGGGGAAAAGAAGTAAAAGTGCTTTTAACGATTCACGACGAGCTTTTATTTGAAGTAGAAAAAAAGGTGAAAGAAAAAGCGGCTAAAAAGATTAAGAGAGAAATGGAAGAGGCGTTTAAACTTTCCGTGCCACTACTTGTAGAAATAAAGGAAGGAAAAAATTGGGGAAGTATGAAAAAAGTGGAAGTTTAAAATAAATTATTTTTTTAAAAACGGAGTAAATAAGAAAAAAACAGCTTCAGAAAACAGGGCTAGTCGCCATCATTTTCTGAAGCTGTTTTTTTCTTTAATTTTAAAAGGGTGGTAGAAGGTGATAATAAGCCCCGCCTATAAAAGGCGGGGTAAAGTAGTTCTGACGTAAGGTCGGAGCTTTTTATCTTTTTAAATATTGACAGGTTTGGGAAATTTGTGTAGATTTGGCTTAGAATCAGGTTAGTTAAAAAATGAAATCCGCCTATGGCGAGATAAAGTCCGCCTAAGCTAAAAACTACGGCGAGACAAAAGGAGAAGAAAAATGGAAACAAATCAGGTTTGTGAATTGAGAGATTTAGATTTGGTAAAAAAATTGGTTAGCACAATTGAGACATATGAGAGAAATTGGGAATACATGACAAAAGAAGATAGGGAGAAACAAAAAAAAGAACAAGAGGTTTTAGAAGGGGAGATTTTGAAGAGGCTAGGGGAAAGACAAGTGTTTAAAGAGATTGTTGCGACTACTATTTCTTAAAAAAGATGACCCCGATTTTTGCCAGTTGGCGAAGTCGGGGTTTTTTATTAAAAAGTTTGGTGAGGTATAATAGAGAGAGATGGGGGATTTTAAAAATTTTTGGGACGAGGCGATTTTTTATTTCAAACAACCGGAGATGCGGCTGTTTTGGATTTTTTTGTTTTTAGCTTTTTCAATATCGGGAATAGAACTTTTTTATCTGCCGGGATATTTATCTTTAGTGACGTCTTTGATATTTATAGGAATAGCGGGAATCGTATTTTTCAGTAGTTTTAAACTGGCAAAAAATAATTTTGCGGTGCAGTTTGAAAAAAGACAATTGGAAGGAATGGTAACTAATCTTTATGACGGGATAATAGCCTATGACACTAATTTTAGAGTGATGATGTTTAATAAGACGGCGGAAGCGATATTTTTAATAAAAAAAGAGGAGATTATGGGAAAAGAGTTTACGCCGCAGTTTGCCCAAAATCCGAGATACACGAGACTGGCGCAGATAATGTTTCCGTCGCTTGCGCCGGTAGTGATAACGCGGTCGGAAGCGGGAGTTTTTCCGCAGATAGTGGATTTGTCTTTTTCAGAACCAACAGCGGAGTTCAGAGTGACGACGGTAAAAATGACGGATGAAAACAAAAAACTTTTGGGATTTATGAAAATAGTAAGAGACAGAACAAGAGAAATAGAAGCGGGAAAATCAAAAAGCGAGTTTGTGACGGTGGCGGCTCATCAACTTCGAACGCCATTAAATGCGGTTTCGTGGACTTTTGAAACTTTGTCGGGGGAAAATAATTTGCCGGATGATTTGAAAGAACTGATAAAAAACGGCCGAGTGGCAACGGAGAAAGTTTTAAAAACGGTAAATGATTTGCTGGATGTGGCAAAAATTGAAGAAGGAAATTTCGGATACGCGATGGAGGAAGTGGAGTTTACCGGATTTTTAGAAAATATTTTGGCGCAAAAAATGATTGCGGCCAAACAATACGGAATAAGAATGTATTTTGACCGGCCGCAGGATAAAAACTTAAAGATGAAAATAGACGTAAAAAGAATGACAATGGCGCTCGATAATATTTTAGACAATGCCATAAAATATAACGTAAAAAATGGAGAGGTGACCGTAAAACTTGAAAAATTAGAGGGAAAACCATTCATACAGGTAAGCGTGACTGATACGGGAATAGGAATACCGCCCGAGGAAGTGAAAAAGCTTTTTACCAAGTTTTTCAGGGGAACAAATGTGCTGAAGTTTCAAACGGAGGGGACGGGGCTGGGGATTTATATCGCTAAGAATATAATCAGGAGACACGGAGGGGAAATTTACGCCGAATCGACTTTGAATCGAGGAACAACGATTTATTTTTCTTTACCAACGGACCCAAATTTGATTCCAATAAAAGAGGTTTTTGTGGAGGAATAAGAAAAGTCAGTTAAAAGTTTAAAGTTTATAAAGTTAAAAGGAAAAAAATCATTAAATAAATGGATTGGAATAAAAAGTTGAAAGTTTCCAGCGGGCGTGCTATAATGAAGCAAAGTTTATTAACTCCTTTATTATTAAAGATATAAGCGACTCACTTTAAACAAAGAGATTTCGGGCGGAAGTTTTGTTTTTAAACAAACAACCGCAGGCTTTGTTTATAACGGGTAAAAAATATGAGAAAAAAGATAGAGAGCGAAGAATTCGGAGAAAGAGGCGTTTTTGAGTATTCAAAAAGACAGAAAAAAGCATCAACCGGAAAGAACGAAGCGGTTCGTTTTGTGCCGCTCGGAGGGCTGGAAGAAGTGGGAAGAAATATGATGTTTTTTGAATATCAGGACGAAATAGTGATAATTGACGCCGGATTGCAATTTCCAGAGGAAGAAACGCCGGGAATAGATTTCATTATTCCAAACGTTTCTTATTTAGAGGAAAACAAAGAAAGGGTAAAAGCTTTAATAATCACGCACGCGCATTTAGACCATATCGGGGCGATTCCTTACATAATCCATAAGATAGGAAATCCGATAATTTATGCCACTAATTTAAGCAAAGAGCTGATTGTTAAAAGACAGGAAGAATTTCCGGCAAAAGTAAAACTTAATTTTCAAATAGTAAAAGAAGGAGATTCTTTTAAGATATCGGATAATTTTGAAGCGAAATTTTTCGGAGTGCCGCACACGGTGCCGGATTCGGTAGCGGTGATTTTAAAAACGCCGGTGGGGAACATGTGCAACTTGGGGGATTTCAGAGTAAATTATGACAAAAAAGGAAATCCGCTGGGACTGGATAATTTTGAGAGAGTGGCGAAAGAGAATATTCATTCGCTCTTTATGGATAGCACAAACGCGGAGAGGCCGGGGAAAACGGTTTCGGATGAAGTTGTCGAACAAAATTTGGAAAAGATATTCAGAGAAGCAAAAGGAAGAATAATTGTCGGAACTTTCGCTTCACTGCTTGATAGGATATATAAAGTGATTCAGATAGCCGATAGATTAGGAAGAAAGGTGGCGGTTTCCGGAAGGTCAATGCAGGAAAACATAAGAATCGCGCAAGGGTTAGGGTATATAAAAACAAAAAAAGGGGTTCTGATAGGACTTGATGAAATTCATAAATACAGAGACGATAAGCTTTTAATCTTATCGACAGGAGCGCAGGGGGAGCCGAACGCCAGTTTGATGAAAATAATAAACGGCGAGCATCGGCAGATAAGGATAAAGCCGGGAGATATGGTGATATTTTCTTCATCCATAATTCCGGGGAATGAGAGAAGCGTGCAAACTTTGAAAGATAATTTAGCGAGGCAGGGAGCGATAATCCATCATTCGATGCTGATGGATTTGCATGCCAGCGGACACGGATTTCAAGAAGATATTAAAACGGTAGTAAGAATTTTGAAGCCGAAATATTTCTTTCCGATTCACGGATATTATTTTATGAGATATTCAAATATAAACAATGCGGTGGAAGCGGATATGAAAAAAGAAAACTGCATAATAATGGATAACGGGCAGGTGGCGGAAATACAGAAATCGAAAATAGGAATTTTGCCGGAAACCGTGCCGGCTTATTACGTGATGGTGGACGGATTGGGCGTGGGGGATGTGGGAGAGGTGGTGCTTCGCGACCGGAAAATGCTGTCGCAGGAAGGAATGCTTGTAATCATAACCACGCTTGATAAACAGACGGGAAGAATTTTGAAAAATCCGGATATTATTTCAAGAGGATTTATTTATCTAAAAGAAAACAAGGAGATTTTAGACGAAGTGAGAAAAAGGATAAGAGGAATGCTTGGGAGAATGCCGGTTGACCAGCCGGTTGATTCGGATTATTTCAGAGGAATGATACGCGACCAGATCGGACAATTCTTATTTACAAAAACGAAGAGGCGGCCGATGATATTGCCGGTCATAATAGAGGTGTAGAAAATTAGTTAAAAGTTTAAAGTTTATAAAGTTAAAAGGAAAAAGCTAGTAGATAATAGGTTGAGTAGATAAAGTTTTATAGTGGGATGGAGAATGATAAAAAGATAGCTCCTCTGATTATATCGGAGGAACTTTTGGTTTAAGGAGTAAAAAAGATTTGACCTTTTTTATGTTTAGTTATATAATATGGGAAGAATTTTGAAGCTAAATTAAAGAAGTCCGCTTACGCTAAAACTATGGCGAGAAAAAGGAGAAAGAAATGAACAGAGAAAAAATACTTGAAGGAGCCAAAGAATTTTTTTTTGAGGGGATGTTGGCGAGATATTTCGGTCACCGAGATGGAAAAAAAATAACAAAGATAGAATCATCCGATGGTTGTAATGATATTGTGTTTAGAGATGGAGATTTTAAAGTGGTTGACCGGTTTTACATAACTCCGGATTCCGATTTTTCAGCGGGGACAACGACGATTTTCTTTGAGAACAAGCCGGTGTGGTGGATGGCTTATGGGGGATGTTATCCTGCTGAAGCCATTGCTTTTTTAAAAATGGCTTTAAAGGAGAATTATGAGAGAGGTACTTTTTTAGGGGGGAGAGGGCCAAAGTTAGTGGAAGAAGAAAATTTTGTTTATCGGAATGAAGTCAGAATGTCAGATTTCAAAATTTTTAATGGGCGGGAAAGTATTGTGGATTTAGAAGCTGAAAAGGAATTGGGTTTTCATGAATATTTTGGCATGGCTTTAATATAGCCAAACCAAAAGCAAAGAACTCTAAAGCCTGGAAATTTTTCCGGGCTTTTTTATTAAATCTCCGCTTCAAACTTCGCGCGCTATCTTAAGGGGTTTGAAGCGGTAAAGATTTAATAAACCCACGCCTAGGGCGGGGTGAAACTTGAAGAAACCACGGCCGTAAGGCCGTGGAGTTTTATTTTAGAGAAACAGAGATTTCGCCGAAGTTTTCAAAAGGGGAGGTTTTATTGATTCTTTGAGTATTAGCTTTTGAATAAAAGATTTTTTTAAGGGAGCAGGCGGAACAGATTTCTTTTTCTTTGGCAGAAAAAATAGAGGAAAGATTTTCGGGAGCGGATTCAATATAAAGATTAACAAGCTCACCAGGCTTTAAGTCGGCTTCACCGCGGAGAGATTGAATAAGGCGGATGAATTCACGAACGAGGCCTTCGGATTTCAATTCGGGAGTGATATTCAAATCAAGCCAAACTTCTTTTTTGTCAGGAAGATTATTTTCGAAAGATACTTTTTTAACGTTGACTTCGTCTTTTAGAATTTCGAGAAGATTGGCGGATATTTTTTCCGCTGATTTTATTTTCATTTCAGAAAGAGGCTGACGGACTTTGATGCCTAAAGCAGAGCGTTCGGCAAGGCCGAGGCTGGACCAATCTTTTACAAGAGTCATTTCTTTTAAAAGCTTTTCGTTAAATTTTTCAGCTTTTGGCCAAGAAGAAAGATGAACGGAATTTTTGAAACCGGATTCTTTTTTAAGGGAATTAAGGGAGAGATAAAGATAGTCGGAAAAGAAAGGCGCAAAAGGAGCCATAATTTTACTTAGGGCGAGGAGAGAATTATAAAGGGCAAAAGAAGCGTCAAGGCGGTCCCGACCGAAACGTCGGGACAAATTGCCTGAAGCGATTTGAAACCTTGAGCGGGAACGGCGGATAAACCAGCGGGAGATATCGCTTAAAAGTTCTTCAATTTTTCTGCCAGCCGGAGGAATGTCATATTTTTCAATAAGTTCTTCCGTTTCTTTTATGGTTTTAGAGACGCGGGAAGTGAGCCATAAATCCAGAGGATTAGTGAATTTTTTTACTGACCCAGAAAGAGAGCCGTAAGTTTTCAAATAAAGAAGGCAATTTTTGACGATATTAAAAACATTAAGCGAGACTTTTTTTAGGTCGTCCTCGTTAAAATTTTTAGTTTCACCAGCGTCGTTTAAAGTGAAAAGATACCAGCGGACAGAATCGGCGCCGTATTTATCAAACATTTCCCAAGGGTCGACGATATTGCCGCGGGACTTGGACATTTTTTTGCCGTTTTTGTCGTTGATCAAGCCAAGAGAAATGACGTTTTTATAAGGAGCGCCTTTTTCAAGAAGGGTGGAGATGGCAAGAAGAGTGTAGAACCAGCCGCGGGTTTGATCCATAGCTTCCGAAATATAGTCGGCAGGGAAAATTTTTTTCTTATCAATCAGGTCCTTATTTTTGAAAGGATAACCAGAGGCGGCAAAAGGCATAGCGCCGGAATCAAACCAGACGTCGACAAGTTCCGGAATTCTTTTCATTTTTTCGCCGCAAGAACAAGGAATTTTGATTTCATCGATAAAAGGGCGGTGCGGGTCAAGAAATCCGTCGTCGTTTAAAGGAATATTTTTAAAAGGCAGAGGTTTCCATTCGGCATTTTTCAGAAAAAAATCTTTAACTTTAAGATTGTTTCCGCTTAAAGATTCCGCGAGAACGCGAAGAGGGTCTTCGTGCCCGACGATGAGAATATTTTTGCCGTCATATTTTTTGTCGATTTCTTTCAGAGCTTTCATTATTCTTTTTCTGACTTGATTCAGATTTTCTCCGTTTGCCGGGGACTGCTCGTATTTTTCTTTAAAAGAAGAAAAAAGCTTTTTGTAAGAAGAAGCGGATTTTTCATTTAATTCTCCAAAATCGGTTTCGCGAAGACGTCTGTCAAAAATTAAAGTTTTTATTTTCAGGGATTTTTTGATAATTTCGGCGGTTTCTTTGGCTCTTTTTAAGTCAGAAGAAAAAATAATATCGATATTCAACTTCTTTAATTTTTCGGCGGATTTTTCAACTTGAAGACGGCCTTTTTTAGTAAGAGAATTGGCTGTTTTTTCAGGCCAAGAGGAATTGAATTTGTTTTTATTAGAAAGAGCTTCGCCGTGGCGGATGGCAAAAAAAGAGTTTTTTGAAGGAAGGGGAGAATCGGCGAGCTCTTTTAAAGAGCTGATTATTTTTTCTTGTCCGCATTTATGGCATTGCCAGATGGGAAGAGGTGTGCCCCAATATCTTTCTCTTGAGAGCGCCCAATCTTTGATGTCTTTCAGCCATTCGCCAAAACGGCCTTCTTTGATGTGAAAAGGAATCCAGTTGATTTTTTCGTTATTTTTTAAGAGAGCGTCTTTTAAAGAAGACATTTTAATAAACCAAGAGGAGCGGGCGAAATAAATGACCGGAGTGTCGCAGCGCCAGCAGAAAGGATAGTCGTGCTCGTAAAGATTTTCCGACAAAAAGAAATTATTTTTTTTCAAATAAGCAATTATTTTTTCTTCGGTTTCTTTTGATTTAACGAAAAGGCCGGACAGTTCCGGAACAAAATCTTTAAAGTGACCGGACTCGTCGACGGTATGAACTTCGGGGAGACCGACTTCTTGGCCGAGGCGATAATCATCTTCGCCATACATAACGGCGGTGTGGACGACGCCGGTGCCGTCAGTCGTTGTGACAAAATCGGCGGGATAAACCTGATAAGATTTTTCTGATTGCAATTCTTTTATTTTGAAAAGAGGTTCGTATTTTAAGCCAACCAAGTCGGCGCCGGAAAATTCTCTAATTTTTTCTCCAGTAAAAATATTTTTATCAGAAAGAGGAGAAGCAATAAAGGCTTCTTCGCCATCAACAGACTTTAAAAGCGAATACTTTATTTTTTTTCCGACAGCTAAGGCGACGTTTCCGGGAAGAGTCCAAGGAGTGGTGGTCCAAGATAAAATAAAAGTTTTATTGCCGATTCTAAAGTCGCCGATTTTTTGGCCGGGAAGGAGCTTAAACTTCAAAAAAACAGAATTGTCTTTAACGATTTTATAACCTTGGGCAAGTTCGTGGCTGGAAAGACCGGTGCCGCAGCGAGGGCACCAGGGAATTATTTTGTGTCCTTGATAGAGAAGATTTTTTTTATAAATTTCCGAAAGAAGCCACCAAACGCTTTCAATATATTCTGGCTTGTAGGTGATATAAGGATTTTCAGTATCAAGCCAAAAACCCATTCTGCTTGTGAGATTTTCCCAGAGTTCTTTATATTGCCAAACGGAAGCGCGGCATTTTTCGTTGAATTTTTTTATGCTTTCCGTTTTATCTTTCGGAACCAGATTTTCAATCTCTTTTTTGCTTTTCAAACCGAGTTCTTTTTCAACCTGGAGTTCAACCGGAAGGCCGTGTGTGTCCCAGCCGGCTCGGCGGGGAACATTGAATCCGCGCATATTTTTGTAGCGGCAAATGATGTCTTTATAAGAACGGGCTAAGACATGATGAAGACCGGGTTTGCCATTTGCGGTCGGGGGACCTTCGTAAAAAACGAAGGTTTTGTTTTTGGCGTTTTGTTTAAGGGATTTTTCAAAGATTTTTTCTCTTTCCCATTTAGCGAGGATTTCTTTTTCAAGTTCGGGCAGGCTTTTATTTTTTTTTTCTTCCGACATGGTGGCTTTATTCTATTATAAACAAAGGGTTTTGTTAAGATTGACGAGTTTAAATAAAAAGAGTATAAAACAAGCAGAAGTTTGAGAATAAAAAATGAAAGGGAGAAAGAAAAAATGTTTTCACAATCTAACTGGAAATGGAAGTGCAAAGAATGCGGGCACGAGTTTTATGGATTGACGGAAAAAGAAGTACCAATAAAATATAATTGTCCAAAATGTGGGAGTAAAGAAGTAGAGAGTAAAGGGCCGATAGTTCACGACATGCCGTTAGAAAATCCTCATATAAAATACTGAAAGGAGAAAGAAGAAAGGTTTTATTCTTTATGTTTTTGTTGTTCTAGGATTTTTTTTCTTTGTATCTTTTGTTTTGGGTGTTGTTTTCAAAATTATCTTAATTATCTTATTTCATGAGAAATGGCCGGAAATTTTTATTTATGAATTTCCGATATTGATATTCGCGGTTTCGAGAGGGGCCGCTTTTTTATTAAATCTCTGCGAAATCCCCGCGCTAACGCGCGGGGATAAAGCGATAAAGATTTAATAAACCCCACCTTTGGCGAGGTGAAGCTTCACGGCTTTATGGCCGTGGAGCTTCATTTGTGAAAACAGCCGATTTTGCTATATTTTAGGTATGGCATTAGCAGAAAACAGAAAGGCGAGGTTTGATTATGAGATTTTAGACGAATTTGAAGCGGGAATAGAGCTTTTAGGAGGGGAAGTAAAATCAGCGAGAGAGGGAAGGATGAACTTGACCGGAGCGTACGCGATAATAAGGGGAGGGGAGATTTACCTTGTCGGAGCGGATATTCCTTTGTATCAGCCAAAAAACGCCTTAGAAGGTTATGACCCGCAAAGAACGAGACGGCTGCTTTTGCATAAAAAAGAGATAGAAAGATTGGCGCAAAACGTGGAAGAGAGAGGGTTGACACTTGTGCCATTAAAAGTGTATGATAAATCCGGAAAAGTTAAGATTCTACTTGGACTTTCCAGAAGAAAAAAGAAGCAGGATAAGAGAGAAAAGATAAAGAAAGAGGAAGTAAAGAAAGAAATGAAAAGAATATTGAAAAGAATTCGGGAATAAACCGAATATCCAGTTAAAAAGATTTAACCGGAAAAATGGGGATGTAAGGAATCGACGATTTAAGGACGGTAGAAATGGCAGGCAGGATTGAAGATCCTCAAAATCTTCAAAAAAGAAAAGTGCCAACTTTAATAGGCAGCCAGCTTTTGCTTTTGCTTAAGCTTGGAAGCCGTCTTTTATAGGCGGCCGCTCACTCTTTCTTTTTGCCTGAAGAGGTAAGAGGAGCGAAAAAAAATTCAGGCTTTTCCGACTCTTTTCTCGGTTTTATGGGAAGGAGAAAAAATAAAAGCCGAACAAACAGAATTTTCTGACGCGCTTCAAGTTTTGTTTGTAAAAAAAAGAGCGCGCCTAAGCCATGTAGAAATTTTTATCAGTCGTAAATCGGACATGGGTTCAAATCCCATCATCTCCACCAGGGAAAAGTTTAAATTTTATAAAGTTAGAAAATAAAAAAACAAAAAATTGCAAAATAGAAATTTTAGAGGAGGATTCTTTCGAAGGGGGCCTTTAGCAAATGAAGAAATAAAAGCGGAAGAGCTAAGAGTTATTGGCGACCAAGGAGAAAATCTGGGCGTGATGAAAAAGGAGGAGGCGATCAATTTGGCGAAGGAAAGGGGGCTAGACTTAGTTTTAGTGAGCGGAGAAACAAGCCCGCAGATTGCCAAAATCATAAGTTTTGACAAATATCGCTATCAACTGGAAAAAAGCGAGAAGGAAAAAAGAAAAAAAATGAAAACTTCGGAGCTTCGGGGAATAAGGATAACACCACGGGCGGCCAAAAATGATTTAGAGGTAAAAATGAAGAAGGTAGTTGAATTTTTAGAAAAAGGTGATAAAGTAGAAATCCAGCTTTTTATGAGGGGGAGAGAAAAAGGAAATAAGGATTTTGCCCGAGGAAAGCTAGAAGAGTTCTTAAAAATGGTGCCGGTGGAGCATAAGATAACCGCTCCGATAAAGTTTGCCGGCAGAGGGTTTAATGTGCAAATTTCAAAGAAATAACAAAATGAAAAAAACATTCAAAAGCAGAGTAAAAACAACAAAGACAGGGAAAGTTTTAAGAAGAATGATGGGAGCATCTCATTTTCGGTCGAAAAAGTCTTCAAAATATAAGCAGTCAAGAAGAAAAACGGTAGGCCTGGGATATTTGATGAAGGCGATACAAAAAAGAGTAAAAAGATAAAATAAAAATATGCCAAGAGTAAAAAGAGGAACAACAGCCAATAAAAAAAGAAAGAGCGTATTAAAGCTCACGAAAGGTTTTAAATGGGACAGAAAGTCAAAAGAAAGAGCGGCGAAAGAAGCGTTATTGCACGCTTTGTCGAGGTCTTTCAGAGGACGAAAAGAAAAGAAAGGAGATTTTAGGAGATTGTGGCAGGTGAAAGTGAGCGCGGCGGCAAGAGAAAATGGAATGAGCTACAGTGTTTTCATAAAAAAACTGAAAAACGCCAATATAGTTTTGAACAGAAAGATGCTGGCGGAATTAGCGGAAAAGCATCCGGAGGCGTTTAAAAAAATTATAGAGGAAGTGAAATAAAAAAAAGAACTGCCCGGAAGGGCAGTTTTGGTTTAATTAAATAATTTTCAACTAATCTGCTATCTGCAGAATTGAAAAATTATAGTTTTTGGTCGGGGGGAAGACGGAAGAACGGATTTTTGCGAATAAAAGGTTTTTTTAAAGGATTCTTTTTCGGAAAGATTTTAGGACGATTAAAATTACTGACAAGCCGGCCGGCTTTTTTGAGAATTTCAAAAGTGTTTTTGTGCTTACCTAAAACGGTTTTAGCTTCGGATAATCTAAACCAACCGAATCCCTCTTCGCGGGGGTCGATTTTAACTTCTTTTTGCTTGGTTTCGGCGAGATAAAAAGTGACGATTTTGAAGACTTTGTCTTTGCTTTCGCGGTCGTTAAAGGTGAATCTTTCAGAAACGCGGAAATTTCTAATGAGATGAAGATTGATTGATTTAATGCCGGTTTCTTCTTCCACTTCGCGAAAAGCGGTTTCAATGCTTCTTTCATTTTCCTCCATTTTTCCTTTAGGAAAATTCCAATAGTTGTTTCCATGATAAAGGAGAAGAAATTTTATTCCTTCTTCAGAACGTCTGAAGATTATAATGCCGGAAGAAATTTGAGTTTTCATAATTTTTTAGAGATGAAAACAATCTTATCATTTTCCAGAATTGCTTCAAGTTTATCTCCTTTTTTAATTTCTCCTCTTAAGATTTTTTCAGCCAGAGGATTTTTAAGATAGTCATTAATAGCTTCGTTCAAAGGGCGGGCGCCGAAGACCGGGTCGAAACCAAGCTCGGAAACTTTTTTCACAACATCTTTTCCGAGAGAAATACCAATGGACTTATTTTCTTCAATTTCTTTCATAAGAGAGCCGATTTTAAGTTCGGCGATTTTTTCGATATCTTCCGGAGAAAGATTTTTAAAAGCGATTATTTTGGAAAAACGGTTTAAAAGTTCCGGACGGAAAAAGGCGGTGAGCTTTTTTTTGAGTTCTTCAGAAATTTCTTCCATTTTTTCTCCGGAATCGATTTTTTCTTTTATCCAATCGGAATGGGCGTTTGAAGTGGCGATAATAATGGCGTTTTTAAAACTAACGACGCGACCGAAGTTGTCGGTTAAGCGTCCGTCGTCCAGAACTTGCAGAAAAAGATTTAAAATATCGGGATGAGATTTTTCGAACTCATCGAGGAGAACGAGAGAAAAAGGCTTCTCTGAAATAGCTTCAGTCAAGGAGCCGACAACTTTCCCATCGGGAGAGCCGATGAGCCGGAAAAAACTTTGCTTGTCCTGAAATTCCGACATATCAAGGCGAATCATTTCTTTTTTGGAACCGAATTCGATTTCAGCGATGATTTTGGAAAGTTCGGTTTTGCCGACGCCAGTCGGGCCGACAAAAAGAAAAGAGGCGATCGGTCCTTCTTGATTAATAAGGCCGCTTCTGTATTGGCGGAGACTGGAAGAGACGGCAGAGACAGCTTCTTTTTGGTCGATTAATTTAGCATGAATTATTTCTTCTAAATTAATAAGTTTTTCCGATTCGGAAGCGGTGGTGTCGTGAAGGGGAACGTTTATTTTTCTTTCAGCAATTTTAACAATGGAAGAAGCATTCACTTCTTTTTCCCGATTTTGATAAGCGTCAGCGGCAGCTTCTTTTAACAATTTTGAAGCGCTACCCGGAAGCATAACTTTTCCAAAATACTGGCGGGCGATTTTTACCGCTTTATTAATGGCGGGAATAGTAATAAGCAATTTATTTTTATATTGATTTTCAAGAATTATTCCTTCAAAAACGAGAATAGCGGAAGCTTCCTCATCGGTGATTTCTTCAAGCATAATCGGAGAAAAAGCGCCGGAAAAATCGGAATTGTTTTCAATAAGATTTTTATATTCACGCGGAAAAGTGGTGCCGATAACAGAAAAGGAACTGGAGGAGATGGCAGGAATGAGGGTGTCGGCAATAGAAATCGAACCGGGCGAAGAGGATTTCAAGAGATTGTGAATGTTTTCAATAACGAGAACAATATTTTTAGCTTCGATAATTTCTTTAATAATGTCGGAAACTCTTTTTTGAATTTCTTCATCTTTAGCGCCGGCAATCAGACTGCCAATTTCGAGAGAAACGAGGCGGTGGTCAAAAAGAGGTTCAGCCACTTCGTCTTTTATAATTTTGAAAGCGAGGTGGGAGATGACGGTAGATTTTCCGGAGCCGACTTCTCCAATAAGAAGAGCGTTTGGTCTTTCAGGCTTAGAAATAATATCTTCCAACTCGTCATATTCTTTGGCATGGCCTATCAGAAGGCCGATACGTTCGTTTCTCGCAAGAAAAGTCAAATCAGTAGAATATTTATCGAGAACGGGGGTGGGAAGGGCAGTCCAGGCGCGATTCATAATGATGGGTTTTTCAGAAAAAGAGCGGGGAGCAAAACCGCCAATTGAAGAAGGAAGGCGTTTTAAAAATCCAAGACGCTTTTTATTGGCATTCCAGATTATGGCTTTATTAATATCTTCTGGAAGAAGGGAAAAAAAAGAAAGAGCTTCTTTAATTTTTTCGTTTTCGGAAAGAAGAATACCCATAAAAAGATCATGAATTTCGATGAAGGAATTTTTATTTTGGAGGGCGCTTTTTGCCGAGGCAACACAAATTTTTTCCAAATCAAGATATATTTCTTCTCTAGAAGTTTTGGCGGTTTCTCTTAAACTGATTGTTTTTGAGAGGAGCTCTTTTTGAGGCGATTCGAGACGAGAGAGAGATTCGGATATTTCTCTTTTTTGAATCAAGTTTTCAAAGAGGTTTAAAGAAAAACTTTCTTTAGAAATTAGAGATTTATCCAGGCAAGCTTCAAGAGCGTTTAAGGAACGGGAAGTGAGAAAGAGAGAGGAATTTATAGGACTTTTTTTGCAATTCAGAAAATTTTTTTCAGCTTTTTTCAAGTGGAAAGAGCGGTCAAGAAGAAAAAGAAAAAGGCCGAGAGCGGGCCAGAAGAGGTAAGAGATTTTAGAAAAAAAGACGGTGGCGACGAAAGCGATAAGCAGGCTGTAAAAAATATAGGAAATGACGCGGAAAAGAATTCTTTCCAAAAAAGACATAGAGAGGCGCGGATTCTTAAAATATATTTCGAAATCAGATTTCATAGTTTTTGAAATTTAAAATGTTCAGCGCTGGAAAAAATATTTCGGATGATTTTAAAATAATTAAAAGAGGGAGAATCGACCAAAGGAGAAAGAGGATAACAGCAAGAGAAATGATTATGATGTAAAGCAAAAGACCGAAAAAGAGAAGAATTATTCTAAAAGGAAAACCAATCAGGCGCCCAAGGAGAGTGTAGTCTTGAAAAAGAGGCTGAAAGAGGTTGAGGGTAGTTATTTTGACGGCAAAGAAGCTGTCAAAAAACGCCAAGATGAAAATTGTTTTTCTAATGAAGAAAAAAAAGCCGTCAGAGTACCAATGTTTAAAAAATAGAAAGAGGCGGAGAAAGAAGGATTGAATAATGAAGACAGGCAAATACATAAGGATATTATATAATGGCTGGTTAAGAATTTCTAATTTGTATAAAAGAAGGTAATAATTAGCATTTTTGAATTATTAAAGCCAACTGGCAGTCTTTCAAAAAACCGCGAATCGCGAAAATTTTTCAAGACTGCCAGTTGGCTTGACTTATATTTTAGAGAGTGGGGGTGGGAGAGAAGGAAGGAAGGAGTGGAAAGAGGGGGAAAAGAGAGATATATTTTAGGTATGGAAATAAGCGAAAAAGAAAAACAAGAAAGATATGAGGCGATGAAAAAGATAAGAGACGAGGTGATAAATTTGAAAGAATCGCCGCTTTATGCGACGAGAGTAAAACCGGTAATCGGGGAGGGAAGCCATTTTTCCAAAATTATGTTTATCGGGGAGGCGCCCGGAAAAAACGAGGCGGAGACGGGCAGGCCTTTCTGCGGAGCGGCGGGGAAAATTTTAGATGAGCTTTTAGAATCGGCCGGAATAAAGCGGGAAGAGGTTTATATAACAAATATTGTGAAAGACCGTCCGCCAAATAACCGCGACCCGTTGCCGGAGGAAATAAGGCTTTACGCGCCGTTTTTAGACAGACAGGTGGAGATTATAAAGCCAGAGATAATAGCGACTTTAGGGAGATATTCGATGGTTTATATAATGGAAAGATATGGACTAGCGGAAATGGTGGAACCAATAAGCAAGGCGAGGGGAAAAGTTTATGAAACGATTATGCCTTATGGAACGGTAAAAATAGCGCCGCTTTATCATCCGGCCGTGGCGGTTTATAACAGAACAATGATTGAGGCATTGAAGGAGGATTTTAAAGTTTTAAAGGAATTAGTTTAAAAGGGACTTTATTAAGAGAACGGGTTGTAAAAAAACAAAAACATCTCTGAAAAACAGGGCTAATCGCCATCATTTTTCAGAGATGTTTTTGTTTTATAAATTATAAAGAATTGGTTTAAATTAAGGAGAAATAAATATTAAAACCAAAAACAATCCTTCAAAACAGGGCTAATCACCAATTCCATCAAAGACGGACAGGCTGTTTTTAGGAATGTTTTTGGTTTTAGTAAAAACTTTTTTAGAGGGGGAGGAGGTGATAATAATGTAACTCCGACCTTGCGTCGGAGTTTCTCATCTTTTTAGAAGTTGACAGGTTTAGGAAATATGTATATATTTGGCTTAGAATTAGGTTAGTTAAAAAATGAAATCCGCCCATGGCGAGATAAAGTCCGCCTAAGCTAAAAACTACGGCGAGACGAAGGGAGAAGGAAAATGGCTGAATTACAGGATTTAGCTTCGCTTAGTAATGAGATTTTAGTAAAAAGATTGATGGAGGTGGTATCAGCTTGTAAAGTAGCGAGAGTAGAAGGTTTTGTTGGGGTGTCTCGACTTGAGTATGGGTTGATGGAAAAAAATAAAAATGAATTAGAGGCGGAGGTTTTGAGGAGGTTGGAGGAAGCGGAAGAATTAAAATCACATTCAAAGCCTTCTTTCTCTGGGATTCCATATGAGGTTGCTCTTGAGGCCGGAATGATTGCAACTGAAATGAGGGAGTTTGAAGAGCTTTAAAAATGTTTTAAAATGACCTGCGAGAAACCGCAGGTTTTTTTTATATTTGCTTTTTTTAAAAAGTTCTGTATTATGTACGGGTATGCCAAATACCAGCACAGCCAAAAGGGCTTTAAGAAAAAATAAAAAAAACAGGGCGATTAATCTTGTCAAAAAGGACGCTTTAAAGGCGGCGATAAAAGAATACAAAAAAATAGCGTTAGCGGGGAAAGGAGACGAGGCAAAGGCCAAACTTCCGGCGATCTATAAAAAAATAGACAAAGCAGCTAAAATAAATTTGATAAAAAAGAACAAGGCGGCGAGGTTGAAGTCAAGATTAGCCAAGAAAATAGCAGTCCCAGTGAAATAGTTGCTAAAGCGAATTTCACGAGATAAATTAGTTTTTTAGTTCGTTAGTTGAAAAAACAGAAATCAAAAAAACAGCGGAAGCTGTTTTTTTGATTATAAAACCAGTTGAAGCAGGGCTTCTTCGTATTCCAAACGGCCGGATTTTACATCCAAGTCGGCTTCGGCCAGTTTAGATTTTTTCGCGCCATTTTGGTAAGCGAGAGAGTTTAAAATTTTTCCCGGGTCTTCTTTTTGAATAAAAAGGAGTTCAAGAGCAGAAAGACGCTTGCCAATTTCTTTTTCGGAAAGATTTTTAAGGAGATAAAAAAAATCGTAGTTTTTAGAAAGGCCGATTTTTCGTAAAAGTGAGGCATCTATTTTTTGGCGGATAAGGGAGAGTTTTTCAAGTTCCGAAACAAGACCCCAAGAATCGCCGGAAAAAGTTTCAGAAATTATTTTTAAAGAAGGTTCGTCAAAGGAAAGATTGAGATTTAGAGATTCTTCCAAAATAAAATTTTTCCAAGAATCATCTTTCAAGAGGTCGATTTTTTCAGATTTTACAGGAGGAGAAAGGAGAAAAGAAAAAGGCTTAGGGGGCAGAGAGGAGTGAGAAATAATAATGATAAAATTATCATTTTTTAAATTGGCTTCAAGGATTTTTTTAAAGTCCTTTTGAAAGTCCGATTCAAAAGGATTTTTTATAACGCAAAGCTTGGAAGTTTCAAAAAGGGATTGGGAGCCGGAAAAATCTTTGAAGGAAAAAAAGTCTTCTTGATTATCCTTTTCTTTAAAATCAAATCGTTTGAAAGAAAAGCCGGCAAATTTTTCCAGATATTTAGAAACGATATGCTTTTCTTTTTTTTGGCGGCGGTAGGAGTCGGGACCGTAGAGGAAAATAATCATAGTTTAAGCTAATAGTATACGAAGAAAAGAAAAAGTAAAAAAGATGATTTTTCTCTTATAAGTGGTATAGTAGTTTTAGAACACTATCAGAAAGGAAAAGAAGATGAAAACAGATAAGAAGGGGCTTTTGAAACAGCGGGAGCAGACGCCGGAGGAAATTATTGGCGGAGTTTTAAGACAATTTCCTTTGTTGTTTTCGAGACTTAAGAAAAGGGTGGGATGTTATTTTGCGGGATCGGGATATGGGAAGCCTTTTAATGAGTCTCCTGAAACGTGGAAGAACTATCTTAAGGAATAAGACTTGGGTATTTATTAAAGCGGTTTCTAAAAAGAAGCCGCTTTTTTATAAAAAGAACAGTGGGAAGATAGAGAAGATTGGGTTTTAAAATTTAAATTCTGATGTTCCGATATGATCGGAACATCATTTTTACTCTGAGTAAAAATGATGTGGGGATGGGGAGAGTTGAACTCCCATGGGTGTGAGCCCATACGCTCCTGAAGCGTACGCGTATACCAGTTCCGCCACATCCCCGAAAATAAAAAAAGAACTTGCTTAAATACTAAGAGAAGAATGAAGGAGTGTCAAAGCTATTTTAGTTCACGGGCGGTTTTAACAAACCAGTTGTTGATGTCGTCAAAGCGACTAGGAGGAGTGATAATAAGTTTTGTTCCAAAACCGTTTAGATTTTTTGAAGTGATATAAACATAGTAAGGAGAATAAAGAAAGACGGCGGGGACATCTTTGCCAATAAGAGATTGGAGAGCGGAAAGGTCGCCTATCCGTTCTTCTTCATCAGAGGTTTTTCTGATTTCTTCAATCAGTTTGTCGACAGTTTTATTTTCGAATAAAGAAAGGTTTAATCCGGGGTGCAGTTTTTCCGAAGAATGCCAGAAGGAAAAAATGTCGGGACTGCCTCCCAGGATATTACCGAAAATCAGAAGTTCGTAATTGCGGTTTTTGATAGCGTCGTTATTTATTTCTTCGGGAGAAATAATGATGATGTTAGTTTTGACGCCGATTTCCCGCCAAGCTTTTTCGAGATAGTTGGCAGTGTTAACCAAAAAATCCACTTCCGGAACAACGAGATTAAATTCAAGGGAAACGGTCTTATTTTTTATTTTCTTTTCGCGGACTTCATTTTCAATCAGTTTCCAGCCGGAATTTTCGAGAATTTCTTTGGCTTCAAGAGCTTCGTTATTGGAAACTTCACTGATATTTCGGCCGATAAAATTGGGAGTGATGGGACCAAAGATGGGGTCGGCCCAGCCGCCGAATATTTTTTCAATCAAATCTTTTTTATTGACGGCGGCATCAAGAGCAAGGCGGACATTTTTGTCCTGCAGGGCGGGGTTGACACTTTGGTTCATAAAAACGGCATAATAGCGGGGGGTGGCCATTTTATAGATATTGTTGGAGCGGGAAATAAAATCATATTCACTTTTAGTGAGTCCGCCCAAGCCGTCGATTTTAGCAAAATTAAAATCTTCACTGGCCTTTTTCAAACTGGTATAGAAATTAATATCCAAATTTTCGACAAAAGGAGAGGATTTAAAATATTTATCGTTAGCAACGAGAGAATATTTAGTGATGAAGCCGTCTGATTTCTTTTTGTAGGAATCAAACTTATAAGCGCCGCAGCCGACCGGCTGGAGATTATAATCAGAGAGCCGCCAGTTGTTTAAGGGAATGTCGGCATAAATATGTTTGGGAATAATATAAAGCTTTTTCAAATTTTCTTCAAAAAAAGCGTAAGGAGAACTCAGTTTGATGGAAATTTCCAATTCGCTGACGCGATTCATAACGATGCCTTGCCAGGTGGCGCTCAAGGGAGAATGAAATTCCGGGTCCTGAATTTTATTTAAAGTGAAAATAATATCGTCGCTTGTTAGTTTTTCACCATCGTGCCAAAAGAGATTATCTTTCAGCCGGATTTGCCAGGATTGATTGTTGTTAGTCGGTTCTATTTTTTCCGCCACTTCAAAGGCGTTGCAAAAGATAAGAGAAATGAGGTCGCGGTCGGCGTCATTATTGCCGGAAATGATGGGGTTAACAAAAACCGGCTGACCGACAATTCCTTCCGTAAAAAGTCCGCCTTTTAGAGGGACGGGAACAGTAAATTTATTGAAAAGAATAAAACCAAGAAAAATAAGGGAAGCGAGGGAGACAAAGAAAAAAGTCAAAAAAAGCTTCCACTCAGAAGGCTTTAAATTTCTGACAATGGCTTTAGCTTTATACCACAACGTTTAAGATCGATAAAATCACAAAACAGACGAGAGAAACGACGGTTAAAATAAAAATTATTTTTTCCACGCCTCTTCTTCTCCCGCGAAAAGCCGATTCGCCTCCCCCGAAAGTTCCAGAAAGACCGGATGACCTTTCTTGAATCAGAACGAGAGCAACGAGAATTATTGAGAAAATTATTTGAAGGGTAGTAATCATTTTTTATAGACAGATCTAGCGGAAAAGCCGATTAACAGGCTTAAAGCGCTGAAAATGACAGTGGCAACCAAAAGATCGCTTATCGAATTGATTTTAATGTCATCGCTCAAAAAGTCAAGAAGGTAGAGAAGTCCGGCATTGATAAAAAAACTTAAAATTCCAAAAGTAATAAAGATAAAAGGAGAGAGAAAAAACTTTATTAAAGGTTTCAGAAAGATATTAATCAAGGCGAGAGCTCCGGCTAAAGAAAAAAGAGCTTCCAAATTTTCTTTAACTTCAAAGCCGGAAAGATAGCGATTGGCAATCAAGATGGCAACAATATTAGTTAAAAGCGAAAGAAAGAGTTTAGAGATGATTTTCATCTTATTATGTATTTTAGCAGACTTTGTCCGGTCATATCGTTCGGTTTTTCCACTCCCAAAAGTTCAAGAACGGTTGGAGCGACATCAGAAAGAAGACCGACAGTGGTTGATTCTTCGGAAGAGACTTCGCTTTCGCTTTTTTTTCTTTCATATTCGCGAGCTATGAGAATAAAAGGGACAGAATTTTTAGTATTTTTAGTTTCGGGTAAGCCGGTTTCCGGGTCCACCATTTCTTCGATGTTGCCGTGACTGCCGACTAAAATAACGGGAGTGTCGCTTTCCATAGCGGAACGGATAACTTTATTAACTTCGTCATCTATTATTTTGACAGTGTTTTTAGCAGCCGCGAGATTGCCGGTGTGGCCGATAATATCAAAGTTGGCATAGTTGACGACAATCAGATTAAAAACATTTTCATTAATGGATTGAATGGCGCGAGCGGTGATTTCCGAGGCGCGCATAGCGGGAAACTGTTCCTGGTGAGGGGTGCTGTTAGAAGGAACGAGAACCCGATATTCGTTTGGAAAAGGCTTTTCGTTAAAACCGTTCAGAAAATAAGTAAGAGGATAATATTTTAAAGTTTCTCCGATTTTAATTTGGGTTTTTCCCTGGTTGGAAATGATTTTTCCAAGAGGATTTTTTATGGAATCTTGAGGAAAGGCGACGGAAGCGGAAAAACCGGGGTCATATTCGGTAAAAGTAACAAAAGAAATATCCTTGAGCGGAAGACGGGTAAATTCTTCAAATGATTTATCGATAAAAGAAGAGGCGAGCTGCCAAGAGCTGTCTTCGCTGAAGTTGAAGAAAATAACGGAATCGTTGTCTTTTATTATTTGCGGATTTTCTCCAACAAGAGACGATTCAACAAATTCATCACTTAAGTTGCGGCTGTAAGCGGACTCAAGAATTTCCGGAACACTTTTTGAAATTTTATTCTGGCCGGTTAAGGTTTTGTAAACTTTTTCAGTGCGGTCCCAGTTTTCATTTTCGTCCATAGCGTAAAAGCGGCCGGAGAGAGAAGAAACTTTGCTTGGGTCGGGAAGCTTTTTTATCAGAGCGGCGGCGGATTTAGCCGGACTATCTTTGCCGTCAGTAAACAAGTGGAGAGAGTAAGAAGCGTTTTCCGAATCGGCCATTTTAATCAAAGCTTCAAGGTGTTCAAAGGAAGAATCAATATTAGAAGAGCTTAAAAGTCCGACGAAATGAAGACCGGCATTTTTTTCTTTGGCGGATTTTATAGCTTCGAGAATTTTTTCATTTTTAAAAAATTCGCCGCTTTTTATAAAGAGAGAGATGCGGGGATATGATTGATAAATAATTTTTCCAGCGCCAATCGAGAGATGGCCGATTTCACTATTGCCCGGTTCTCCCCAAGGGAGGCCGACGGCAATGCCGGCAGATTGAAGGGAGCCACCCGGAAAATTTCTTTTTAAATATTCAAGGGTTTTGGGATCGGCTGAGTGGAGAGGGTTGTTTTCTTCCCTTTTTCCGACACCCCAACCGTCTAAGATTAAAAGAACAAGATTTTTTTTCATAAATTGCCGATTTTTGACAAGAAGGGAATAATTAGTATATTATTATTGTATCATATTTTAAAAGAGTCATTTTGAAAAAAGAAATTAAACGAGCTTCTTAGCTTGCGGTTTCTGGAAAAAAAATAAATTTATGTTTTTTGCAAGGAATTCTTTAAAGCAATTTTTAACCTTACTAAAAAAGGAAAAAAGAGCTGCTTTTAAAAAAGTTTTAAACTTCATAGGAGGGCGAAATTAAACATTTTCTTATTTTTATCTTTCAGAAAAACGCTTAAGGGGCGCTAAATTTTATGATTTTAGAAAATAACTTGGTTTTTTTGGCGGGGCTGGCGGCGGTTTCGGCGATAATCGGATTTTTTCTTAACCGGCTGATTTCTATTTATTTGACGGGAACGGCGGAACAGACGGCAAAAAAGAGAATAGAGGAGGCGCAGACAAACGCGCAAGATTTGGTTTTAAAAGCCAAAGAAAAGGCAGTGCAGATTTTAGAAGAGGCAAAGGAGGAGGAAAGGGTGAAAAAGGCCCAGCTTGATAAAATGGAAGAAAGGATTTTAAAGAAAGAAGACCAGTTGGAAGAAGGAACAAAAGAAGTGGAAAAACAGAAAGTGAAAATAGTTCAGGATGTGGAAAAGTTGAAATTGGCCAAACAGCAGATAGAAGAAATGAAAGGAAGAGTGGCGGAGGAATTAGAAAAGGCGGCGGGAATGAAGAGAGAGGAGGCGAAAGAAAAATTAATGAAAGAGATAAGAGAAGCAAGTCGAGAAGATTTGGCGATATTGTCGCAAAAACTAGAAAAAGAAAGAAGAGAGGAAATAGAAAAAAAGAGTTTGGAAATCATAACTTCTTCAATTCAGAGATACGCAAGGTCAAATATTTCGGAGATGACAACAAGCGTTTATCATTTGCCGGACGAGGATTTAAAGGGAAAAATCATCGGACGGGAAGGGAGAAATATAAGAACAATAGAGAGAATGACCGGAGTGGAGTTGATAGTTGATGAAGCGCCGGACAGCGTGGTGCTTTCTTCTTATGACCCGATGCGAAGAGAAATAGCGAGAATAGCTCTTGATAAACTTTTAAAGGATGGAAGAATACAGCCGGCAAAAATAGAAGAGAAAGTGGAAGAAGCCAAGCAAGAACTGGCAAAAAGAATGCAGGAAAAGGGAGAAGAAGCGGCTCTTGAGGTGGGGGTTTATGATTTGCCGAAAGAAATAATCCAGCTGCTCGGAAGATTATATTTCAGAACAAGTTATGGGCAGAATGTTTTGAATCATTCAGTGGAAATGGCGCATATCGCGAGAATGATTGCGTCAGAGCTTGGATTAAACGCGGAGATAACCAAAAAGGCGGCTTTGCTTCACGATATTGGGAAAGCGATAGACCACGAAGTGGAAGGAACGCACGTGGAAATCGGAAGAAAGATATTGAAAAAATACAATATAGACGAACAAGTGATCAGAGCGATGGAATCGCATCACGATGATTATCCATATTCTGTGCCGGAAGCTTTTGTGGTGGCTGCGGCAGACGCCTTATCGGCGGCAAGGCCGGGAGCAAGAAGAGAGACGGTAGAGAACTTTATAAAGCGGTTGGAAGAATTAGAGCAAGTGGCTAAGAGCTTTAACGGAGTGCGCGATGTTTACGCTATTTCAGCAGGAAGAGAGCTGAGAGTGTTTGTGATTCCGGAAAAAATAGACGATTTTGGAGCGCTGACACTGGCAAGAGATATCGCTAAAAAAATAGAATCAGAGCTTAAATATCCGGGAGAAATAAAAGTGAATGTAATAAGGGAGATGAGAGCGGTGGAATACGCAAAATAAGAGAAGAAAATCATTTAATTTTTACTGGTAGAAAGTTAAATAAAAGAGGAGGGTGGGGTGATAATATTGCCCCGATAAAATACGGGGTAAATATTTTTCTTTGTAAAAAAGACCGTTTGGATTTTAAGGTTTTTGAGGAATTTGGCTTTTTTATTCAGGAAATGCTATAATCAAGCCATAATTAGAAAAGCAGGAAAGGTCGTTTTAGCTTTTAAACTTTAAAATTTCTCAATGAATAAGGAAAAATTGGTTGATGTAGTAATGGAGGCGGCGGGACTGGAAACAAGAACTTCCGCCAAAACCGCGGTTGACGCTGTTTTTGACGCTATCACAAAGGAACTCTCAAACGGAGAGGAGGTAGCGATCGCCGGCTTTGGAACTTTCAAAGCTTCAAAGAGAGCTGCAAGAATGGGAGTAAATCCCAAAACTGGAGCAAAAATCCAGATTGCGGCGACAACAGTTCCGAAATTCAAAGCTGGAAAAGCTTTGAAGGATGCAGTAAAGTAAACGAAAAATTAGGCAAACTAATAAAAAATTCCTCCGCTTTAGACGGAGGAATTTTTTTATAAAAAGTTAAAAACCTAATATTTTTTCAACGGACTTACTGACTTTAAAAAAATCCTGATAAGCTTCTTTTATTTTATCAAGTGATTCTTTGATAAGCTTATCGGCAAATTCTTTTTCTTCTTCCGGTTTCACTTCTTCTTTTTCTTCAGTTTTTTCGGATGTTTCTTTATCTTCCCCTTTTACTTCTTGGTTAGAAATTAAAGCATCGGGAGTGGAAGTGGCAGATGTCTCTTCAATAAACTTTTTAAAGTCTTCATTAATTAAAGAATAAGCTTTGTTGTTCAGTTCTGAAGCGGCGCTTATTTTTTTAGATGAGCTTGAAAGAAGGTTATTTATTTCTTTATTTTCGATAGAAAGCATTTTCTTAAGAGAAGAGGAAATTTTAGCCAGCCGGACTTCGGCAGTTCCAATAATATTTTTTTGTTTGAAGAAATAAGTAAAATTCACCACTTTTTTAATAAGGGGAGAATAAACATTTTGGCGCCAATCAAGAATCTCTTTGGCAAGTTCTTTTATTTTTTCCCGGTCGTCTTTTATTTCTTTAAAGACGTTATTTTTTTCTTCAAAAAATTTGAAAAACTCATCTATTTTCAGGAGAAAAACTTCTCTTATTTTTCCATCTTCATCTCCCAGTTTTTTGAGGTTGTTAAGTTCCGATTTTATTTCTTCCAGCTCTTTTCCGGAGCAAGAGATAATGGAATCAAGAAGAATTTTTTTAGCTTCAAATTCAAGGTCGGATTTTTTCTCTTCGGAAAGCTTAAGGTCATCTTTAACAAGAAGAAGATTGTTTAATTTTTCTTCAATTTGTTCATTGCAGGTTTTTTCAGCAGCCAAGGCGGTAAAATTTGAAAAAGAAAACAAACCAAGAATAGCAAGTAATAAAGAAGAAGTTTTAATTATTTTTCGCATTAGTTTAATCTAAAATTTCGCTTAAAGCTTTATCGATGTTTTTGCCGGTCGGATCTTCCAGTTTAAGAAGATTTGTTTCTTTATCCAAAATGACTTCTTCAAAATAAACAGGGTCGTCTTTAATGGTTTGGTTTAAGGCGGTTTTAACAGTTTGGTTGGATTCTTGATAATAAGCGAGTTTAGAGATGTTGACATCAATGCCTAAGCTTTCCGCTTCGGCTTCAAGTGTTTTGAGGTCAAGGCCGGCAATAACCATTGGAAGATTTGATTTTTCGAGATAGTTAAATCCGCCAAGAATAAGAACAATAAGAGCGGCAGTCAGGGAAGTAGCGGTTAAGTATCTGAAAATTTCAGAAACTTGGCTGGGCATCCAGTAAATAAGTTTTCTATTGGAGGAAAGCACTAAAAAGCGGGACTTCTCGGAAAAGTTTTTGTCAGGAATAATGCTTTTTAAGCTTTTAAGTTGTTCAATTATTTTCTCCATTTTCTTCTTTTAGAATTTTCTTTAATTTGTTTACGGCTCTAAATTGAATAAGTTTTACCGCGCCGATACTTTTATCAAGAGCAAGAGCAACTTCTTTTATGGGCAGGTCTTCAACAAAGCGCATAATCAGGACATCTTGCTGTTCTTCGGTTATTTTAGCCATCGCATTCCTTATTCTCTCAAGTTCCATTGATTTTTCAGCAAGCAGTTCTGGAAAGGAAGAACTTTCGATAGCATTTTCGTCCATAGATTCAAAACTGGAAACCGGTTTTTTTGAGCGATAATAATCAATAACTTTATTTTTCGCTATTTTATAAAGCCAGCTGGAAAAAGGAACTTCTTTTATTCTGAAACTTTTTATATTCTGCCAAGCGCTTAAAAAAACCTGGTGAGTAATATCTTCTGATTCTTCTCTATTGCCTACTTTGAGAAAAATAAAACGATAAATTCTTGGCTGGTGAAAGTCGTAAAGTTCTCCAAAACTTTCCCTTTTTCCGGCACAAGCTTGCCTTATTAGATTTTCTTCTTTTTCTATCATATTACAACGATTTTTTAAGGGATAAGTTACCCAAAAGAACCGATAAAATGCTCTAAAACACAAGATTATTTAAAGAGAGAGCAAGTTTTCCAAGTGGAAACATTAAGATTATTGTTTATCAATTTCTTGAGAAAAATCATCAAGAGAAGAGGACTCGGATTCAAGGTCGCTAAATATGTCTTTTACTGAACCAGTTTGCGGCTTGGAGTTATCAATTTTTTCGTTTTGGTTATCATTTAGACTCTTTTTTTCGGAATTAGTTATGGGTTCTGCCAAATTGGCATTTTCCTCCGGAGCGGGAGTTTGGGATTTAATGAGATAATGAACAAAAAAAACTATAAAAATGATAGCTAAAACAATGGAAAGAGTCCAAAAGATATTTATTTTTTTAGGCATAGACGATTAAAGCACAAAATACAAATTTAAAATGACAAATATTAATAAAAAACGATGTTTTTATTATACAACGGCAATTTAAGAATTACTAACAAAAAAGCAAATTGAGGAAAACAATCTAATTTATATATAACCAGAGAAAAATAAAAGAATAATCTTGGAGCGGGATACGGGAATCGAACCCGCGTCTTCTGCTTGGAAGGCAGGCGCACTGCCACTGTGCTAATCCCGCTTTTTTCTTGATATTAAAGATAATACTTTGATTTTTTTTATAAAGCAAGAGCTTAAAAGAAGCTTTTTAGCAAGATTGATTATTTTTTTGAAAGGAGATAAGATGCTTCAAGATGAATATGCGGTTTTTTGATTTTCCGAACAAAATTAAATTTCCGGCTTTGTTTATTGCCATAATTCTTTTGGCTTATTTGTTTTGGAGAATAGTTTTAGTCGGAGGGTCTTTTGTGCCAAAGGAATTTTTAGAAGCAAATCAGCAAGGAGCTTTAATAGCCACTCAAATAGTGGATTTTTCAAAAAAATCGGTTAGCAATATTGATAAAATCAATGATTTAGACAGAGAGGAAAATTATTCCGAGGCGCTCAATCTGATTATGGAAGAAATAAGCAGAAACGAAGAGATGAAAAAAGAAGCTTATAATCTTTCGTTTGAATTGGCTAAAATGGCGGAAACTTTAAAAGAAATAAAACCGAAAGTGGCAACGGAAACAGCTTTGCGAGGAATAAATTATGAAACTTCTTTAATAATCCGGTTGATAAACTACAACGCTTTTATGGGAAATCTATTAATAACTTTGAGAGATAAATTTACGGGGAAGATGGTGGAGGAAGGAAAAGTGGGAGAGATAATCAAAAAAATAAACGACGAGGCGACGGCGATAAATGATTTAAACGAACAGTATAAGGCGGCGATGAATGAGTTTGATGAGAAAATAAAATGAAACTTCACGGCCTTAAGGCCGTAGAATCTTAAAGTTTCACCCCGACCAAAGTCGGGTTTTATTAAATCTTTACCGCGAAAACTTCTAAACTGACATGCGGGGTTTGAAGCTGAGATTTAATAAAAGATCCTCCGATACAATCGGAGGATCTTTTATGTTGGTGCCGCGAGAGGGAATCGAACCCCCGACACGATGCTCTTCCAAATAATGAATCTCAAATTACTTTGAGGATTGGACTATATCATCACCCATATAAATGGGGCTAGGCGCTTCCTCCAACCTAACGTCGGAGTACTCCGTTAAGGATAGTCTCTGAACCTTTCTAGCTCCAGTTCATAAAAAAACTGGGGCTGGACTTGGCTGCTGATTGCCCAGCTTCAGTTTTTAAAAAAACTGAAGCTGGGTTTCCAGCAATTCACCTAGTTTTCATTTCCAAATTACTTCGGAACGGCCCAAAGAGTTTAGGCATCTGCTCTACCACTGAGCTACCGCGGCTAACAAAAAAAGCTTATAATATTTTTCAAATCTATTCAATACTTAATAAAATAAAACTTATTTGTCGGGCTGCTGGGAATTTCACTACTCCTCGCCTACGGCTCGTGCGTTTTAAAACCCCTCGGTTTTAATATTTCCGCTACGGGAAAACTCCCGTTTTCCCGACCCCTTTCCCGTTCAATTCCCTAAATAAGTAAAACTTATTTGTCGGGCTGCTGGGAATTGAACCCAGTCTGCTTGCTCCCAAAGCAAGTGTACTACCGGTATACGACAGCCCGTTTCAAGACTCACTCTAACAAAAAATTGCTTGCGAAACAAGCAGTAAAATGATAAATTATAATCGTTAAATTTGCCCCCGTAGCTCAATGGATAGAGCAGTAGCCTTCTAAGCTACTGATGAGGGTCCGATTCCTTCCGGGGGTACAAAAAATCCCGAAATTATTTTCGGGATTCAACAGGGAGAGAAAAAATTTTGCATTCAGTTTTTTTATTTTTTTCGTTTGGTTTTTCCTGAAGAATGTGGCGGATTTTTGGTCGGCCGAATTTGGGGCTTGAAGGAAGCGAATAGACGGTTGCTTTTAAGCCGAGTGTTCGATCTCTGAAGTGAAGTATAAAAAGTTTTTCCATTTTTTCTCCTTATTTTAAGAGCTGATTTTTTTATACAGGTTTTGAGAAACAAAAGCAAATTTAAAAATTGACCGAAGGAGATTTTTAAGATAGGATTTTAAAGAAAATTAAGATGGTGCCTATAGTTTAACGGTTAGAACTTCCCCCTGTGGAGGGGACGGTTCGGGTTCGATTCCCGATAGGCACCCTAGGTTCTAATGATATTAAGTTAGGGGGAAAAATTGGGCGAGGTTGGAAATTAAATATATTTTAGAAGAACTCAGGATTGATTGACAAGTTTGGTTTTATTTTGTATTTTGTAATCAGAAAAGTTGAAAACTAAATAAAGGAGAGAAGGGGATGGCTGAGATAATTGAGTTGTTTAAGAAAAAAGATGAAGAACCTGCTTCTGAAAAAGATTCCAAAAGAGAAGATTTGCCTGGGTATTTTCCTTGTCTTAATGACTTTTTTGCGTTAAAGGAAGGAATTGAACCAGAAAAAATGGATTTAATAAGAAATTTAAAAGGAAGTTGCGGAATTTCGGAGTCTTCTTTAAATGGCGCAAGAGCGTTAGTAGGAAAATATTCAAAGGAGGAATTGATCTCTATGATTAATAAATCTTCTGACATTCTCATAAGGTCAAAACCAGCATTTTTTATTGCGGCATACGAAAAAGTTATTTCCCGAGAAGAGTAGAAAAAGGGGAGTGTAAAAGACAAAAAATAATCCTCGCACTAAGCGGGGATTTTTATTTATATTTTTATAGAACAGGTTCTAATTTGAAGGGTTTTTGATGATATTGACAAGATATGTAAAATATGCTATACTTTTAATAGCTTTTTAAAATCATTAAGATTGACTCTTAATGAAAAAACTTCTTGACGGAGGATTATCATGACAGAATTCAAGTTCGGGCAGTTTGTGGCAAGCGCAATCAGGGTAGTGGATGTTATACTTTCGGGAAATTATCCGATAGAACAGGTTTTTGATCTGGTTTCTCATAAAAGGGTAAATTTTTTACCTCCAGATTGGAATGCTGAAAAAGGATATTTCATCGGTCGGGTAGAGGCTGATGAAGAGAGAGGTGTTCAAAGCGAAGATTCGCAATGCCTTGAAAGAGAAATTAGAATTTGGATAAATAATGGCAATCACAAAGAGAAAAATTTGATTACCATTATTTTCCGGCAAAGATATCTTGATGGGGACGAATTTGCTGGTTGGACAAAGTGGAAGATCGAGGAATTTCACTACAGAGACTTTTCTTCTGAAGAAAAAGAAGAATCTTGGAAGAAAATCAGTTTCTTGCGCGAGGGGAGAGTTTTAAGTCATGAAGATTGGATGGAGATGAAAGATTCTCGTTCATGGATTGTTGTTGTCGGTTGTTAGTTTAGTAGAGTAGTCCAAAGTCAAAAAAATAGGGAGTTGCGAAATTGCAGCTCCCTTTTATTTTTTACTTGACTTTGATGTTAGAAAGGACTAACATTGGAATATGTTAAAAAAATCTAACAATAAGGGCATAAGTTTGAGGAGTTTTAAAATTATAAAAATTGCGGTGGCGATGATTATAGCCATGGTTGCAAGCAGGTCGATAATAGTCGGGGGGTTTATTCTGCCGATTATCACGATGGCGGCAGGATTTCTAATCGTTTTTTATTTTAAAAAACAAGTGAAAGAAGTCATGGCAGATGAGAGAGATTATGAGGCGGGAGGGGTGGCGGCAAGATGGGCGATTCAGATATTCGGGATAGCGGCGGTTGTCATAATGTTTGTTCTTTACGCTTATCGAGAGATCAATCCTTTTTATGAAGCGGTGGCGGGAACTTTGGCTTATGCGGTTTGTTTTCTTTTAATTCTTTATTCTTTGATTTTTCATTATTACGAGAAGGCGAAGTTTTTTAGATGGAAAACTTCTTATATAGTTTTTGCGGCGATTATAGGAATAGTTGTTTTTTTGGCCGGAGCGAGATTGTTTTCAGGAGAGGACGATTGGATTTGCAGAGGCGGAGAATGGGTGAAGCACGGCAATCCGAGTTTTGAAGCGCCAAGCGTGCCATGCAAAAAATAAAGATATGAAAAACAGAATAAAGGAACTCAGAGTAAAAAGAGGAATGACGCAGGAGGAGTTGGCGGAAATGGCGGGAGTGAGGAGAGAGACGATTGTTTTTTTAGAGCAGGGGAAATATAATCCGTCGCTTAATTTGGCGCATAGCGTGGCAAAAATCTTAAAAACCAAAATAGAAGATTTGTTTTTGTTTTAAAAAATAAAACTCTACGGCCGTTAGGCCGTAGAATCTTAAAGTTTCACCCCGCCTACGACGGGGTTTTATTAAATCTTAGCCGTGAAAATTCCTAAGTTGACATACGGGGTTTTCTCGGAGATTTAACAAAAAAGCCCGAGGGAGTCGGGCTAAGAGAGGGGAGATTAAAGTTTTTCTAGGATGTCTTTTAAAAGGTCTTTGTCGCGAAGAGCGAGTTTTTTTGAAGATCCAAGCCATTCTTCCGGAGTTATCTCATTAGTTTCCGGGATTGATTCATCGAAAGAAACTAAAGGATCAGTTTCTATCTTGACTGGCAGGTTAAGAGAGGAGAATAGATTATTCGGGTCGATACCGTGAATTTCCTCAAAGTGTTCAAAAAAGTCTTCATCTGTATAGGGTTTTCCTTTGTAAACGTCGGGCATATTATTTCTCTCCTTTCTGGAAAGTGTTTGGATTGAGGAGTTCGTCTGTTATTTCGCGAAGCAGAGGCGCATCTCTTGTGATAAGAGTTAGAAAATTTTCTGAAAATCTTGGTCCAAGTGGGTAAAGATTGGGATTATTTGAAGGATCAAGGTCTCCAAATTTTTCATCCATCCATGGTTCAGCAGCTAAAATTCCAGGCATAGCAGTTCTCCTTTCTTTTTATTAGATTCAAAAGTGAGAGCTATTTATTTTTTAACTAATCTAGGTTCTGATTTAATAATAAGAGTTTTTTAGAAAAAGAAAAGAAATGTAATCTTTAGACAAGATTAGAAACTAATCTTGTAAAATAGGAAAGGCAGTTGTTTTTAAGAAGAAGCGTGGTAAAGTAAAGGCAAATTATAATTAGCTTTTAAAATATGGAAGAATTACTTTTTTACGGGGAGATTGTTTTAGGGATTATCGTTCTTGCAGTGCTGTTTTTGAGACAAGTAAACCAATATGAAAGAGGTGTGAAATTCACAATGGGAAGGTTTGTCGGGATAAAAAATTCGGGATGGAGAATTGTTGTGCCGGTATTCCAATCGATGACAAGGGTGGATATGAGAGTAAAGGCGGTAGATGTGCCGGATCAAAAGGCGATAACTAAAGATAATATATCAGTTGGAGTAAATGCAGTTATTTATTATAAAGTAATGGATGCGGGAAAGGCGATTATGGAAGTGGAAAATTTCCGCTACGCGGTTTCGCAACTGGCGCAGACAACAATGAGAAACACAGTAGGCGAAGTGGAGCTTGACGAACTCTTAAGCTCAAGAGAAAAAGTTTCGGAGAGAATCAGGAGCGTGGTAGATGCGGCGAGCGATCCATGGGGAATAAAAGTGGACAATGTGGAATTGAAAGATGTGTCTTTGCCGGAGAATATGGAAAGAACAATCGCCAAACAAGCGGAAGCGGAAAGAGAAAAGAGAGCGGTGATTATAAAAGCGGAGGGAGAAGTGGCGGCGGCAGAAAATATGGCAAAGGCGGCGGGCATATTAGCTTCTTCGGAAGGAGCTTTGCATCTAAGAACGCTGCAATCAATAAACGACATAAGTTCGGACCAATCAAACACGGTGGTGTTTGCGATTCCGCTTGAAGTGCTTCGGGCATTTGAGGGATTAAAAAAGAAGAAGGAAGGAAACGAATAGAAAATTTTATTAAATAGCGGAGTAAAAAATCCCGGCTGGAAAATGGCTGGGATTTTTTATTTTTTTATTTGGCGGTAAAATTAAAGAATGGATATGAAAAAAGCTTTGGGAATTTTATTAATTTTATTAATTGCGGGAGCCGTTGGGTATTACTTTTTAAATAAAAGCGGGAACTTGAAGGGAGGAGAAACGGGCGAAGTTATAGACCCTCTAAATGCGGTTTATAAAGCAGAAGGAGGAATTTTTTCTATGGAAAATGGAACAGCAAAAGAAAAAGTCAATTCAATGAGCGGGGAAGCGGCGGAAGTTAAAATTTTTGGACAGCCAGTTTTCGGAGATTTAAACCAAGATGGAAAGGAAGAGGCGGCGGTTATAATCAGCTATAAAAATAAAAAAGGAGAAGCGTTTTATGCGGCGGCGGCTGTCAGAGATAAAAACAGCCAAGAAACAAAAGGAACTAATGCTTTGATTTTAGGGGAAGGAGTGGTGCCGAAGAAAATCTTAATAGAAGGAGGGAAGATATTGGTGAGTTATGAGGTAAAAACGAAAGAACTAACTCCGGTTATAATAGTTGGGAGATTTAGAGTGGAGGAGACGGAGCTAAGGCCGTCTAATTAAGAAAAAGGGGGAATTCTTGCAAAAAAGCTTCTTTTTAGGGCATACTTTGAAAGAGGGGTGTTTTTATATAAAAAGATGACAAAAGTAAAAGTTCCATTTTTCAAGCAGGATACTGTTTATTCCTGCGGGCCGACGGCATTACAAATGGTCTTTCTTTTCTTTGGAAAGATGAAAAGCGAGGAAGAATTGATAAAAAAGCTTAAAACAAGGAAAGATGAAGGAACCAGCCATACAAAAATGAAGGAGGGAGCCAGAAAATGCGGTTTTAGAGTTATAACAAGGGAAGGCGCAACGATAACAACGATTAAGAGTTTTTTAAAGAAAAACAGGCCGGTGATTGTTAATTACATTGAAACAGAAAATAACGAAGGCCATTATGCAGTAGTGACCGGTATAAACAAGGGATATATTGTAATGAATGACCCGTGGTATGGAAAAAATTTTAAAATGGAGAAAGGAGAATTTGTGAAAAGATGGAGAAGCGAATATGAAGAAAGCAGAAAATGGCTGATGGTGATTTCGGAGAAAAGACAGGAGGCTTAGCAAGTTTATATTTTGATAGTAAAAAACAGCCGAAAAATATTTTTAGCGGTTGATTTTTTTCGGATATCGAGAGGTGTATAATAAGGACAGAATTTTGAGATAAAAAAACCTTGCCAGACAGCGGGGTAAAGTCCGCCTACATTATGGTTATAGTGAGACATCCCGACGCAAGAGTCGGAGCAAGAAGGAGAAAGGCGATGAGTGCGGAAAAAGAAAGGAAAAAAAATGAATTTTTTGGAGGGAATGAAAAACTTTTGGAAGTGAGAAATAGAATAATTATTCCCTCTTCTTTTGATATTAAAGGAAGAGGGATAACTGGGTTATTGGAAAATAATGAAGTAGAGATAAGAAACGGAGCGGGGGAGATGGATTGGATAAGAGGCGGATATGGAGAGACTTCTGAATCAGGAGTTTTAACAATTAAGATTTTAGATCCTCTTAATGCATCCGATATAATAAGAACAGAAAAAAAGGGGAGAGAGTTTTTAATTAAGAGAACTTTAACTCCTTTACAGGTTTCTTTTGTTCTTATTTCTGAGGCGGGCAGATTTTTAGAGAAGAAAGGCGGTTATAATTATTTGTTCTTTATTTTCAATCCGGATAGAAAAGAAGAGGAAGGAAAACTTTTTGTTTTAGAGATAAGCTGGCTTTCTTCGGAAAAAAGATGGCAAGGATCTTTGACTGGAGAAAATTTTCCCAATAAAAAAGATCCGGGAAGTTTGATATTTTTGAAAAATTAAGGGCAGGAACTGTTTTGTTCCTCCGATACAGAAAGCGTGCCGGAGGATTTTTTTTCCAATAATTTTTTATGTAGTTTGACTTTTTAAAAAATAATGTTATATTTAAGAAAAAGAAATATCGGCAAAAGAATGGAATTTTAACCTTATTTTTTTGTATTTATAAATGGAATTGGAAAACAAAACAGAAAAAAGCGATGAACAACTTATTTCCCTGATAAAAGAAGGGGGGGTTGAACATTTTCGAGAAATCATGGAAAGATACGAAAAAAAGATATTTTTTTACGTGCGGAGATTTTTAAATAATCAAGACGATGCAAGAGATTTGACGCAGGATGTTTTTATAAAAGTTTATAAGAATATCCAAAGTTTTGATTCGGAAAAAAGATTTTCCCCGTGGATTTACAGAATTGCCCATAACGAGGCGATAAACACCATAAAGAAAAAAATAAAAGAGCCGCTGAATTTTTTCGACCCGGAGGTTTTGTTTCCGCATCCGATGGCCGCTGAAGACCCGCAAAATGACGCGGAAAGAAGCGAGATAAAAAAAGCGCTCGGAGAATGTTTGGAGGATGTCGATGAAAAATACAAGGAAGTTTTGGTTTTAAGATATTTTGAAGATATGGATTATAAAGACATTGCGGAAATTTTGAAAATTCCGGTTGTGACGGTTGGGGTAAGACTAAACCGGGGAAAAGACAAATTAAGGGAAATTTACGAAAAAAAATTCAAATAAAAAATGGAAAACGAAAAACAAAATAAAATTGCGGACGAGATTCTCGGCAAAATAAAAAGAGGGGAAGTGAAGATGTTGCCGAAATCTTACTTTTTAATGAAGTCGATTCTTTACGCGGCGGTTTCGGTTTTTGCGATTGTTTTCGCGACATTTTTTGCGGCCTTAGTTTTTTATATTCTAAAAATAAACGGATTTTTGAGTTTGCCGCAATTCGGTTTGAAGGGGCTGCGCGATTTTGTTTTGTCTTTGCCGGTTTTCCTTTTAGCGACAGCGATTTTATTCATAGTGGCGGCGACAATGTTTTTATCAGAATATCCGGCAACTTACAGAAGGCCGCTCATATACTCCGTTGGAAGTTTACTCATTATCTTAAGCTTGGGACTTTTATTCATAACAAAAGCAGTTTCTTTTAGAAGGGTAGTTTATAACGAAATAGAAAGCGGGGAGGTGCCGGTTATTTCTTCTTTTTACGATTATATAAAGGAGACGAATCCGAGGAATGTTTTAAAAGGAAGAGTGGAAAATGTTTATAGCAACAGCTTTTTGATGGACGTGGGAGACGGGGAAGAAGTGAGGGTGGTTTACGGGCCGCAAACTTCGGTTTATTCGGAGGGAGGGATAAGAAGCGGGGATTATGTGATAGTGCATGGAAGAAGAAACGGAAATTCAATAGGGGCTTTTGTAGTGGAGAGGGTGGAGGAATAAAAAGATTTTTGTTTAATTTTAGAGAATAATTGTAGGGATAAAAAAATCAGAATATGATTTTAAGAGAGCGCTCCAAGGCCGCTAGGCCGGTCTTACTCTCCTAAAATCATATTCTGATTTTTCTTTAAAATTATTTTGAAAGAGGGGGAAGAGGTGATAATAAGGAAGCTCCGACACAAGGTTGAAGTTTTTATTTTATTTGAAAAGAAAAGAAGCAGAGAGTAAGATTAAAAAATAATAAATTTTAATGTAATCCTTCGATAAACTCAGGAAATAATATCAAGACTGATAAAAAAATATGAAATTCAGCTATTTGGATAAAAAGGACAAGAAGCTTTCAGAGCTTATAAAGAAAGAGATAAAGCGGCAGGAGGAGACGCTTGATTTGATCGCTTCGGAAAATTTAGCGCCGAGAGGAGCGCTTGAGGCGCTGGGGTCGCCCTTAGTCAATAAATATTCAGAAGGATATCCGGGAGCGAGATATTATCCGGGAAACAAGTTTTATGACAAAATAGAAATTTTAGCGCAAGAAAGAGCGCTTAAAGCTTTTCAATTGAAACCGGAAGAGTGGGGAGTGAATGCGCAGCCGTATTCCGGGTCGCCGGCAAATTTGGCGGTTTATATGGCTTTAATTCAGCCGGGAGATTTGATTATGGGAATGAATCTATCTTCAGGGGGGCATTTGACGCATGGGCACAAGGCGTCGGCGACGGGAAAAATTTTTAAATCAATCCAATACGGAGTGGGAGAAGACGGTAGAATAAATTATGACGAGGTTTTGAAATTAGTAATGGAGCATAAACCAAAAATAATAATAACGGGAGCGACGGCTTATTCGAGAGAAATAGATTTCAAAAAATTCGGAGAGATTGCCAAAAAAGCGGGAGCTTATCACGTGGCAGATATTTCGCATATTGCGGGACTTGTGGCAGCGGGAGTCCATATGTCGCCCTTTCCATATGCGGACGCGGTGACGATGACGACGCATAAAACTTTAAGAGGGCCGAGAGGAGCGGTGATATTCGCGAGAAAAGAAATAATTAAAAAAAGCGCTGAAAATAAAAAGGAAGAGACGATTTTTGACAGAGTAAATAAAGCGGTGTTTCCGGGGATACAAGGAGGGCCGCACAATAATCAGACAGCAGCGATCGCTTACATGTTTTTAGAAGCGACAAAGCCGGAGTTTAAAAAGATACAAAAACAGACGGTGAAAAACGCGGCGGTTTTGGCGAAAGAACTAAAAGCGAAAGATTTTAATTTAGTGACAGGAGGAACAGATAATCATTTAATTCTAATAGATGTGAGAAATTTCGGACTAGACGGATGGGAGGCGGAACATCTGCTTGAGGATATTGGGATAGTGGCTAACAGGAATTCAGTGCCGGGAGACGATAAGCCATTCCGACCGTCGGGAGTGCGGATGGGGACAGCTTCTTTATCCAGCCGAGGAATGAAGGAAAAAGAAATAAAAAAAATAGCCGAGATTATTTTCAGAAGATTAGTTCATAAGGAGGCGGCGGGAAAATTAAGAAAAGAGGTTTTGAGTTTGTGCAAAAAGTTTCCGTTGGGATACTAGGAAAATAAAGAATTTCTAATTACTAATTTCTAACTAATTAGAGAATGATTAATGATTGATTTTAAAACAGGCTTTTTATTTGCTCATTTTTTTGAAATAGGATAGATTATTAGAAGAAAAAAGTTTTGTTATGAGTCGGAGAAAGGAAGGTAAAAATGGATAGAAAAAAGTCAGTTGTGGCATTGATTGTAAAAGACGAGAAAGTTCTAGTCGGCAAAAAAAAGAAAAAGGAAGGGAGAAGTTTGAGCGGGATGTGGCATATTCCCGGGGGGAAAATTGAAAAAGGGGAAACACAGAAAAAAGCTTTAAAGAGGGAAATGGAAGAGGAATTAGGAAAAGATGCTTTGATTGAGATATTAGGGTTTGTGGGGAGACATAAAACGCAGAGGGGAACAATGGTAAATTGGTATAGATGCGATATCTCCGGAAAAATATTTCCAGCAAGCGATTTAGAGAAGGTGAAGTTTGTTTCGGGGAAAGAGGCTTTTGAAATTTGCGGAGAAAGGTCAAAAGAATGGCCGCGAAAAGTAAAAAAATTCTTAAAATGTTTGTAAAAATGAGCAGTTATAAAGTGGTTTAGGCCGCTTTTATTTTTATCTTTAAAAGGGGTTGATTTAGAATTTTTAATCTGTTAAATTGTTCGGAGAATTTTAGGGATTTAAATCAAAAAAAGAAGTCCGCCTACACTATGGTTACGGCGAGACAAGGTCCGCTTACGCTTAAAACTACAGCGAGATAAAGGAGAAGAGAAATGAGAAAGACAACATTGATGATAGTAGGGAATAGAAGGACAAAGACAAACGCGAACCAATTCAAAGCTTCTGAGAGAAAAAAAATAAATCGAGCTCGCAACATGAGAGAGTGGAATCTGGAGGCGGAAAGATTGGGGATTTCTCTTCCGGAGCTTCTTTGTAGAAAAGAAGCTGAAAGAGATGAAATTATTAAGGGAAGAGGAGAACGTGTAAGAAGTTTTTGTGGGTCAAGCAGAGGGTATTATTATGGTTGGTAAGAGATATTTTTCCCCTGCCTAAAGCGGGGGATTTTATTTGCTCATTTTTTTGAAATGAAGTAAATTAAAAAAGAAATGAAAATAGAAGGAAAAAAAATAGCGGAGGAAATAAAGGAGAGAATAAGGAAATCCTGTGCTTATCGGCAGGCAGGCGATAGGCACGGCGGGAAAACACCGATTTTGGCAGTGGTTTATGCGGGAGAAAATCCGGCATCGGAAAGTTTTATAAAAATAAAAGAAAAAACAGCAAAGGAACTCGGGGTTGATTTCAGAGTTTATGAATTCAGCGAGGAAATTTCCAATGAAAAATTAAGAGAAGAGGTGGTGAAAATTGGAAAACAAGGAGTGGTAGGCGGGATGATTGTTCAACTGCCATTGCCTCAAAAAATAAACAGACAAAGAATTTTAAACGCAATACCGGAAGAAAAAGACGTGGATTGTCTAACGGAGAAGAATTTAGGAAAAATGGCGGGAGGGAGAGAGGGAATTTTGCCACCGGCAGCAGAAACAGTTTTTGAAATACTCAAAAACTGCAAGTATCAAATAGCAAATGACAAATTACAAATAAATTCCGATTTATCAATAAAAAAAGAAAGTTCAGAACAAAAAAAATTAAAGACAATGAAAGTAGCGGTGGTGGGGGCGGGATTTTTAGTGGGAAAGCCGATAGCGACATGGATGACGGGAAAAGTAAAAGAATTGGCTGTGTTTGACGAAGGAAGCGATTTAAGCGAACTTAAAAAATACGATTTAGTAATAACCGGCGCGGGAGAGGCGGGAATAATAAAACCGGAATTTTTGAAAGAAGGAGCGGGGGTGATTGATTTTGGATATGACGAGGGAAAGGGAGATTTGGACGCAAGCGACGAAAAGGAATTGGAAAAATTATCTTTTTATACGCCAACGCCGGGAGGAACGGGACCGATACTTGTGGCAAAACTATTCGAGAATTTTTTTAAGTTGATTCAGAACGAAATAATGAAATAGTTGATTTTAGAGGCTAATAGTTGCTAATAAACCTTAAATATATTTTAAGGAGAGCGCTCCAAGCTTGCCTGCCGGCAGGCAGGGCCGCTAGGCCGGTCTTACTCTCCTGAAAATATATTTAAGGTTTTATATAAAAATAGAGAGGAGTGAAATGGGAATAAGGTAGTTGCCTATGGCAACTTTGTAATTATCGACAAATCTTCGAAAAAAGGGCTAATCGCCATTCCGCCATCCGCCAGTTTGCGGAGCGGACAGGCATTTTTTTAGTCGTTATCTTTTTAAATAATTTCTTTGTAGGGAGGTGAAGCGATAATAGAGTAATTGTCTAATCGACAATTTTTATTAGAGAAAAATAAAAAGCTTCTCAAAGTGGGGTTAGTTTGATTTTATTTTTAAAGCTTGACAAAGCGAAAAATTGTCTGTAAATTAGAGAAAGAATTATAAAGAAGAAATCCGCCTTTGTTAAAACAACGGCGAGACAAGGGAGAAAAAAATGGATGAGTTTGTGGTTCTTTTTTTTCACAAAATAGAAGGAGAAGATTTTGTCAGTGTGTTTCTTTGTCCTTCTCTGTTGGCGGCTGAATTTTTTATTATGATACTTAGAAATAAGGAAGAAATTTCCATTATCGCTTTAGTAGACAAAAAAAGGAAAGCCGTTTCTTTGGAAAAGGGAAAAAGTTTAGTTCCTTTTTTAGTTTGGCTGAAAAAGAATGTGCCGGAATGGAAGGCGGGAGCATAAGAGATGCCGTGAAAAACATAAGAAGCGCAGGGAAAAGCGCTTCTTTTTTTAAAAAAGTTGATAAAAATTGAGAAATCATTATAATTTGGCTTAAGATTCAATTTGATTTTATGGCGAAGCGGCATTTTTACGGCTATATTTTTTTAACGGCAATTTTAGCTTTTTTTGCCGGTTTTTTATTTTGGAGCTATTCAAGGGGAGAAAGCAGTTTTGATTTAAGCCCGATTGTTTTTCAGAGAGGAAATGGAGAAGTTTTTCAATATGGAGCTTATCCGGAACTTAGCAATGCCGATTTTTTCAAAAAAGTGAAAGAGAAAATAATGAAAGAAGGAAAAAAGTTCGTAGAGGCGGATTTGTCGGAGATGAAGATAAGATTTTATGAAGGGGAAAGAATGACGTTTGAGGCGCCGATAAAAACAAAAGGGAAAGAGGGGTCGTGGTGGGAAACGCCGGCGGGGATTTACGAAGTGAAAGAAAAAGAAAAAAGCCATTTTTCTTCTTTCGGAAAAGTTTATACGCCGTGGAATATTCAGTTTCAAGGGAATTTTTTCATTCACGGGTGGCCTTATTATGAAAATGGCACGCCAGTCAGTTCGGAATATTCGGGAGGATGCGTGAGATTAGCGGACGAAGACGCAAAAAAAATATATGAATTGGCGGAGACAGGAATGCCGGTTTTAGTTTTTGAAAGCCATTTTGAAAGCGACAGCTTCAGACCAACAGAAAGAGAAGAAATAAAAGCGACGGCGGAAGCATATCTTGCGGCGGATTTAAAAAGCAATTTTGTGTATGCGGGAAAGAACACTGCGGAAATAAAGCCGATAGCGTCAATCACAAAACTTATGACAGCTCTCTCAGCGGCGGAATATATAAATTTAGAAAAGGAAATTGAAGTTTTGCCGGAGGCGATAGTTTTTACTTCCAAACCAAGATTAAAGGCTCAAGAAAAATACAGAGTTTTCGATTTGCTTTATCCAATGCTTCTTGAGTCATCAAACGAGGCGGCGGAAGCGACTTCTTTGAGTTTCGGAAGAAATTATTTTATTAAAAAAATGAATGAGAAGGCAACGGCTCTTGGAATGGAAAAAACAAAATTTTTTGACCCGACCGGAGCAAGCGAGGAAAACACGGCAACGGCGGAAGATTTATTCAATCTGGCAAAATATCTTTATTACAACAGAAGTTTTGTTTTGGATATTTCTTCAGGAGAAGCAAAAGATACGGCTTACGGAACGGCGATTTTTAAAGATTTGGCGAATTTCAATGATTTTTCTTTAGAAGGGTTTAAAGGAGGAAAAGTGGGAAAAACGAAAGCGGCTAAAGAAACAGCTTTAATGATTTATAAGATAGAAATAAACGGAGAAAAGAGGCCGGTCGGGGTTATAGTTTTGGGAAGCGAAAACAATAAGGAGGATGTAAAAGAAATTTTGAGAGTAATTAAAGAGAAATATAGTTTGGCTGAATAAAATATCCGAATAAGAACTGCCGACAAATCTTCGAAAAAAGGGCTAATCGCCAACCTGCCTGCCGGTAGGCAGGAATTTTCTCAGAATTGTCGGCTGTTTCAAATAATTTCTTTATGAGGGGAATAAGGTGGTAATAATGCCCCGATAAAATACGGGGTAAATAATTATCTAATCGACAATTTTTATTTTACTTTTTTGTGTTTTTACTTTATATTAACTGAAGAAATTTTTTAAAAGGAGAAAAAAGATGATCGGAGAATTTGACGGATTTGTTGTATTGGGGAAAAAAGAAGGAGAAGGGGAAATAAGAGAGGAGGGTTGCATTTTTACAGAAATTCTTAAAAAACGATTAAGAAAATTTGAACGCTTAAACGATTTTGTGATTGTGGTGGAATTATGGACAAAGACCGTCCAGCTTATCAAAGGAAACTCCTTTTCTGCTTTTTATGAATACTTAAACGAAGAGTTTTTGGGATGGAAAGAAGGGAAAGTGTTTTAATCTTTATAAATTGATGATTTAAAGAAGCTTAACTGGCTTCTTTTATTTTCTAAAATTTTTTGCGGGGAGAAGAGCGATGATTGTGTTTGACATTTAATAGGATGTTTTGTATAATATTTTCAGTTTTAATTGAAAATTAAAAAGCCAAAGTGAGAGATAGGCGCTCACATATTCTGTAAAACAAAGGAGATACAGCCATGTGTAAAAACAAGGTTGTGGTTCCGGTTTCTATATTGACGCCGGAATGGTTAGAAAAACGGCGAGGGATTTTTGCTGAATTAGACAAGCAGTTGATTCAAAATGTCGTTAATCCAAGTGTTGGGTTGACGCTTGAGCAGTTGCAGTTTATTACCGAACATAAAAATCCCTTTGTTGATGTTGGTGGTTTACTTGCTAACTGGCGCATCTTTTACCGAGACGAATTTAACATTGAACTTGGTGAAGTAAAAGTGCCGGAAATTCGTTTTGGTTTTGACCGCCTATTGGTAATTGCCCAAGGGCTTACTATCCAGCGAGTCTACGACAAATGTGAACAGTGCTTCCAATGTTGGAGGTGGGCGGACGAAAATTTTGACAAAGCGGTTCCTATTAATGACCGTTTATCAGCAGACGGCTCTTATGCCATCTGGGTGCATGATCGGGTTGAAGCTGACGAGGAGCATAAAAACAAGTCGGCGGCAGTTATCTCGCAAGCAGAAGTTGCTGGCATTACTTTACTCGAACGATTATTGTTTGAGTTAAAGTATTTCCGAGAAACCGGAAAGCACTTGGATATTGCGTCCTTTACTTCGTGTGACGGTTCGCGTAATACCCTTGGCTGCGTGCCGTTCGTCCGCTTCCACGGCGGCGTGGTGAGCGTTGGTTGGTGCAGTTTCAACAGTGCCGCCGACTTTTTGCGCGCCCGTGGGGTAGTTTGTTAGTTCTTCCTCACTTTTTGCACTTAAAAGGACTTAATTTATAACTAAGTCCTTTTTCTTTTTATGTATTGTATAAAGAAGCTTAACTGGCTTCTTTTATTTTTTCCAAAACTTTCTTTTTGATGGAGTCAAGAAGTTTTTTATCTTCTTTCAATTTGTTTTTGGCGTTATCAAAACCGACGGCGATTTTTTCTCCTTCAAAAGAAAGAGTGGAGCCGGATTTAGAAACGACGCCGTATTTCATGGCGGCGGTAAGAACATCAGATTCATAAGAAATGCCTTCACCCCACATAATAAAGAATTCGGCTATTTTGAAAGGAGGAGCCACTTTATTTTTGACCACTTTGGCTTTGACTTGGCTGCCGACAATTTCCTCTCCTTTTTTGACTTGAGCGATGCGGCGAACATCGATACGAACAGAAGCGTAAAATTTAAGAGCGCGGCCGCCGGGGGTGGTTTCGGGATTGCCGAACATAACGCCGATTTTTTCGCGAAGCTGGTTGATAAAAATAATAAGAGTTTTGCTTTGATTAGCGATAGCGGAAATTTTGCGGAGAGCTTGTCCCATCATGCGAGCTTGAAGACCCATATGCTGGGCGCCCATTTCGCCTTCAATTTCAGCTTTGGGAGTTAGGGCGGCGACGGAATCAACAACGACAACGTCGATTATTTTAGAGCGAACCAAACTTTCCAAAATGTTCAAGGCTTCTTCGCCGTTATCTGGCTGGGAAATAAGGAGTTCGTTTATTTTGACGCCGAGCTTTGCGGCGTAGTCCGGGTCCATAGCGTGTTCGGCATCAATGAAAGCGGCCTTGCCGCCTTTTTTTTGGGCTTGGGCGATAATATTCAAAGCAAGAGTGGTTTTGCCGGAGGATTCAGGTCCATAGATTTCAACGATGCGTCCTTTGGGGAGACCGTTAACGCCAAGAGCAATATCAAGAGAAAAAGAGCCGGTTGGAATGACATCAACGTTAACTTTTCTCACTTCGCCCAAAGTCATAATAGAACCTTCGCCAAAACGGCTTTTTAATTCGGAAAGGAGAGATTCGATATTTTCTTTAGGTTCGGTGTGCGAGACAGGTTTCTTTTTTGCCATAAATGTTTAAATTCCAAACAAATTGGAAATTGTTAATAAAATAATAATGACGTCATTATACAATTTCCAGTTTTCTATTTCCAATCCTTATATTATTCCGAGGGAGTGGTGGTGGCGGAATTCATATTTTCAGTTTTATAGGGAGAGGAGGAGCCGGTTTTTTTAAAGATTATTTGGCGAGAAACGGAAGTTTCGCGGCCGAGAAATTTTTTAGTCTTTATTTCAAAAGCATTAACACCTTCCTGAAGAAGAACGCTTTTTTCAAAAGAACCGTTTTCTTTAATATCAATAAGTTCGTTGTTAATGGAAAGTTTGTTCTCCGGTTCGGCATTTCCTTTCAAAACATAAGTTTCGATATCAGTGGAAATACTTGATTCAGCCGGGTCGAGAACGACGAGATAGGGTTTTCCGAAAAGAGCGTTAAAGCGGAAAACAAGATAAATAAAAACAAAAATGACGAGAGCGGAAATAGAGATGACTTTGGTATTGTTGATCGGCTCAAAAGCAAAACGGTTTTTGGGAAGCAAGTCTTTTTCTCCGGAGGTTCTAATGTCGAATTCTTTTTTAAACACTTGCCAGACGAGTTCGCCTTCAAGATTGAGAGTTTCAGAAAGGCGGGCAAGATAGCCATGAAGATAAGGAGAGGAAGGAAGTTTTTCGTATTCGCCGCGAACGATTAGCTCGACATAGCGTTCTGGAACGCGGCTTAATTCAGCAAGTTTTCCAATGCTGATACCTTTATGCTCAATGGCGTCAATGATTACTTCTTTAAAAGGTTTATCCATAGAAATGAAAATCAAATAATAAAACTAGAGTATCCCTTCGATTTTACTAAAGGAATAATTTTAGATTTATTTAGGTAAGAGCTTTAATTTAGAGAATGGTTAGGCATCTTCGCGAGTTTCGCCGAAGCGAGAATCGCCTTCATTACCGAGAAAAACTTCTCTCGGTTTAGCGCCATCACCCGGTCCAATTATGCCTTTTTCTTCCATAATATCAAGAAGGCGGGCGGCGCGGGCGTACCCGACTTTAAGGCGGCGCTGAAGAAGAGAGGCGGAAGCTTTTTGAGCTTGTTTGACGGTTTCAACCGCTTCTTCAAGCATATCATCATCATCTTCGCTTGCTTCAAAATTATCAAAGAGATCTTTCTTTTCTATTTTTATGCCTTTTTCTTCGCCATTTTCTTTTGCTTTTTCGAACTCCGGTTTTTCTTCGCCTTCAGCAAGTTCGTTGGCGATTTCTTTATTGTTTTCCCGGATAAAGTTGGCCACTTCTTGGATTTCATCTTCGGTTACGAGAGGAGACTGAATTCTTTTCGGCTTGGAAAAAATGGGGCTGATAAGAAGCATATCGCCCTGGCCGAGAAGTTTTTCGGCGCCGGAGGTGTCTAAAATAGTGCGGGAGTCAATTTGACTGGCAACTTTCAGAGCGACGCGAGTGGTGATGTTCGCTTTAATCAAACCGGTAATAACTTCGACAGAAGGACGCTGGGTAGCAAGAATCAGGTGAATGCCGACTGCGCGGGCCATTTGAGAAAGACGAATAATATAACCTTCTACTTCTTTGCCAAAGGAGGACATTAAGTCGGCAAGTTCGTCGACGGTAATTAAAAGATAAGGCATTTTTTCTCCATCTTTTAATTTGCCGATTTTTTCGTTATAGCTTTTAATGTCGCGAGCGCCGGAGTCGTGAAGCATTTCATAGCGCTTTTCCATTTCACTGATAGCCCAGCGGAAAACGCCAACGGCTTTTTTGTTTTGAATAACTACGGGAGCGACGAGATGAGGAATGCCTTCATAGACGGAAAGCTCAACGCGTTTCGGGTCGATAAAAATAAAGCGAAGATTTTCTGGAGAATTTTTATAAAGAAGAGAAATAATAATGGAGTGGAGGGTGACGGATTTGCCGCTGCCGGTTGAACCGGCAATCAGCATGTGAGGCATTTTATTAATGTCGGTATCAATCGGTTCTCCAGTGACATCTCGTCCCAAAATAACGCTTAATGGAGAAAGGTCTTCGAAATTAGAAGTGGATAAGAGATTGCCCAAGCGGACGATGGCGGCGACTTTGTTCGGGACTTCAACGCCGACCAAGGAACGGCCGGGAATAGGCGCTTCAATTCTGATGGGGTGGGCGGCGAGAGCGAGAGCGAGGTCTTGGCTTAAGGCGACAATTTTAGAAAGCTTGACGCCTTCGGCAGGTTTTAAGGTATAGCGGGTGACTTTCGGCCCGACATTAATTTCACCCATTTCAACCGGAATATTAAAACTTTCAAAAGTGCGTTTGATGATGTTGGCATTAAGGCGAAGGTCGCCGGCGGTGGCTTTTTCGTTGGATGATTTTAAAAGAGAGAGAGGAGGGGGAACATAATTTTTGAAGTCGATTTTTTTAGCTTTCTTTTTAAGGATAGAAAAGACAGGCTCTTTGACTTCCAAAATTTTTTCTTCGTCTTTAGCGTCTTTTTCCGATTTAGTGTCTTTCTCGGCTTCACTGATTTTTTTCATTTCCTGGTCGGTGAGTTTTTCTTCAGTTGGAAGATTTTTATTTCTTTTAAAAATAGAAAGAATGGGAAGATTAAGAATAAAAATGAGAGAGGAAAGGAGAATGGCGGCGGAGATAAGAAGGGCGGCGATGAAACCAAAAGGAATTTCAATCATACCGGCAAAATTGCCGGCTAATCCGCCTTTTCCGGGAAGAATAAGATCGATGAAACCGAGACCGGAAATAATGAAAACAATGCCGCCCAAAAAGGTGGGGCTTAAAATTTTTTCATGACCGGAAGCGATTAAAATAATAGAGATAAGAAGAAAAGCGGCGGGGAAAAGATAGTAGCCGATGCCAAAAACATAGGAAAGTCCGGAAAAAGCAAGATTACCGGCAGGACCGGAAGCGCCGAAAGCGGCAAGAAGAAGAATAACGGAGATAACAAAAAGAATAATGGAAACAATCACTTTTTTAGAGTCAGGATGAAGAAAGCTCAATTTTCCGCCTTCTTCATCATAATCGTCTTTTTTTTGTTTTTTCTTGCGGCGAGACATAAATGTAAAAATAACAAATTACAATAAATAAATATCAAACATATAATGAATGATTATATTATATAATGACTAATCAAGAATTTCTAATGAATGGCTAAAGAAGATATAATAAACAACAATGAAAACAAAAGAGGATGTTTTTAAGGAATACGACATAAGAGGAAAATGGGGAGTAGAAATAGACAAGGAGTTTGTGACGAATTTTGCGGGGGCGTTTTTGGAGTATTTGAATAATGTAATCCTTCGACGGACTCAGGATGTAAATATCTTTCGGTTTCACTCCAAGAATAGAAGTTTAAAGATTTTAATAAGCAGGGACAAAGAAAATGTTTCAAAAAAAGCTTACGCGATTTTAAAAAGGGAGCTTATAAAAAACGGAGCGGAGGTTACTGACGGGGGAGAAGCGACAATACCGCTTCATAATTTTGCAAGCGGAACTGAAAAAACGGATGGGGCGATTATGGTGACAGCTTCGCATCTTCCCAAAAACTATACAGGATTTAAGATTGCAAAAAACGGGACGGAACCGATTGAACCAAAAGAGTTGAAGGAGATAATGATGAATGAAGAATTTCTAATTTATAATAAAACGGGAATTTTAAATAAAAAAGTGGATTTCTGCCTACGCAGGAATGACAGTATGAGGGGTAAAGAAATAAAAAAAAATTATCTTGAAAAATACGCGGATTTTTTAGTGAAGGAAATAAAAATAAAAAAAGAATGGAGAGTGGCGATAGACGCAAGCGGGGGAGGAACGGGGAAAATTTTGAATGAGGTTTTAAAAAAACTGCCAAAAATAAAAGCAGAAAAGATTTGTTTTGAAAAATGCGGGCATAACGATAATCCTTTGGAAAAAAAGAATTGGAAAGAGATAGAAAAAGAAATAGATTCCCGCCTGCGCGGGAATGACAGAAAAAAGAAGCAAAGCAGGGATGATTTGGGGGTGATGTTTGACGGGGACGGAGACAGAATCGTTTTTTTTAATGAAAAAGGAAAGTTTATAAATCCAAGCTCTATTTTAGCGGCGCTTATAAAAGGAATAAAACCGAAAGGATTTGTCGGAAATGTGAATGTGGGAATGGCAGTGAAAGAAAACGCCGATAAGTTCATAGAAACAAGAACGGGGCATATATTCATAAAAAAAGAAATGAGGGAAGAAGGGGTGGAAATGGGAGGAGAACATTCCGGGCATATTTATTTCAAAAGGAATTTTTACACAGAAGACCCGGTTTTCGCTTTTTTAAAATTATTGGAGATTTTAGAAAAGAGCGGGAAAAAATTGAGCGAAGCCGTGAAGGAGGCAGACCCGTATTTTAAGACGGAGGAAAAGAATTTTAAAATTTCAGAAGAAAATTTTGAAAAGATAAAAGAAAAAATAAAAAAGAAATTTAAAAAAGAGGGAATTTCAGAGATTGACGGGATAAAGATTTCAGGAAAAAATTGGTGGTTTAATTTGAGAAAATCAGGGACGGAAGATAAGACGAGGTTAAATGTGGAAGCAAAAAGTGAAGAAGAGTTAAAAAAAATAAAGAAAGAAGTAAATAAGATAATAAAGGGTTGAAGAATAAAGAAATAAAAATAGTCCTTCAAAACGGGGCTAATCACCAATCGTTTTTCAGGACTTTTTTCTTTTTTTATTTAAAAGAGGAGAGAATGGTGATAGTAATGAGTTTACATCGAACCAGAAACTATCTTTCAAAACAGGGCTAGTCACCATCATTTTGAAAGATAGTTTCTGATTCTATTTATTAAATCTTCGCGAAAACCCCGCGCGTTAGCTAGGGAGTTGAAGCGGTAAAGATTTAATAAACCCCGCCTTTAGGGGGGGGTGAGAAACTCAGGATACCACGGCCGTAAGGCCGTGGAGTTTCATTTTTTATAAAGAGGGGAGAGTGATAATAAGGGAGTCGTCTGCGACGACTTATTTTTAGTTTATTTTTCAATAAGGGGGTGAGGCGATAATAAAACAGCTCCGACTTTAAAGTCAGAGCTTTTTAAAAGAGTTTAGGTCCAAATTCCAGAAAAGAGGAAGGAACCCCAAAAAGATGAATAAGTTTTTCATAGTCCTCTATCTCTTTTTTGGTTGGAAGGATGTCCGCTTCTGACGCATTTTTAGTGATGCGGGGTGTTTTGTCGGAAACAATAGAGGAGATGTTGCTATCTTTAATGTCCATTTCTTTCAGCCTTTCCTAATTAGATTAGATAAAAATTCTAATTTCAGATTAAGGCGTTTTTGCAAAAAACTCAAGTTTTTTGTAGAGTGTTAAAGCAAGATAGAAGTTAAAAAATAATAAAATGGATAAAATAGTATTAGATATAGAAACAAAGAATTCTTTTGCGGATGTCGGCGGACAGCAATTTATAAAAGACCTGCAGGCGTCTTTTGTGGGCGCTTACTCTTATAATAAAGACAAATATTTTTCTTTTTTTGAAGACCAATTCAAGGAATTGGAAGAATTTTTGAAAGGAGCGGGACTAATTGTGGGGTTTGGCCTTACAAGATTTGACGTGCCGGTGATGGATAAATATTTTGAGATGAATTTTTTTTCCATTCCAAGGCTGGATATTCTGGATGAAATAGAAATGACGGCCGGAAGGAGAATAAGTTTAAATTTGCTGGCTAAAACAAACGTGGGAATGGAAAAAACATATGAAAGCGGACTGGAAGCAATAAGATTATATAAGGAAGGGAAAATGGAAGAACTTGAAAAATATTGTTTGCAGGACGTGAGAGTGACAAAAGAGGTTTATGATTTGGCAAAAAAGCAAGGATATCTCTTAGTGCCGAACAGAGTGACAGGAGAAAACGAAAGAGTAAACTTGAATTTTAACGAAGGAGAGATGATAAAAAGCCAGAGTTTGTTTTAAAAACAAAGAGGCAATTTGAAGCGGTGAAACAAAGAAAACTTTTTTTAGTATAATTATATGATAAGGTCTAAAGCAAAAAAAATAAAAAGATGAGAAAAAAAATATTTTGGTTCAGCGTAATTTTAGCGGGAGTTTTAGCGACGCAGGCGCTTGTTCTGCCATCTTCCGTTCAAGCAAATTTTATAACAGACTTTTTCGGTTCCATTAAAGAGAAACTTCAACCGATAGGCGAAAGCGTAAAAGAAGGGCAGGATGCTTTGAAAGAAAAGATATTGGAAAAAAACGTGGAAGAAGCGACGACCGAAACAAAAAACAGCGAAAAGGCAGAAAAGGAGATTTTATACAAGCCGGCGGCGGATTATGAAAATGCGGTGATAGCGGCAGTGGATGAAGCTGACCCAGCAGTTGTTTCTATTATAGTAACAAAGGATTTGCCAGTGATAGAAAATTGTCCAGTTGATTTATTCTCAAATATACCGCAAGAGTTTAGACAATTTTTGGAATTACCAGAAGGGACATATATGCAACCGTGCCAAAAAGGAACAAAGAAACAGGAGGTGGGCGGAGGAAGCGGGTTTTTGGTTTCCAGCGACGGGCTGATTCTGACAAACAAGCATGTGGTAAGCGATGAAACAGCTTCGTATACGATTTTAACCAATGACGGGAAAAAATATGAAGCAAAAGTTTTGGCAAAAGACCCGCTTGCGGACATTGCCATTGTGAAAGCAAGCGTTTCGGGACTTAAAACAGTCAAGCTGGGAAATTCGGATTCCGTGAAATTGGGACAAACGGCGATTGCTATCGGAAATGCCCTTGGGGAATTCAGAAATACGGTTTCAGTCGGAGTGATATCGGGACTGGCGAGAACAGTAACGGCAACGGATGGAAACGGCGGAGGAGAAACAATAGAAGGCGTGTTTCAAACGGATGCGGCGATAAATCCGGGAAATTCCGGCGGACCGCTTTTAAATTTGCGAGGAGAAGTGATAGGGATAAACACGGCGATAGCGTCGGGAGCGGAGAATATCGCTTTTACCATTCCGATAAATATGGCAAAGAAAGCGATTGAATCAGTGAAGGCGACGGGGAAAATATCAACTCCTTATATCGGAGTGAGATATTATATTTTAGACGAGGAAGACGCGAAGCAAAAAAATATTCCTTATAGTTACGGAGCTTTGATAATAAAAGGAGAAAATGGAGAAGCGGCGATAGCAGCGGGCTCGCCGGCAGAAAAAACAGGACTTAAAGAAGGAGACGTGATTTTGGAAATCGGAGGAGAAAAGATAGATTTGGACCATTCGCTCTTGTCGCTAATCAGAAAACATGAAGTAGGAGAAAGAGTGGGAATAAAAGTTTACAGAGAAGGAAAAGAAATTTTTCTTTATCCAGTGTTAGAGGAAAGAAAATAAAACTTCACGACCTCACGGATGAGGGGTTTTATTTAACCAATTCTTTTTTGAGACAGCGGATAAAATATTCGATTTCTTTTTTAGTGTTATAAAAAGAAAGAGAAAGGCGGACGGCTTTTTTAAGTTTTTCTTTTTGAAAGTAGTGATTATTGCAGAAAAAGCCGCTACGGACGGCGATATTGTATTTTTGGTCCAAGCGGATGGCGAGGGAATGGGAATCAATATTTTCAATAAAAAAGGAAACGATGGGCGCGCGGGTTTCCGAATCTTTTTTTAGCGATTCGTTAACGATTTTGAGACGAGGAATTTTTTCAAGTTCTTCTGTTAAAAAACAAAGAAGTTCGTTTTCATATTCTTCTATTTTTTTCATGCCGATTTTATCAAGAAAATTGATGGCGGTTTTCAGACCGAGAATGCCGGAGTAATTTTGAAGTCCGGCTTCAAACTTTTCCGGACCGGAGAGAAAATTATTTTTTTCATCGACAGCGCCGCCGCCGACCAAAAACGGTTTTAAACCAGCCTGATTTTTAATCAGGTCTTTTATATAAAGAACGCCAATGCCGGTTGGTCCATAAAGCTTGTGCCCGGAAAAAGCGAGAAAATCGGCGTTCAAGCTTTTAGCGTCAATTTTTTTATGAGGGAGAGCTTGGGCGGCGTCGAGAAAAAGATGAGCTTTATATTTTTTGATAATTTTACCGATTTTTGAAGCGGGAATAAAAAGGCCGTCAAGATTGGAAGCAAGAGAAAGAGAAACAAGCCGAATGTTTTTATTTTTTTGAAAAATATCCTCAAATTTTTTTAAATCAATTCCGCCTCCGTCAGTTTTAAAAATCAGAAGCTTGATTTTCTTTTCTTCAGCCAATAATTTCCAAGGAAGAAAGTTGGAATTATGTTCTTTGTCGGAAATGAGAACAGCATCATTTTTTTTAAAAGGAAAAGAACGGGCGACAAGATTAACGGCTTCAGTGGTGTTTTTAACAAAAACGATTTCTTCCTGACGGACGCCGATAAAGCCGGCAACGGTTTTTCTCGCTTCGGCAACTTTTTTGCCAACAAGAGCTGAAAGGCGATGAAAAGAACGGCCGGCGCAGGAAGGATATTTTTCATAATATTCCGCGATGGATGCTATAACTTCTCTCGGTTTTAAAGAGCCGCAGGCGGAATCAAAATAAACCGGCGGATTTTTTCCGCTTAAAACAGGAAAGTTTTTCCTTATCTCTTCCGTATTAAACATATGAATATTTTATTCAATATAAAGCAAAGGTTCTCTATTTGCAATTAGCAGTTTTTTGTTTTATTATAAAAAAGATTTTAAGATTGGGGGCAAAATAACTTAATCAAGACAGCCCTTCAACAAATTCAGTGACTAAAATATATAAAATATGCCTCAATTCAATAGATTTACCATAAAAGCCCAAGAAGCTTTGCAAAACGCGCAGGAGCTGGCGCAAAGAGAAAACCATGGGGAGATGAAAGCCCTTCATTTAATCGCATCTTTAATGGCTGACCCGACGACTTTAATCCATCCGATTTTAATTCGTTCAGGAGTGAAAGTAGAAAATTTAGAGGCGCAAGTTGAGGAAGCGCTCAAGACTTTGCCGAAGATAGTAACAAATTCTTCAGTCGGACAGCTTTATCTTTCAAACGAGGTAATGCAGATTTTGGACCGGTCGGGGAAAATAGCTTTTTCCATGAAGGACGAATTTGTTTCATGCGAGCATTTGCTGTTTGCGATCATGGAAGTGCCAACGGAAGCAAAAAAGATTTTAGATTCTTTCGGATTAAAAAGGGAAGCGGCGCTTCGAGTGCTTTCCCAACTTCGAGGAACGGCGAGAGTGACGGACGAAACGCCGGAAAACAAGTTTCAAGTTTTAGAAAAATATTCCGTTAATTTGACGCAAAAAGCCAAAGAAGGAAAATTAGACCCGGTGATTGGAAGAGACGAGGAACTAAGAAGATTAATCCAAATTTTATCAAGAAGAACAAAAAATAATCCGGTTTTAATCGGGGAGCCGGGAGTGGGAAAAACGGCGATTGTGGAAGGGCTGGCGCAAAGAATCGTGACAGGAGACGTGCCGGAAACATTAAAAAATAAAGAAATCATAATGCTTGATTTAGGGTCTTTAATAGCCGGAACAAAGTTCAGAGGGGAATTTGAAGACCGACTAAAATCTTTCATGAAAGAAATCCAGCAATCGGGAGGAAAATTAATTTTATTCATAGATGAAATTCACACAATTGTCGGAGCGGGAGCGGCGGAAGGAGCGGTGGATGCTTCTAATTTGCTTAAACCGGCTCTTGCGCGAGGAGAACTTCGAGCTATCGGGGCAACAACAATAAAAGAATATCAAAAATATATTGAAAAAGACCCAGCTTTAGAGAGAAGATTTGCGCCGATAATCGTGGAGGAGCCGACGATTGAAGACAGTATTGCGATTCTTAGGGGACTGAAGGAAAAATATGAAATTCATCATGGAATGAGAATAAAAGACGAAGCGATTCAGGCGGCGGTGAATTTGTCGGCGAGGTATATTATGGACAGATTCTTGCCTGATAAAGCGGTGGATTTGATAGACGAAGCAGCGGCAGCGAGAAGATTGGAAACAGAAAGCTTGCCAAAAGAAATAGACAAAGTGAGAAGAGAAATTACGCGGCTTGAAATAGAAAAGCAAGCGCTTTTAAAAGAAGACAAAGATGTCGCAAAAAAAAGATTAAAGGAAATAGACGAAAAGTTGGCGGAGATGAAAGAAAAAAACGACGGATTATCAGGAAAATGGCATGCGGAGAAAATAACTTTTGAAAAATATCACAGCTTAAGGCAAAAACTCGATGATTTGAGATTCGAGGCGGAAGTGGCGGAGAGAGAAGGAAATTTAGAAAGAGTGGCGCAAGTTTTATACGGAGAGTTGCCGGAAGCGGAAAAAGAATTGAAGACTTTCGAGAAAAAACATTTATGGGGAGAAAAGAAAAGCCGAAAGGAAGGAGCAGAAGAGCAGTTTATAAAGGAAGCGGTGGATGAAGAGGATATCGGGGCGGTGGTTTCCAGATGGACAGGAATTCCGGTTTCAAAGATGCTGGAAGGAGAAGCGGAAAAACTGACAAAAGCGGAAGAGGTTTTAAAAGAAAGGGTGGTTGGCCAAAAAGAGGCGATAGAAGTGATCGCCAAAGCTTTAAGGAGAGCGCGCTCGGGATTATCCGATGAAAATCGACCATCGGGTTCTTTTATGTTTTTAGGGCCGACGGGAGTGGGAAAAACAGAACTGGCAAAGACGCTAGCTAATTTTATGTTTAATGACGAGAAGGCGCTTATTCGAGTGGATATGTCCGAATATATGGAAAGGCATGCGGTTTCAAAACTAATCGGTTCGCCTCCGGGATATGTCGGTTTTGACGAAGGGGGACAGCTGACGGAAATTGTGAGGCATCGACCATATAGTTTGATACTTTTCGATGAAATAGAAAAAGCTCATCCGGAAGTTTTTAATATTCTTCTGCAGGTTCTTGATAATGGAAGATTGACGGACAGTAAAGGAAGAACAGTGAATTTTAAAAACACGATTATTATAATGACTTCAAACGCAGGAAGTGAGATAATAAAAGAAATGTCTTCTATCGGTTTTGCTTCGCTATCGGAAGATAAAAAAGAAAAGGAGGAAAAAGAATATAAAAACAACATAATGGTGTCTCTGAAAGATTATTTCCGACCGGAATTTTTAAACAGAATTGACGATATAATAATATTCAATCCCCTAACGCCGGATAATGTAAAAGAAATAGTGGAACTGCAATTGAAAGAAGTAGAAGAAAAGCTTTTGAAGAGAGGAATAAAATTGTTTTTCAATAACACGGTAAAAAGGCATATAGCGGAAAGAGGGTTTGACCCGGAATTTGGAGCAAGACCGGTTAAAAGAATGGTGCAAAAGGTGATTTTGGACGAATTAGCGGATAGAATTATAAAAGGAGAGATAAAACATGGCGCAAAGATTAAAGTTGATTTTAAGGGAGGAGCACTTGTATTTAGCCATTAAGGCCGCTTTTTTAGCGGTAATTTTTACGCAAGCGTCCGCTTGGGTTTTTATAACGCTTTCTTTGCTTCTTTTTTTTTATAGCGCTCAAAATTCTTCCGTTTCTTATTTTCTCACTTTTCTCTCTTTTATTTTTTCTTCGTATTTTGCCTTATTTTTCTTTCCGGAGTATTGGCATTTTTTAGGGATTCTTGTTTTTCTAGGACTTTTTGCCATATTGGGATTGAAAAATTTAGCCTTTATTCATAGAAAAGAAATATACAAGCCGTTGAGCTTTGTTATTCTTGCTTTGATTTTTATAGTTTTCTTTTGGGCGGATTTCTTTTATGAAGCTCATCTTTCTTTGTTTATATTCCTAACTTTTGGAATTTATTTTATTTTTTTTGATTCTTTTTCATTATTATTTAAAGAAAAGGAAAAGGCGGGAGTTTTCAGTTTGTTTTCCACTTTTATAATTTTAGAGGCAGTTTGGGCTATAAGAATGCTGCCGGTAGGAGTAATCAGCGAGAGCGCGATAGCGGTTATTTTTTCCGTTGCGTTTCAGGAATTCGTTCCTTTAATTGAAGAAAAAAAAGTCGATTACAGAAGAATGCTTTTAATTTTTACCGCTTTTATTTTCGTCTTTTTAATGATTTTGGCTTTTTCCAAATGGACGGTGAATTAAAATTTAAAAGTTTTAAAGTTCGTAAAGTCAATAAAGTTTAAAAAGTGAAGGATTTAGAATTTTTAAAATCGGAAAGGTTTAAAGAAGCTTGTTTTATAGTTTTTCTTTTGGCGATTTCTTTCTTCTTTCATTTTTTTTATGAAAATTTTGCCGATAATGACAGCTTCTTTTATATAAGAGAGGCGTGGAGACTTCGAATGGAGGGAATTTTTAATACGGAGTTTTCCCACGCTTATTTTTCAAGTATTAGAGATTACGGAGTTTCTTCCTGGTGGGGATTTTTTATGGCGCTTTTACCTTTCACTTATTTTTCCGATTTGAGAATGGGAATAAAAGCGGCGGGAGCGATATTCACTTTTTTAGGGCTTTTAATATTTTATTTAACAGTTAGAAGAGAAAAAACGGTTTGGCCGTTTATTTGGCCGTTTTTTTATTTATTTTCAGCGCCAAATATTCTATACAGGTTTTTAATGGTCCGACCGCAAGTTGTTTCAACAGCGCTGTCTTTTTTGCTTTTATCGGTTTTATCAAGAGGGTCAATTTATATGGCGGCGATTATTTCATTCTTGATAAGCTGGATTCATTTTAATTTCTTTTTTGTTCCTTTATTAATGTATGTTTTTTATTTTTTAGCGAAACTAATAATAGAAAAGAAGGCGGATTTTCGGAAGGGAATAGGAGTAATGACGGGGGTAATACTAGGATGGGTAGCGCGACCGGATTTTTGGGCGGCGGGAAAATTGGTTTATATCCAGATAGTTGATTTGTCGCTAATAAAGCAAGCGGGTGTTCCTCTTCTTTTCGGCGCAGAAAATGAGCCGCTCTTATGGATAACTTTATTTAAGAATTTTTTGCCGATATTGCTGCTTTTTATATTTTCAGTAGCGGTTTTTTTGAAGTTTTATTTTGAAAAAATAAAAAGGAAAGGAGAAGAGGGGACAAAAGAAGAAACATTTTTAACGGCGAGTTTTATTTTGTCCATAATTTTTTTCTTTTTAATGATGTTCTCGGCAAGGAGGGCTTATGATTTTTGGGCCGGTTTTTCCATTCTTTTTTCGGCAGGAGTTTTGACTTATATATTTCCAAAAGTTTTTTATAAAACAAAGGAGGCGGCAGAAGGAGTGTTTAAAATAATTTTAGCCGTGTTTTTTATCGGACTGATTTTTTATTCTTCTTATAAAAATGACATAAGTATGAGGGAAGATGCTTTTTTGCCAGATGAATTGGAAGAAGCGTCTTTGTGGCTAAAGGAGAATAGCGGGGAAGGAGATATTGCTTTCAATCTAAACTGGTCGAAATTTTCGGAGATGTTTTTTTGGAATCAGAAAAATTATTATATCGGAGGACTGGACCCGATATTCCAATATATTTACAATAAAGATTTATATTGGAAATTCCACTATCTTTCTCTTGATTTAGTAACGAAGAAAACATGCGGGAAAGAAGAGTGTAAAGTAGAAGACCTCGAAGATACTTATGAGGTTTTAAAAAATGATTTTAAAGCAAGATATGTGTTTTTAGAGAAAGAACAAAATCCGGCAGTTTATTGGTATTTGGGGCAGGATAAAAGATTCGAAAAAAGATTCGAAAATAAAAAGGAAGTTATTTTTGAGATAAAATAAATAAAGCAAAAAATAGATTTGAAAAACAGGGCTAGTCGCCATCATTTTTTAAATCTATTTTTTGCTTCTTATGTTTCTTTTTATTTTTTAGAGAAGAGAAGTGATAATAAGGAAGTTGTCTGCGACAACTTTTTTAAAGAAATAAAGAGAGGGCTAATCACTAATTCCGCCAAAGGCGAACAAGCTGCTTTTCAGAGCCACTTTTAATCCAGACTAATTTTTTAAGAAGAGAGGGGGTGATAATAGTGATTTGACCTAAAAGAAGAGGAGGAATATATTTTAGACATGAGTTCGGAAAATTTTAAAAAGGAGACATATAGAATTTCTTACGCTTTATTTATGATTTCCGAACAGATCAAAAGAGTTTCTGTTGCCAAAAAAATTGCCGAATACGCGATTTTTTTATTGGAAGATGTTTATAATGGTGATTTAGAAAAAGCAGTCAAAGATAGGGAATTTCTAAGCGGTTTAATCTATTTTTCTTCCGATATAGGATTGTTAGATTATGAAAACAGGGAGATTTTGATAGAAGAGCTCAATAACTTAAAAGAAATAATAGAAAAAGAGAAGAAGGAAAAAACAGGCGCAAGAGAATTTTTAAAAAAAGATTTATCAAAGCCATTTCCTTTAGTTTTAAACAAGAAAGAGGAAGAAGGAAATATTTTCTTCAAAGAAGGGATTTTAGATAAGTCTGAATTATTAGAAAAAGACAGGGATTTCGTTAGTTCGGAATTCGGCAATTCGGCAATTCGGCAAGAGGGTTCGGAAGTTCGGAATTTGGAAAAATTTCCAGATGGAACATTAAAAAGGAGAGAAGATATACTAAATAGGATAAAACAGAGCGGAATTTGTTTTTTAAAAGATTTATCAACTTTTTTTCCGAACTGCAGTGAAAGAACATTAAGATATGATTTAGAGTGGCTTTCAAAGCAGAAGAAAGTGGAAAAAATAGGGAGTAGCGGACCGGGGACGTTTTATAGGGTGAAAGTGAAATAGGAAGAAGAAAACTGATTTATTGTAGAAAAAGATAACAAAAACAGTCTCGAAAAACAGGGCTAATCACCAATCGTTTTTCGAGACTGTTTTTGTTATCAGTTTTTAAAAAGAGAGAAAGAGTAAAGGGTGATAGGAGAAAAACTAAGAATTTCTGTAATACTTTAATACTTTTGTAAAAGATAATAACTAAAAAAACAGGGCTAATCGCCATCATTTTTTTAGTTATTATCTTTTACTTTTTGGGTTAGGGGAGAGGGAAGGTGGTAGTAAGGTAGTTGTCTGCGACAACTTCTATACGGCGAAAAAAAGGAAATAATAACTAAAAACAGCTAAATAAGAGTAGAAACAATCTCTCATAAAAGGGCTAATCGGCAACTTTAATATAAGAAGAAGGTAAAGCGCTAATTTGTCGGCGAATAGGTGGCGGGCAGGAATTTTCATAACTAAAGGGGTAAAATAGAGTAACTAAAAAGATTTATTTTCGTTTATTATTAGTGAAAATCAGAAATTTCAGTAACTATTGATTTTGATTGTTGAATTTGTTAGTATCAGAAGCGGTTTTAGCATATTAAAATGGTGTTAGAAGTTCTTGGTGTGAGGCTGAGAACATAAATAAGGGGATTTTTCCCCTTATTTAAAAGCTCTATTAAATGAAGATTTAAATAGAGAAAAGCCTCGTTCCAGGAACGGGGCTTTTCATTATTGATATTAGGGGTTTGTTGCTTATTTAACCCTATCTCTTACCCTCACAAGGTCAGCGGTTTGGTCGATAATTAGTCACAAACTTTCCAGAAAATTATACATTATAAATTTAGAATTAATTACACTAGATAACGAAAAAAAAGAAAGTAAAATGAGTAAAAAATTGGTTTCTATAGCGCTTTCTTTAACTACTGTGGTTTGGCTTTCTGGAGCGGCAATGGCAGTTCCAGTGGCACAAGCTCAATCAACGACTGATTTGCAGTCACAGATTGCGGCTTTGCTTGCTCAAATACAGCAGTTACAAGCGCAGTTAAATGCAGCAGGAGGAACAACTACAGGAACTTCAGTTGCGTGCTCTTTCACCCGCTCCCTCACAGTGGGTTCGACAGGAGCTGATGTGAAGTGCTTGCAGCAATACCTTAATGCTAGCGGATATACGATTGCCACGACCGGAGCCGGTTCGCCTGGAAATGAATCAACATATTTTGGTTCATTAACAAAAGCGGCGGTTGCCAAATGGCAAGCGGCAAAAGGAGTTTCTCCAGCGGCGGGATACTTCGGCACAATTTCAAGAGCTAAATATACTGAAGTTGCTTCAACCGGAACAACGACAACAACAACAGGAACAACAACTACAACAACAACCACAACAACGACAGCTGTCGGATCTGGTTTGACAGTAGCTTTGGATTCAACTCAGCCGGAGGCGAGCCTCTTTGGAGAAAGCTTCGCGAGCAAGCCTTTCACGAATTTAGTCTTTACCGCTTCGGCGGATGGAGATGTGACGGTGAGCTCTTTAACAGTGGAAAGAAGCGGTCAGTCATCTGACTCAGCTTTTTCCGGTGTTATCGCTCTTGATGAAAATGGAGTCAGAATCGGAGATTCAAAAACCTTCAATTCCATTCATCAAGCAAAATTGACAAATTCATTCGTAGTTAAGGCCGGAACCAGCAAAAAGATAACTTTGGCTGGAGATTCCGACAGTGACCAGAATTCCTACGAAGGACAAAAACCAAGCTTGACTTTAGTTTCCGTTGATGCGGGAACGACAAAAGTCAATGGCAGTTTCCCAATGGTAGGAACAGTGATGACTGTTAACAGCACGCTTTCTATCGGAACAGCAACCTTAACAAGAGGTTCAACCGACCCGGGAAGCTCACAGACAAAGGAAGTAGGAACAAAAACCTATACCTTTTCAGCTGTGAAAGTTACAGCCGGTTCAGCGGAAGATATTTTGATGAAGTCAGCCAAGTTCAACCAATCAGGTTCCGCTTCGGAAACTGACCTTGAGAACGTCAAAATTTATGTTGACGGAACGGCTTATGACACGACTTACAGCAATGATTACTACACAGCATCTTTTGGAAGCGGAATCACAATTACCAAAGGAAATTACAAGGAAATAGTGCTTAAGGGAGATGTAGTCGGGGGTTCAGCAAGAACTATCGACTTTGACCTTTATCGCTATGCCGATATCCAGTTAACAGGAAAGACTTATGGATATGGAATTCTTCCTTCAGCTTCAGAAGTAGCGGCTAGCGCCGATGATGGAAATTTCCATGCGGCTCAGCCGAACTGGGATGCTTTCCAAGTAACGGTTTCGGCTGGAACTTTGACAGTATCTAAAGCGGCTTCAGTGGCAGCTCAAAATATTGCTATCAATTTGTCCGACCAGGCGCTTGGAGGTTTTGAAGTTGATGTAAAAGGAGAACAAGTTTCTGTAGCTACAATGATCTTCAATCTCTATATCGGAAGCGATACAGCGGCAGCTGACCCGGAAGATATTACGAGCATTACTTTGGTTGACGCGAGCGGAAACGTGGTCGCGGGACCAGTTGATGGCGTAGGAACAGCGGAAGACACTGTCGGAACAGCAACGTTCTCTGACACGGTCACTTTCCCAGTGGGAAAGACTATTTACACTCTTAAAGGAAAAATCGGAACTGATTTCTCAAATGACATGACAGTTTCGGCTTCCACTACTCCTTCGGGATGGACAACAGTTAAGGGTGTGACAACTGGACAGACAATTACTCCAAGTCCTTCAACGGCAGTAACAGCCAGTACGATGACAATTAAGGGAGCATCTCTCTCAATATCTACTTCAGCGACACCGGTTGCTCAATCAGTAGTTCGCGGCGTGACTAAATTCACATTCGCGAAATATGTTTTGGACGCGACAGGTTCCGGAGAAGATGTGAGAGTAAATTCAATGTATCCGGAGTTATCAACTCTTGGAACAGCGAATACAGCCGATGACCTGACAAATTGTCAGATGTGGGATGGAACAACAGCTCTCAATACGGGAACCAATGTTGCTAATCCGACAAACAATAATGCGGCAGGAGAAGACATAACCGTTACTTTTGATACCGGACTCACAATCACTAAGGGAACAACAAAGACCTTGGATTGGAAATGCGATATCGCGGCTAACGGAACTGGAACAACCTACGCTTTCGGATTGGAAAACACAGCCGGAAGAGTGGTTTCAACCGGACTTACTTCAGGCCAAGATATAACAGAAGGAATAACCGATTCGAATGGACAGATAATGACAATGGCGGGAGCGGGAGCTTTAGCGATTGCGCTTGATTCTTCAAGTCCGTCGCTTAAACTCATCAATGCCAACACAACCAACAATATCGTTTCGGCTTTGAAACTTACGTCTACAAATGAAGACATTAACGTTTCTCAGATTTCTTTGCAGTTGACGAGCACAGCTTCAAATACTCCGCAGGACTTAGTGAAAGTCACGGGATGGTTAACAGGAGGAACGAGCGCGGTAGGAGAAGCGGTATTTGTCGGCGATTATGCCACAATGACTTTGACCGGAGTGACAGTTCCAAAGAACAGCGATTTAGTCTTAACTATTAAGGCGGATGTCGCTCAGATGGGAACTGACCAACCGGCAAGACCTGGGCATACTATCAAAGTTGACTTTGATACCGATGATAAAACCGGAGCAAATAGCAACACAAAAGGAGTTGGATCATCTTCCGGAACGACAGTTTACGCTTCGGGAGCAGATACAGCTTCAAGCGGAGTCAAAATTTATAAAGCGGTTCCGACTCTCGCGAAGATTGATTTAACATCTTCAGAGAGAACACTCGTAACCGGAAGCGCGAGAACACTTTACAAGTTCTCGGTTTCAGCTCCGTCAACCGGAGGAGTAGGACTTTATAAATTCACCTTTGACACAGCGTCACAGGGTGGAGATTCAGCTATTTCTTACAGGACAACATCTTTCAAGGTTTACGGATATTCGGATTCTTCGTTCAGCCAAACAGCTTACGGCACAAGCGGACTGTTAAACAATGACGGTTTAGCGGTGGCGGGAGCGGCTTCAACCGGAGAATTTGAGGTTCGCTTCAATCCAGTAGCAGAAACTGGTTCGACGGCGGAAGCTATTCAGGTTTCAGCCGGACAGACTCGTTACTTCAAACTGGTTGGAGATATAACCGGAAAGACTGCGACAACGACATTGAGCGTTAATCTCTTGGGAGATACATACGCTATCAGCTCGGCGCAAAATCATACTGCCGCTACAGCGGCTGATACCTTTAGCGGTACATCAGCTGCGGAAAGCGGATATGCTTTCGCAACGACAGCAACGATAATTCATGCATCTGAAATGAATAACTTTATTTGGTCAGACAACGCAACGACCACTTCTGGCGTTTCGACTTATGACTGGTCAAACGGTTATGCAGTATCAGGATTACCGGCTGCCGGTATGGATTCCGAGACTTTAACTCCGTAATTTGAGTTAAAGAAGAAACATCTTTTGGTTAAAGACCCAAAGGAGAAACAACCCCGACTGAAAAGCCGGGGTTGTTTTTGTGAGCGGTTTCTGATAAGTTTCTTATTATGAAAAAGACAATAATAGTTTCTTTAATTGCAGTTTTAGCAGTTTCTATTTATTTAGGAGGAAAGTTTTTTAAAAATAAGGAAGAAGAAAAAAATCCTAACTTTTCAGAGCTGGAGGGAATTTTAAACGCGACATCAACAGTGTCCGGAGCGGAGATAAAAGAAATAAAGGATGAACCTTTAGACACTTTTACTCCTTATTTAGGGCAAGATTTAAGCGAAATAGGAAATGACGCTTTTATCGGCAAGGTTCCGGAAAAAATGTTGAATGATTCAAAAGCGGAACTTTCAAGATTAAAGAACGCTTTAGAAAAAGACCCGGGAAATATTGATGATTGGATAAAAGTGGGAATGATAAAAAAGTTTTTCAATAATTATATCGGAGCAAGAGATGCATGGGAATACGCAAAGTATTTGAATGACACAAATTCTTCGATTTATTACAATTTGGGAAATCTTTACGGAATGTATTTAAAAGATAATATAGAGGGGGAGGAAAACTTTAAGAAAGCATTAGAGCTTGAAAAAGGAGAGACGAGCTTTTATATAAATTTTGCCGATTTTTATAGAAGTTTTTATACGGAGAAAAAAGCGGAGGCGGAAGGAGTGATTCAGGAAGGGTTGAAAAATATGCCAAACGACGGGAGTTTATTGATTTATGCCGGAGGATATTATAAAGAATTGGGAGACAAGGAAAAGGCGCTTTTGTATTTTAAGAAAGCTTTAGCTTTAGACCCAAATAATCAAGAATTAAAGAGCGAGATAGAAAAGTTGTCCATTTAGTTTTAAGCGAAAATCCCGCGCGTTAGCGCAGGGATGAATTGGAATAAAAAGGCTTGACAAAAGGTATTAAATTAAATGGAAAGAAAGAAAAAAATAATTTTGGTAGCGACAAAAGGAGATGAAGGAGGAGCGCAGAAATATGTCAAGCAATTAGCAAAGGGAATAGACAAAAATAGGTTTGAACCGATAATAGTTTCGGGAAATTACGGAGAAGCGTTGGAAGCGAAAATAAAAGTGAAAAATCTTGGAAACAAGTCCGGTTTTTTGTTTTATAAGGATATTTTGGCTTTTTTTGAACTTTTTAAAATTTTTAAAAAGGAGAGGCCGGATGTTGTTCACCTGAACAGTTCGAAGGCGGGAGTGATCGGGACAATAGCCGCAAAAGCGGCCGGAGTGAAAAAAGTGATTTTTACGGCGCACGGCTGGGTTTTTTCCGATGGAACTTTATCTTTTTTAAAAAGATTTTTTTATATTTATTTGCATCGGATAGCCGGATTTTTTCAGGACGCGATAATAAATGTTTCGGAATATGACAGACAGTTAGCTTTAAAATATAAAATCGCGCCAGAGAAAAAATTAAAAACCATATTAAACGGACTGGATACAAGTTATTTCAGGAAGAATTTTTATTCGAAAGAAGAGGCGAGAAAGAAAATAGAAAGCATAATTTCTAATGACGAATTTCTAATCCCGATTAAAAATGAATTTTCAACGGGACAAGTTTCTAATCAATTAAAAAATTTAGATAACCAGGATGAAATTTGGGTAGGGACGATTGGGAGATTGGTGAAAGAAAAAAATTATCAGTTGCTTGTTAAAGCAGCTGATAAAATAAAAGAAATGGATTCTCGCCGTGCCTTTCGGCAGGCAGGCTTTCGTCCGCCTCGGCAAGCCTTTGGCGAGACGGATGGGAATGACAGAAAAGTGAAATTTTTTATAATCGGGGATGGATATGAGAAAGAAAGTCTAAAGTTAAAAGTTAAAAGTTTAAAGTTGGAGGAAGAGGTATTTTTATTAGGAGAAATAGGAAATGCTTACAAACTTATGAAGGCTTTTAATTTGTTTGTTTTGCCTTCAAAGAAAGAAGGATTGCCTTATACTTTGATTGAGGCAATGATAGCGGGAGCGCCGGTTTTAACAAGCAAGACAGGAGGAATGACAGAGATTGTTGAAGATGGAAGAGGGTGGCTATTCCGATCGGGAAATGAAAATGATTTGGCGGAAAAAATAGAAGAGATTTTAAATAATAAGGAAGAAGCGAAAAAGAGAGCGGAAAAAGCGGAAAAATTCGCGGAAGAAAATTTGAATGAAGAAAGGATGATAAGAGAAACGGAAAAAATATACACAGAAAATTTCCCGTTAAATAAATTTAACGAGGCAAGCTAATTTTTAATTACTAATGACTAATAAAAAAAGAAAAGTAATAATTTTTTCAACGGCGTATCTTCCTTTTGTGGGAGGAGCGGAAGTAGCCGTGAAAGAAATAACAGACAGGCTGGAAAATTATGCCGATGATGAACAAAATAAATTTGATTTTACGATGGTGACGGCCAGGCTAAAAAAAGAGCTTTTAAGTTTCGAAAGAGTAGGGAATATCGATGTTTACAGAGTGGGAATCGGCAGTTTTTGGGATAAATATTTGTTGCCTTTCTTAGGGGTTTTTAAGGCTTTAAGGATAAAAGGGGCGGATAACGAAGAAAAGCCGATTATATGGGCGATTATGGCCTCTTTTGGGGGGTTTGGAGCCTTGTTTTTGAAGCTTTTGAGACCGAAATGGCCGTTTATTTTGACCTTACAGGAGGGAGATTCGGAAAAGCATATTTTGAAAAAAGTGGGTATTTTTTATCCGGTCTGGAAGATGATTTTCAAAAGGGCGGATTATGTTCAGGCGATAAGCGAATATCTAAAATATTTTGCTGTAAAATACGGAGCAAAGTGTCCGATTGAGGTTGTGCCAAACGGAGTGGACTTTAATAAATTCCAAAAAGCAATCCGCCAGTCGGCGGAGCAAATAAATCCGGAATTTCAAATTCAAGATAAAGAAAAAATAGGAATAAAAGATAATGAAAAAATAATTTTGACAGTGTCGAGGTTGGTGGAGAAAAACGGGATAGATATTTTAATAAGAGCGATAAATGAGTTTAAAGTTAAAAGTTATAAAGTTCATAAAGTGAGATTATTGATTGCGGGAGAAGGAAAAGAGATAAAAAAGTTGGAAAGATTGGCTAATAAATTGGGTTTAGAAAATGAGATTATTTTTGCGGGGGAAATAAAACTGGAAGAGATAGTTGAGTATTATAAAATAGCCGATGTTTTTGCGAGACCATCCAGGACGGAAGGATTCGGGAATGTTTTTATTGAAGCGATGGCGGCAGGGACGCCGGTTGTAGCGACTTATGTTGGCGGGATAAAAGATTTTTTAAAGGACGGAGAAAACGGATTGGCATGCAAAGTTGACGACCCGAAAGATTTAGCGGAAAAAATAAACAGAATTTTAGAAGATGAAAATTTAAGGAGAAAATTAATTGAAGGAGGATTAAAAACGGCAAAGAAATATGATTGGGAAAATATAGCAAAAAGAATGGGAGGGATATTAAATGAAGCAACTTGTCAGATAAATTTAACAAGGCAAGATAATTAAGAATTTTTAATGATTAATTTCTAACAAAATATGAATAAAAAAAGAAAAATAACAATAGCGACAGGAATATTTCCGCCGGACGTGGGAGGGCCGGCGACTTATGCTTTCGGATTGAAAAAAGAACTAGAGAGGAGAGGAATAAGAGTTTCGGCAGTGAGTTATGGAGAAGGAAAAAACGCAGAAGCAAAAATTGTTTCCAGAAAAATAATTAAAGGACTAAGGCATTTTGTTTATTTTATAAAAGTTTTAACGGCGGCGAGAGAAGCGGAAGCGATTTATGCATTAGATATAACGGCGACGGGGTTGCCGGCGGCTCTTGCGGCAATGATTTTAAGAAAGAAATTTTTAATAAGAATAGGGGGGGATTTGTTATGGGAAAGAGCGGCGGAGAGCGGAAAATTTTCCGGAACAATGGAACAATTCTATAAAGGCGGGTTTTATAATTCTTTTAAGCCGTTTACTTTTAAAGTGATGAAGTTTGTTTTAGGAAGGGCTGAAACAATTTTTGTGACGGCTCTAAATATGAAAGATATTTATGAAAGGTATTACGGGATTAAGAATAAAAAAATAAAATTGCTGCCGAATGTTTTTGAGATAAAAAAGGAAAAAAATCATTTTAAATCAGAAAGTCATAGAAATATAGTTTTTGCCGGAAGATTCGTGAGATATAAAAATTTAGAGAGGATATTGGAAATTTTTAGAGAAATATGCGAGAAAATAAAGCCGGCGAGATTAATCCTAATCGGAGACGGACCAGAAAGAGAGAATTTGGAAAAAAAGATAAAAGAACTACAATTGGAGGGAAAAGCGATTATGGAAGGAAAAAAAGACAGCGAAGGACTTCAAGCTTTATTAAAGGAAGCGAGTTTAGGAATTTCTTTGGCGTGGACAGAATATAATCCGAATTTTATTTTAGAATGTTTGGCAAACGGAACGCCGGTTTTAATATCAAAAGAAAACGGATTATCAGTGCAGTTGCCGGAAATTTTTTTAGCCGACCCTTTTTCCAAAGAAGAAATAAAAGAAAAGATGATTAAGATTTTAGAGAATCAAAAAGAAGCGGAAAGGGAAGCGAGCGATTTTTCTTTCAGATATAGCTTTCTAGATTCGGCAAATGATTTCTTAAAAAATTTTGAATGTTTTGATTGAGTTTAAATTTAATTAAAGTTGCAATGGAAGCATTAAAATAATAAATGAAAATTAGATTTGAATCCTCCGACGCTCGCAAGCGAGGTCGGAGTGTTCAAATCTAATATAAATTTAAAATTAAAATTTATATAGATTTGGCAATGAAAATTTTAATGGTTTCGACGGACGAATCAATAATAAGAGAAGGAAGCGAAGCATATTTGCGAATGAGAGAATACGGAAATTTATTTTCCGAACTTCATATAATTCTTTTTTCCAAAAAGAAAGGGACGGAGAGAAGAATAAGAGAAAATGTTTTTGTTTATCCGGTTTATTCAATTTGCAGATTTTTTGTTCCTTTTAAAGCTTTTTTCAAATATGGAAGAGTGATAGAAGAGGAGGGAAGCGATTGGAGGATAACGACACAAGACCCGTTTGAAACCGGAATTGTCGGTTTCTTAATGAAGACTTTTTCGGGAATTTTTTGGCAGGCGCAAATTCATACCGATTTTTTGTCGCCGTTTTTCTTTCGGCAATCATTCTTAAATAAGATAAGAGTGTTTGCCGCGAAATTGATAATTTGGAAAGCGGATA
>JBAZJH010000003.1:0-79643 GCA_041651415.1 Minisyncoccota bacterium
TGAACAGCAACATTGAAGATTTCCGCCAAATCCCAGAATTTTCCTTTTTCCGTATCCATTTTTTTAAACTCATTTGGAAAGTTATTTTTGGCGTAATTATAAAAAATAAAGTGGAGCATTTCGTGAAAAATCGTAAAAAGCTGAAGATTTTTAGAATCGTAAATAAAAACCTGAAAACTTCCGTCTTCAAGAAAACGAGGACAGAAATCGAAAATTGAAAAGAAGCCGGTAAATTTCTTTTTAGGCCAAGGATGATTTTTAAATATTTTAGCAGTTTCAAGAAAGAAAGCGTCTTGTTTTTCGGCGCAAAATTTTTCGGTTTTTTTACTCAAAGAAATGATTTCTTCACGATGAGAGTCATAAAAATCAGAGATGTATTTTTTAAGAAAAGATTTCTCGTTCTTTGAATTTTCAATTTGGCGAAGGCGGGGGTGGTGAGACAAAGCCCGTTCCTGCCAAAAATTATTACCGGCAAATTCAGGATGAGAATAAAACTCCCAAGCCATTTTAAAATCAAGGTTTTTATTGAATTTGAATTTAATTTTGGGAGTCATAAAAAAGTTGCCAATTATCACAAAAATAGCATAAAATGGAATAGATTAGAAACATGAAGCTGATTTTAATAAAACATGGAGAAACAGAGGAAGGCAAGAAAGGAATCATACTAGGAAGCCTGCCTGGAACACTGACGGAGAAAGGAAAGAAAGACGCAAAAAAGATCGCAAAGAATTTAAAGAAAAGCGGGTTGATTTTTGATGGCATAATGACAAGCGATTTAGAAAGAGCGAAAGACACGGCAGAAATAATCGGAAAAGAATTAAAGCTTCAGGTTAAAACAAACAAACTTCTGAGAGAGAGGAAGGCAGGGATAGCGGAAGGAAAAACGGAAAAAGAAATAAATTGGGAAGAATATGAGAAGCAACCGCTTTTAAAAAGAAAACATAAAAGAGGAGAGAGTTTTTCAGATGTTAAAGAAAGAGCAAAAAAATTTATAGAATCAATCAAACGATTTAGAAATGGAGATATTATTATTGTTTCTCATGATGTTTTCATTAAAATGCTTTTATCAGCTTCCCTGAATTATTCCGTAAAAAAATCCTTATCGGAAGATATTAGAAATAAAGCGATTATAATAGATACCGAGAAAAAGAAAAAAGCGGAAATAATTCCGCTTTTATGATAATTCTAGATTTCTCATCAGAAAGAGTCCGGAGATTCTTCAAAAGAACCGCAGCCGCCGGAAATTTTGGTTTCTCTAGTATCAAAATTATCACTAGGTTTGTTCTCTTCTTCTTTACCAACAGATAATCCAACATCGGGTTGTTTTTCATAATCTTTCATTTCTGACAAATCACTGTCCATTTTTTTCCTCCTAGAATTAAATTCTATTTAAAATAATAATATTATAAGCGAACTAAGTCAATAGTGATATCTTTCAACAAATAATTTTTATATTTTTTTCAAAATCGCTTAAAAATGTTTTTAAATCGCTTTTAAATATTTTTTCCATTTTTTCTTCTATGTTTTCAGACGATTCTCTTCTTATTTTAATTAAATCAATAATAGCTTCTTTTTTATATTTTTTTAGAATGTATTTGGTTAAATTATAAGCTATTTTATATCCTTCATGTTTTATTTGGCCTAACCACTCCAATTTAGGATTGGAAAGAGCTTTATTTTTCAAAAACCACTGCCAATTTTCTTTTTTTATAATATTATCGTGAGCTCTCGGAGCTTCCAATAATTGACATATTCCTTCGTTTATCCAATAAAAACAACGAAGATTTATAGCGCTAACAAAGGTGTGAGCAGTTTCGTGGATAATCACCGGAACTATAGAAGATTTTTTTTCGGAAGAAAATTTTTCAATAACAGACGGACTATAAATATATAAAATGAATTGATTGTTGTTATCCACCATTCCGGAAAGAGATTTTGGGGGAGCTTCTCCCCAATAAGAAGACATTTCCTTAAGAGAATATAAAAAATGAAGATGAATAATTTTTTTTGGATTAACACCAAAAAAAGAATGGAGTTTTTTATATCCTTTAATAAATGGCTTACTAAGCTTTTCAGCTTTTCTGTCGTTTAAATCAAAATAAAAATAAGCGACTTTTTTATTTCCGATAAAGATGGGAAGCTTTTTTATTTTTAGCTTACTTTCCATATATCGAAGATTATAACGTTAAAAAGAGTAAAAAAAAAGCCGTTTTTAAGCGGCTTTAGCTATTGAAGCAAAGAGGAATTAATACTCTATAGATTTTTTCCATCATTTCTCTATGACAAATCACTTCGGAGATGTTTCCATTTTTTACAAAAGATTCCATTAGACAGCCCCCTGAACATACTGGAACAAAAGGACAAGAGGTATTAAAAAGGCACCATTGGAGCTGCTTAGCCACCATAAAATCATAAAAGATAGGAGAAGATTTTTCTTCTTTAACATCTTCTATGGAAAGTTTTTCGCAATCAATCATATTTAAACATTTATAAATTTTCCCATCCGGAGCAATAACACAGGCACCTTCAGCTATTATCATACAAGGCCCAAGAGAGAAAAAACTAGAGATTGGAAAACTTCTTTTTTTAGCCTCGGAGTAAAGAAAAATTAAACCATCCGCAATTTCTCCATCAGAAAGAGAAAAAAGAGAACAGAAAGAATCAGGATTACTAAATTGTCCCAAAGTTTGAGAAATTGGTCTGAAATAGATTTTGATAAAATCAGAAATTTTTTCTTCTTTCAAAAAATCTAGAAGTTCTGGAATTTCTTCAATGTTTGACCTATCAAAACTTATTCCGCAATTTATATTGATAGAATCACTGAAATCTAAAATTGATTTCAGGTTTTCTATTATTTTTGAGAAGCTTCCTTTTTCTCCTTCTTTTTTCAGAGGACGACGAGAGTTGTGAACACCCTCAGGACCGTCAATTGTTAAATGGATATCAGACAAACCAAAATTTGAAAGAAATTCAACAAAATCATGACTTAAAAGAAAACCATTTGTTACTAACCCAAGCTTTAAAACGATCTCTCTTTTTTCAGTAAGCTCTTTTACTTTCGGAAGAAAAAAGGAAATCATTTCTTTCTGCAATAATGGCTCTCCACCATAAAGATAAATCAAAATAGTTTTAAAATTTCCATTATCTAATTTTGATTCAAGCCAATACAAAAGAGAAAAAATGGATTCTTGATCCATGGTTCTTTCAAGAACTTGCCCTTTTTCACAACAATAAATGCAATCAAAATCACATTTAGTTGAAAAAGAAACATAAACCGAAAGAATTTCAGGATTTAATCTATCTTTAGTCAGCCAGTAGAAAAGAAAATTTCCTTCGTTTAATTCTTTAGGAACTAAAAAACCCATTTCTACGCAAGTATCAAATTCTTTTTCAGTTAACTCTGAAAGATTTTCTCTGTCTCCTCTCTTTAAATCTTCAAAAGAATCTGCTGTAAAACGGGCTACTGCTTTTGTTACAGTACAGGCAAGCAAAAAATTATTTTTTGCTTCCGGAATTACAATAGTAAATCTTGAGATTTTCATCATTAGCTTTTTCCTTTTTATAATAGCAGGACACATAAATATGTGTCCTGCTAGCCTTAGGTTAAGATTTACCGTGACCTTTATGATTGCAGTCACAAAGATAAATCCGCGGTTTGTTTACGCTGACTCCTTTTTGCAGAATCTGCATAATAGATTTTCCTCCTTTCTTGCCTGTTTGCCTAATCATTTTTAGGATGAAAAATCTTTATGATTTTTCAATTAACTCCAATAGACCGAAAAAATCATAGAAAACAGGACTTGCCTTTGGTTATTTAAGAAGAGATGATTTCAAAATTCTGATAATATTATATATTTTAATATAATTTTTGTCAAATCCGATTAAATGTAAGAATATTTAATAAGGCAAGCGGGAATGACAGACAAGAAAGATTCCTCCGACCTGGCGTCGGAGGAATGACAGAGGCAAATATAACGCTCTAGATTCCAGCTTTCGCTGGAATGACAATGGTAGCTCTTCGACAAGCTCAGGGAATAAAGACTGGATTCCTCCGACCTGGCGTCGGAGGAATGACAAAATTAGGAGCGGAGGCGTTTTAGGATATTTTCTTCCACTTCGCTTCTTGAGCGGCCAAAAACAGAGCGGGAAAGTTCCATAACTTTTTGCCCTCTTTCGGGATTGCCGAAATCGGAAGGAAAAATTTTGATATTAAAAGCTTTAGCCGGCTCGTTATCAATTAAAATTTTGGCGTAGGCGCGGAAGTTGTCGATGTTAATCAAATCGCGAGCGGAAAAAACCGGTTCAAAAATTTTAACAAGAACTTCGGCGTCGGTAGCGCCAACGCGGAAAGAAAGAACGGAGCCGACATTGCCAAAAACGGCGTTTTTTATCGGGTCGGAAAGCTGGGCGATAAACTGGTGCGCCATAACAAGATTCAGATGATATTTTCTCGCTTCAGATAAAATAACGGAAATGGAATCGGTGGTGAAGTTTTGAAATTCATCGATAAAAAGATTGAAGTCGCGGCGATTTTCTTCCGCAAGGTCGGCGCGGGAAAGAGCGGCCATCAGGATTTTGCCGACAATAATCATACCAAGAAGAGAGGCGTTGATATCCCCTATCCGGCCCTTAGAAAGATTGACCAAGAAAATTTTTCCTTCGTCCATAATCCCTCGGAAATCGAAAGAGTTTTTAGTTTGGCCGATAATCGGGCGAATATAATCATTAGCGATAAAATTATTAAACTTGGAAGTGATGTAAGGCGCCATATTTTCGAGAGCGGCGTCGCCGCCGGCACGCTCTGCTTCTTTCGTCCAAAAATCAATGACGGAAGGATTGAAAATGCGCGCCAATTTTCTTTTGCGGAAAGCGGCATCGGTCAGAACGCGAGGAACTTCGATTAAAGTAGCCGGTTCAGTTTTTGAGTCCTCCATTAAAAGAAGAAGAGTGTTCCGCATATATTGCTCAAAAATCGGGCCCATCGTTTCTTGCGAAAAAAGCTTATTAAAAATACTCTGCATTTCATTGACGATAAAAGTTTTTTCCTCGGGGCGGGAAGGATTGAATTCCAGCATATTCAAGCCGACAGGATATTCAAAATCGGAAGGATTAAAAATAACCACGTCTTTCAAACGCTCGTCAGGAATAAGAGAAGCGATATCGGAAACAAGGTCGCCATGCGGGTCGATAACCGCCACGCCCTTGCCGCGCCGAATGTCGGAAATGGCCATATTTTTAAGAAGAGTGGATTTGCCGGTGCCGGTTTGGCCGACAACATAAAGATGGCGGCGGCGGTCGTTATCGGCGATAAAAACTTCTTTTCTTTCGCCGCGAAAAACGCTTTCGCCGAGAAGCACGCCGGAAGCCGGCAAATTCAAAGGCGGTTCGGATTCGCCGGACTTCAGCCAGTTAATTTTAGGGATGTCGCTAGTGGAAGTCGGAAGATGAAAAATACTCGCCAACTCTTCGCTGTTTAAAACCATAGCTTCTTTTTCATCAAAACGGCGGAAAGAAAAATTGTAAACGAGATTTTTCAAATTGCGGGGTTTGATAAGCTTGAACTCATTTTTTTTCGGAGCGGAAAAACCGGAAAAGCCGAAAGCGATGCCTTCCATAATGGAGTCGGATTGGACTTTATTCGGAGCAGAAGAAGCGATGCGGACATTAACTTCAAAAAGCGGTTTGGAAACTTTTTCCACCAAAGATTTAACAAATTCCTCATCAACCAATACGGGAGCTTTTTCTTCGGGAACTTCCGGATTGGGATTTTTTTTCGGAGAATCAATAATGGCTTTTTTTAAATCTTTGAAACCGAGAGGGGCTTCGGAAGCAATAATTTCCTCAAAAGATTTTCCGGATTTAACCGCGGAAATTTTGGAGCTGACATTTTTTTTGTATTTTTCGGAAAAGACGGGACGAACGACAATTTGAATGGCGGCGCCTTCGCCGATTTCATTAATGCGGGAAAGTCCGGAAATAATAGGAGAAAAAGTGTCATCGCCGATATCGCGGAAAGTGCGGATAGGAAGAGCGAAGGGAAGCTTTTGTTTCAGATAAGAAAGAGAGACCGCGCCATCCGGAGTGAAAACATTGAAGTCGCCGCTTTCCGTGATTTCAGCGGAAGGCCAGAGAGAGTGAATTTGGCGTTTGGCGGTTTCTTTAAAACCACGCGGAATGGAAAGAAAGAAATGAATTTCTTCTCCAATATGCGGAACAGCCGCCTCGAGAGCAAAAGGTTTTTTAAAAGAAGCAAGCAGAGAAAAAAGTTCAGCGCTTTTGCCGATTTCCTTTTCAAAATCGGGAGCTTCATCCCCTTTTTCATTTTTTTTAAGGCGAATCAGAAAAAGAGATTGATTTAAGCTTTCAAAAAGAGATTTTTTATAAAGAACTCTCGCCCAAATCAAAAGGCCGAGAGCAGAGACAACGCCAAGAGAAAAAATGATATAAATTAGCAGTTCCATTTTTGCTTATTTTATAGTCCCTTCTTCCATTATTTTTTCCGCCAAATAGTCGTGAAAAGCGTCAAGAAGAAAAGGATTCTCCCGGCCGGCTTCTTTGACAGCCTGACCGATCCCCTTTTCTCGGGAGATTTCTTCAAGATGAGCAAGCTTATTTTTTATTTCCAGAGACGGATTTTTGAGATAATCGGGAGCGCCGGCTATTTCTTCTTTCGGAGAAAAAGTTTCTTCTTCAGGCGGAAAGGCGGATTTTAAAGAAGATTTAATTATTTCCTTTTCCGGCAGATTTTGGCTTTCCGGAGAAAGGCGAAGGCGTTCCGTTTCAGTTCTAAGCTTTTCCACATCTTCCGGATTAAAAGGCAAAGATTCTTTTTTTATTTGTTCTTCCATAGGGATATTATAACACAACAATAAGAATGACGAATTTCTAATTTCTAATGACGAATCAATTAAAGAATGACCAATGTCTAACAAATAAGGTATTCCTTCGACAAGCTCAGGAGATAAAACAGACAAGAAAGAAAATCTATTCTTGAATTTCTGCCTACCGGCAGGCAGGCTTGAGAGTTTTAGAATAGATGAAAAGAAAAAAAGAAATTAGGAAATTTCGATTACTTTGAATTTGGAGTTAAAACCTTGAACTATACGAATGGAAGATTTCGGCGCGTGAAAATAATCGGCAAGAAGGCGGATAAGAGCGCGATTAGCTTCGCCTTCAATGGGTTTTCCATGGACTTTGACGCGAAAAGTTTTTTCATCAAGCGCTTCCACTTTTTCAACTTTAGAATTGGGAATTACGGAGACATTGTAGAGCATGCTAATAAAATGATTAATTACTAATTTCTAACTAATTAAAAACAAAATAACTAATTATTTCAAATTTTAAACAAAAACCCCGCCTTTTTACAGGCGGGGTTTAAAAATTATTTGATTTCGCTTAAAAGTTTTAGCGGTTATAGACGGCAATAGAGGAAGCGAGAAAAACGCCGTTAGTTTTGCTTGCAATATCATCATCGGAAGTCAGAGCGATTTTGTCGCCAACTTTTATGCTTTTGACGCTTAATTTGACCGGAATAACAGAGCCAGCAGAGGAAGTTTCATAACGGAAAACGTTTGTGCTTTCATTAACAACAGCCATCAGTTCGGTGCCTTCAAAGGAACCAATTTTTTCCGGAACTTCAAAAACAATCACCGTGTCATAAATTTCTTTAGCTATGCCGCCGACAACATAAACTTTACCGGAGAGTTCAGCGGGAAGAGAAGCGGAGCCGGAACCGAAAGGCCAAAGATTATTAGCATATAAATAATAACCGCCGCTTAAAATAACAAGAGCGACCAAAATTAAAATAAAATCTTTTTTCTCCATATTAGTTTTATTATAGCACTATTTGATTTTTAGGGGCTGTGGAAAAGAGACGCTCACAACCTATAGCCGTTTTCAAAAACGCTTCAAGACTTTTTAAATTAAAAAGAATTTTTTACGGAAGAAGCTTAACGCGGTGCCCGTTTGCCTTTTTGTCCGAAACGGACAAAAAGTTTTCCGACCACTACTTCTTCCTGAAAAATTCTTAATTTAATAAAGTCTTTACGCTAAATTTTTAAGTGGCTATAGGTTGCTCGCTTGTTAGTGATAGTAAGGAAGCTCCGCGATGCTTTTAAAACAATGTTTTTGTGATGCTCGCTTATGGGTGATGAGAGAGAAGCTTGCTAACGCAAGCTTTTTAAAAAGAAGATTTGACATTTAAAATAAAAAGGAGTATAATGTTAAGTAGAATTATCAATTTAATAAAGGAGCTGAAGAAATGGACTTTGAAAACTTTCTGAAGAAATGTGGGGTTAAATGGTATTTAGCAGAAGCATTAGCCGTTGTGGCAGCTTCTAAGGGGGTTAACAATAAAAACCCCGAAGAAGTGGAGGTGCTGAAAGAAGCTTTGTTCAAACAATTTCCGCCGGAGATTGCAAAACAAGGCGAAAGAGGTTGCGGAGCATACTTTTCTGAGCTCTCATATTATGCCCAGAAAGAAATGCTCTTAGAAGCAATCGAAGCAATTAAGTCTCCATCTTGAAAACATAATTGCCCCGTGAAATTTCACGGGGCGTTTTTTTATAAAAAACTAAAACAAGTAGTTGATGCCCATGGATTTTTTCACTTCATAGAGAGTTTCACTTGCCACCTGTTTCCCCTTTTCCGTGCCATCTTTGATTATTTTATCGATTTTTTTCTTGTCGTTTTCAAATTCTTTACGGCGGCGGCGAATAGGGTCTAAAAATTTATCCAGTTCTTCAACCAGAAATCTTTTCACTTCCACATCGCCGACTTTGCCAAGGCGATATCTTTTTTTCAGTTCTTTGATTTCATCTTTTTTTTCGCTAAAAATATCAAGATAAGAAAAAACAGGATTGCCTTCCACGCGGCCCGGGTCGGTGGGGTGAACGCGATTCGGGTCGGTATACATATGCATAACTTTTCTTTCAAGCTCATCATAAGAGTCGCAAAGGAAAATGGCATTGCCTAAGGATTTACTCATTTTTTCTTTGCCGTCCGTGCCGACTAAGCGAGGGCTTTTAGAGATGACCGCTTTCGGAAGAACAAGAGTTTCGCCATAAAGGCGATTGAATTTGCGGACAATTTCGCGGGTGAGTTCAATCATCGGAAGCTGGTCTTCGCCGACCGGAACAAGATTAGCCTGAAAAGCAGTGATGTCAGCAGCTTGAGAAATGGGATAAGCCAAAAAACCAACCGGAATTTCCTTGCCAAAATCTTTCTGCTTAATTTCAGTTTTGACGGTGGGGTTTTGGAGGAGGCGGCCGAAGTGAACAAGATTCAAATAAAAGACGGTGAGTTCGGCAATTTCAGGAACTTGAGATTGAACGACAATCGTGACAAGGCGAGGGTCAAGGCCGACCGAGAGATAATCGAGAGCGACAGCGCGGACATTAGAGCTGACTTTTTCCGGAGTTTTGAAATTATCGGTTAAGGCCTGAACATCGGCAATTAAAATGAACTCTTCAGTTTCTTTTTGAAGTTTGACTCTCTCTTCAAGAGAGCCGACATAATGGCCCAAATGGAGAGGGCCAGTGGGGCGGTCGCCGGTTAAAATGCGTTTCTTCGCCATAGGGATAGTATAAAACAGAGGGAGGTAAAAGCAAAATTAGGAAAAGAAAGAAAAAAGCGGGGATAATTCCGCTTTTATAATGATTTTGAATCTTTTGAGTGTTTGATTATTGTTTCAATTAAAGAATCAACATTCTTTAAAACAAGTGAATCCTTTTTGATTTTAGAAATTATCTTTTTATGTTCGGGATAAATCATAGTCTTTTCATTAAAGACTTTAATCCAAGACGGAGAGTTTTGAATTAAAGAATTAAATATTTCCGAAATGTGCCAAACATAAAAATTAAATTCCGACTTCTTATATTTGGGATATTTTTTATAGAAATATTCGTAAAAAATAAAGTGGAGAAGTTCATGAGCGATAACAACATTAAGATATTCTTTATTTTTAAACTCCACCGGGATTTGAAAAGTTTTGTCTTCTAAAAATCTTGGGAACATTCCCCAGATTGTCGAGAAAGCGATATATTTTCCTTTAGGCCATTTGAAATTGCCAAATAAGTTTTTAATTAAAGTAAAAAAATATTTTTCTTTTTTGCGCCAATTTGATTCAAAAAACTTAAAATTATTTTTATAGGAGGATTCGTTTTTTATATATGTTTCTTTTATATATTTATCAATATCAGCAAAATCAGGAGTTTCCTTTTTCTCTATAAACTTCTTAAGAAAAGGGTGATTTTTATAAACAGCCCATTTTAAGTTTCGGCCATGGTCAAAACTGGCTTCATTTATAAAAGCTCTGACTGATTCAATGTCTTTTTTATAAGTAACCTTAAATTTGATTTTGGGGTTCATAAAAAAAGTTGCCAATTATCACAAAAATAGCATAAAATAGAGGCAATAGAAAACAAGGTTTGAAAAAATGAGATAAGATGGGTATAGTTTTTACAATAATGAACCATGTGGAAAAAGGAGTATAAAAAGAAAGAATTCTACTTTGGATTGAACCCTCATCCTGTTCTAAAAAAGTTTTTGCCAATTATTCCGAAAGGAGTCGCCCTTGATATTGGAGCAGGAGAAGGAAGAAATAGCTTTTTTTTGGCGAAAAACGGATTTTCAGTGGAAGCTATTGATAAGATATCCGAAGGATTGGAAAAAATTGAAAAATTTTCCAAAGAAAACAAACTTTCCATAAAAACTGACAAATGCAATATAACTGATTTTAAGTTTAAAAAAGAAAAATATTCTTTAATTGTCGCCTCCGCATCTTTAGATTTTCTAAAAAAATCTCAAATTATAAAAGTAGCAGAGAAAATAAAAACGTCTTTGAGAAAAGGCGGGATTGTTTTTTTAGGAGTTTTTTCAACAAAAGATGATCTTTTCTCTAAAATAAAAGAAACAGGAATAAAAGAAATAGAAGAAAATACATTCTTTTTAAAAAAGATGAATATTTTCAGACATTTTTTTACAAAAGAAGAATTGAAAGAAATGTTTAAAGATTTTGAGATGATTTATCTAAATCAAAAAAGGATTGAGGATAAAAGCCATGGCGAACCTCATTTTCATAATGTGATAAATATGGTGGCGAAAAAAAAGCGGTAAAAATTACCGCTTTTTATTTTACCGCCAACATTGAGGGTCAGGACTAAAGAAAGAACCATTAGCACCGGAAGCAACGGCTCCACATCCTCTACACAATCTTAAAAGTGGACAATCTTTACATTTTTCAAATTTTTCTAGATTTCTGAAATCGTCCAATTTTTCAGAACTAAGAAAAATATCAAGGAGTTTTTGTTCAGGAACTTTCCCTTATTTCAACTTATCAAGAACCATTTTTGCCGGCTCCATAACCATTTCAACTTTGCTTTCTGCCAATTTTTTTATTCTTTTTTTATTCACAAGAGATTTTATATCTGTTTTTACAAAAGCCAAAATACCCAAAGACTTATTTTTTACATATTTGCTTCTTTTGTATGTAAGGTTATTTATTCTTTTAATTTCAGGTATAAACTTACCGCTTGCCACCATAGGGAAAAGAGATCTCATAGACGCATTGCTCACTGATACATTATCATAATCAATAAAATTCATCAGAAACATGGGGATTTTCTTATAATCTTTAGACCACCCGAGAAGATGTAAAAAAAGAGATAATTTTTTGTTATTTTTTTCTTTTTTCGCCGCGCTTACAATAAGATTTTTTATCGCAGGAATTGTTTTTAAAAAATTCTCCTCCACTTCTCTCAACTTTTTATCCTTGCTTAAATAATATCCTTTTAAAAAATCAGCGGAAAAAACGCCTCTTTTTGCAAGAATTCAACTTCTTTTAAGTACTTATCTATTTCGGTTAAATATTTTTCAAAAAAAACAGGTTGCGTTTTAGACACAACCTTATTATATGTTATTTATTTTTACCATCAAGATAATCAATTATTGAATCCCCAATAGGCAAACCTAATCTTTTTTCCATCCATAGCCATTCTCCTTTTAAATGTAAGAATATTTAATAAGACAAGAAGGAATGACAATTATTGTAGCCCCATGCCTACCGCCTGCCTTTGGCGAGACGAGTGAGGATGACAGACGAGCTGGATTCCTCTGACCTGACGTCAGAGGAATGACAGACAAGAAAGATTTCTCCGACCTGGCGTCGGAGGAATGACAAAATTATGAGCGGTTTTGGAGGGCGTGGGAGAGAGTTTCTTCGTCAGCAAATTCAATTTCGCCGCCGGTCGGAATCCCCCGCCCAAGACGGGTGATTTTTTTCGCCAAGCCGGAAAGTTCTTTCTCAAGCATAGAGGCGCTGAAGTCGCCGAAAGAAGTGGGACTTAAGGCAAGAATAATTTCTTCCAGTTTTCCGGAAGGAGAATTTTTTATGCGGTTTTTAAAAATTTCGATTCTTCTTCTTTCTTCATCGCCCAAGACGCCATTTTTTTTCAAGTCGCCCAAAACGAGATAGCGTCCTTTGAATTTGCCGGTTTTTTCAAGAGAAAGAAGGTCGGTTTCTTTTTCGACAAGAGCGACGACATTTTCCAAACGGGACGGGTCAGAGCAGATTTCGCAAAAGTTTTTAAGCGCCGAGCCGTTTTCGTGAATAAAAAAACAAGATTCGCAAACTTTGGTTTCGCCGAGAGCGCGAACGGCTTCCGCGAGGCGGCTAGAAACTTCCCGGCCGGAACGGGACAAAAAAAAGGCGAGACGAATGGCCTGGCGGGGACCGATACCAGGAAGAGAAGCCAAGCGGTCTACCGCTTCTTTTATTCTTTTAGATAATGTCATCGCTATTCGAAGAAGTATGAATTTTATCAACGCTACGGAAACTGGCTTTTTCCTGGTCAAATTTAAGTTTTGCGACGCCAAGCGGACCGTTTCTGTGTTTCGCGACAATAATGTCGGCCATGCCTTGTTCGGATTCTTCAACTTCCTGCTTGTCGCGGTCTTTTCTGTAAATAAACATCACGATGTCGGCGTCTTGTTCAATAGAACCGGAATCGCGAAGGTCGGAAAGGCGGGGAATGCGGGTGTCGCGCTGTTCGACGTTTCTCGAAAGCTGAGCCAAGGCCAAAACCGGAACGGAAAGTTCGCGGGCAAGAGATTTCAAGCCGCGGGAAACTTCGGAAATCTGCTGAACGATATTGTCGGATTTAGTGCGAGGCATAATGAGCTGGAGATAATCAATAACAACCAAGCCGAGACCGTGCTCCATTTGAAGGCGGCGCGCCATAGCGCGAATCTGAAGAAGATTAGGAGAAGGAGTGTCATCAATAAAAATAGAAGAATCGGAAAGCTTATCCAAGGACTGCTGAATCATCTGAAATTCCAAATCATCCGAAATGCGGCCGGTGCGAAGACGCCAAAGCGGAACGCCGGATTCGGCGGAAATAAAACGGTCAACAACCTGGTCGCGAGACATTTCCAAAGAAAAAACGCCGACAGGAATTTTAGCTTGAAAAGCGGCGTTCCGCGCGATATCAAGAGCAAGAGAAGTTTTTCCCATTGAAGGGCGGGCGCCCAAAATAATCAAATCGGATTTTTGAAAACCAGAAAGAAGATTATCCAATTCGCCGAAGCCGGAAGGAATGCCGCGGAGCGAACTCCCCTCTCCCTGATGAAGCTTTTCGATGCGTTCGTAAGCCGCCTGCAATTCGTCTTTGATGTGAATAAATTTTTGAAGCGAAGAAAAATTGGAGAGATTGATGACTTTCCTTTCTATTTCATCAATCAAATCTTCCACTTCGTCGGAATAATCAAAAGCTTTTTCGCCGATATAAGAAGAAAGTTCGATCAAGTCCCTCAAGATTTTCTTTTCTTTAACGATGCCGGCAAAGTGCTCGATATGAGCGGAAGTCGCCACGCCCTCAACAAGGCCGGAAAGAAAAGCGGCGCCGCCGATTTTTTTCAGTTCATCTTTTTCTTTGAAAAAGTTGGAAAGAGTGATGATGTCAATGGGGCTATTTTTGCGATAAAGCTCAAGAATGCCTTTAAAAACTTTTTCATGGCCCGGGTCGTAAAAATCGGAAGAATCGACAAGGTCGGCAATTTTGTGAATGGAGTTTTTATCAATCAAAACAGCGCCCAAAACCTGGCGTTCGGCATCGAGATTCTGAGGCGGAATTTTGATTTCTTTTTTATCCATTGATTTCCAGATTATTAAAAACAATAACAGAACCGGACGGAGTGTCGTCTATCTTATAGCCAAGTTTTTCAAGCTTGCCACGAAGGGCGTCCGCTTCAGAAAAATTGCGGACAGTGCGGAACACTTCCCTTTCTTCAGCCATCTCCTTAATTTTTTTCGGCAAAGGGTTTTCCAAAAAGAAAGAAAATCCGAAAACAGAAAGAAGACCGGAAAAAAGAGAGAAAGCAAAGAGAGCTTCTTTTTTGTTCAAATTGTCCAGAGATTTAAGAAAATTCGCAAATTGGAAAATTTCCGAAATAACTTCGGGGGTGTTGAAATCGTCTTCCATAGCCGTTTTAACTTTTTTATCAAAAGCGGCGGCGGCCTTTTTAAACTTGGAAGAAATTTCACCTTCCCGAGATTTTGTTTTTAAAGAAGCAAAAAGAAGCTTCAAAGAAAAAAGAGAATTGACGGACTGGGAAACAGTTTCTTCTTTATAATCAAAAGGAGAACTGTAATGGCGGGAAAAAACGAGCCAGCGCAGGACATCGGGATGCCAACGCTTAAGGAAATCGGGAACGGTTATAAAATTATGCAAACTTTTTGACATTTTTTCGCCGTTGACAAGGAGAAAACCGATATGAAGCCAAAAAATAACGAAGGGCTTTTTGCCAGAGAGAGCTTCCGCTTGAGCGATTTCCGCTTCGTGATGGGGAAATTTCAAATCCATTCCCCCGCCATGAAGATGATAATTCAAGCCAAAATATTTTTCAGCAATAGCCGTGTCTTCAATATGCCAGCCCGGACGGCCTGCGCCCCAAGGAGACGGCCAAGACGGTTCGTAAGAAAATTTTTTCTTTTTCCACAAAGCAAAATCAAAAACATCATGTTTTTCCGGGTCGGGCTCCACGCGATAACCGGAACGCAATTCTTCCAGATTTTGGCGGGAAAGCTTGCCATAGTCCTTAAATTTTTTAACATTGAAATAAACTCCGCTTCCCGTTTCGTAAGCGTAGCCTTTTTCCATAAGGCGGGAAATCTGACTTTTGATTTCTTTGATGGAAGCGCTGGCTTTAACATATTTATCAACGGAAGAAATGCCGAGCATTTTGCAGGTTTTGAAATAAACTTCGGAAAACTTGGCGGAAATTTTCGCGGCGGAAGTTTTCTTTTCTTTCGCCCGCTCGATTATTTTATCGTCAACGTCAGTGATATTTTGAAGATAAAAAACTTTTATTTTCAGAGAGCGAAGATAGCGGACGAGGAGGTCGAAAGCGAGGTAGGCGCGGGCGTGGCCCAAGTGCACGTCGTCATAAACCGTGGGACCGCAGACAAAAAGCTTCAAAGGGCCGCTTTTCGGAAGAGTAAGCGCCTTTTTTTTTCCGGACAAAGTATCAAAGATTTTGATAGCCATAACTTATTATTTACCCGAATTATAACAAGATAAAGAAAGGGGGGCAAAGCATTGCCAAAAAGAGAGAAGTGTTATATTTTTTAGTTAGAACATAGAAAGGAGGTGATAAAAGTGTTCGCGATAATTGAAGTGAAAAATGGGGAATTTGATGGAAGGACTATTGAGGCAAGATTTTTTCTAGCCGAAGAAGCAAGAGTAAACGGCGATAATAGAGAACTGGCTGCCGTAATTGAAACGAAAAGCGGAGAAATATCTTTTCTCTCGGAAAAATTAAAAGAAAGGAAGTTTTTTTTCTTTTTTCCGTTTGAAGAAAATTACGGGAGTTGCTTGTTCTTCAAGCCAGAAAATTGGGAGAACGCGGAAGGAGGGTTTCAAAGAGGATGCGACAATATATCTTCTACAAATATTGTCCCCCAAAAAACACGGCTGGGAATTTTAATGGAACAAGGGAACCTGGCAGAAATGGTTCTTATCAAAGGAGGAGAAAGAAGGTCTTTATTGAACTAAGTCACTTACCGGTTTAAAAAGCCCCGCGGATTTCCGCAGGGCTTTTTTGTTACTCCAACGCTAAAAATTTTTTTATTTATAATAAAAATGAATAGCTTTATAGGTCGGAGTTTCGACTCCCAAAGAAGCGCTAAAAATTTAAAAAAGAAAACCCGTGAATGAACACGGGGAGTCTTTATTTTATTTTAACTTCGGTAAAATTCTGGCGATGGCCTTTCTTTTTGCGATAACGAGTCTTGGAATGATAGCGGAAAACAATCACTTTTTTGGCGCGGCCCTGGCCTTCGATTAAAGCAGGGACGGAAACGCCTTCAAGATAGGGGCGGCCGATTTTAACCTCATCTTTATCGATAACAGCCAAGACCTTATCAAAAACAACTTCCTTTCCGGATTCCCCTTCAAGCTTCTCAATTTTTAATTTTTCTTCGGGAGAAACAAGATACTGTTTCCCGCCGGTTTCAATAATATAAAACATAGATTCAGTTGACGCTTATAATAACACCGACCTCCACTAAAATCAAGGCAGAGACAAAAAAGGACAGAAAGCCCAAAAAAAGCGAGAGAAGACGGAGACGGTTATAAAAGGCGCGGGCAAGGAAGAGATTGAGAATAGAAATAAGGAGAGAGGAAAAACAAAGGACAAGAAGAGAGGAAAAACTGCCAAAGCTCGAAATGCCGTGGCCGGAATTAAAGCGAAGAATGAGAGAAGTTCCGGAATCAAGATTAAAGAAATTACTAAAGGAAAAAAAGACTGCAACAAAAAAAAGAGCGAAACTCGCAAGAAAGGAAAAAATTATAAATTTATCTTTCCACATTTTATTTTTTCAGAAGTTTAGCGGCATCTTCGGGACTGACAACGGTTATTTCAATGCCGGAGCCGATTTCCATTCCGGCAGAAACAGAAAATTTGGGAACGATGTCAAAATGCCAATGATAGAAACCGAATTTGCTTTGATTTTTGAAGGGAGCGGAATGAAGATAAAAATTATAATCGGGATCATTCAAAGTTTTTTCCAAACGGGAAAGAGAAAATTGAAGAGCTTCAACAATAGAGCTTAAAACATCGGCAGGAGTTTCTTCAAAAGAAGAGAAGTGATTTTTAGGAAAAACGCGGACATCAAAAGGTTCTTTGGAAGCAAAGCGAGTGAAAGCGATGGCGCCTTTATTTTCAAAAATAACCCTTTTCCCCTCTTTTTGTTCAAGCTCAATAACAGAGCAATAAGCGCAATGCCTGTTATTCTTAAAAAATTTTTCGGAACCGGAAAAAGAATGGCGGACGATTTCCGGAATAAGAGGCAGAGCCATAAGCTGATAATGCGGATGAAAAATGGAAGCGCCGGCGGAAGACCCCCAGTTATGAAAGAGAAGACCGTAGGCAGTGTTTTTATCTTGCTTATAAAATTTAAATCTTTCGGCGGCAGCCACAAGAACATTTAAGGCTTCATCTTTTTTAAGTTTTGAAAAATTGGCAGTATGGCTTTTAGTGACAATTAAATCGTGATAGCCATAGGCAGGTTGAGAAAAATAAAGAGCGCCTTCTTCGCTTATTTCATTTTTTTTAAGAGAAGGAAGAAGAGCGGGAAATTTATTTTCAAAAATTTGGGTTTTCCAATTTTTTAGGCAAGGCCAAACATAGGAAGGCGCGGGGTTGCCGGATTTTACCGGATTTTCAAAAGGACAAACGGATTTCGGAGAAGGTTGCCTTTTTTCTTTTCTTTTTTTAATCAAGTCGCCGGGCTTTTTATTCCGATTAGAAGCGATAATCACCCAGTCGCCCGTGACAAGGTCCTGGCGAAGTTCGGGAGCGTTAGAGAAGTTATCCATAATGGAAATATAATAACACAAAAAGTTGAAAGTTCGTAAAGTTTACAAAGTTAGGAAGCAAAAAAAAGATAAATTTGGTATAATAAAAAAAGCAAGAAAAAAGATTTTATAGGAGGAAGAAAAAATGAAAATAAGGATAAAGAATTGCGATTGTCAGGAAACAGCGGAAAAAGCGGTGGAAAGCGGAGAATGCGAGTTTGCTTTTATCCCTTTTATGAATGAAAAAGGAGGAATGGAAACTCAAGTTTTTGGGAAAGGAAAGACAGCGCAAAAATTAAAGGAAAAGTTAGGAGAAAGAGAAAGAACAAACGGGCAAGTTTCGGATATATCTTCATTTCTTTTCTTGGGAGTAAGTTCAAATCAAGCAGAAAATTTTATAAAGGATACATTTAGTCATTTTAGACCTTGACCGCTTTAAATTTAAGAGCGGTTTTTTTATTCAACGGTTTTTTGATTCAAGCGATTGACGTAATACCAATAGAGAATTTCTTTGCCAATAGGAACGGCGTTTAAACTGCCTTCGCGGGCGTCCTCAACTAAAATAAGAACGGCTATTTCGGGATTCTCGGCCGGAGCGTAAGCAACAAAAAAAGCATTGGTTTTTTTCTTATTTTCCACTTGAGCGCTGCCGGTTTTGGCGGCAACCTCAAAAGGCAGGTCGTTTAAGAGATTGGCGGTGCCGTAAGATTTAGAAACAGCATCTTCCATCCCCTTTTTAACCATGGAGATTTCGTCTTTTAAATAAGAAAGGTCTAAAAGAACTTTTTTGTCTTCGCTTTTTAAAAGATGCGGGACATAAGAAACACCGTCGTTTGCGATAACGGAAATATAATTCAAAAGTTCAAGCGGAGTGACGGCTAAATCACCCTGACCGATAGTGACGTTGTAAGTGTCGCCAACGCGCCAAGGTTCGCCGGTTTTTTCTTCCCTTTTTTCCGGGTCGGGAATGACGCCGACTTTTTCTCCGGGAAGATCAATGCCGGTTTTTTCCGCCAAGCCGAAAGTTTTCCACCACTTGATAAGACGAGAAACGCCAAGACCTTCAAAATCGCCGAAACCGCCGCCGACATAATAATAATAAACATTGCTGGAACGGGCCAAGGAAGAATAAAGGTCAACCCAGCCTTGAGGCTTCCAATCCAAAAAGCGGGATGGAGATTCGGGATGATAGGGATTTGGAACATCCAGATAGCCGGGAGAATAAAAAACTTTTTCCGGAGTGACGACGTTTTCATTCAAGGCGGCAATAGCGACAAGGGGTTTAATGGTAGAGCCGGGGTTATAAACGCCGGAAACAAATCTGTTAAAAAGAGGGCGGTTTAAGGAATTCAGGAGTTTGGTTCTTGATTCGGAATTCGTCTCAGAAACGAAAATATTGCTGTCAAAATAAGGAAAAGAAAGGGCGGCAAGAATTTCTCCGTTCCTTGGGTCGAAAGCCAAACCGACACCGGAGTCGCGGCCAAGAGAGTCAAGATGAGCAAGCATGCGTTGGAAGAAAAAATTCTGAAATTCAGAATCAATGGTAAGAGTTAAAGCTTCGCCCGGAACAGGATTATTGACTTTCTTTTTTTCAATCACATCGCCTTTCGCGTCGCGGTAATCAATGATAGTTCCTTTTTGTCCGGCGAGTTTTTCATCATAAAAAAGTTCCAAACCGATTTTTCCGATTTCGTCGCCGAAATCAAGATAGCTGTTTTTTTGAAGCTCTTCCAAATTGGCTTCGCCGGTATAACCCAAGACATGGCCGAAAGCGGAGCCGCTTAAATAATGGCGGCGATAATCATCAACAACAGAAACCGATTCAAGTTTCAAACTTTTGACAGTCAGAGCTTCGTCAAGAGAAATGTTTTTAGCGACGATAAGTTCGGCATTTTTTTCAAGGTCAAGAGAAAAAAGCTTTTCTTTTATTTTGGAAGGCTCAAAACTGCCAATGGATTCGGAAAGCTTGAAAAGAGTTTCTTCCTGAATTTCCTGATTTTTAAAAAAAGGAACAAGATTCAAGACAACGGAAAAGGTTGGTTCGTTTTCAACCAAGGGACTGCCAAAACAGTCAAAGATGAGGCCGCGCGGCGCGGGAGTTTTTATTTCCCGATTAACATTTGCAACAGCTTTTTTTTGATAAAAACCGCCTTGAATAACATTCAGAAAAAAAATCCGCCCAAAAACAATCAGAATCAAAACAAGAAGAAGAGAGGAAACCAGATTAAAAACGTTTCGGCCAATCGGCTTTTCCATGGAACCAAAACGGCGATGACCGACGGTGTCAGCCACAATTTCATCAAAAGCGAAAGATTTTTCTTTTCTTTTAAACATAATTTTCAGAAAAAAACTTTTTAAGGAAAAAGAAGAAAAACCAGCCAATAATAAAATTCAGAACCGCTTCCAGAGCCACAATAAGAGGAGCGGAGAGCAAAAAAGAAGGGTTAATAAAAGAGTAAAAAATAAAAGTGGAAATGGCAAGAAAAAAAAGAAAACCGAAGGAAGACCCGAAAGAAATAAAATATCCAGAGCAATAAACAAGAAAGAGAAAAAGAGAGAAAGAAAAAAGCTCGCGAGAAAAAGACGGGAGCCAAGCCAAAGCCAGAAGAGAAAAGAAAGAAAGAAAAAAGAATTCAAGAAAACTTCTTTTTAAAGAAAGAAAAGAAATAAGAAAAATAAGAATGAGATTAGGCTTAGCGCCAAGGAAACCAAAAAGATTAAGATTCATCAAAAAAGCGGAAAGGAGAAGAAGCAGGAGAAAAAAAAGGTCAAGAAAAAAAGTTTTCATAAAATTATTTTTTAATGACGGTTACTTGCCGCAAGTCATTGAGATTGTAAGGAATTTCAACCAAGACCTCAAAGAAAGGGCTGCTTTCATCGCTTTTAATGCGGCCGACTTGGCCGATAACAAACTCGGAAGAGATAAGTTTCGGGTCGGCCGAAACGATAAGAGCGCCAACCTCTATTTTTTCTTTTTTGCTCAAAAGGACAACCTTTGGTTCGGAACCGGCCTGAAAAAGGCCGCGAGCAAGGTTTTGGCCGACATAAACCGGGAATTCCCAGTCCGGGTCAAAAACAGTTTTAAAAACAGAGTAATGAGCCAAAGATTCAGAGATTTTACCAAGAAGAGTTTTTTCAAAAACAACAAGGTCATCGGAAGAGATTCCGTCATCTTTTCCCAAATTCAAAGTAAGAGAACTTTTGTCACTAAAAGGATAGCCGACAAAAACAGTCGCCAACTTTCCCTGGAGAGCAGTTTTAGAAGAAATAGAATCAGCTAAATCTTTTTTTAAACCATCGAGTTCCAAACGAAGAGAAAGGTTTTCTTGTTCAAGGGAAAATATCTTCTCATTTTCTTTTTCACCGAAAAGAGCGACTTTCAGTTTAAAAAAAAATTGTTGCCGGCAACCATGCTGATAAAAACAACAAAAGCGAAGATGATAACAAAAGTTTTAAAAATTTTTCCTTTTTTTTCCATTTTTTTAAAGAGTGATATCTTTGGGGCGAAGAGGATTATCCAAAATATAACTTAATTTTTCATAGTTTTCAACAACAGAACCAATGCCGCGAATGGCGCAAGTCAGAGGCTCATCAACAACATAAGTCGAGATGCTGGTTTCTTTTTCTATCAATTCTCCCATACCGCGAAGAAGAGCGCTGCCGCCGGAAAGATAAATCCCCTGCTTTAACATATCGCCGACAAGCTCAGGCGGAGCCGATTCGATTATTTCGCGAACGGATTCAACGATGATTTTAATCGGCTTTAAGATGGCAGAACGAGCATGAGTGCCGCGGACAATCACTTCGCGCGGCAAGCCGGAAGAAATATCGCGGCCGCGAACATTCATTTCCAGTTTTTCCCCGCCGGCGATAACGCCGGCGATATTTATTTTAATGTCTTCAGCGGTAGCTTCGCCGATAATAAGCTTAAATTCGTCTTTGACAAATTTAGAAATTTCCTGATTGAGTTCATCGCCGGCAATTTTGAGACTTCTTGATATAACAATTCCACCCATAGAAATAATGGCGATTTCAGTCAGGCCGCCACCGATATCGACGATAAGGTTGGAAGTCGGGTCTTCAATAGGAAGATTGGCGCCAAGAGCGGCGGCAATAGGCTCTTCGATGAGATGGGCATGACCGCCGCCCGCGCCGATAACGGCATCCTCCACGGATTTTCTCTCAACTTCAGTCAAGTTGCTTGGAATACCGATAACAACTTTTTGAAAATTAAGGAGATTGGAATTATTAACCTTGCGCAAAAGAATTTTAAGCATTTCTTGAGTCATTTCAAAATCGGAAATAACGCCGCTTTTTAAGGGATGAATCACATCAATATGGAGAGGAGTGCGGCCAAGCATTTTTTTGGCTTCTTCGCCAACCGAAAGAATCTGCCCGGATTTGGAGTTGACGGCGGCGATACAAGGTTCGTTTACAACAATTCCCCTGCCTTTCGCATAAACCAAGACATTCGAAGTGCCAAGGTCAATGCCGATATCTTTGCCAAAAAATTTAAAAGGATTAAACAAGAAAGTTAAAAGTTAAAAGTTTATAAAGTTGAAAAAATGGCTAATCCCGATTAAAAATAAATTTTTAACGGGACAAGTTAAGAATTTCTAATTAATGATTTAATAAAGAACCCTGGATTCTCGCATTCGCGAGAATGACAAAAGTTATCTAAACAGAGCAGGCCCTACAGGAATAGCCGTAAGCGAATTTCATAGGGCAAGCAAATTATAGTCCACGAGGGAATAAAAGTTCAAATATAAAGGGAAAAAAGAGAAAAAAGGAAAGATGTCAAACGGAAGCTTCTAAAAGAGAGGTGACCTCTTTAATACTTAGAAGCTCGGTTTTATCCTCCCCTCTTTTTTTAACTTCAATTTTGTCTCCAGTTTTGGCGCTAACAACCAAACGATAAGGAAGGCCGATAAGGTCGGCATCGGCAAATTTTTCACCGGCTGTGAGGTCGCGATTATCAAAAAGAACCTCCAAACCGGAAGATTTTAATTCTTCATAAATAGAAACAGCGTCAGTTTCACCTAAAGAAAGAAGATGGGCCGGAAAAGGAGCGACGGATGCCGGCCAGATAATTCCTTTTTCGTCATGGTGAGTTTCAACAATCGTTCCCATAAGGCGACCAAGTCCGATGCCGTAGCAACCCATCAAAATTTCTTTTTCTTCTCCGTCTTCACCTTTCACCGATAAATCAAAAGCGCCGGAGAATTTATTTTTAAGCTTAAAAATATTTCCCACTTCAACAGCTTTTTCTTCGCGAAAACGAGAGTCACCACACTCTGGACAAGCGGGAGTTTCTTCTTTTATTTCTTTATTGACGGCAATGCCGCATTTCTCGCAAATATAGATGGTGTCTTCGCCCGCTTCAGATACGGTTTGAAATTCGTGAGAATATTTGGAAAAAGAACCGCCGGAAGCGAAAGTTAAAAAAGTTAAATCGCCAAGCCCGACTTTTTCAAAAATGTTTTTGTAAGCGGAGACGGCGCGTTCATAAAAGGAATCAAGGTCGGATTCCGAAAGGTGAAAAGAATAAAGGTCTTTCATCATGAATTCGCGAGTTCGCAGAATTCCCGATTTGGAACGAAGCTCCATGCGAAATTTATTTTGAAATTGGAAAACCGATTTCGGCAGGTCGCGATAAGAATCAAGGAGCTTTTTAGCGAGAGGCGTGACGATTTCTTCGTGAGTCGGATTAAGAGCAAATTCGCGTCCGGAAGAATCGGTTACTTTATAAAGGTCATCCATAGAATTCCAGCGTTCTGTCTTCTCCCAATTTTCTTTCGGAGCGAGAGTCGGCATAAAGATTTCCGAAGCGCCAAGATTTTCCATTTCGCAACGGATGATGTTTTCAATTTTTTTCAGCGTTTTCAAACCGAGAGGAAGAACGGTATAGATGCCGGACATCAATTTGTCGATAAAGCCGGCGCGAATCAGAAGCTTGGCGTTAACGCTAACTTCATCGCTCGGCGCCTCTCTTAAAGTTTTAGAGAATAATTCTGTTTGAAGCATAATAGCTATAATATACTAACTTTTTTAAAGGCAGGCAAACATCAGTTAAATATTAGAACAAATTGCTGACGTCGCGAATAGAGACAAGAATCATAAGAAGAATCAAAAGAGAAAAGCCGATGGCGTTAGACAAAATTTCAAATTTAGCCGGAAGAGGAGAACCTTTTATTTTTTCTATCAGAAGAAAAAGAAGGCGGCCGCCATCAAGCGCGGGAAAAGGAAGAATATTCAAAACGGCAAGATTCAAGGAAATCATACCGACCAAGTGAACGACATAAAGAAAACCGCTTTCCGCAACCACCGAGGCAATGCTGAAAATTCCCACCGGACCGACAACGTTAAAACCGCCACCCGTGAAAAGATTTTTAAGAAGCGAGAAGAAAGAAGAAATGATGTAGGCAATGGAGGAGGCGGTGAATTTGGCGCTTTCTTTAAAACTGCCAAAAAAAGAAGATTTGGGAATGCCGGAATCAACCAAGGAAGCGCCGATGCGGCCTTCGGAAGGAGCGGCATTCGCGCGGGAGAAAACGGAAAGATTAAGAAGCTCTTCCCCTCTTTGCACTTTCAGAGAAACGGATTTTCCTTCATTCTCTGCCAAAAAAGAAATAAATTTTTCGGAACTTTCAAAATCAACAATTTTATCGCCTTTTTCAAGACCGGAGGTCTCCGCCGGAGAAGAAGGAGAAACAGCAGCGACAATAACGGAAGACGGAGCGCCAATCATAAAAATAAAAGAAAAAAGAAACCAAGCGGAAATAATATTGAAAAGAACGCCGGCGGAAATAACAAGGGAACGCTTCCAGATTTTTTGCTTGTTGAATTCGCGGCTTTTTTTCGGAAGAGCAGGAGTTTCCGAAACGGTTATTTTTTCTTCCATAATTTCAATTCCCTTTTCCGAAATAGATTCTTTGAAAATGTCTATTTCCATTTTAGCGCCGGCGGAATTATTTTTTTCTTCAGGAATGATTTCCGCGGAAGAATTTTCGGAAGGAAGTTCGCCCGAGATTTTGACGAAGCCGCCGAAAGGAATCCAATTGACGCTATAAATCGTTTCCCCTATTTTCTTGCCGAAAAGGCGGGGCGGAAAACCGAAACCGAATTCCTCAACTTTAATGCCAAAAAACTTGGCAGACAAAAAATGTCCCAACTCGTGGATTAAAATAATAAAGATAAGACCGAGAAAAACGGTTAGAAAAGACATATTAATAAAAAATTAATAAAAAATAAAATTTTAGAAGATTACTCTTTAATTTCGGAAACTTTTTCTTCGAGCAAACTCTCCACTTTTTTATTTCCCTCATCAACGATTTTCTGGGCTCTTTCCTTATAGCGGAATTTTTGGTCTTCAGAAAAAGAATCGGTTTCTTCTTTTTCAACGATTTTTTTATTGACGGTGTCGCGGAGAGAACGGATTTTGATTCTCGCCTCTTCCGCTAATTTACTCGTCGCCTTAATCAAATCTTTTTTGCGCTCTTCGGTAAGCGGAGGAAGATTGATTCTAAGCAAGCTGCCGTCTGAGGAAGGGCTTAGTTCAATAGCTCCTTCAATGGCTTTAGAAACGGCCGAGATAAGCGATTTATCCCAAAGAGAAATGGAAATCTCGCGCGGAGGAGCGATAGAAATGGAGCCAAGCTGTTTTAAAAACATCCTCTCCCCGTAGACTTCAACTTTAATGTCTTCCACCAACTTTACAGTCGGGCGGTTGCCGCGAAGGGAAATAAACTCGGTTTTCAGGTCGCTCGCCACTTTTTCCACATTTATCTCAAATTCTTTAAGAATTTGTTCCATATTTATGATTATAGACGAAAAAAGAGCTCATGTCGAACGAAAATTATTTTATATTATCGAGCAGAGAGAAAAGCTGGAGGCGGCGGTTCAAATTAAATTCGGAGAGGTCGGCGTTTTTTGAGAGGATTTTTTTCAAAACAGAGCTGTTTTTTTTCAAGTCTTTAGAAAGTTCAAAAATAAGAGAATCCAAAAAATCAGAACTGCTTTCGTGATTTTCATTTTTTTTGTCTTCTTCTAAAATTTTTTTCAAAATAGACATTTTAAGAGAGGGAGGGGCGGAAATAAATTTTTCGGCATCTTCTTTTTTTTTCAGAAGAGGCGTTTCTTTTTCCGGAAAAAAAACCAATTGAAAACGGGAAGCGATGGTTTTAAGAAGCGATTCCTTATTTTTAGAGAGAAGAATGATAAGGGAAGAAGAAAAAGGGTCTTCGCTGATTTTTAAAAGAGCGTTCCCCGCTTCTTTAGTGAGGCGTTCGGCGGATTTAATAGCAACAGTTCTTTTTGAGCTTGCGAAAGGTTTTTGCGAGAGAAAATTTTTTATTTCCCGAACTTCATCAATGCCGACAGAATTGCCGTTTTCGCCCAAGAAAAGAAAATCGGAAAGAGGCGGACTGCTTTCCTTTTCTTTATTTTCCAAAATTCTTGCCAAGTGAAGAACAAAACTTTCTTTAAGCGAAGAATCGCCGCCGTAAAAAATATAGCCGTGAGAAAGCTCCCCTTTCCCGATAAGAGAGCGGAAAGCGTCAAGCATTTTTAAAGCGAAGAGTTCGTCCATTAAGTTATCTTTTATTCAGGAGAGTCCTCTTATAAATATCCAAGTGGCTCAAAATAATTCCAGTGCCTTTAGCCACGCAATAAAGCGGCTCTTCCGCTTGATAAGTCGGAACGCCCAAAATTCTTTCGAAAAATTCATCAAGATTACGCAGGAGAGCACCGCCGCCCGAGAGAATAATTCCTTTATCCATAATATCGGCAACGAGCTCCGGCGGAGTGTTGTTAAAAACGCTTTGAACAGCGGAAGCAATGTCGTTTAAAAAATGCCCGAGAGCTTCAGCCATTTCGTTCGAGGTGACGATAAGATCTTTCGGCAAGCCGGAAATAAGGTCAAGGCCGCGAAGATTAAATTCCAATTTGTCTTTCAAGGGAAGAGCCGAGCCGATGGAAATTTTTACGTTTTCCGCCATTTGTTCGCCGATAGACAATGAATGCTTCTTTTTAATGTAGTCAATTATGGATTGGTCAAATTTATTGCCGGCAACGCGGAGAGATTCCCAAGCAACGATGCCGCCCAAAGAAACAACGGCGACTTCGGCGGTGCCGCCGCCGATATTAACAATCATATTACCGCAGTGAGAATTAATAGGAATGCCGGCGCCGAGAGCCGCCAAAATCGGTTCGCGGACAATAAAGACTTCTTTGGCGCCAGCTTCTTTCGCCGCATTCATAACTGCGCGGCGCTCAGTCGGAGTGATGCCAGCCGGAACGGAAATAACAACTTCGGGGCGGATAACGTTAAAACGGCCGACAGCTTTATTGATAAAATAAGAAAGCATCGCTTTCGTAATGTAATAGTCGGCAATGACGCCGTCTTTTAAGGGGCGGTAAGAAATAATGTCTTCGGGAGTGCGGCCAAGCATTTCTTTAGCTTCACGGCCGACAGCCAAAACTTTATTTTCCGGTTTAGTAAGCGCAACGATAGTCGGTTCATTGATAATAAATCCCCGTCCCGGAACGAAGACGATAGTATTAGCAGTGCCAAGGTCGATGCCTATTTTTTTAGTGAACATGATATTAAGTTAAAAGTTCATAAAGTTTGTAAAGTTTGTAAAGTTAAAAGTTCGTAAAGTTGAAAGTTCGTAAAGTTTGCAAGGTTAAAAGTTTAAAGCAAGACAGATTAGAAAATAAAAATCATTAATTAATCAACTCTTTTAATATCGGCGCCGAGAGCTTGCAAACGTTCGTCTATTTTATAATAACCGCGGTCGATTTCCTCGATGCCGTCGATTTCGGAAGTTCCTTCCGCGACGAGAGCGGCAATCACGTGAGCCATGCCGGCGCGAAGGTCTTGGACTTTTAGATAGATTCCTTTTAAAGCGGAGGGGCCGGAAATGACGGCGCTGTGGGAAAAATTTTTTCCCTTGAAACGGCAAGGCAGTTCGCCAAGACAGCGCGTAAACACTTTAATGTCCGCGCCCATTAAATTCAAGTCGCGAGTATAAAGGAAGCGGTCTTCATAAATCGTTTCATGGACAATAGAAACTCCTTTCGCCTGAGTCAAAAGAACCACAAAAGGCTGCTGCCAATCGGTCATAAAGCCGGGATGAGTGTCCGTTTCAATTTCCAAACCTTCCAGTTTTCCGTTCTTGCGAAAAAAAGAAATGCCTTCGTTATTTTTAATTTCATATTCTCCTCCCACCTTGCGGATAGCGTTTAAAAAAGTGAGGAGATGGTCTTGAAGAGCGCCGCGCACAAAAACATTTCCATCAGTTGCAACAGCCAAGCAAGCGAAAGAAACCGCCTCATTTCTGTCAGGAAGAAGAAAATGAGAAGCACCATGAAGACAGGAAACGCCATCGATAAAAATTTTGCGATTAGCGCCAAGTTCAATAATAGCTCCCATTTTTTGAAGCATTTTTATAAGGTCGATAACTTCCGGTTCAATGGCGGCATTTTCAATAACAGTGCGGCCGGACGCCAAGACGGCGGCTAAAATGATATTTTCCGTAGCGCCGACAGAAGGAAAATCAAGAACAATGCGCGCGCCTTTCAAGCCGGTTTTAGCGGAGGCCCGATAGCAGTTTTCCAAAACTTCGATTTCCGCTCCCATCATTTTTAAAGATTCAAGATGAAGATTAACAGGGCGAGGGCCGATTTTGTCTCCACCTAAAATGGGAACTTCCGCAACGCCAGACCTTGAGAGAAGCGGGCCAAGAGCCAGAATAGGAATGCGATTTTTTCTAGAGAGAGAAGAAACGCGGAAATTTTTTATTTCCGGAGTCTCTATTTTTAAAGAATCGGGGGAAAAAGCAATCTTGCTTCCGATTTCGCGGCAAAGTTCGGCGGTTATTTCAATATCGCCAATTTTAGGGAAGTTAAAAAGCTCGCAAGGTTCATTGGTTAATAAAGAAGCGACCATGGCTTTAGAAGCGGCGTTTTTCGCTCCGAGAAGCGAAACCTCGCCAGAAAGCTTGTTTTTTCCACCGATTATGAATTTCATGCTTTGACTAAATGGTTTTTCTTATACTATAGTAATCTCTATGACACGTAAAGCTAGAAGATTATTGTTTTATTTTCTGTTTGCGGCTTTTTTATTAATAGGCACTTTAGTTGTTTTTTATTCCATGGGCTGGAGAGTCGATTTTGACGACTTTACTTTAAAACAGACGGGAGGGATTTTTATTAAATCAAAGCCAAGAGAGATAGGAATAGAAATAGACGGAAAAGCGGTAGAACAGAGAAAGTGGCTGCTCGTATCCGGAACTCTTATAAAAAATCTGCTGCCAAAAACTTACGAAGTAAAAATAAGCAAAGACGGGTTCAGGGATTGGAAAAATGAAATACCGGTTACAGCCAAAACGGTTTCAGAAATAAACGACACCGTTCTCTTACCAAAAGATTTTATTTTTGAGACAGCAGCATCATCAACAAAAAATTTCTGGGTGGAAGAAGGAAAACTCGTAACTCTAAATAAAAAACTAGGATATAAAGAAAACTCATTTTCCGGAAGCAAATTTATCGGATTTTTAGGAAACGATAAAAAAGCGATCACTTACGATGAAAAGCAAAAAGCATATATATTAAATAATTTAGAGAAGAAAACAACTTCAAACTTAAGCCTGATTTTTTCCAATTTGAGGAAAAAAGACAGTGCGATAAAAGACCGTTCGGCGATAGAAAGGGTTATAACAAGAGAAGGAAACGAAGAAGAAGTCGCGGTGATTTCCAAAGAAGCAATCTATTCCATGAATATAGTTAAACCGGAGATTATTCAGCTTGAAAAGAAAACAGGAGGACTGGCGGATATCGGAAGCGAGAGATTTCTGCTTTTAGGCGCGGGAGAAAAAATAACTTTGTTTGATTTAACTTCCAAAGAAAAGGTTTATCAAAAAAGCATCGAAGGAGAAACGGCAAAAAGAGTGGAAATGAACGAGATACAGAATGCCGGGGTTTTAATGGAAAGCGGGAATTTGTTTTACATAAAAGGAACGGAAATAAAGCAGATAGCGGAAGGAGTTTCCGTTTTCGCCTTAAATCAAAAAGATAGAATCGCCTTTATAGACAAAGACAAAAAAATAAAAATATATAATGCCGAAAAAGACAAAACAATCGAGGCGGAAATTCTTAATCCGGAAAATATTCTAAGCCTGAACTTTTTGGAAGACAACCATATTTTAGCCGAGTATTCAGACGCTGTTTATCTTCTTGAAACAGCCAGCGAGAATCTGGAGCTAAAAGATTATTCTTTTTACTTTGAAAGAATAGCCGGATTTTCCGAAGCAATAAACAAATTTTATTTCGACAAAAACAGCAAAGAAATTTATATCTTAGACGGAGAAGGAAACTTGAAAAGATTAGATTATTTTAAGAATTCGCTTTAAAGCCGCGCAAGGCGCTATGAATGAAGCGAGCGGAGAAACCGCCTATCAGGTCAAAAAGGAGGTCGCCAAGCGTATCCTGCAAGCTAATTTGACTCAAAGGCATAACGCCGCGATCGGCAAAGAAATAATCAAGAAAATATTCAAAAAATTCCCAAAGAACGCCAACTAAAGCGACGAAGCCCAAGACGATTATAAAATCAACAAAAAAATTATTTTTTCCAATAAGAAAAGGGAGGTTTTTCCTTGCCCAGAGAAAGAAAACAGCAATAAAAAAACCGCCTAAAAAATGCATAGGAATATCAAGCCAGCTCAAACTCCAATACCAACTCCGCCAAGTGCCGACTATGTGAGTAAAAACAATAACCAAAAAAAGCGTAGAGAGAAATTTTATGTTGTCCATAGGGTTTTAATTATAGCAGAAAATTAATTTTAACTAAAAATCGGCAAGAAGCCGATTTTTAATTTTTATAATCAAATTTAATGTTTTCTCTAAAGTAGGTTTGGATTCTCGCCTGCGCGGGAATGACCCAGAGAAAACTAGCGTTTTATCAAAAAAGATAAGGAAGCTCCGACCAAAGTCGGAGCACAGTGGAGAAAACTAGCGTTTTCTCCACTGTGGAGCGCGGCGGGCTTTTTTCAAACCAAATTTCTTTCTCTCCACCATTCTCGGGTCGCGTTTCAAAAAACCGGCAGCTTTCAAATTTTTTCGAAGTTCCGGGTCCTTTAAAATAAGAGCGCGGGAAAGACCATGGCGAACAGCTTCCGCTTGAGAAGAAGGACCGCCTCCTTTAACCAAAACACTCATTCCCAATTTTCCGAAGAGTCCGGTTAATTTAAGCGGGTCGGAAACAATTTTTTGGAACTTCTTTAAAGGAAAATATTTTTCTAAAGAGCGGCTGTTGACAGAAATATCGGAACCGGAAAAAATTCTGACTCGAGCGACAGAGGTTTTTCGACGGCCAACGCCGGCAAAATATTTTCCGGAAACTTTGGTTTTTTTAACTTCTTTTTCCATAAAATTATTCTTCAATAATCAACTTTTTAATTCTGACATTTCTTAATTTATTATCAGGAAGCATGCCGATAACCGCTTTTCTGATAATTTCAGAGATTCCTTTTTTAGCAACCAAATCTTTAAAGAAAATCTTTCTAATACCGCCTAGAAATCCAGAGTGGCGGAAATAATATTTTTTATCTTCTTTCTTGCCGCTTAGTTCAATCATCTTGGCATTTTTAACAATAACTCGAACATCGCCGGCTTTATTTTTTTCATAACTGGACTGATTTTTTCCCTGCAGAGCAGTCGCCGCTTCAGAAGCAAGACGCCCTAATTTTTTATTTTTTGCATCAATAATGTAATCCATATTAAACAAATTCAATAATGGCAATTTTTCCGCCGTCCCTTTTTCTGAAAGAATCAGTTTTGGTTATACGCAAAAATCCTCCGGCGCGTTTTTGATATTTGGGAGCGATTTCAAAGTAAAGCTTTTCGGCAGAACTTTTATCAAGTTTAGCGAGAAGGCGACGAAAATCAGCAAGAGTCTGTTTTTTAGCGACAGAAACAAGGCGTTCAACAAACGGCCTGATGGATTTGGCGCGCGCTTCAGTGGTTTCGATTTTTCCCTTTTTAATCAAATTGCCAGCCAAGCCTTTAAGAAAGGCCTTACGCTGCCCTTTTTTTCTGCCAAATTTTCTGCCTTCTTTTCCGTGAATCATGATAAAAAATTATTTTTTACTTTTTTTCTTTTTAGTTTCCTTTTTGCCGGATTCTTCCGAATCTTCTTCCGCCGCAGTTTCTTTATCTTTGAAAAAATCGGAAATGACGGCAAAATGGTCTTTTAAAATTTCAGCTGACTTGAACAGCGCCACCGAAGGAAGAATAGTGCCATCAGTGAAAATCTCAAAATTTATTTTGTTGTAGTCAGTGCGGTCGCCGACGCGGATATTGTCGATAGTATAATTAACTTTTATAACCGGAGAGAAGAAAGCGTCGATAGCAATATTGCCGACAGAGAGTTTTTCGTCTTTTCTCGTATCCGCCGGAGAATAACCCAATCCTTTCTCCACTGTCAATTCCATTTCCAGTTCGGCTCCTTTAGCAGAAAGAGTGGCGATATGCTCGTCGGGATTAGCAATTTCAATATCGGAATTGAGTTTAATATCTTTTCCAGTCACTTCTTTTTCTCCTTTTATCTTAAGCTCAAGAATTTGCGGCTCATCGGCATACATCTTGAATTTTAACTTTTTTAAATTAAGAGTGAGTTCAATAACATCCTCAACCACGCCATCAATCGTGGAAAATTCATGATTAACCCCTTTGATTTTTATATAGGTGATGGCAGAGCCGGGAAGAGAAGAAAGAAGAATTCTTCTCAAAGAATTTCCAATAGTTAAGCCATAACCCGGATAAAGTCCGGAAATGGAAAATTCCCCCCTTTTTTCGGATTCGGAAATTTTTTTAATTTCGATAGATTCGCCCAAGTTTAAATAATTCATATGAAAAAATAAAAAATTATAAAAATTATTTTGAATAAAATTCCGTTATTAAATTGACATCGAAAGGAAGTTCGACATCAACCGGAAGAGAGCTTATTTTGCCTCCCAAAATAGAGGGATCGACCACAAGCCAAATAGGAGCATCATATTTTTCAAGCTTCTCTTTCAAATTTTTGAAAATAGTTTTGTCCTTTGAATTTTGGTTTATAGAAACCACATCTTTAACTTTAACCTGAAAATTAGGAAAAGTAACCTTGCGGCCATTGACGGAAATATGCCCGTCTAAAATTATTTTTCTCGCGATTATTCTTGTTTGAGCAAGACCCATGCGGAAAACAACATTATCAAGCCGGCGTTCCAGAACATTAATCAAACATTCTTTAGTGTTAGTTTTGGCTTTAATAGCTTTTTTGAAAATTTCCACCAGCTGGTTTTCGCTCAAACCATAAGATATTTTCATCTTCTGTTTTTCCTTAAGCTGGAGACCAAAGTCGGAAAGCGCTTTTACTCCCCTTTTGCGGTTATTGCCATGCTGCCCCGGTTTATAAGGCTTTTTTACCATAGCTGATTTCGGACTTAAAGACCGCTCAGCTTTCAAGCCTAATCTTTCTCCCAAAGCTCTCTCTTTTTTTTCTTTTGGACCTCTTAATAAAAGCATATTTTTTTAAACTCTTCTTACTTTTTTAGGACGCGGACCGTTGTGCGGAATCGGCGTAACGTCATTAATGGAAAGAATATTGAAACCCTGGTTAACAAACGACCTAATAGTGGAATCACGGCCAGTGCCAATGCCTTTTATAAAAATATCGATATTAACCGGACCAGACTTTTTCAGCTTTTCAGAAAGAGCGGCAACGATTTTAGAAGCGGCAAAAGGAGTGGCTTTTTTAGGCCCATTGAAGCCGAGAGAGCCGGCGGAAGCCCAAGCAATAACCCCGCCTTTTTCATTAGTAACGGTGATAACAGTGTTGTTGTAAGAAGCATTAACGTAAACCCGTCCGTTTTCTATTCTTTTAGAAACAGCTTTACTTTTGGCTTTTTCAACGGCAGATTCCACAACTCCTGCTTCTTTTATAGCTTCTTCTTTTGTTTGGCTGACTATTTTTTTCTTTCCCATGTTAGAAAATTAAAATTTAGAAATATTATCTTAACTCGACTTTGCGTTTTCCGCTACCGGCAGTTTTTCTGACATTGCCGCGAATAGTGCGACTGTTTCTTTTAGTGCTTTGGCCGCGAACCGGAAGATTCCGGCTGTGACGATTGCCGCGATAAGAACGAATATCTTTTAAACGCTGAATGTTTTGCTTGATTATCTGGCGAAGCTCTCCTTCGGTTTTTAAATTATTTTCCAAATAATTCTGAATTTTAGCAACTTCCTCAGAAGAAAGGTCTTTGGCTCTTTTTTCCAAATCAATTTTAATTTCTGAGAGAACTTTAATAGCCAAAGTTCGGCCGACTCCGTAGATGTAAGTGAGAGCTATTTTTACCTTTTTATTATCCGGTATTTCAACTCCTGAAACGCGCATATTTTAAAAAAAATAAATTAACCTTGGCGCTGTTTGTGCCGAGGATTTTTGCAAATAACATAAACTCGCCCTTTTCTTCTTATGGTTTTGCAATTTTTGCATCTTTTTTTAACTGAAGATTGAACTTTCATTATTTTAAAAACAAATTACAGACGCCGAATAATCCTCCCCTTGTCTATGTCGTAAGGGGTTTGTTCAACCAGGATTTTATCTCCGGGAATGATTCTTATCCTATTAATACGAAGCTTCCCAGCAAGATGAACCAACAAATCGCGTCCGTCCTCCGTTTTGGCTCTGAATTTTAAACCAGGCAATGCTTCCTCCACAACCGCCTTAATAACATTTTGATCTTTTTTCATTAACTCTTGAGCGAGGGAATTGTATCACAAAAAAAGCTTTTGTGTCAATGGCTTTAAATAAACGCTTTTATTTTTCAAAAGAGACGTTAATTTTTTCGGAATTTTCCGGAACTTTATCAACCCAGAAAGGCCAAAAAGAAATGCGAGCATTTTCCACACCGACAGTGGAGATTATTTCCGCTTTCAGTTCGGAAGAATTTTTTCCCTTTATGCCATTTTTAAATTCATCAATATTTAAATCCCTTTGAGCCAAGCCGGAAGCGGACGGTAGGAAGGTCATTTTTCCCGTTTCAAAATCAATTTTTACATCTTTTGGATTGAGAGCATATTCGAGAAGATTCACCTTAAACCCAAGGTTTTCAGAGATTTCTTTCACCAAAAATTCTTCCAGCTGTTTTTTGGAAAAAGCCAGAACTTTCTTTTCCACTTCTCCATAGACCGAAAACTCTCCTTTTTCATTTGTTTCTTCTTTTACTTCCGTTTTAACTATTTTAAAACTGTCGGAACCGTCAATGGCTGTAAAATCTTCAGGAATGTTTAAAGAAGAAGCTAAGCTGTCTTTCAGAGTTTGCTCAATTTTAGTAATAGCTTCCTTTTTATCAGCGTCTGTCGGAAAAGCGGCAACGCCAATAAAACCACCTGTGGCCGGTTCTTTTGATTCGCCGTAAAAACTTTCATATTTGGAAGAACCCTGAAATCCGGGAATGGAAAATCTGGAAATCGGACCGATATTATATTCTTCTCCCGCCTTGTCGGCAATTATTTCCGCTTCTATGGAAGAAGGAATAATTTTCCCTTGTTCGATTTTAGCGCCCGGGACTGTTATTTTATTTACCAAGCGAAAAAGTTTTCCATCCGGAGCAAGAAGACGAGTGGAAGCAACCAGAATTTGACTTTGTGAACTATAAGCGTTGTAAATAATAACTTTACCTTTAGCTTTTCTTTCTATTTTTTTACTGCCGGAAGCGGGAAAGTTAAGAGTAATGTTTTTTCTTTCGGTAAAAAGCTCTCCACCAATAACAGATTTTTCAAGGTCAATATCGGAAGAATCGGTTTCGACAGACAAAGAATTTTTGCTTTCAAACGGATATTCTTTAAGAGTGAAAGCGATAGTGGCTTTCGGAGAAACGTTTTCAACCCCAACCCAGATAAGAGCGATCAAAACCAAAGCGCCAATAAAAAAATAAGCTTTCTTTTTGGAAAATTTGCCTGTTTTTCTATTGAAACCTTTTTCGGTAAAATCAACAGTCACATCACTATTTTCTTCCGGAATAGTTTCTTCTTCCAGACGAGCTTCTTCTTTTTTCAGGGAAGAAGGAGCGCTTCCAGCTAAAGAAATTTCAGGAGCGATGATGTCGGACATGCTTTTTCTTCTTCCGGAAAGAAACGGATTTAAAGAAGCAATGCCGGCGGCTTGAGCCAAAGCCAAAACCTCTTCATCAACGGATTCAATAACAAGATTTTTATTGTCGGCATCCGCCTCTCTCTTAATCAAGTGAAAGTTGGAAACTGAGCCGGCAAGTTTGGAAGATTTAGGAAGAACTATTACTAAGTCCTTTTCTTTTTCCCCCAAGATATTTTCCACAACGAAGGCCGGGTCGTCGTTTTTGCCAATAAATATTTTTTTCATGCTTTTTCCAATAAATAAATTATACCAGTTTTTTCAAAAAAATTAAGGGATCAGCCATTTGGCGCGGCGACGGGCCATTTTATTAAGCTGGTCTTCATGGCTAGAGAAATAATATTCCAAGAATCCGGAAATAGAGGAAAAAACCGACTCAATTTCCAATCCGGAAACTTCAGAAGAAACAGAAAAACCCAGTTTTTCGATTATTTTTAAAATATCCGGCTTTTCCAGTCTAGGCTTGTTTTTTTTGTCAAAAATAAAATCAGGAATATTTTTTTCATCCAAAACAAATATCCGGCTTTCTTTCTCAAGCTTTCCTTTAGAATATATTTTTTTGAAAAAAACATCCCACTCTTCAAGAAGAGAATCCTTGACAAATTTTTCAATTTTACCGGAAGAACTTTTTCCGGAAACAAGATTAATTACTTTAAAAGAAGTTTCATTATCAAGATTGAGCTTTTTACCAAGGCAAGAAGAAAGAAAAGAAGAATCCCATTCCAAACAACTTTCTTCTTTTAAAACAGGCAAAGAAATATCTTCCCGGCTGAGATTTTTGTAAAAGCTTTTTAAAATAAGAACAGATTCAGGAAAAAATCTCAATAAGGAAAAAGAGTTTTCAAAATTGAAAGAACGAAGAATCGTTTCGGAATCAATCAGGCCAAGTTCAGAGATAAATTCTATTTTGAATTTTCTTCCGAGAGCTTCTTCAAGAGCTCGATAATAATCGCGATTAACAAAGGTTTCTTCTATTAAAAACTCAACAGTCTTAGCTTTAAAACCGATAGGATTCAAAACTTTGTGGCCATTTACTTTAACGCTCAAATTTCTGATGCCAGAAAGAAGAATATCGGATTCGCCGATACCGAGAAGATTAACCGCCTGCGGACGAAAAAGATTAAGAAATTTCCAAACCGCTTGAGAAATAAGATTTTCGATTTCTCCTTCGTTTATTTCTTCTTTATGATTCATTCTATCCACCCGCACCCAAGCCGGAACAGTGTAAACAAAGGAAGAAGCGCCAACGATGATAATTTTGCTGCCAGAAGGAATATTTGTTTCTTTTAAAAAATTTTTAACCGATTCAATGCTTATTTTTTTTTCCAAGCCCTCACCGGATAAATCCGAGTTTTTAAGAAGACGGCTTGAAGAAGAAATTATATTTATTTTGTTTTCGGAAACTTCGAAAAAAGAACCGCGCAAAAAAGAATTGCCTATTTCAAGACAAAAGAACCTTTCCGTATTTTCTCCGGATAATATTTTTTTAAAATTTAAAGCCATTAGTCGGAATGCCTTTAAATGATTATACAATAAGGAGAAGAGGCCGTAAAATCAAGGGAGAAAAAAGCCCCGCAGAATATTTGCCGAAGCGTTTTTTTCAAGAAAAGAGAAATCAAAAAAAGAAACGAAAATTTTATTCCATAAAGCTTCATGCTCGTGGTAAGAAAAACTTTTTCCGCCGTTTTTTTCGACCAGCGACATAGAATTATCAAGAAGGTCAAAACTTAAAGGAGATTTTTCACCGGCGAAGAACTCCGCCACCCAATCCAAATCATTCCAAAAAGAAAGAGATTTTTTAAGAGCCGGAAAAGAATCGCCGAGAGCGCCAAGTTTCAGATAAGCCTTGGAATACAGCAAGGATTCCGTATTTAAATGAGGAAAGAAAAGACGCCAATCGCGGGGGTCATCTTTTTCAAGATAACGCTGAATGACAAGCCAAGCATTTTTCTCCTTTGGACGATTTTTTAAGACATCGCCTCTTAAAAGAGAAGCGAGATCGGAAGAAAAACCGGATTCATTTTCCCCCAGTTTTTTGATAATGCCGGAATAAAAAGGAACTTCTTCAAGATAATGAAAAAGAAGCCCGACAGTTCTTAGAATTTCGCCCTCAAGATTAGCGGAAAGAGGAAGAAGAAAGATAACTCCAAGCTCCTTCAAATGAGTAAGATTGTGCCTTTTGTGCCCGACAAATTCAGTGGCAGAGCTTTTCCATTTTTCACTCAAGCAAATTATTTTTATTTTTCTCATTTCAAAATCCGAAGGAGAAAGAGAGAGATATTTTTTAAAAAAGACGCCATTTAACCAAGCAGAATCTTCAATAAAACGAAGAGAAGCAAAAAGCTCAAAAAGGTCTTCTTTAGAAAGAGCTTCTTCAATAGTTTTATAACCCAAAAAAGAAAGAACTTTAAGAGGAGGGTTAGAAATTAAAAGCTCTCTGGCTTTCTTTTCTTTTAGAAAAAATCCGGAAGGCAGACCGCGAGTTTCTTTAACAAAATCAGCAACTTTGACGCGGCCAGAGGAAGAATTCAAGTTGGGGTAACCAAGAAGCAAAGAAAGAGAGTCATTCCCCTCTTCAGCTTTCTTAAGCAAAGCCATTTTTACCGAAAGGAAAGAAGAGTCGGGATTGAGATTAAGAAGATTAAGCGCTTCTTCAATCTTTTTTTTATGTTCAAGAGAGATAAGAGCAAAAACACCTTTTTTGCCGGTTTTTTCAGAAAGAAGGCTGTCAATTTCCGCAAGAAAGGACGGGGCAATGCCGAGAAGGCGGGAAATTTTTTCCAAACCAAAAGATTCCATAAGATAAATTATAACATAAAAAAGAGCGCCTGCTTTTTAAACAGACGCTTTAAATCAAAAAAAATCAAATTCATCGCCGCGAAGAAGAAAACTTTTTTGAATAGTCCGAACCGCTCTTTTAAAAGATTGACGGACAGCTTCGGGAGTTATTTTTAGAAGACGAGCCACCTCTTTAAGAGTTCTCGGTTTTCTGTCTATTTCAAGAAATCTAAGCCGGATAACTTCCTTTTGCCTTTCCGTAAGAAGAGAAAGAGCTTTTTTTAAGAAAACGGATTTTTTCTTTCTCATTTCCCGAGAAGAAAGAGAATCTCTCGGAGAAGGAATATTCGAAACAAGATCGGAAAAGAAAGAAAAATAAGAATCATCGTTTTCAAAAACAAGTTTCTGACTTTTAGGTTCTAATTCAAACCTTAAAATTTCTTCAATCTGCCTCAAAATTTTGAAATCAAGGTAAGTCACCAATCGACAGTCTTTAGAAAAATCAAAGCCTTTAATTGCTTCCCAAACGGCGATTTGTCCGGCGCGCATCAAATCGGAAAAAGAAAGCTTTAAAAAGGGATATTTTTTCCTAAATTCCGACATCTTTTTAGTAATCCAGTTTTCTTGGCTCTTAAAAAGGATTTCGAGCGCTTCCGAGTCGCCGTCTTTAGCTTTTGCGATAAGAAGATATTCTTCTTCTTTTTTCAGCCTATTCATAAGAAAAATCTCCTTTTAAAAAAGTTTGGCGTAAAAGAACTGATTTAAAAATAAAAGAAAAAAAGAAAGAAATCAATCAAACTTCGCAGCCTCAACGGCCGTGAAGTTTGATTTTTCGAAAGCCGTTTCTTTCCGTGTTTTTAAGACGCTTATAGAGACCAAACATAGAACGAAAAGAAGAAGGGGTGCGATAAGCCACGTTTTTTTTATTGCCAAGCTTGGAATAGTTTTTGGTTTTCATAAAAAAATTTTAAAGTTTTTTGGAATAAACTTTAAGATTTTTGAAACGAGGAGAATTAAATTCTTTCAAAGAAAGAAGACCAGCTTTCGCGCCTAAAGATTCAACAACGGAAGTGGCGTTAGTCGAACCGAGACGAATGGCAAATTCAATATTTTCTTGGCCGCAAATTCTTTTTTGGCAGTTTTCTTTCGATTTGATAAGGCCGGCGACAAAACCGGAGCCGAAAGCATCGCCCGCGCCGGTGCGGTCTTCTATTTTTTTATTTTTAAAGATGCCAGCACGCCAGAGAGTTTTGCCATCGGAAACCATCACTCCTTTTTGCCCTTCCGTCATAACAGCCAAGCCGCCGATAAGGGCATCAAATTTTTTAAAAATCCCCTTTTCGTTTTTGTAAGGAACTCCGGTTAAGAGACTGGCTTCTTCGCGATTTAAAATAACAACAGCCATTTTTTGAAACAGCGGCTTTAATTTTTTAGAACCGAGAGCGAGAAGATTTTTAGAAGGATTAATGGCAAGCTTGGTTCCCTTTTTTTTCAGTTCTTCGGTTAAAGAAAGAAGAAAAGGAAAAGGAAAATTGCCGGGAGAAAGATAAGCCCAGGCAGGGCGGAAGCCATTTTCAGAAAAAGAGTTTTTGGGAAAATTTGGATTATTAGAACGAGAAACCAAAATGACGCGGCTGCCATTTTTGGAAATAAGAATTAAAGAGCGGTCAGTTCCCTCTTTTTCCATTTTTACCGGAAAAGGAATGACATTTTCTTTTTCCAAATCTTTCAAAACAAACTGACCGAAGAGGTCAGAGCCGATTTTAAAAAAAGACGAAGTTTTGAAGCCGAGGCGAGCAAAAGAAACAGCGGCGTTCGTTGCTCCCCCGCCGGAAAAAATGGCGGAAACGGCGCCGATTTTATCGCCAAGAGAAAAACAAAGCTTGCCTTCTCCTTCCGATTTATCAGGCAAAATTCCGGTCTTAAAAAAAATATCAACGGTGGCTGTGCCAACGGTTAAAATATCTTGATTGCTAAAATTTAAGAAATTCCAGGACATGAAATAAAGTTAAAAGTTAATAAAGTTTTTAAAGTTGAAAGTTTATAAAGTTCATAAAGTTAAAAGTAACAAATTTAAAAAAGTTAAAAGCAGAGAAAAAATTATTTTCTTTTGATGACTTTTTTGACGGCTTTTATGATGGAGCGGCTATCTAAGCCGTATTTTTTGATAAGCTCATCAGGACGGCCGGATTCGCCGAAAGAATCATTGACGCCGACGAACTCCATCGGCACGGGATATTTTTTGGAAAGCAGTTCGGAAACGGCGGAGCCGAGGCCGCCGGAAATTTGATGTTCTTCAACCGTAACGACGGCTTTAGATTTTTTTGCAAGTTCCAAAATAGCCGATTCATCAAACGGTTTTAAAGTGTGAAGATTCAAAACGGAAACCGGAATTTTTTCAGCTTCCAGTTCACGGGCGGCGAGAAGCGCTTCATAAAGAATAGGACCGGCGCCGATAAGCGCAACTTCAGGTTTAGCGCGAAGACCGGACTCCCATAAAAGATAGGAAGAGCCGGGATTAAAAGGAGTTCCATTAGAAGTGATAACGGGAGTAGCGGCGCGAGAGAAGCGAAGATAAACAGGGCCGTGAATTTTAGAAGCAGCAAGAGTCGCGCGTTTAGCTTCCAGAGCGTCACAAGGGATAAAAACGCGAAGATTGGGAAGAACACGGGCAAGAGCAAGATCTTCCAGAGCTTGATGAGAAGCGCCGTCCGGACCAACAGAGAGACCGGCGTGATGTCCGGCGATTTTTACATTGGAATCATTCAAGCAAATAGTGGTTCTTATCTGTTCCCAGTTGCGGCCGGGAGAAAAAACAGCATAAGAAGAGATAAAAGGAATTTTTCCGGAAATGCCGAAACCAGCGGCGACAGCGGCGAGGTTTTGTTCAGCAACGCCAAGCTCAAAAAAACGCTCGGGAAAAAGATTTTTGAAATCGGAAAGACGGGTGGATTCCACAAGGTCAGCAGAAAGAACGACGACATTTTTATTTTCCTCGCCGGCTAAAACAAGACCTTCGCCAAAACCGTCGCGGAGAGCGCGACGCTCCGGATTATTAAAAATGTTTTTATTGAGTTTTAATTTGTCGTTTAACATGAATCAGTTAAAAGTTTATAAAGTTAAAAGCAGAGAAAAAATTATTCTTCTTCAAGGCGGCCGCCAAGCGTGCGAAGTTTCTTTAAAGCAATTCTAGCTTCTTGCTCCGTAGGCGATTTGCCGTGCCAAGTGAAATCGCTTTCCATAAAATCAACGCCCTTCCCCGGAATGGTGTGAGCGATAATCGCGGTCGGACGTTCAAAAATAGCTTTAGCTTCGTTCACAGCATCCACAATCGATTCAAGATTATGGCCGTCGATTTCAAGAACCTGCCAGTTGAAGGATTCATATTTGCGACGGAGAGATTCGAGAGGCATCACGTCTTCCGTAAAACCGCTGATTTGAATATTGTTCCGGTCAATAATGGCAGTGAGATTGTTCAGGCGATATTTTCCGGCAAGCATAATGGCTTCCCAAGTATTGCCACAGTCATGTTCGCCATCGGACATCAAACAAAAAACATGGTTTTTCTTTTTATCAAGCTTTAAAGAAAGAGAAAGACCGATAGCTTCGGAAAGTCCAGAACCAAGAGGGCCGGAGGAAATTTCCACGCCAGAGAGGCGGCCGCGGCGCGGATGGCCTTCGAGGCGAGAATTGAGCTTGCGCAGAGTTCCAAGCTCTTCTAAAGGAAAATAACCAGCGCGAGCGAGCGAGGCATAAAGGATAGGACAGATGTGGCCGTTTGAAAGAAGCAGAAAGTCGCGGGCGGGCCAGGCCGGTTTTTTCGGATTGTGATTCAAAATAAAAAAATAAAGAGCGGAAAAAATATCAGCCATACCGAGAGAGCCGGCAGAGTGGCCGGAACCAGCCATAGCCAGCATTTCAATAACATCCTGTCTTAAGGTGTTAGCCATAAATTCAAGGTGCTTTATTTTTTTTTCCGAAAGTTCAGGCATGAAAGAAAGTTAAAAGTTAATAAAGTTTGTAAAGTTGAAAGTTTATAAAGTTCATAAAGTTAAAAGTAAAAATAACAAATTCCAAATAAATTACAGCATTAAATTACTAATATTAAAAAGATAAACTCATTGTTTATTTTACAACAAATGGAGAAAATTTAGTATGTGAATAAAAAAATCCGACGCAAGGATAAGAAAAAAATATTTTATTCGCGGATGACGCGGAGAATTTCTTCTATAGTAGTCGAGCCAAGTTCAGCTTTTTTAATGCCATCTTCAAACATAGTCGACATCCCCTCTTTTTTAGCTTGCGATTTTAAAGAATCAAGAGAAAAATTGCGGTCGGTAATAAGGTTCCGGATATTTTCGGAAACATTTAGAATTTCGAAAATGCCGATTCTGCCTTTATAGCCGGTGCCGCCGCAAACAGGGCAGCCAGCGCCTTTATAAAGAACTTTAGGAATAACAGGATTTTCAATAGAAGGGTCAATTTCTTTCAACTGACGCTTAATAGAAGATATAACATCCGCGCTCGGCTTAAAAGAAGCAATACAGGAAGAACAGATTTTTCTAACAAGACGCTGAGCAATAATAATATTTAGAACAGCAGAAACCAAAAAGGGAGGGATTTTCATATCAAGAAGACGCGGAATAGCAGTAGTGGCATCGTTTGTATGTAAAGAAGAAAGAAGAAGATGGCCGGTCAAAGCCGCATTAACGGAAATATCAGCGGTTTCCTCATCGCGAATTTCACCAACCAAGATGATGTTCGGATCTTGACGAAGAATAGAACGAAGACCGTTCGCAAAAGTGATACCAGCCTTTGCATTAATTTGAGTTTGATTGACATATTTTATTTCGTATTCAATAGGGTCTTCAACAGTAACAATGTTAACTTCGGGAGTATTCAACATATTCAAAATAGAATAAAGCGTAGTGGTTTTACCGGAGCCAGTCGGACCGCAAACAATAATCATACCAAAAGATTTTTTGATATTTTCTTTAACAATTGGCACCAGACTTCCGGCAATACCAAGTTCTTCCAAAGACATCGGTTTTTGAGTGGAAGGCAAAAGACGTAAAACGGCTTTTTCGCCGTGAAAAGTCGGCATAATGGAAACTCTGATATCAATAACTTCTTTGCCAATCTTATAACGGAAACGACCATCTTGAGGTTTGGAATGCTCATCTAGTTTGAGACTCGCAAGAAGTTTGATTCTCGCCACCATCGGGAGAAGAACATCAACAGGAATTTGAACGATTTCCCGCAAGATACCATCAACGCGAAAACGAATAAGGATGGAAGTTTCGAGAGGTTCAAAATGAATATCGGAAGAGCCGAGAGAAAAAGCGTAAGAAACAACATTATTAACAAGGGCGACAATCGGAACATCGGCAGCAGCTTCTTCCAATCCTTTGGATTTACTACCTAAAGAGGCGCGAATGTTTTCTTCAATAAGCTCTTTAAAATCTTTAGTGAATTTTTGGCTGTAAACGGAGAAAATCTGATTTAAATCTTCAGAGGTGGCGAGAAACGGATTTAAAGAAGTTTTCAACAAACTGGAAAGAAATTCAATCGTCTCAAGATCGCTCGGATTTTCCATAGCCACATCAAAAGAGCCGTCTTCATTTTTTTTGAAAATTACCGCGCGACGAGATCTAGCCACATCTTCCGGTAAAAGACGGACTAGAGACTCATCGAGAGAAGCAATATTAATGTCAGCATGATCAACGCCAAAATATCTGGAGAGAAGAGAAACAAAATATTTAGAAGAAATGATATTTCTCGAAACAAGAATATCAACCACATCTTGGCTAAGACGAACAGCTTCCAAAAGAAGCGCGTCAAATTCTTCAGGAGTAATGAGCTTATCCTGAATTAAAAATTCTTTCAGTTTTTCGGCAGGGATTTGAGACATAAGATTTTAGAAATTAAAAGAAGTAAATTGAAGCAATCTCCAAATTTCCATTCCTTCAAGCCAATTACTAATTATTATAACAAATAAAGCGGATGGCACCCATAAAAAAAGAAAAGGAATTCTGGGAGGTTCTTTCAGCTCAGAGGAGGGACGCAACTTAAAAATCAAAAAGAAAAAAAGAGAAACAAAAAGCTGAGAAAAGAGCAGAAAAATTATAAAAAAGATAAGCCCGGGATAGCCGGAAAGAAGAAGAGAAGAGGCGGCAAGATAGGGTTCTTCATGATAAAACAGCCTCTCTCCTAATTTTTTATTTATTTTTTTCAAAAGAAAAATAATAAGAAAAGAGGAAAGAAGAGAAACAAGAAAAGGAGCAAAAAAACGAGCAAGAGAGAACTCGAAGAGATAGCTCCAATCGTTAAAAGGGGGAAGGAATTTTTCAGTGAGAGGATTATTTTTCCAAGTTTTATACTGGGCAAAGACAAGATAAACTCTCGAAAGAAAAAGAAAAAAAATCGAAAAGAAGAAAAAGAAACGAGACGCTTTGAAAGAAGCGTCTCGTTTAAAGATTTGGACCAAAAATAAAATCAGAAGAACAGAAAGAGAAAAGTAGAAAGAAACCATTTAGTTAAAGATCTAAGCCGGGGTCAGTGCCAAGCTCATAGATAGTGGCCGAACTTCCACCGTCCTTATTATCATAATCTTCGGTTGTGAGATACTTAGTGCTTTCAAAAACAGTATCAAGCTCAAAAGTAGTATTAGTATTATCACAAGCGTAAGAGTAGAAATAAGTGGCGTCATTCGTCGGGTCAATAGGAAGAACAGACAAGGGGGAACCGCCGGGGATATTAGAAAAAACCACCGGGATCCAACCAGTACCATCAATAGTCCTATCCGCATCAGTCGTTGAGAGTCGAGCGGCGGCATGACGACCGCCACAGTTAGCGGTAATATCCGAAGCATTAGTAAAGCATTTATTAGAACAACTTGATATAGCGGCGTCCAAGTCAGGAGAAGAAACATTCGTGACGTAAAGGCTTAAAGCCTCGTTTAAGGTGGAGAGGTCAGAAATTCTAGTAGAATCTCTAGCTTGTTTTAAAAGTTCAGCAGGATTCAAAACCAGAGTAGCAGCGGTGGTTAATACCGCCAGGACACCAATAACAATAAGAAGTTCCATCAAAGTGAAACCTTTGCTGTTTTTAAGAATTGAAGCCATAATAATTTTTTAAAAAATTATATATCCAAACCTGGGTCAGTGCCAAGCTCATAAGTAGTGGCTGAACTTCCTCCGTCTTCCGCATCATAATCCTCGGTTGTGAGATACTTAGTACTTTCAAAGACAGTGTCGAGTTCGAAAGTTTTGTTAGTGTTATCACAGGCGTAAGAGTAAAAATAGGTGGATGTGTTAGTCGGGTCAATAGGAAGAACGGCAAGAGGAGCGCCGCCGGGAATATCGGCAAAATCGACTGGAACCCAACCATTAGCATCAACTTCGCGAGTGGCGTCGATGGTAGTGGTTTTTCCGGTATGCCGGCTATCACAATTAGCAGCCACACCTGTTGTAGCCGTATAACAAAGAGTGGAACAAGAATCTGTGCCACCATCAAGGTCGGGAGCACTGACATTCGTGACGTAAAGGCTTAAAGCCTCGTTTAAGGTGGAGAGGTCAGAAATTCTAGTAGAATCTCTAGCTTGTTTTAAAAGTTCAGCAGGATTCAAAACCAGAGTAGCAGCGGTGGTTAATACCGCCAGGACACCAATAACAATAAGAAGTTCCATCAAAGTGAAACCTTTGCTTTCTTTTATCTTGCTAAATAAATTCTTAAACATAGTAAATGAATAATTTTATGATTTTTGTAAATTGAATTTTAGAAGTTAGATATCTAACCCCGGCTCGGAACCCACTTCATAAGTAGTAGCTGAACTTCCTCCGTCTTCCGCATCATAATCCTCGGTCGTGAGATATTTAGTGCTTTCAAAAACAGTGTCAAGTTCGTAAGTTTTGTTAGTGTTATCACAGGCGTAAGAATAAAAATATGAAGTCGTATTGGAAGGATCGATAGGAAGAACAGCAAGAGGAGCGCCGCCGGGAATGTCAGTGAAATCGACCGGAATCCAGCCATTACCATCCACTTCGCGAGTAGTGTCAACTAAAGAAGCTCCAACATGCCTTCCGCCACAGTTAGCGGCAATGCCAGCAATATGGACAAAACAACTAACAGAACAATCTTGCGCGCCATCCATATCAGGAGAAGAAACATTCGTGACGTAAAGGCTTAAAGCCTCGTTTAAGGTGGAGAGGTCAGAAATTCTAGTAGAATCTCTAGCTTGTTTTAAAAGTTCAGCAGGATTCAAAACCAGAGTAGCAGCGGTGGTTAATACCGCCAGGACACCAATAACAATAAGAAGTTCCATCAAAGTGAAACCTTTGCTTTCTTTTATCTTGCTAAATAAATTCTTAAACATGAGATATTTTATACTTACGACTTTTTTATAAACTAACGTTTTTATTTTCTACTCTTTCTATTTTTCTAAACTTTTTCAAATTATGGATATATTTTTATTTTAAAGCATGGTAAACATAATGTTTATTGTTTTTTTATAAATCAGATATCCAAATCAGGGTCAGTGCCGATTTCGTAAGTGGTGGCGGAATTGCCGCCGTCAGTGCCGTCATAATCCTCGGTTGTGAGATACTTAGTACTTTCAAAGACAGTGTCGAGTTCGAAAGTTTTGTTGGTGTTGTCGCAAGCGTAAGAGTAAAAATAAGTGGCATCATTCGTCGGGTCAATAGGAAGAACAGATAAGGGGGAACCGCCGGGGATATCGGCAAAATCAATCGGAATCCAGCCGGTGCTATCAACTTCGCGAGTGGAATCTTCGGTAGTGGTTTTAGTGGAATGGCGGCCGCCGCAGTTAGCGGTAACACTTGAGGCATTAACATAACAAAGAGTGGAGCAAGAGGTTGTGCCGCCGTCCAAATCCGGGGAATCAACACCGGTAACATAAACGCCGATAGCGTTTTTTAAGCTAGCCAAATCAGAAACGCGGGTAGCGTCTCTTGATTGCCTTAAGATTTCAATCGGATTTAAAACAAGAACAGTAGCAGTGGCAAGAACCGCCAGGACACCAATAACAATAAGAAGTTCAAGCAGAGTAAATCCTTTTTGATTGCTTTTATTCATTTTTTCTTTATTTAATTTCATTGTAGCACAAAGGAAAAAATATCCTATGTTGATAAAAATTTTTCAAAAATTTCCGGCGGGTCGGCCTCCAGTCTTATCTTAGTTCCATCCAAAAGAGGAAACTCCAGAGAAAGAGCGTGAAGATAAAGCGGAATTTCTTTATCAGTTTTTTTACCATAAAGCTTATCGCCTAAAATCGGGTGATTAAGAGAAGCAAGATGAACTCTGATTTGGTGAGTGCGGCCGGTTTTCGGCATAACTTTTAAGACAGAGAAATCCCCGCCATTTTCTACTCTTTTAATGACCTGAAAAAAAGTCAAAGCTGGTTTAGCCAGTTTTTCCGAAAAAACGGAATGTTTAATCGTGCCGGATTTCAAGCCGATCGGCTTATTAATCTCCCCCTTATCCTCTTTTATAAAACCATGGACGACGGCAAGATAAGTTTTTTCTATTTTTCTTTCCTGAAAAAGATTTTTTAAATAAAGAAAAGCGGCCTGATTTTTAGCAAGGAGAAGAATTCCGGAAGTGTCGCGGTCTAAGCGATGGACTATGCCGGGGCGTTCTTTGGGATTATCGCCGACAGAAGAAGCCGAGGGAAATTTTTTAACGAAAAAATCGGCTACAGTTTCTTGAGATGACTTTTTTCCAGAAAGGCCGTGAGTCAAAACGCCGGCCGGCTTATTAACCGCCAGAATGTTTTCGTCTTCAAAAACAGTTTCTATTTCCATAATTACCGAAGAAGAGCGGATTCAAAGCGAGTAAGATTCTTTTTCTTTTCGATAAAAGAATCTTCCGCCAGAGAAATTATTCTTCTTAAAAGATTGGGGAGTTCCAAACCGCTTGCCTTCCATAAATGCTGTTGAAGAGAGCCAGGAATAGTATTGATTTCATTAATAAAGACTCCACCCGAAGAGTCAAGAAGAAAATCCACGCGGGAAACGCCGGAACATTCAAGAAGACCGAAGATTTTTTTGGAAAGGTTTTCTATTTTTTCTCTTGTCGCTTCGCCGACAACGGCGGGGATTTTTACTTTAGTTTTAGCGCCAGCCATAGTGCCTCCTCCTTTTTTTCCTTCGCCGATATATTTTTCTTCAAAGGTGAGAAATTTAGAGTAATGAACCGGCTCTTCAAGAAGAGAGGTTTCTTTTTCTTTGAAACCGATAACGGCGCAATTTATTTCTCTTACTTCTTTTATCCCCTCTTCGGCAATTATTTTTCTGGCATAACGGACAGCCACCTCAATGGCGTCCTCAAGAGTTCTTTCGTCGTCAGCTTTAGTGATGCCGATAGAAGAACCCAGATTAGCCGGTTTGATAAAAATAGGAAAATGAAGCTTTTCCATTATTTTATCTTTTATTTTTTTCTGGTCTTTTTCCCATTCTTCGCGATAAAACCAGAGGTAATCAACAATAGGAAGATTATTGGCGCGACAAATATCTTTAGTGATTACTTTATCCATACCGACAGCGGAACCCAAAACCGAAGGGCCGACAAGAGGGACATTGGCAGTTTCAAAAAACCCCTGAAGCGTGCCGTCTTCGCAGTTATTGCCATGAACCATGGGAAAAGCGATATCAATGATTATTTTTTTGCCGAAAAACCAATTTTTTTTAAGAACAAGTTTTTCCGAAGAAGGATTAAAGAGAACATGGACATTGCTTTTACTTCCTCTTTTTTCTTTAAGTTCGCGGAAAGAAGGAAAGTTTTTGAAAATAATCCATTCACCGCGGGGAGTGATATAAATCGGAACAACTTTATATTCGGATATCAGGTTTTCAAATCCCCTGTTAATAATTTTTGCGGAAACGACAGAAACATCATGTTCCACGCTTTTGCCGCCGAAGAAAAGTCCTATGGTTTTCATTGATAAAATTTTAGCTTTTTATATAAAAACAAGCAAATAAGGGCGTTCCTGTTTGAAATTTGAAAAAAGAAGAGTTTTGCTGTTAAAATAACAGGAGAACAAACAAGAAAGGAGACGAGTTTATGAGAAAAGCGATTGTCGGAAATTTAGTGGGAATAAAAAGTGTTATGGTTTGACTGTTTTATTTAAAGAGCCCTGAAAAGGGTTCTTATTTTTGACAAAAACAAATATTAGAGTAGAGTGTGAGAAGCTTTTTAAAATCAAAAAAAAACGGAATCAAATTTGTCTACTGACAAAAAGGAGAAAAAAAATGAAAAAAACCGGGTGTCTACACACAAATGGAGTAATTTGCGTTATCACAGCTTTGATTTTTCTTGGAAACATTATTTTTAAAATTCTTTCGCCGTCAACGCAAACTGAAATAGGAGAAGAAACATATGACCTGGTAAACAATATAGCAATTATGCTTCTTCTTGGATTTTTCGCGGGCTTGTTTTTTCTTTGGAACATCTCGGCAAAAATTGATTCTTTTTTAACAGCGGTTTTAATGGTTGAAAAAGAAAAGAAAAACGGAGATTAATGATTTCCAGCAATATTCAGGAACGCTTTTGCGTTCCTTTTTTTTATTAAATCTTCGCAAAAACCCCGCTCTAGGCGAGATAAAACTTTAAGATTCCGCGGCCGTAAGGCCGCGGAGTTTCATTTAAAAATCAGAGATAATTGTCCGGCCAGTCGTTTTGAAAAAGAATCACGTCTCCTTCTTTTAAAATACCGAAAAGAGAATTTTGGAGTTCAGGCATAGAATTAAATTCTTTAATATTTTCTGCCGAAAAACCGGATTCAAGAAGCCCTTTTTTAATAAAGCCGGAAGCGGAGGTTTTAATAAGAAGAACAAGGTCGGCGACGCGGCTTAAATCACGCCCGATTCCAAAATGAACGCGTTCCATATCTTTTCCCATTTCCACCAAACCCGGGGTGGCAAAAATTTTTCTTCTGCTTGAAAATCTTTCAAGGGTTGAAACAGCTTCTTTAACACCTTCGGGATTGCCGTTATAGCTGTCGTCAATCACCAAAATATTATTGCCGCGGCGAGAAAGATTCAGGCGATGCGGAGCGGGACGCGCTTCAAAAACTCCCCGCAAAATTTCTTGTTCGGAAAGACCGAAAAATTGACCGATTAAAGCGGAGGCAGAAACAACGCCGATAATATAAGAAGGAAGAAAACCGGTTTTAAAAGGTCCGAGATCTTGGCCGGAACTCGAAAGAATAAATTCCAAACCGGAACCGTCTTCTAAAAATTTCAGGCCGCGGGGATTAAATTTGGAGAGATGATTAGGTTTCGAGGAAAAGAAAAAAACTTTTCTATTGCCAAGATATTTTTCAAAATTAGCCACGATCTTGCTATCGTCGGCATTAAAGAAAACGGAAGCGTTATTTTTAGAAAAACGGACGATTTCAAATTTAGCGGAAATTGTGTTTGCCAAATTGCCAAAACGTTCCAGATGGCTTTCATTAATGCCGGTTAAAACAGCGACATCGGGAGGAGCGAGAAGACAAAGCTCTTTGATGTCCCCTTTTTTGTAGGCGCCCATCTCCACAATAAAGATTTCCGTTTCAGGAGGAAGTTCTTTCAGAATAAATCTCGCAATACCAAGAGGCGTGTTGATATTTTCAGGAGTTTTGGCAACTTTAAATTTTTCAGAAAGAACGGAAAAAATCATTTCTTTCATGGTGGTTTTGCCATAGCTTCCGGTGATGCCGATTATTTTTATTTTAGAGAGGCGAGAAAGTTTCTTTTTGGCGCGAGAGACGATGAATTTTTTTGCCAGAAAATCAAAAGGAGAAAGAAGCCAAGAAGAAATAAGGAGAGGGAGAAAGAAAAAATAAGATAAAAAAACAAAAGAAAGGAATAGAATAAAAATTTTTAAAAATAGAGAAGCGGTTTTAAAAAAAGGAAACCAGAAAATCAAAAGCGGGAGAAAAAAAAGGAGGAGAACAGAAAGAGAAAACAAAAGGACAGCTTTTAAGGTAAAGACTAGTTCCTGTCTTCTTAAATTTTTTGAGGAAAAAAGGCGGGAAAAAGAAAGCTTCAGAAAGCGAAAACGGCTGTAGTTCTCAAGCTGGAAGAGGTAGAGAAAAAAAGTGAAATGATTAAAAAACGATGACATATTCTTATTTTACAAAATTAAAGAGGATTTTCGAAAATTCTTCAGGCTGGTCGAGAAAGTTGAAATGGCCGGCGTCTTTAATGATTTCCAAACGGGAATTTTTAATTTTTCGACGGAAAGTTTCAGCCATATAAAGCGGGGTAGTTTTGTCTTCTTCTCCCCAAACAAGGAGCGTTTCAGCTTTTATTTTCGGAAGAAGCGGTTCTAAATTTTCTTTAATGACATTCAAGAAAACATTCTTTAAGGCGGGAGTGGCAAGATAATCGTCGGAACCGAGAAGTTTATAGATTTTCGGACGGAAGGATTTTAAAAACGGAAGTTTAAAAAAAGGCTTGAAAATTTTAGCCATAATTTTGAGAAAAGTTTTTTTATTTTTCGGCGGAAGGCCGGCGCTGCCGACTAAAACAAGTTTATCAATAAATTCCGGAAAAAGAGAGGAGAATTTTAAAGTAATGCGTCCGCCGAAAGAATGGCCAATCAGGCAAACTTTTTTCAAGTTTTCCTTTTTAATAAAATCTTTAATGAGAACAGCGTATTTTTCCAAATCAAAATTTTCCGGAGGATTTTCAGAGGAGCCGAAGCCAGGAAGGTCCAGAGCAAAAGGCCTAAATCCCCTTTTTTCCGCTTGTTCCATAATTTTAAACCAAGCGGCGCCTTGTGAGCGCCAGCCGTGCAAAAAGACAAGCGGATAGCCGGAATTTTTGGAAAAAAGAAAATTTATAACAATATCTTCCAAAACAAGCTTTTTCTGTTCGATCATTATTTTAATAATAAAGGAAAAAGGGGCAGAAAAAAAGAAGGAGAAAAGTAAATTGATGTTCCGATAAAATCGGAGCATTTTTTAGCTCTGGCTAAAAAATGTGGACCGTACCGGATTTGAACCGGTGACCTCCACATTGCAAATGTGGCGCTCTACCAACTAAGCTAACGGCCCGAAGTTATTACAGAAAGATAATAACAGATTTAGGATTTTAGACAAGAAAAAGGAAAGCGGTTTTCGCTTAGAGCGAAAACCGCTTGATTAAAAATTCAGGTTATTTTGGATCTCGGAATTGAAAAATCCGGGAGAAAACTCCCAGAAAAACTTAAGGATGAGGGAGTTTCGTCATATCCTTCAGGAACTCCCCCAGCCTTTTTACTGGAGATAGAAGAAATAACAGGATTCCATTTTTCCAAAAGTTCAGGAATATTAAGGATCGCCGAAAGAAGTTTTTGCAGAAAAGTGAGATTAGAAAAACCGTTTTCTCCATAAATTATATTTTGAAGTAAGGAAAAATCGGTTTTATTAAGAAGAATTCTTAGATCAGAAGTAACAACAACATCACATTTAGATGCTGCAGCCTTATCTCTGACAGAATTCTCACTTATCCCAAGAAGCAGGTGAAATTTCCCGCTTTTTTTACAAACAGCCAGAAATAATTCTTTTGATTCCGTCATTTTTTTAATTCCTTTCCGTTATTCAGACATTTAAAAAACTGTGTAATTTATAACACAGTTTTAGCGATAAAACAATAAAAAGGTGCGTCCTGGGGGACTCGAACCTCCGACCTCTTGCGTGTCATGCAAGCGCTCTAACCAGCTGAGCTAAGGACGCATTTTATTATCCTCTTAATCCGCCAGTTGGCGGAGGAGCACAATTTTTTAGCTTTAGTAATAAATCTTTTGAAGCTCCGATATAATCGGAGCCCCGATAAAATCGGGGTGGGTGTGGGAGGGATCGGACCTCCGGCCTCTGTCTTATCAGGACAGCGTTCTACCACTGAACTACACACCCCTTTTGAATAGCCAAGGAAAATTATTATCAGTTATAACCTTATTGATAATATCTTTCCTTTTGTATTTTTTCAATTTATATTCAAAACCTCTCGCTTGTCTTAACGATTCACACTCAAGAAAAGATTCTAAAACAAGAGGCCTGATATTCTTTGTTGACAGCACTCTTCCGGAAATATGGTCTTTAAATCTTCTTTCAATATTGTCAGTGCTTCCTATATAAAATCTTTTATTTTTTAAACTTCTTAATATATAAACACCGCTTTTCTTCATAAATTGAAAGCGTTCTACTCCGATCTCTTCCGATAAATCGGAATCATCGGAGTCCGACTTAGGGTCGGACCACTGAACTACACACCCTTAAAAACAACTAAAATATCATAAACCAACAACCCGGGAATTATTTCAAAACTTCTTCCGCGCCGTTCAAATTGAATTGAGAAGAAGTGGAAGCGGACTTGATGTTTAAATTGAAAGCCGAGTTAAAACTGTCCACCAGAAAACTGATACTACTAACCAAATACCAAAGAACAATGATTAACATTAAAACGCCAAGAAGGAGGAAAGTCAATTCTCGTTTGTCTTTAAAAATAGCGAGGAGATTATTTTTTAATTCTTCTTTATTCATAATTATTCAAGACGATAAATGATTTTGCCGCGAGCAAAAAGGCGAAGCTTGTCTTTTTCTCCCAAGATTGTATTGACGTCAAAATTATCAAACTGAACGAGAAAACGGCTCTTCTCCACCTTTTTCAGAAATCTGATAATGTTTGTGAAAGAGCCGTCAACGGAAACAGAAACGCCAGCTTTGCCAAGAAGCCCATTTTTTTCTTCAGTTTCTCCGGTAAAAGAAGAAGAAACTTCAACATTGGTGTCTTTGGCAATGGAAGCAAAATCTTCTTGAAGCTTCAGGAGGTCGTCTTTAGAAGCAAGTTTTTCTTTAAGCTTAATTTCAAGAGGAGCGGCTTTTTCGGATTCTTTTTTCAGAAGAAAATGATTCTCTAGAATGTTGGCTTTACCTTGAATTTCTTGATTAACTCTTTTTATTTTTTCAATGGTTGCGGTAATGCTTTCCTTAATGTAGCTATTTAAAAAAAGCATAATAAAAATACCGAGAAGAGAAAGAGCGGCTCCCAAGCCGAAAAGAAGCTTAAAGTTTTTTAAGATTTTTTTGAAATCCATAGTCTCCCGTTTATTTTAACATTTTGAGAAAAAAGAAAAAACAGCTTGTGGTACAATTTCAAGAATGGAGGAAGCGGCATTTTACAACGCAATCAATATCGTCTTAGACGGACAATACAAAAAAATCGCCAGACTGAAAGAAAAATACGGAAGCTTTGAAAAAGCGTATTTTTCAGGAGAAGGAGAAATAGAAAAAGCGGAAGTGGAAAAAGAGTGGGAGAAATTAAAGGCAGCGGGAATAAAATTGATTTTAGCGGAGGCGGAAGAATATCCGAAAGCCTTGAAAGAAATTCCCTGGCCGCCGATGGGAATTTATTTTAAAGGAAAGCTGCCGGAAAAAAATGAAAGGATAATAGCGATGGTCGGGACAAGAAAAGCGACTTTCGAGGGAAAAAGATTCGCCAAGGAAACGGCGGAGAAGCTGGCAAAAATCGGAATCGGAATAATCAGCGGGCTGGCTTTCGGCATAGACACGGAAAGCCACGAAGGAACCTTGAGAAGCGGAGGAAAAACTTACGCGGTTTTAGCCAACGGACTTTCTTCAATATATCCGAAGCAAAATGAAAATTTGGCAAAGAAAATTTTGGAAGCGGGGGGCGGATTAATTTCAGAGTATCCGATGGACGCCACGCCCTATAAAGACAGATTCATTGAAAGAAACCGAATCGTGAGCGGAATAGCAGAAGGAGTTTTGATTATAGAAGCGCCGGAGAGGTCAGGGTCGCTTGCAACGGCAAGATTCGCCATTGAACAGAATAAAGACGTTTATGTGGCGCCGGGGCCGTTTTATCATGCCAATTACAAAGGTTCGGCAAAACTTCTTCGGGAAGGAGCAAGAATAGTGACGACAGCCGAAGATTTGTTGGAAGACCTCGGAATAACAGAAGAGGAGGAAAAAGAAGAAGCGGCGGAAAAAAATATATTTTCAGAAAAACAAAGAACGATTTTTGAAGCTTTAAAAATGGAAGCCCGGCCGTGTTCAATTGACAAAATAATTCAAATAAGTAAGATTAACCCCCAAGAGTTAAACCAGGAATTAGCGGAAATGACGCTTATCGGTATAATAAAGGAAGAAGGCGGACTTTACCGCTTATAAAAAACAAACCAGATGGCCAAATTAGTAATTGTGGAATCGCCGACCAAGGCAAACACTATCGGAAAATTTTTAGGAAAAGATTATATTGTGGATTCTTCTTTCGGGCATGTTCGGGATTTGCCGAAAAGCAAACTCGGCATAGACACAGAAAAAAATTTCGAGCCACAATACGTGATTCCAACCAAGGCGCGCAAGCAAGTAAATAAACTAAAGAAAGAGGCGGCAAAAGCGGAAGAAGTGATTCTCGCGACTGACGAGGACCGCGAGGGAGAAGCAATCGCCTATCATTTGGTGGAAGTTTTAGATTTACAAAAAAAAGAAAGCGAAGGAAAAGTGAAAAGAATCGCATTTCACGAGATAACGGAAGAAGCGATAGCGGAAGCTTTGGAAAATCCGAGAGAAATAAATTATCACTTGGTAAACGCGCAACAGGCGAGAAGGATTTTAGACCGACTGGTCGGATATAAGCTCTCCCCTTTCTTATGGAAAAAAGTGATGAGAGGGCTTTCCGCCGGCAGAGTGCAATCGGTGGCGGTGAGACTAATCGCCGAGAGAGAAAAAGAAATAAGAGGATTCAAACCGGAAGAATATTATACCATCTCCGGGCTTTTCACTTTTTCCGGACGAGAACCGGTTCTTTTCAATCTTTATAAAATAGAAGGAGAAGCGATTGAAAAGCCGGGCATAAAAGGAAAAGAAAAAGCGGAGGAAATCATAGCGGATTTAAAAGAAGCCAAACATAAAGTTCTTAAGATAACAAAGAAGGAGGTGAAGAGAAATCCCCTGCCGCCGTTTATCACAAGCACGCTGCAGCAGGAAGGCGCGAGACGATTGGGATTTTCTTCCAAAAAAACCATGATGCTGGCGCAAAGACTTTACGAAAACGGACTCATCACTTATATGAGAACCGATTCGGTGAATATTTCCAAAGAAGCGCTCGCGGCAGCGGAAAAATTAATAAAAGAAAAATACGGAGAAAAATACAGCTTGTCAAAACCGAGAAGATTCACGGGGAAATCAAAATTGGCGCAAGAAGCGCACGAAGTGATAAGGCCGGCAAAGCCGAAGATATTGCCGGAAGATTTAAGCGCGGAAAAAGACGAAAAAAGACTTTATGATTTAATCTGGAAGAGATTTATTTCCAGCCAAATGCCGCAAGCCGTGATGTCGGCGACCGCAATAGAAATGGCATCAGAAAATGGGAAGAAAAAATACGCTTTCAGAGCGAACGGAAACATAATGATTTTTGACGGATTTTTGAAAGTCTGGCCGGCCAGCGTGAAAGAAGAAATTTTGCCGGAAATAAAAGAAAAAGAATCGCCGGAAAAAGCGGAAATAAAAGAAGAACAGCACTTTACCGAACCGCCGGCGAGATTCAACGAAGCAAGCTTAATAAAAACCATGGAAGAAAACGGCATTGGCCGGCCATCCACTTACGCTTCCATAATCTCCGTGATTCAAACAAGAAATTACGTGAAAAAGAACGAGCAGAAAAGGTTTGAGCCGACGGAAATCGGAGAGAAAGTGAATGACCTTTTAATGGAGCATTTCCCAAAAATAGTCGATATCGGATTTACAGCCGACATCGAAGAAGAGTTAGACGAAGTGGCTTTAGGAGTTTCCAAATGGCAGGAAATTATCAGAGAATTTTATGAGCCGTTTAATAAAAGATTGGAAGAAAAATACAAGGAAGTAGAAAAGAAAGACATTATGCCGGAAGAAAAAACGGATGAGAAATGCGAAAAATGCGGGAAAGCGATGGTAATAAAAATGGGAAGATTCGGAAAGTTTATGGCTTGTTCCGGATTTCCGGAATGCAAGAACACCAAAAAAGTGGAAGGAGGCGGAGCGATTGTTGGAAGATTCGAGCCGCAAAAAACAGGACTTCCCTGCCCCGACTGCAAAGTGGGAGAAATAGTTTCAAGGAGAGTTTCTAAAGGAAGAGCGCGCGGGAAGATTTTCTGGGGATGTTCAAGGTATCCGGAGTGTAAATACGCCAGTTGGGAAAATCCGGCGAAAAAAGATAAAGAAAATTCCGACGCTCAATAAAACTCCATGGCCTTACGGCCGTAGAATCTTAAAGTTTCACCCTGTCTGTGGCGGGGTTTTATTAAACCTTCATTTTTGCCATTTTATGAAAAACTGATAGATTAAAGGAAATGATAAAGGAGCTTATAAAAGAAAAACCGGATGGAATAATAGCGAAAGCTTACGCTTTTGCCGAGAAAAAACATAACGGACAAAAAAGAAAAACAGGAGAGCCGTATTTTAACCATCCTATAGCAACCGCCACGCAATTATTTAAATGGGGACTAGACGAGGAAACAATAGCGGCAGGATTATTGCACGATGTTTTGGAAGACACAAAAACAACAATAGAAGAAATGGAGAAAGAATTCGGCGAAAAGATAACAGCGATAGTGGCGGGAGTTTCCAAAATCGGAAAAGTAAAATACCGAGGCAAGGAAGCGCAGGCGGAACTTCTCCGCAAAATGATGCTGTCTTTATCAGACGATGTCCGGACGGTTTTTGTGAAATTAGCCGACCGATTGCATAATATGAAAACTTTAGGAGCGCTGCCTCTCCAAAAACAAAAAAGAATCGCTTTAGAAACCGCAGAAATTTACGCGCCACTCGCCTATCGCCTCGGCATGAGAGAGCTTTCAGGAGAACTGGAAGATTTGGCTTTTCCTTTTATCGACCCGAGAAATCACGAAATGATTCTGAGGCTGGTAGAAAAGCATTACGGAAGAAGAGAAAGGTATCTTTTAAAAGTTAAACCGATAATAGAGGAAGCGCTTTTGAAAGGAGGAATAAACGAACATGAGATAAGTTTTCGGGCGAAAAAATATTACAGCCTTTTCAAAAAGCTGAAGAAATACGATATGGAGATAGAAAATATTTACGACTTGGTGGCTTTTCGAATAATCGCGCCGACTCTCGAAAAATGCTACACAACTCTTGGGATAATTCATTCTCTGTGGCCGCCAGTGCCAGGAAGAATAAAAGATTATATCGCCAATCCAAAACCGAACGGATATAGGAGTTTGCACACTACGGTTTTTTGCTTGGACGGAAAAATAACAGAGTTTCAGATAAGGACAAAAGAAATGCACGAGGAAGCGGAAAACGGAATAGCCGCCCACTGGATTTATAAAAGAGCCGGAGAATTCAACAAAATAAAATATAAGAATTTAAGCCAGCTTTCCAAAGAAACGGAATGGTTAAAAAAAACAAAAAAGCAAAAAACGGATTTTAAAAGCGCGGAAGTATTCATCAACGCGCTGAAAGTTGATTTCTTTAAAGACAGAATCTACGCCATCACACCGAAGGGAGAAGTGATTGACCTGCCAGCCAAAGCGACGCCGGTTGATTTCGCTTATAAAGTGCACAGTTTACTCGGGCACGAAACTGTCGGAGCAAGAATAAACGGCAAGATAGCGCCTTTAAGTTTTAAGCTTAATTCCGGAGACATAGTGGAAATTTTAAGACAAAGAGGAAAAAAGCCATCAAAAGATTGGCTGGGATTTGTGGCGACAGAAAGCGCCAAAGACCATATAAAAAATTACTTGAATAAGAAAGAAAAAAGATTAAAAGAAAATTAGAGACTTTCCCCGTCTTTAGAAACACGATTAATGATGCTTTTCAGTTCTTCGGCAGAACTGAAGGAGATGGTGATTTTTCCGGTTTCGCCGTTTTTATCAACTTTTACTTTAGTGCCGAGAAGCTCGGAAAGAGTTTCTTCCAGATATTTTATTTCCGGGTCGATACTAGCGAAGCGGTTAATGGCGTTTAGGCGAGTGTTGGTGGAAACAATGCGATTTTTTAGTTCACGGACGCTAAGATTGTTTTTAAGCAAATCTTCAAAAATCTTCTGTTGGTTATCAAGGTTGGAAACAGAAAGAAGAAGGCGGGCCTGACTCTCCCCTATTTTTCCTTCTTCGACAGCCTGCTGAATATAAGAAGGAAGGGAAAGAAGACGCATAGAGTTAGCGACCACTTCGCGGCTTTTGCCGAGGCGAGAAGCGATTTCACGCTGAGTCATGCCGTATTCGTCTTGAAGCTTGGCGAAGGCGCGGGCCGATTCAATCGGATTCAAATCTTCGCGCTGGAGGTTTTCAATAATAGCCAGTTCCAGTTTTTCTTTTTTAGGAGTGGAGTTTTTAACGATAACCGGCACGCGTTCCAGACCGGCCAGTTTAGAAGCCATCAAGCGGCGTTCGCCGGCGATAAGCTCGTATTCCACTTCGGCGCCAGTCGGCGTGTCTTTGATATTTTTTGTGACGACTAAAGGCTGAAGAACGCCGAATTCACGAATGGAAGAAGCAAGTTCTTTTAAGGCCTCTTCGTCAAAAAAGCGGCGGGGCTGATAAGGATTAGGTTTGATTTTTTCAACTTCGATATGAAAAATATGACCGACAGCTTCCGGTTCTTTTCCTTCCCGAGAAAAATCAGCGGCGGGAGCGGAAGAGAGAATTTCTTTAGGTTCCGCAACAGACAGATTTCCGAGCGGCGCGGGAGAGGCCGGCAAAGAAACCGGTTCAGCTGGAAGAAAGGTCGGCGTTTCTTTTTTCGGTTCTTCAAAATTGGCGTTCGGATTATCGCCTAAAGAAAAATTCACGGGAGAATTATTTTCTTCTTTTTTGCTGTTGTCGGGTATCAAAGACCCAAGTCCAAGTCCTTGCATAATTAAAATTTGATATTAAAATTTCCAAAATCTTTTTGAATGTCGGGGAGAGCGCGTTCCTGGTCGATGACTTCTTTCGCAAGGCGCTTATAAGCAAGAGCGCCGGGAGAGTCGGGGTGATAGAGAATAACGGGTTTGCCAAAACTCGGAGCTTCCGCAAGAGAGACGGAACGGGGAATTTCCGTTTCAAAAACATGATGGCGGAAATGACGGCGAATTTCTTTAGCGACCTCGCGTGCCAAGCGTTCTCTTTTATCAAACATAGTAATGAGAGCGCCGGAAATTTTTATGGGGTGACTCATATTATTTTGGATAAGGTAAATAGTTTCAAGAAGCTGGCTCAAACCTTCCAAACTGTAATATTCGGCTTGAACGGGTATAAGAACTTCGTCGGAAGCCACCATGCCGTTTACCGTTAATAAACTCAAGCTCGGAGGAAGGTCAACTAAAATATAATCGTAGCGATGGCGGAAATTGTTAAGAAATTTTCTTAAATAGTATTCCCTTTCCGGAACATTAACGAGTTCAACCAAAGCTCCGGCCAAATGATTGTTGGCGGGAATGTAGTGAAGATTGATAACGGGAGAGCCGCGAAGAATTTTTTCCGGAGAAACGAGGCCGGCAATACCGTGATAAATGCTTTCTTCGCTTAAGTTGTGGCGATGGCCCAAACCGGAAGAAGCATTGCCTTGCGGGTCAAAATCAACAAGCAAAACTCTCCGGCCAAGCGCGGCAAGATACGCTCCTAAATTGACGGAAGTGGTAGTTTTTCCCGTTCCCCCTTTTTGATTTATAACAGAGATGACGCGAGCCATAGATGTAAAAATATCAAATCACAAAAAACAAATTACAAATAAAGACGGATTTTGATTTTTTCGGATTTATTATCTATTATATCAAGAGCTAAGCTTTAAATAAAGAAGGAAGCCCGAGTGGCGGAACCCCGACCTTAAAAAGTCGGGGCGAGATTGCTAAAGTCATAGCAATAGACATAAAGCAAAGCAATTTAAAAATTTCAAAAATATGCCCGAGTGGCGGAACTGGTATACGCGCACGACTCAAAATCGTGTCTCGTAAGAGGTGTGGGTTCGACTCCCACCTCGGGCACCGAAATTAGTTTATTAGTTTAAAAGTTAAATATTCAATGGAAAAAGAAATTTTTAAACAAATAAAGAAGAAATATGGAAATTATGCAAGTTTTGCAATTTGGGGAAAAGATTTAAATAATGTAAATATTATTGAGAAAAATGTAGAGATTCTTCACGGAAAGATTGTTTTTGTTGGTCTTAACATTTCAAAGTCAATAAATAAATTCCAAAATTTTCATTTTAAACATAAAGGTGGAAGGGATAACTGGTTAAAGGAATTATTAAATGATTCCTTTATTTTTAAAGGAGCTTATATGACAGATATAATAAAAAACAATATTTCTTCTAGACAAAATAAATTAAAGATGAGTGATAAAGAGAAAGAGAAAAATCTTGAATTATTTGAAAAAGAATTAATAGCTTTAAATACAAAACCGGAATTGATTGCTTTCGGAAATAAAACTTATAAATTATTAGATAAAATTCCTGAAAAATTATACAAGGATAGATATAAAGTTTCTCACTATGCCAGTTGGATAAAGAAAAATGATTTTTTTAGAGAAGTAAAAAAGGTGGAAAATAAAATTTTAAGTAAAAATAAATAGTTGACAAAAATTGAGAAAAGAATAGAATTAAAAAATTAACCTTTTGGTTAAAAGAAAGAACTTTTAAAAGCGTTAGGAGAGTATTATGGGAAGTTTGTTTTCTTCAAATGGGAATGGTTTTGCTCCGGGAAAAGCAGGTGTTTGTTCAGGTTGTGTAAGAAAAGATGAACGAAAAAGGTGCAAAGCCGGAGTAACAAGTTTACCGATTATCGGAGGAAAGTGTTTCTGCGGACGGAAACAAATAGCGGCTAATAGGATTTTACCGCCTCAAAAAGAGGGAAAATTTCTTCAACAAAAAAATATTTAGCACAAAATAAAATACCCTCGCTTAGTTTAAGCGGGGGTTTTCTTTTTCTTTAAAAAAGAGGGGCTTAAGCAAAAATGGAATAAAGGAAGCGATAATAGCGCCGAAGATGACATCAGTCGGCCAATGAGCGCCAACAATGATTCTGGAGATTCCAACAAGAAAAGAGAGGGCTATAAAAATCGAACCCCATTTTTTATTAAAAATCCAAACGCAAAAAGCGAGGGTAAAAAGAAAGGTGGCGTGGCCGGAAGGAAAAGAAAATCCGGAGCCGCGGATAACCGGTTCAAAATCAAGATAGTCGGCCGGACGCTCGCGGCGAAAAGCATAATTAAGAATTTCAAAAATAACGCCGCGCGAGACAAAAAGAGAAGCGAGAGACAGAGCAAAAAAATAAAATTTATGGCGCCAATCTTTCATTCTCCAGCCCAAGAAAATGGCGGCAAAAACCAAAATAAAAATAACGTATTTCGCGAAAAAAACAGAAAGAGCGTCGATAACCCAATTTTTTTCAGCCAAACTTCGAAAAATTTGGAAAAAATAAAGGTCAAAAGCCATAATGAATTTTAAGAATGCTTGGTACCGGTTCTTTTAGTGGTGTAAGGAAGGAGAGCCATAAAACGAGCTCTTTTGACAGCTTCCGAGAGAGCTCGCTCATGTTTGGCGCAAGTGCCGGTGTGTCCCGGATTTATTATTTTACACTGCGAAGAAACAAACCTTTTGATAAGGTCGATATCTTTAAAATCGATTTGTTTAAGATTTTGCGAACAAAAGAAACACTGTTTCATAATATTTAAAATAATTTTTAAAAAGGAAGGTCCTCGTCTTTTATCCCATCGGCTTCTATTTCAATAGTGGGAATTTCTTCTTTCGGCTTTATTTCGTCGTTATTATTCTGGAAAGAAGGTTTTTTGCTTTGAGAAAATGAACCGCCGGATACGCCCGCGGGACGCGGACCAAGCTGAAGCCTTTCCGAAATAATTTCGGTGGTTTTTCTGTTTTGCCCTTCTTTATCCTGCCAAGTTCTTGTTTGAAGACGGCCTTCAATCATCACCATGCTGCCTTTAGTCAGAAACTGACCGGCAACTTCGGCTTGCCTGCCCCAAACAACCACATTATGAAATTCAGTTTCTTCTTTTTTTTGGCCGGCTTTATCGGTCCAAACGCGATTAGTAGCCACGGAAAAAGAACTGACGGATTGGCCGGAAGGAGTGGTTCTAATAACAGGGTCAGCAGTCAAACGGCCAATGATAAAGACTTTATTGAGGTTCATAAGATTAAGTTAATAGATAAAGATAGTTTTGTAAAGTTTTTAAATTAGCCTAAGATTTCTTCCAGCTTTTTTTCCAAAGCTTCATTACTCAATGAAGAAACTTTTTCCGAAATTATCTCCGGTTCTTTTTCTTCTTTTTCCGGAGAAATTTCCGGTTTGATTCTTTTTTCTTCCGGAGCTTTTTCGCTTCTCTCTTTGTTCTCAATTTTGGCAAACGGCAAAACTATGAGAAAACGGAGAATTTCGCTCTTAAGATTAAGTTCTTTTGAAATGTTTAAAACATCGGCCGGAGCCACGGAAAAAATAAAGAAACCGAAGAAGGCTTCGCTATATTTTTTCACTTTGTAAGCCAAAGGTATTTTTTTAAGGATATTATCTTTTTTTTCTATCTCCGAACCATAGCGTTCCAAAACGGCAAAAATATCGGCAAGAGATTCTTCGCTTTTCAAGAGAAAAGATATTTCGTATTTTTTCTTAGTTATTTCTTCCATAGTAAAAACGGTAAAAGAATATCAGATAAACAAGGGAAAGTCAATTATGATTTTTCCTCTTCGCCTTTTCCCCTATCCTCATCGTCAAAACTTTCCACAAAACCTTCTTTGGTGTGATGTTTAAAGCCGGTGCCGACAGGAATCAAGCGGCCGATAATGACATTTTCCTTAAGTCCGCGGAGATGGTCAACTTTACCGCAAGTGGAAGCGGAAACGAGAACCCGCGCGGTTTCCTGGAAAGAAGCGGCGGAAAGGAAGCTTTCCGAAGAAAGAGAAACTTTAGTGATGCCTAAGATAAGCTGCTGGGATTTAGCCGGTTCTTTGCCTTCTTTTTTCATCTCGCGATTAACTTCAAGAAAACGAGAGCGGTCGGCAATATCGCCGAAAAGGAATTCCGTGTCGCCCGGTTCGGTTATTTTTACGCGAGAGAGCATCTGCCTGATAATTATTTCAATATGCTTGTTATTTATCGGCGCACCTTCAGAAGCATAAATCTTTTGAATTTCTTTAATGATGTATTTTTGGACTTCTTCTTCGCCGCGATATTTCATCAGTTCTTTCAAATCCAAGTGGCCGCTCGAAAGCTGAGTTCCTTTTTCCACCACATCGCCGACTTTAAAGAAAATATCGGAAGTTTTATGAATGGAATATTCCACCACTTTCGGCTTTTTACCGGAGATTTTGAAATAAATAGTTTTGAGCGAGCCGCTTTCTTTTATTTCCTCGATAACACCATCGGCTTCGGCGAGAATGCCTTTAGTCTTCGGAATCCTGGCTTCAAAAAGTTCTTCCACCCGAGGCAAACCATGCGTGATGTCAGCGCCAGCGGTTCCTCCAATGTGGAAGGTTCGAAGAGTAAGCTGAGTGCCAGGTTCGCCGATTGATTGAGCGGCAACAACACCGACCGCTTCGCCAATTTCGATTTCTTTATTAAGAGCAAGGTCAAGCCCGTAGCATTTAGAACAGACGCCAAAAAGAGATTTGCAAGTTAAAGGAGAGCGGACAATAACAGACTTTACGGATTCATCTTGCTGAATTTCTTCCGCAATTTCACGCGTGATAATTTCTCCGGCTTTAACCAAAGTTTTATGTCCGGATTTAACATCAAGAAGAGCGGCGCGGGAGAAAATTCTGGAAGAAAACGACTGACCAAAACTATCGCCGCCATCTTCTCTTAAAATAGTAACGCCTTCTTTTCCCTTGCAATCTTTTTCCCGAACTATTATTTCTTGAGCAACATCAACCAAGCGACGAGTCAGGTATCCGGCTTGAGCGGTTTTCAAAGCGGTGTCAGTTAAACCTTTTCTCGAACCGTGAGTGGAAATAAAATATTCAAGCACGCCAAAGCCTTCTTTAAAGGAAGATTTAATCGGAAGCTCAATAACTTCGTTTTTTGGATTCTGCACGAGACCCTTCATACCAATCATCTGCACCGGCTGAGTCCAAGAACCGCGGGAACCGGAATCGATAATGCTGTAGATAGGATTATTTTCCTTAAAAGATTTCGGAACAACTTCGGCAATTTCAACGCGAACTTTATTCCAAACGGAAATAACCCGGTTTCTTTTTTCAGAACGAGTAAGAATTCCTTCCAAATACTGGCTTTCAATTTTTTGAATTTCTTTTTCGGCTCTTGCCATAATTTCTTTCTTTTCCAGAGGAATAATGAGGTCCGCCATAGCCCAAGTGATTCCGGAAACAGTGGCGTATTTAAAACCAAGAGTTTTAACCTTATCAAGAGTGTCGGAAGCTATTTCAAATCCGTATTGGTCGATGATTTTATCAATAATTTTAGTAAGGTCTTTCTTTTTCATCACTTTATTAACATAAGGAAAGTCCGGCGGAAGAATGCTGTTGAAAATAACGCGGCCGCAAGAAGTTTCTTCGGCCTTAGAAGAGCCGATTTTAACCAAAGAATTTATATCGACAAGGTCATTTTCAAGAGCGATTAAAGCTTCATCATTGGAAGAAAAGATTTTTCCGGCGCCTTTTCCATTCGCTACGGTTTTTGTTAGATAGTAGCATCCCAAAATAATATCCTGAGTAGGAGTAGCAACCGGGTCGCCGTTAGCCGGTTTTAAGAGATTGCCGGAGGAAAGAAGCTTGGTTCTCGCTTCTTCTTGAGCTTCGTCGGAAAGAGGCAAATGGACTGCCATTTGGTCGCCGTCAAAGTCAGCGTTAAAAGCGGAACAAACCATCGGAGGAATTTGAATAGCAAAGTCTTCCGTCAAAAGCGGACGAAAAGCCTGAACGCTCAAGCGGTGCAAAGTCGGAGCGCGGTTCAAAAGAACTTTTCTATCAGCGATAACTTCTTCCAAAATAGCCCAAACTTCCGGAGGAGCCTGTTCAATCAAGCGATTGGCGTTTCTGATATTGTGAGCCAAACCGCGGCCTATAATTTGAGAAATAACAAAAGGCTTGAAAAGTTCAAGAGCCATTTTTTTCGGAAGACCGCATTCGTTTAAGCGAAGTTTCGGACCAACGACAATAACGGAACGTCCGGAATAATCGACGCGTTTGCCGAGAAGATTCTGGCGGAATCTTCCTTGTTTTCCTTTCAACATATCGGAGAGGGAACGCAAGGGACGGCGACTGGAAGACATTTGCTGATTGCTGCCGACGCGAGCGGAATTGTCAATTAAAGCATCAATGGCTTCTTGAAGCATTCTTTTTTCATTAACAACAATAACGTCCGGAGCTTTCAGGTCGATGAGTTTTTTCAAGCGATTATTGCGATTGATAACGCGGCGATAAAGGTCATTCAAGTCGCTTGTAGCATAACGTCCGCCGTCCAACGGAACCATCGGGCGAAGGTCCGGAGGAAGAACCGGAAGAACGGAAATAATCATCCATTCCGGACGAATTTTATTTCTTTCCATAGACAAAAGAAGTTTCTGCCTCTTTAAGAGACGAACTTTTTTAGTGGCGTCTTTAACATAAGCAAGCTCTTCTTCCGTTTTTTTGATCTCTTTTTTGAGATCCATATTTTTCAGAATTTTTTTCAAAGCTTCAGCGCCATGACCGGCTTCAAAAACATCGCCGAATTTTCGAGAAAGATTGAAATAATCCAACTCGGAAAGAATGTGACCGATAGACAAAGATTCAAGAGAATCTTTGGTTTTTTCAGCGGCATCTTCCAAAGCTTTCAAATCTTCTTTGGAAGATTCATCCTTTTTTCTAGAAACAAGTTCCTTGCTTAATTCGCCGAGAGCGCGTTTTTTATTTTCTTCATTAACGTTAGTGACTATAAAAGAAGCGTAATAAACAACTCTCTCAAGCTTTTGAGAAGAAACATTCAAAACCAAGCCGAGTTTGGAGGGAACATTCTTGAAAAACCAAATATGGCAAACCGGACAAGCGAGTTCGATATGGCCCATGCGTTCGCGGCGGACAATAGAGCGGGTAACTTCCACGCCGCATTTGTCGCAAACTATGCCTTTGTAGCGGATACGCTTATATTTTCCGCAGTAGCATTCGTAATCTTTGGCCGGACCGAAAATTCTTTCAGAAAAAAGCCCGTCCTTTTCAGGCCTTTGAGTGCGATAATTGATAGTTTCCGGCTTGATAACTTCTCCGTAAGACCATTTCAAAATATCTTCGGGGGAAGCGACGGTTATTTTTAAAGCATCAAATTGCATAATTTTTGGCTTTTTAATGATTAATTATTTTCTACGGTTTTATTTTTTTGAATCAGCTCGATATTAAAACCGAGAGATTTTAACTCGCTTAAAAGCACATTAAAGGAAGCGGGAATATTGGGGCTTTTTATTTTTTCACCCCGAATAATCGATTCAAAAGTGGCGGAGCGTCCCATAATGTCGTCTGATTTTATCGTAATCATTTCCTGGAGAGTGTGCGCGGCGCCATAACCTTCAAGAGCCCAGACTTCCATTTCTCCAAAACGCTGACCGCCGAATTGCGCTTTTCCGCCGAGAGGCTGCTGGGTAATCAGAGAATAAGGGCCGATGGAACGGGAGTGAATCTTATCTTCAACCAAGTGGTTGAGTTTCAGCATATAGATGTAGCCGACAGTGACCCGGTTTTTTATTTTATCGCCGGTGCGACCGTCAAAAATTTCTATTTTTCCGTCTTCCGGAAGGCCGGCTAATTTCAATTCATTTTTTATTTCCTCTTCGGAAGCGCCGGAAAGAGGAGGCGTGATGGCGCGATAGCCGAGAGCGTGGGCGGCCCAGCCAAGATGGGTTTCAAGAACCTGTCCAAGATTCATACGAGAAACAACGCCAAGAGGATTTAAGACAATATCAACCGGAGTGCCATCTGCAAGATAAGGCATATCTTCCACCGCGCGGATTTGAGAAATAACTCCTTTATTGCCATGGCGGCCGGCCAATTTATCTCCCACTTTTACTTTTCTGACTTGAGCGACATCAACTTGAATTTTTTTAATCACACCCGGTTCAAGATTGTCGCCATGTTCGCGGGAAAATATTTTGATACCGACAACGCGCCCGCGTTTGCCGTGCGGAAGAGACAAAGAGCTGTCTTTAACGTCTTTGGCTTTCTCGCCGAAAATAGCGCGAAGCAAACGTTCTTCAGAAGTAAGGTCGGCTTCCCCTTTCGGAGAAATTTTTCCAACCAGAATATCGCCGGAGTTAACCTCAGAACCGACTCTGATTATTCCCTCTTCGTCAAGATTTCTTAATTTATCTTCGGAAACATTAGGAATGTCAGGAGAGGTTTCTTCAGGGCCAAGTTTGGTGTCGCGAACATCGCAATAAAAATTTTCAATATGAACGGAAGAAAAAACATCGCGTTCGGCGGCGCGTTCCGAAAGAACGATAGCGTCTTCAAAATTAGCGCCTTCAAAAGAAAGAAAAGCGACAAGGAGATTTTGGCCCAAAGCCAAAATGCCGTTTTCAGTGGAAGGACCATCGGCCAAAACTTCGCCTTTTTTCACTTTCTGCCCTTTTTTAACAAGAGGATGCTGAGAAATGGAACCGAACTGATTGGAACGTTTGAACTTAATAAGCTCATATTCTTTCACTTCATCTTTGTATTTAACCTTGATGCTGTTTCCGTCAACGGCGGCGATTTCTCCCGCTCCTTCCGCAATAATCAAATAACCGGAATCTCTGGCCGCTTTTTCTTCCATACCGGTTGAAACAAACGGAGCTTCCGGACGAAGAGGGATGACGGCCTGGCGCTGCATATTGGAACCCATGAGAGCGCGGTTGGCATCGTCATGCTTTAAAAATGGAATAAGAGAAGTGGCAACGCTTAAAAATTGATGGGGAGAAACATCGATAAAATCTATTTCTTCAGCCGAACAGGTGCCCGGGTCTCCTTTAATTCTCGCTTCCACGATTTCATCGATAATTTTTCCGGCCGGAGTAAGATTGATGTCCGAGGGAGCAATTTTATATTTTTCTTCTTCAAAAGCGTCAAGCCAAACTATTTCTTCCGTCACTTTTCCGTTTTTAACGCGAAAATAAGGAGTTTCAAGAAAACCCAAATTATTAAGGCGAGAAAAGTTTGCCAAATGATTGACAAGACCAATGTTGGAACCTTCCGGAGTTTGAATCGGACAGATTCGGCCATAATAAGAACTATGAACATCTCTGACTTCAAAACCGGCGCGCTCTCTGACAAGTCCGCCCGGACCCATGGAAGAAAGACGGCGTTTATGCTCAATTTCAGAAAGCGGGTTAATCTGGTCCATAAATTGAGAGAGCTGGGAAGAGGAGAAAAATTCTTTAACGATGGCCATTAAAATGCGCGGGTTGATAAGCTGAGCGGAGGTGATGTCGGTTTCAATAAAAGTGGACATGCGGTCTTGAATAACGCGGCGAAGCCTGGCAAAACCGATGCGAAGGCGAGCTTCCAGAAGTTCGCCGACAGGACGAATGCGGCGATTGCCAAGATGGTCAATGTCGTCAGCTTCTTGTTCTTGAAAATTATTAAGGCGAATGACTTCTTTAAGAATGGCAACGAGGTCATCAAGGTCGAGCAAGCGATTATCTTTTTTAACATCCAAGTCAAGACGCTGATTGATTTTAAACCGACCCACCTCGGAGAGGTCATAGCGGTCATTTCTCCTGAACATGGAGTCAATGAGATTCTTGGCGTTTTCGGCAGTAGCCAAATCGCCCGGCCGGACTCTTTTATAAATTTCGAGATAAGAAGAAGAAACATTTTTAGCAATGTCTTTCGCTAAAGTGTTTTCAATGTATTTTACGGAATTTTGGTCAATGTCCTTGAAAGCTTTCAAAATATCCTCATTTGTTTCAAGACCAAAAATGCGAAGAAGACAGGAAACGGGAGTTTTGCGATTGCGGTCGATTTTAACGCCCAAAGAACCATTCGCTTCCGTTTCAAATTCCAACCAAGCCCCGCGATTGGGAATTATTTTCGCTCCGAAAAGTTTTCGGCCGCGCCAAGAACTGGCAGTAAAGTAAACGCCGCTTGAGCGGACAAGCTGAGAGACGACGATTCTTTCCACGCCATTAATAATGAAAGTGCCGCGATTAGTCATCACCGGCAAATCGCCAAGATAAATTTCCTGCGTTTCTTCTTTTTTTGTCCTTTTATTTATAAGGCGAAGAGTGGCGCGAAGAGCGGCTTCATATGTGGCGTCGCGGTAGCGGGCTTCCGCTTCCGTGTATTTCGGCTCGTCAAAATAATAATCTTCAAAAATAAGGTCAAACTCTTTTCCGGTATAATCGCTGACAGGAGAAATTTCGGAGAATAATTCTTTTAAACCTTTTTTTAAAAACCAATCGTAAGAATTCTTTTGAATCTCATCAAGCTTGGGTTGCTCGATGACATACTGATTATTGGAAGAAAAAACCTTAGTTGATAAATTCGCCATGTTTTTTAAAAAGTTAAGCCGACAAAGAGAAAGGCGCCTTAGACTCGCGCTTTAATTTTAAAAATAAAAAAATTTTAAAAAATAAACACAAAAAATAAAATAATGTTTTTGCTTTGTGTTTGCTAATTTTACAAATATCTCCTTATGTTAGCGATATGTTCTTCCAAAGTTTTGCTGAAAATGGTTTTTTTTGTCTTTGGATCACTTAGATAATACCAGTAAGGCGAGCTTTTCGCCTCCAAAACCGACATTATCGCCTCTTCCCCAGGATTTGAGATGGGAGCAGGCGGCAAGCCCTTGTATTTATAAGTGTTATAAGGAGAGTCGACTTCCTTGTCTTGTTTTGTTAAAGGATAACAGCTTTTCAAACCAGAGTCAACTTCGGCTTCAGTTTTCGCCAAGTTGTTAATCGAGTAAGCGTGGCTTTTAACATAGCATAAGGAAGCATCGATTTGCAAGGGCATGCCGGTTTCCAGTCTTTTTAAAAGAATTCCGGCCACTATTTTTCTTTCTTCAAAGCGAGGCACTTCTCTTTCAATCAAGGAAGCCAGAATAAGATTGCGGTCATAATTGGCGGAATCTTTTGAAAGAAGCGGGTCGGCTTTTTTATAAAAATTTTCCAAAATCTTTTCAACAACAACGACAGCGCTGGAATCTTTAAAAAAACGGTAAGTGTCCGGAAAAAGACGCCCTTCAAGAGGACGTCCTAAAGCAAGAAGACTTTCGCCATTTTTAAAAATTCCCAAATCTTTCAAGTTGTCGTCTATTTCACGAACAGTCTGACCTTCATAAATAACCACTGTTATTTCTCTCGGTTCTTTTTTATTTCTAAGTAAAAAAAATTCAAAAATAAAAAAAACGCCGAGAACGATTAGAGCGGCTGTAAAAACCGGTTTTCCAAGCTGTTTAAGAACGTAAAGCAATTGAATTTATTATAGCCACCATAATAAAACTCGTCAATAAGTTGGAACCTCCGTAGCTTACAAAAGGAAAAGGCAGACCAATAACAGGAGTGAGGCCGAGAGCGGAACCGGCATTTAAGATAAAATGAATGCTGAAAATTATAACCGCACCAAGACAGACAAACCGGTCAAAATTGTCGGAAGCAAAATAAACGCTGATGCCGATTATTTCATAAATAAGAAAAGCGAAAGATAAAATAAGAAGAAGACCGCCAAGAAGTCCCCACTCTTCAATAGCGCCCGCAAGAATAAAATCCGTTTGGGCTTCCGGCAAAAATCCGAGCTGAATTTGAGTCCCCTGTCCAAAACCTTTGCCAAAAAAACCGCCAGAGCCGATGGCAATTTTTGATTGAATAACATTATAGTTTATGCCAAGCGGGTCCCGCTCCGGATAAAAAACTCCGGCGATTCTTTCTTTTTGATAAGGAGCTAAAAAATAAGACCAAGCCAGGATAAAGCCAGCAATCAAAATAAAAGAACCGACGAGAAGATGCTTAAAACGAAGCCCGCTAATTAAGAGAAAACCAAGCCACATACCGAAAAGAACAATAGTGGAGCCAAGGTCCGGCTGTTTTAAAATAAGAAGCGCGGGAAGAAAAAAAATAAAAAAAGGAATCAGAATATTTTTCAAATGAGCGAGACCGGTATAGCGTTTAGCAAAAAAATAAGCGAAAAGAAGAAGAAGAGAAATTTTTACAAGTTCCGCCGGTTGAAAATTAAATAAGCCGAAATGAATCCAGCCCTTAATGCCTCTTATCGGAGAAGAAAAAAGGGCGGCGACAAGAAGCGCGAGAGAAAAAAAATAAAAAAAGACCAAAAGTTCCCGATTTTTTATAATTCCCCGCAAATCAAAAAACCAGAAGAAAACAACAATCAAAGTTCCGAGAATCACCCAAAATAACTGAGACCAAAATAAGGAAAAATTGATGCTTGAAATCACAAGCAAACCTAAGAAAGAAAGAAAATAAACAGGAAAAAGAAGCTTAAAAGAAGAAGAAAACATAGTTAAAAAGAATCAAAAGGAAAGCCGAAAACTCCAGGACGTTTGGCATAAATAAGGACTTTGGTTTTAGAAAGGTCGGCGTTGATAACGGGATGGCTGACAAAAAAAGTTTTTTCTCCGAAGCTTTGAATATCTTCGATAATGGTTTTAGAAGCGCCAAGAATGTTCCCAACGCCATCGTAAAAAAGAACATTAACCAGAACTTCCGGAAAAGGAACAGTTTCGCTATTTAAAACAGAACCGGAAACATTGATGAATTTCCCTTCGACGGCAATTTTTAAGTCGCGATATTGTATTTTAGGAATTTTAAAAGAATCGCGGGAAGCCCATTCTTCGTTTTTTAAATCAATATTTATTTCAGAAACGGAATCGGGAGAAAGTTCTATCCCCGGTTCAATAATATATTTCGATTCGCCGGCATAAATAAAAGACGCGCCGGTTTTGTCAAAGATATTCTGACCGGAAGAATTTTTGGCGGAGAGATGATAAGAAAGAGAAGAAGCGCCAAAATTATTAAGCGGGTTGGAAATTTCAATTAAAAAAGTGGAAAGGCTGTTTCCGGCCGAGAGGATTTTTTTGCTTGTTATTTTTAATCCGGAGGATTTTTTTATTTCACAGGGAACGCAAGAGCCGCCGCAATCAACTTCGGTTTCATCGGAATTTTTTTTCAAGTCAGAACAAGAGGGAGAGGGTTTAAAATAAAGAAAAATAAGAAAGCCAAATAAAGAAAAAACCGAGAGATAAAAAAGACCGTATAAAAATTGTTTTAAAAACCGATTTTTCATTTCTAATTCATTATATAATCCACCAACTTTTGAAGCAAACAAAAAAGAGCTTTGGTATGCCGGCAAAACCTACTTTCGCCCCGAAGGACTATCATCGGTTCCGCGCCGTTTCACTTCCGAGTTCGGAATGGATCGGGTGTTTCCAGCGCGAGTTAATCACCGGCAAACCAAAACTCTTTTTTGGTTTACTTTGAAAAGCCAAATAAAACGAAGTTTCACGCGGCTTTATTAAAACCGCAGTTGAACTTCACCCCGACCAAAGCCGGGGTTTATCAAATCTTAAAGATTTAATAAAAAAACAAAACATATCTCTTTAATCATCCCACCATTGAGATGATCGGATAGGCCATTAGTACTCCTTGGCTAAACGCGTTGCCGCGCTTACACCTAGAGCCTATCAACGTGATAGTCTTTCACGAGGCCATATATCTAATCTTGGGAGAGGCTTCGCGCTTAGATGCTTTCAGCGCTTATCCCGTCCGAACATAGCTACCCAGCACTTCAGTTGGTACCAAAGCTGGTAGACCAGAGGTTCGTCCAACCCGGTCCTCTCGTACTAGGGTCAGCTTCCCTCAAATATTAACGCCTGCAGCAGATAGAGACCAACCTGTCTCACGCATAAATTTTTTTCATTTATTACTAAATGGATCGGACTATACCATCACCCCGACCAAACTGTCGGGGGACTGACGTATTAGCATTCACTTGAACGCTCTGTTTTTAAAAACAAGTCTCTACGGGGTCAATGCACGTTCTTTTCTTCTTTTGGAATAATTAAGTTCGCGATAGCGATTAATAATTTTAAGAAGATTTTTGAAATCGTTAGCATTTTTAATTGTCTTTTTTCGCCGGATAATTTCAAGCATAAGATTTATTTGTTTCTTTTTTAAAACCGAATAAGGTTTTATCGCCTTTAGAAATTCTTGAATATCTTCGATTTTTCCTATAACACATTCGAGAATTCCATCAGAACGAATACGGAGTTTTCCGCATCCGACAAGAGAACAAATTTCTTCAAAGCTTTTTTGACATTTTTTTGATTGGAAAAAAACAACATAAAGCGCTATCTGAAAACCGTATCGATAAGTTCGATTCGGCTTCGCTTGCGCATAAATGCTGCCATCACCATCAAGAAAACCAGCGATATAGGACTTTTTTATTTTGGATAACGATTTTAACATACACGACTTCCCTCGGTATTATCCTAACATATGACAGGTTGAAAATCATATGAGGACTTCACCGATATGAGTCAGTTTATTCAGTCCACATTACTGTGGCTCCGATATTTTAATCGGAGTTCTGACTTTTAAAGTCAGAAAAAGCCGCCGTTTTTTTTATTACCTCGTGTTCAATTTTGACGGTTTGAACCCAGCTCGCGTACCTTTTTAATTGGCGAACAGCCAAACGCTTGGGACCTTCTCCAGCCCCGCGCTAAGATGAGCCGACATCGAGGTGCCGAACCGCGCCGTCGCTATGGACGCTCGGGCGCGACTAGCCTGTTATCCCCGGGGTAGCTTTTAGCCGTTGTCTCCGACCTTCCTGTAAAGGTTCGTCGGGTCACTAAGTTCTGCTTTCGCATCTGCTCGACTTGTAAGTCTTGCAGTTAAGCCGGCTTATGCCTTTACACATTAGGCTCGATTTCCATCCGAGCCAAGCCGACCTTTAAACTCCTCCGTTACTTTTTAGGAGGATTCCGCCCCAGAAAAACTGCCCGCCAGACACTGTTCCAATAAAGTTTACCTTTCGGACTCTTTATCGGTTAGAACTTAAATCATTAAAGGGTGGTATCTCATTTGCGGCTCCACTCTGACCGAAATCAAAGTTTCAAAGCCTGCCACCTATGCTGCGCAGCAACAATTTAAGGCCAATATCAAGCTACAGTAAAGCTCCCGGGGTCTTTTCGTCCCGCTGCAGGTATCCCGCGTCTTCACGGGAATCGCATTTTCACCGAGCTTCTCGCTGAGACAGTTCTCCAGTCGTTACACCTTTCGTGCGCTCCGGAACTTACCCGGAAAGGAATTGCGCTACCTTAGAACGATTATAGTTATCGCTGACATTGACGAGGGCTTCGGGCAGTCAGCACGCGCTGCGCGCAAGTTATAAAGTTTATAAAGTTGAAAGTTAAAAGTATTTGTTTTTACTTTTTGAACTTTATGAACTTTTTTCTTTATAAACTGCGTGCAACGCATACCGCCACCGTTAACCTTCTCGCATCGGTCAGGTGTCACCCCCTATACATCCACTTGCGTGTTAGCAGGGAGCTGTGTTTTTGGTAAACAGTCGCCAGAGAAACTTTAGCTGCGGGTCCGATAAAATCGGACCAGGCCTTATTGCGAACTTACGGCCGCTTTTTTGCCGAGTTCCTTAGCGAGAAATCACTCGTTCTCCTTGGGCTCCTCGCCCTATCCACCTGTGTCGGTTTCCGGTACGGATACCTATAAATTAACCCTAGAGGCTTTTCTTGGAAGGCTCTTCAGCCAAATCGCCTTAGCCAAAGCTAAAGCTTTCGCCTTATTTTGAAGTTTCCATTAAAGGAAGACGCGCGCATTTGTCGCGAGCCGCTTCTTAAATATAGCAACGCCAAACCATTAAGGCGTTTGACCTTATTTCCTCCGTCCCCCCGTTAGAATTTATAGGCAGGGCTGGAATATTAACCAGCTACCCATCGGCTGCGGCTTTCGCCATCGCCTTAGGACCGCCTAACCCGTGGATGATTGCCAGTGCCACGGAAACCTTGAATTTTCGGAGAGCCGATTTCCCATCGGCTTTGTGGTTACTCATGCCAGCATTCTCTCTTCCATCCGCTCCACGAGCCCTCGCGGGTCTCGCTTCGGCGCAAATGGAATGCTCTCCTACCACCAGCCCCACTTTTGTTCGTGATATCAATATAACTTATCAGCGTTTTAAAAAATATCGCTGTTAATTTTTGAATCAACGTCATAAACAAAAGTGGAGCTGGTCCGCAACGTCGGTAGCTTACTTAGCCCCGCACATTTTCGGCGCGCCTTGCCATTCGTCATAAAGGCGAATCGAATAGTGAGTTGTTACACACTCTTTAAAGGATGGCTACCTCTGAGCCCACCTCCTATCTGTCTATGGCACGACACTACCTCCTTTGCACTTAGTAAGCATTTAGGGACCTTAGTTGGCGGTCTGGGCTGTTTCCCTTTCGAACATGGAGCTTAGCCCCCACATTCTAACTCCCGAGCTATATTGTATGGTATTCGGAGTTTGATTAGTCTGGCGGAGTTTCCCCCTACTCAGACTATCCAGTGCTCTACCCCCACACATAAACGCTCAAGGCTAGCCCTAAAGCTATTTCGGAGAGAACCAGCTATTACCGAGTTCGATTAGCTTTTCACTCCTTACCCCAGTTCATCCGAAGATTTTGAACGGTCTACCGGTTCGGGCTTCCCTCCGATTTTCATCGGAGTTCACCCTGACCAGGGCAAGCTCACCCGGCTTCGGGTCTTATCCGGCTCCTCATACGCGCTATTAACGCTCGCTTTCACTACGCCTTCCTCCCGTAGGAGTTAGACAAAGGAGACAGATAAACTCGCTGGCTCATTCTTCAATAGGCACACGGTTACCCTTACGGGCTTCCGTTCCTTGTAAGCATAAGGTTTCAGATTCTATTTCATCGGCCTCACCGGCCTGCTTTTCACCTTTCCCTCACGGTACTAGTTCGCTATCGGTCGCCAAGGATATTTAGCCTTACGAGACAGTTCTCGCAGATTCCCTCGAAGTGTTCATTTCTCGAGGTACTTAAGGATAAATACGAAAAGTTTGTTTGTTTTCGCCTACGGGGCTTTCACCCTCTTTGGCGCGGCTTTCCAGCACGCTTCCGCTAACAAACAAATTTTTGACTTTTCTCCCAGCCAATAACTCTTCCATAAAAATTTTTAAAGAAGAGTTATTAGCTGAAAATGTACTTACCTTACAACCCTTAATTTTCAGCAAGCTGAAAATTCAGTTTAGGCTCTTCCCCGTTCGCTCGCCGCTACTAAGGGAATCATAGTTATTTTATCTTCCTCCGGGTACTGAGATGTTTCACTTCCCCGGGTGCGCTCTCCGACCGAAGTCAGAGTTGCAAGAGTTTATCTTGCAGGGTTTCCCCATTTGGAAATTCTCGGATCATAGGTTGCTACACACCTTCCCGAGACGTTTCGCCGCTACGCCGCGTCCTTCATCGCTCCTTGGTGCCAAGGCATCCACCTTACGCTCTTAATTCCGACCATCTCAATAATGAGATAGTTTTTGAACCCATTCCTATAAAATAGGCGAGGGTTCTTGATTAGAGAATGCTTTGCTTTTTATTTTACCTTCGCGCTCTTTTGGCGCGAAAGAATACCTGTTATTTTACTTAGCTTTTCAGTTGTAAACGTTCCGTCGAGGCATTCGTTAAACTTCCTTTTCTTTCAGCCTGGAATCTTTTTTAAAAAGAGCCCAGGCCGAGAGAAAAAGCGGATTCAATTTTACTAAACTTTTTGCCTAAAAGCAAGGAGGGAAAAATAGAGATAAAAAAACCGCGTTTTACGCGGCTACAACAACCAAACACAGGACTTTTTTAGCCGCTTGTTTTTTGTTCTTTTTCCTTGATACTCATAAGCTTTTTTATTGTAATATAGGCGAGCAATAAAAGTCAATGGCGAAAAGGTGGAAAAATAAAAAACCGGTCTAGTTTGATTGGACCGGTTTTTTATTTAAAAACGAGTGTTAGTCCTCAATCTTATCGCGGAATTTAGCAATCAAGTGAGAAGCGTAATCTTTTCCGCCAATACCAAAAGCGATACCGCCGGCTAAAGCAATCATGGCAATAAGTCCGGTGATAACCGTATTGATAATGGTTGTGGCAACATTAAGCTGAACTAGAGCCGCTAAAAATCCGAAAATAGCGATTGAATACCAAGTTAAAGCTCCGAGGAATTTTGCCGCATGCAGACGAGCAGACAAGACAGAGCCACGAACGATTTTTTCCGAAAGATTAGCAAGAACAATCGCAGCCAAGAGAATCAAAACGGCAATAATGATGTTTGGAATATAAGACAAAACATCAGTTAGGAAAGCGGAAAGAGCGTAGAACTTTAAGATGTCGGTGGCAGCCAAAAGAAAAGCGATAACCAAGAACCAAAAGACAATGCGGTCAAAAAATTTGGCCGAGTCCAGGTTAATGCCGGCGCGGTCAAAATATTTTTCCACACCGAGCTTTCTTAATCCCTCATCAATCTTCAGAACGGAAATTATTTTCCCAACCAAAGTGCCTAAAGCGGAGGCAACAATAATACCGATAATAAAGACGATAACAGCGCCGATTAAAGTCGGGAAAAACGCCATAACATCAAACCAAAGATTTTGAAGAGATTCGGCGACAACCGTACTCCAACTTTGAATATACATAATTTGTTATTTTAAATAAGGACCTTTAATAATTTTTAGAACCAATAACGACCTTTTACTCGTTTTTTTAAAATATAACGACTTAAGATAAGTATAGCAGAAAAAAGAAAGAGTGGTGGCAAACAAATGTGGAAAAGTGTCGCTCACATCACAAAAACATTGTTTTAAAAGACGCGGTTAATTTTCCCAGCGGGAAAATTACCGCTCGCGCTCGCTT
>JBAZJH010000004.1:0-62266 GCA_041651415.1 Minisyncoccota bacterium
ACTTTTTCGGGAATTTTTTGGCAGGCGCAAATTCATACCGATTTTTTGTCGCCGTTTTTCTTTCGGCAATCATTCTTAAATAAGATAAGAGTGTTTGCCGCGAAATTGATAATTTGGAAAGCGGATAGAATCCGGGTAGTTTCAGAAAGAATAAAAAAATCTCTGGTAGAAATCGGCTTGGAAGGAAAAAAGATAGATGTTTTGCCGATATCAATTAAAGCGGAAGAGATAGAAAATATTCCGATATCTTTTAATTTAAAAGAGAAATATCCGGGGATGGATTTCATAATTTTGATGGTTTCAAGAATAACTCCGGAAAAAAACATCAGATCGGCCGTGGCCGCATTTTTCGAAGCTTTGAAGAAAAGACCAAAAATGAAACTGGTTATAGCGGGAGAGGGTCCGAGTTTGCCGGATTTAAAAAGGGAAACGGAAAAAAGAGGGATTCTTAAAGATGTAGAATTTTTAGGAGAACTGACGCATGAAAAAGCAATTTCTGCCATGAAAACGGCCGACTTATTTTTATCTTCTTCGGTTTATGAGGGTTATGGAATGACGGCAGTTGAGGCGGCGGCGGCCGGGTGTCCGGTTTTAATAACCGATACAGGGATAGCGGGAGAGATAATAAAGGACGGGGAAAGCGGGACGGTGGTTCCGGTCGGTTCAGTTTTGAAGATGGCGGAAGCGATAGAAGTTTTGGCGGGAAATAAAGAGAAAAGAGAAAAAATGGCCGAGAGAGCGAAAGAGTCAGTTAAAAACTTAATGAGTAAAGATGAATATTTGAATAAATTTAAGGAAATTTTAGAAAAATGAAATTGTTAATAATAACGCAAAAGGTTGATAAAAATGACAGCGTGCTGGGATTTTTTCATGGATGGATAAGGGAGTTCGCGGAAAAATTCGAAAAGATAACAGTAATTTGTCTTGAAAAAGGAAAAGAAGAATTGCCGGAAAGTGTAAAAGTTTTTTCTTTAGGAAAAGAGGTTGCAAAAAAGACGACAGACAGAAAGTTAATAAAGTTTAAAGTTATAAAGCGATTGAGGTATATTTTTAATTTTTATAAATATATTTGGAAAGAAAGAAAAAACTATGAGACGGTATTTGTTCATATGAATGAGGAATATGTTCTTTTAGGATGGTGGCTGTGGAAATTATCAGGGAAAAGAATTTTTTTATGGAGAAATCATCCGAAGGGAAGTTTAGCGACAAGAATAGTAGTTTTTTTGTCGGATAATGTTTTTTACACTTCTCCTTTTTCTTTTACGGCAAGATTTAAAAAAGGAATTTTGATGCCGGTTGGAATAGATGAGGATAAGTTTAAAGTTGAAAGCAGAAAGTTTAGAAAGCCAGAGGACAGACAAAAAAGTTTTTTTAAAATTTTATATTTAGGAAGGATAGCGCCGGTGAAAGGAATTGGAACGATTATAGAAGCGGGGAAAATTTTAAAAGAAAAAGGAACAGATTTTAAATTAGATATTATCGGGGAAGCTTTAGAAAAAGACAAAAAGTATTATGAAAATTTAAAGTTAAGGGTTGAAGATTCAAAATTAGCCGGAGAAATAAGATTTTTGCCGGAGATTTCCAATTTAGAAGCGTCGGAGGTTTATGCCAATTATGATGTTTTTATAAATGCCACAAAGACGGGGAGTATGGATAAAACTATTTTTGAGGCGATTTTTGCGGAGTTGCCTGTTATTACTTCCAATCAGGCATTAAAAAATTTTTTTGGCGAGGAATATGCTCATTTGTTATTATTTAAAGAAGAAGATTCCAGTGATTTGGCTTTAAAAATAGAAAAGGCGAGGGAATTTTTAAATAGTGAAGGGGCTGGAAGAATGACTAAAGAGTTGAGAAAAAAAGCGGAGAAGGAGCAGAGCCTAAAAGAGCTTGGAAGAAAGCTATCGGAGATTTTAAAAAGAGAACAATAATGCTTAAGCTATCAGTAATTATTCCGATTTATAACGAAGAAAAAACGCTTCGGGAAATAATAAAAAAAGTGGAAAATGTGAGGTTAATAGAAAATCTTGAGAAGGAGATAGTTTTGGTTGAGGATTTTTCCAAAGACACGACAGGAGAAATATTGAGGGAGTATGAGAAAAGAGACGGTTTTAAAGTTTTAAGACATAAAGAAAATAAAGGAAAGGGAGCGTCGGTTATAGACGGCTTAAAAATCGCCACGGGAGATTTTGTGATTATCCAAGACGCTGACTTAGAATATGAGCCGGAAGAATATAATGTGATTCTGCCTAAACTTTTAAGAGGCGAGGCGGACGCGGTTTACGGTTCAAGATTTCTAAAGCCGGAGTCAATAAAAAAAATGACTTTCAAGCAATATTTCAGCAATAAAATTTTAACCATATTATCCAATTTTCTTACCGGCCTTAAGCTGACGGATATGGAAACCTGTTATAAGGCATTAACAAGAAAAACGGTTTTGGAAATAAAAGACAAGTTGGTTTCTTCAAGATTCGGGATAGAGCCGGAGATAACAGCAAAGATAAAAAAATTCAGAGTGGCGGAGGTGCCTATTTCTTACAGAGGAAGGGGATACGGAGAAGGAAAAAAAATCGGGTGGAAAGACGGCATTTCAGCCATATGGCAGATAATCAAATATAATTTATTTTCAAAATAAAAAATGACGATTAAGAAATCTTTTAAATTTCTTTTTTCCGCCAAGCATTTTTATGTTTTTTTATTTTTGGTTTTTTTAGCAAGCTTTGGATATTCCTTGATTCACAATATAAAACCGGCGGTGGACGCGAGAGCATATGACACAATAGCAAAAAATTTAGTTAATTTTGGAGAATACAGATTAGGTTCGGAAAATACTTTAATGGAAGACGATTCTATCGTAAAAGTGGGTCCGGGGTATGAATTTTTTCTAGCGGCTGTTTATTCTATTTTCGGAGAAAAAACTTGGATAATCTGGTTTCTGCAATCCTTGTTTTATTCTTTGACTATTTTAATCTTGGCGATTTTAATTGAAGCGTTTTTTGGAAAAGGGGAGAGAGAAGATTGGAAAAAAATATATTTTGTTTTGATTCCGGCAGGATTTTTTATAGATATGATAGAACTAAACGCGATGCTTCTTTCCGAATCTCTTTTTATCTTTTTAACTTCAGTTTCAGTTTTGATATTCTATTCAAATTTAGAAAAAAAAGATTCAAGAAAAAGCTTTTTTTTAGGGTTTATTTTGGGAATTTTGTATCTCGTAAGGCCGGTGGCTTTAATGATTTTGTTCTCTTTTTTGTCAGTTTTGTTTTTTAAAAAAGAATACAAAACAGTTTTAGCGGTTATTTTTGTTTTTTCGGCTTTACAGGTTCCCTGGATATCAAGAAACTATCAAGTTTACGACAGTATTTTATTGACTCATACGACAGCGGGAGGAGTTGATTTATTATCAGGAAATTATCCGGGAAATCACGGAGAATTCAGAAGCGATTTTGATTTATACAGGGAAACAGAGGAAAAAAGTTCCAATCAAATAGCCTTTTATGACAATTCTTTAAAATGGTTTTTAGATTTTGCCAAGGAAAATCCGGTTTCTTTATCGTTAGTTTGGACAGAAAAGGGGATTATTTTTTGGTCGCCAACCAAGACAGGAGGATTTTGGTTCCACTATTTTAATAGTTTTGAACAAACGTTAACGATTTTGTTTTCAATATTGTCTTATGTTCTTATTTTTGGGACAGCGCTTGTTTATTCTCTAAAAACAGCCAAAGAAAAAGCAAAAAACACTTTTTCAAAAGCGATGATTTTTTCCATGATTTTCTTATTTTTAGTATCAGTTATAACAATAGTCAGTAGCCGATATAGAATAACTCTTCTGCCTTTTGCGGTAATTTTGTCAGCGGGATATTGGTTTTCTGAAAAAGGAGAAATAAGTTGGAAGATGCAGCTAGCGCCACTTCTATTTTTTACAATAGCTGCCAGTTTGGATTTATATTTGCAGATTGATAAGTTTTGGCAAAAAATAGGGACAATAATTTCTTAAAAACAAGATGAATTTTTTATTTAAAGATAAATGGATAAAATGGCTTCTATTTTTTGCCGTTATCAATCTTTTGATTTGTCTTTTTGCGAGATGGCCGATAATACCTTCCGGAGATTCAATAAGTTATTTTGAAGCAACGAAATTTTTAAGAGGAGAAGAAGTGGAAAAAAGTTTTGATTTTGCGACGATTTATAACAGATTATTAACCGCTCCTTTGTTTATTTTTTTAACTTCATTATTCAGTTTTATTTTTGGAATTTACGGAAGCATGTTTTTTATCAATATTATTTTTTATCTAGCGGCAACCGTATCTTTTTATCTTTTAGCCAATGAAGTTTTGCAAAATAAAAAGGCAGCTTTTTTAAGTTCTTTTTTCATTTTTTTGAATTACGACATAATAAACTTTGGAATAGCTCATTTAACCGATATGGCCGGATGGGCGTTTTTTATAGCCGCTTCTTTTTTGGCGGTAAAATATTTTAACCGACAAGAGAAGAAAGACTTTTGGCTGGCAGTAATTATTTCTTCCATCGGGGTTCTTTTCAAAGAATATGGAGGATTAGGAATGATAAGTTTGGTTTTTTTAATCGGTTTTTCTTTAAAAGGGAAAAAGGAAAAAATAAAAGAAATGTCGGTTGCTATTTTAACTTTCCTTTCCGTTTTAGCCGCTTATCATTTATTTTTTTATTTTTATTTCGGATACTCGTATCTCGATTGGTACGGATTCAATTTAAATTATTATCTGGCGAACCCAGCATCAAGAAAAAATTCTTACGATTTTATTTTACTGGTTAAAGTTTTGGGCTGGCTTTTTTTGGCAGGATGGCCGATTTTCGCTTTCGGTTTGATTAAAATTATAAAAGAAAAGTGGAATAAGGAAGGAATAGTTTTTTTAGCGCTGCTACCGGCTTCTTTGTTTTTTCTGGCTTGGCCGGTAATGACTCAGAGAATCGCTTTTGTTTTGGTTCCGTGGCTGGCGCTTGTTTCGGGATTTGGACTAGCGAAAATAAAAAGCGATTTTACGCTTATTTTCTTCGTGTTTTTTTACGCTCTCTCTAGTTATTTAACCGGATATTTAATGGGAATAGTGAATGTTCCGATATAAGCAATTTGGAAGGAAAAAGGCGGAAAATTGTATTAAAATAGGGCAGAAAAAATGAAACTGATTTATTTAACTTCCAAATCTTATCCCGGAAGGACAGCGGACCATAATTTCGTGAAAAATATGGCAAAAACTTTTTCCCAAAAACTTGGGGAAGATTTTTTATTTGTGGGGGCAAAATTGGATGAAGAAGAATTTCAAGGAGTAAATAAGTTAAATTTGAGATTAGAAAAAAACAAAGGCAGAGCATTATTTTATTTTTTCTGGCTGCCGTTTTTTTATTTTAAAAGAAGGAATGAAGGCCTAATTTTTTTCTCCAATGATTCTTATTTGATTTTAATTTTGATTTTTTGGAAAAAGATTTTTCGGTTAAAGTATTTCATCTGTTCCGATTGGCATCAAATGTTTTCTGATTTTAGAGATAAACTCATGGCGAGAGGAAGCGATTTTCTCATAACCACATCGGACAGATTAAAAAAACTTCTTATAGAAAAGACGGGAGTTTCGGGGGAAAAAATAATAACGGCAAGAGGAGGAGCGGACTTGAAAAAATTTCAAATAAATTCAAAATCAGAAATTCCAAGCAAAAGAAAGATGCTGGGATTGCCAGAAGATAAGAAGCTAGTCGGATACATAGGGGGATTTAAAACGATGGGAATGGATAAGGGAATCGGAATAATGATAAAGGCGTTAAAATTTTTAAGGAGTGATTTTGCGATGGTTTTTGTCGGAGGAAAAGAAAAAGAGATAGAAGAATATAAAGAAATAGCAGAAAGAGAAAAAGTATCGGAACGAGTTATTTTTTTAGAATATCAGAAGGAAGAAAAGATAGCGGAATATGAAGAGGCGATGGATATTCTTGTTATTCCATATCCGGATTCTCTGCATTTTAGAGAGTGGGGATTTCCGATGAAGGTCTATGAATATATGGCAAGCGGGACGCCAATAATTTATTCGGATTTGGATTTGATCAACGAGGTTTTAAAAGGGAGGGGGTTGAGCTTCAAGCCGGAAGATGAAAAAGATTTAGCATCAAAAATAAATTTTTTAACAGAGAACAAAAGCGAAGGAGAAAAGATGACAAAGGAAGCAAAAACTTCGGTTAAAAATTTTACTTGGGAAAGCCGAGCGGAGAAGATTTTGAAGTTTATAATTGGCAACTCCGACCGAAGTCGGAGCGCTCAAATTTTTAAATAAATCAAAATTCATAAAAATTTGGCAATGAATATCTATTATATAACCAACGTTAGAATTCCGACGGAAAAAGCGCACGGATACCAGATAGCCAAAATGTGCGAAGAGTTCGGGAAGCTGGGGAATAAAGTCACCCTTATTTCTTCTTTTAGAAAAAACTATATAAAAGAGAATATCTTTGATTATTATTCGATCGGAAAAACATTTGAAATAAAAGAAATCGGCAGTTTAGATTTTATGCCGATGGAAAAAATATTAGGCAGGACAGCTTTTATTTTACACAGATTTTTTTTCTTTTTTAAATTGTTTTTTATAACTTTTGAAAAGGGAGCGATTATTTACACAAGAGATATGGAGGTGGCTTTTTTGTTTTCAAGGCGCGGATACAAAACAATTTACGAAGCGCATAATTTTGGAGAATGGGCATCTTTTTACAGATTTTTATTAAAAAAGGTTTTTTTGATAGTTTCCATAACTTTCGGATTAAAAAGGAAAATGGTTGAAGATGGTTTTGAAGAGAAAAAAATAGAAATTTTTCCAGATGGAGTCGATTTAAAGAAATTCCAAGAAGCAAGAGATGAGAGCCAAATAATCAAAGACAAGTTCGGAATCAAAGAAAAGGAAAAAATTGCGATGTATGCGGGGAGTTTGCAAAAATGGAAAGGAGTGGATGTGCTTATAAAATCAATTTCTAACTTTCAATTTCTAACTTCTAAAAAAGAAGAAAGTAAAGTGAAGCTAATGATAGTGGGAGGAGGGGGAGAAAAAAAAGAATTAGAAAAATTAGTCGGGGAGTTAGATTTGAAGAATGAGGTGATTTTTGCGGGGTTGGCGGGAAAAAAGGAGATTCCCTCGTATATGATGGCGGCGGATTTGCTAGTTTTGCCGAATTCCGGAAAGGAGGAAATTTCCAGAACTTTTACGTCGCCCTTAAAAATGTTTGAATATATGGCGTCGGGAAAACCAATAGTGGCGGCGGATTTATCAAGTATAAGAGAGATATTAAATGAAGAAACGGCATTTTTATTTAAAGCGGATGATGCGGCGGACTTGGCGGATAAAATAAAAAGAGTTTTAGAAAATGAAGAAGAAGCTAAAAAAAGAGCGGAAAGAGCTTTAAAAGAGGTCGAAAAATATGATTGGAAGAATCGAGCGGAAGCAATTTTAGAAAAAATAAAAAAATGAAGATATTAATTTTATCGGACGGATTTCCTTTAGAAGAAGAAGGGGGAGCGTCGATTGTCGCTTTTAATATGGCAAAGGGACTGGTCGAAAAAGGAGAGGAGGTTTTGGTTTTTACAACCACTAAAAATAAAAACTCAGAAGGGGAAAGCATTTATGATGATTTGCGGATTATGAAAGTTTTCAGCAATTACAACGAAAGATGGAGGGCATACATAAGTATTTATAATTACCTGGTTTTAAAAAAACTTAAGAAAATTATTGCGGAATTTAAGCCGGATGTCATCCACGCGCATAATATTCATATTGGAATTTCTTACGGAGCTTTGAAAATAGCAAAGAGAAGCGGGGCAAAAGTTTTTATAACCATGCATGATGTGATGAGTTTCTCTTATGGGAAGCTTAGAACGAAGAGATATTTAAAGACGGCAGCAGAAGGAAAACCTGATTATAGAGTCAGTTTTTGGGATAATTTAAAAATGGCAAAAAAAAGATTTAATCCCTGGCGAAATTTTCTGATTAGAAAATATTTAAGATATGCTGATAAAATAATAGCAGTAAGCGCGGCTTTAAAAGAAGCTTTAGAACAGAATGGAATAAATAATGTGGCGGTGATAAAAAATGGAATAGATTTTAGAAAATTTCAGAATTTAGAAGGCAAAGACGAGGCAAGATTAAAATTTCAAGTTTCGGATAACGAAAAAACGATTTTATTTGGAGGAAGACCAAGCGCGGCAAAAGGAGTAAAACAGCTTTTTGAAGCTCTAAAATCAATTAAGGATAAATGTTTTAAAGTGATAATTTTCGGAGAAAATGAAAAAAGAAAAGAGGAAATAAAAGAGGAAGCAAAAAGAAAGGGGATTTTAGAAAAAATTATTTTTTTAGGGAAAGTTCCAAATAAAGAGATAAAAGACATTTATAAAAAAGCGGATTTATTAGTTGTTCCGTCGGTTTGCTTTGATTCTTTTCCGACGGTTATTTTAGAAGCGATGGCGACAGGAATCCCGGTAATAGCGACGGTTTTCGGCGGCGCCAAAGAAATGGTTTTAGACGGAAAGACAGGTTTTATTGTGAATCCTTTTAAAACAAAAGAATTAGCGGAAAAAATAGAGGAGGTTCTTCTTGATGAAGAGAAGGCAAAAAAATTCGGAGAAGAAGGAAAAAAAAGAGCAGAAAAAGAATTTAATTCAGATAATTGGATAGAAGATATTTCAGGAATTTATAGAAGGTTTTAAAAAAGAAGAAATAACGCTTTTTTGTTCAGATTTATAGATGCTGATTATTTTTTCTTTTTGAATACTTTTTTCTTTTTTTAAAAAGGATGATTTTAAGCGATAAAGGTTTATAAGATTAAAAATCATTTCAAAAAAACCGGTTTTTTCTTTATTCACCCCTTTTATTAAGGAGATAATATTTTCTTTTTTGAAATTATAATAACAAGAGCAATTATTAAAGCTAACTTCCAGAGCTTTAACTAATTGGATTTTTCTAGTCTCCTTATTTCCGGTTATGGAATTATTTTCCAGACGATATTTTATAAGAGGTTCGGAGAGATTGGAAACTTTGTATCCCAAGTTAATAAGACGGGAAGTGAGTTCATAATCTTGAGCAAAAGAGAAATTTTCATTGTAATTTCCGACTTTAGCCAATATTTCTTTTTTAAAAAAGAGGGAGGGGTGAAGAAATGGATTTTTTAAGAGAGAGTGAAATTTTATTTCAAAAAATTCAATGGGTTTATTTTTTTTGCCAACAATTTTCCCTTCTTCATTTATCAAAACAGCGGAACTGCCGACAAGAGCAAAATCTTCGTTTTTTTCCATAAAAGAGAGCTGTTTTTCAAGGCGTTCCGGAAAAGAGAGGTCATCGGCATCCAGGCGGGCAATATACTCGCCAGAGGCCTGTTTTAGGCCAATATTGAGAGATTTAGTAAGGCCCAGGTTTTTAGGGTTGTTTAAAATAATGATTCTTGGGTCGGAAAAATTCTTTATTATTTCCAGGCTGTTATCAGTGGAAGCGTCATTTACAATTATAAATTCAAAATCGGAAAAAGTTTGATTTTGAATGCTTTTAATTGATTCTTCTAGATATTTAGCTCCGTCATAAACGGACATTAAAACGGAAATTTTAGGGTTTGATTTCATTTGACGGCTTCCAAGGTTAATTCTAAGCCATAACAAGGAACGAAGGGGCTGAAGTATTTTTCATAGATTTCCTGAAGGCGAAAACGAAAATTAAATATTTTTTCCAGTATTTTAGAATGAAAAATAATTTTTTGTTTTTTGATGCGAAAATTGCAAGAATTATAAAATTTAGGAACTTTTCGGCGATAAGGAAAATGACTTTTAGAAAAATAGGAAAAAGTGTAAAGTCCGAAAAATCTTTGATGAGTAGGGTCAGAATAAAAATAAGGATTGGAAAAATGAGGAACAAAAGCGAAAAGAATTCCATTTGGCTTTAAAACGCGATAGATTTCTTCCATAAGAAAATTAAAATTAGCAATGTGTTCAAGGGAACTAGTGGCGTGGATTTCATCTATGGAATTATCGGGAAGAAAGGGAAGGCCATTTTCAAGATTGAAAACAATATCGGTTTCTGGAAGATTTAAAATATCCAGATTGATGCGGCCTGCTTTTTTAGAGTTTCCGCCGCCAAATTCGAGAATTATTTTTTCTCCGCTTAATATTTTTTCTTTAATATTTATTTTATCTAAAAATATATCATTCATAAAATCAAATCTAAAAATTAATTATTTTTTGACAGATGGAAATCCATTTTTTTCTCTCAAACATACCTTTTAATCTTAAGAGACGAGGGCCGAAAATGGGAATTCTATAGAAAAAAGAAAAAGGAGATTTGTAGAATTTAGCGGCGCCTAAAGTAGAGCCGCGGCCGAAGTGGGAAGCAAAAGGAAAGGAAAAATCATTATTCAGATAATATTCGCCGACACCAAGGAGATTGTGAAAGGGGCCATTTTTGTAAAAACGGGTATTTTTCATTTCCAGAACTTTTCCTTTAAATCCGGCAGAAAGATATTTTTCTCTCAATTCACAACCGGTATCTTCGTGTTTTTCCAAATCTTTAGGACGAAAATCAATATTCAGTTTTTTAAAAGTTTCGGTTTCAAAAAAAGCGGCATAAATAAGAGGAAAGTCTTGAGGTTTGGAAGCGCTGTCAGCTTGAGTGCCGATGACTTTTATTTTTTCATTTATTTCTTTTAGAAGAATTTCATCCCAGTTTTTTTTGAGCCAAATAGCATCGGCGTCCAAAACGGAAAAATAAGGCGTGTTAACTTTTTCAACCAGACAATTAAGGGCGGTGCCGTGGGCCATAGAGCCGGTGAGATTAGTTTCTTTTCTTTCTATAAAGACATAAGGCTTTTGGGCGGTTATTTTTTTCAGATTTTGCCAGTCGTTTATCTTAGAGTTGTTATCTAAGATAAAAATTTGATAAGGATTTTTAGTAAGCTTTTTCAATAAAAAGAGAGAGTTAGCGATAAAGGAAGAAGAATTATAATTAACTATGAGAATAGAAAGGCGAGGAATAAGTTTAGTAATAACTATTTCCTGATTGGGGTTGACGCCTATTTTGAATTTTAGAAAATTAAAAAGCCAGCCAAGTTTGCCGCTGCTTTTAGAAGGAATTTCTTTAATTCTAATAAAAGAAATATTGTCTTTTTTTTCTAAAATAGCATCAAGTTTTTTTTCGGTGATAAAGTTAATAGTTTTAAGAAAGTTCGGTGATTTGCCGAGGAGAAGAAGGTAAAAATAGCCGAAAATTTTCGGAAGAAAAGTAGGAAAAGGAATTTTATAATGGCCTTCGTAGGGAAAGGAATAATTAGGAGTATTGATATAGATTTTTCCGCCAGGTTTTACGATTCTAATCATTTCGTCCAGAGATTTATCAATATCTTTGACATGTTCCAAAACCGTGTAGCAATGAATAATATCAAAAGAATTATCCGGAGAAGAGATTTTTTCACAATATTCTCTTTTAAAATTTTCAGGAGAGAGATTCAAGGCGGAACATTTTTCTTTAATAATTTCCAGCGCTTTTTCGTCTGGTTCGAGGCCAGAGATTTGGCAATTATATTTTTCTTTCAAGGCAACGGCTAAGCCACCGGTGCCGGCGCCGACGATAAAATGTTTCAGATTAGCAAGCGGAAGATTTAAATCTTCCAATCGACTCAATCTTTTTTTCTCATTCTCTTCTTCTTTTAATCTGAAAACAGCTCTTTTTTCAGGATTTTTTAAAGAACAGATATTTTTGTAGTAGTTGAGATAATAATCAAATATTTTCTTTTCCAGTTCTTTATTCATATTTTTTTGATTCTTCTATTTTTCTTTCCAGCCATTTTGCGCCAAAGAGTTTCAATTCCCGGTCGTGAAAAGAAATAAAACCTTTGCGGTCGTCAATAAATTCAATGCCGGACATTTTTTCTTCGGAATCAAGCATATATTTTCCGGAAATAATTTTCTTTATGTTGGTGTTTTTGAGAGCATGATAAGTTTTGATGCTCCAGACGTTGCCAGAAGGGACAAAAATAGAGATTGGCTTTCCAAAATAATTTTCCAAAATAAATTGGGATTTTTTGATATGTTCTTCGTGAAGAGAACTTTCTAAATCCGGCCAAAATTCCCGATGGAAATAACGATTCGAAGCGTTAAAGAGCGGAAGGTGACGGCCAATAACGCAGTGAGTTAGACCGTGATTGGCTATTTCAATTTTATTTTCCAAAAAAGATTTTTTTAGAAAGGCCGCTTCTTTGGGAAATTTTTCCGGAAAAGAGGTAAGAGAAGAATCTTTTTCCACCCAAGAGGCGGTGATAGCAATAATCGGCTTGATGTTGTTTTTTCCAAAAACAAGCAGGATATTTTCCCACTCCTTGGCGGTGAGTTCTCGGTAGGGGCCCCAGGCTTTGAAAGGGCTTATTTTTTTTAAGAACCAAAAATTAGCCCATTTGATTTTGCTGTATTGTTCGAACTGTTTAGTGGAAGCGCCGATATCATCAATGCGGAAAATCATTTTATTTTTTTAAAATAATAAAAAGTCCGGAATAATAATTATCTTCCACTTTATCCAAATGAAAAATTTTTATAAAGGCGAGAAAGGGAAGGAGAAAAATAAAAATTATTTTTTTAAGAAAAGAGGAATGGTTGTAAAAAAATTTTTTTCTTAAAATATCCCAGATAACAGTCCAGCCGTTTCCTATTTTGATAATTTTAGATTCAGAAAATTCTTTTAATTTTGAAGAAAGAAAGGTTTTAGTAAGACGTTGATTGTCTCCGTGTTCATGATAAAGAAAAGGAAGAGAAATAAAAGCAAAGCCGGAAGGCTTTAGAATACGTCCAATTTCTTTTAAAGCTTTGTCTATGTTTTTTAAATATTCGAAGACTTCCAAGCAAAGAACGGAATCAAAAGAGTTGTTTTCAAAAGAAAGCTCTTTTTCAATATCTCCAAAAGAGACATCAGCGCCGGTCTTGGCATTTTTATCAATAGCGATTATTTCGGAATCAGGAAAAAAATGGTCGTATCTTCGATTTTTAGAACCAATATCAATGATTCTTCCTGTTATAAGATTTTTATTTTCCAGAAGAATTTTTTCCAGGAGATTCCGATGGAAAGTCTGTTTGTAGTATTTCCAGATATTCATTATTTTGAAAGATTAAATAATTTTAAAAAAAACTTTATTTTAAGAAAAGAAAAAAGGCTTATTTTTTTTACGGGGGAGCGGTTTATAAAGTCAAGATATTTTTGAGCTATATTTTCAATATTTTCTTGATTATTATTTTTATAATTTTCCAAACTAGAAGAAACTTGGTTTATTTTTGAGAGAAGGCCGAATTCGGAATCAAACAGTTCGCCGGACCCTTTTCTGATAATTTCAGGATTACTGCCGCTATTTAAGGCAATAACGGGGAGACCGGAAGACATAGCTTCTAAAATGGAATTAGAACAAGCTTCCAGTTTTGAAGCAGAAATAAAAATGTCGCTTTTTTTGAAATGTTCGGCTATCTCAACGCTTGGGATAGGGGGCAGTTTGATTATATTTTTAAATTCAACAGGCGAATTTCCAATAAAAGTCATCTCAAATTTGTCGAAATCGAGATGATTGTCTAAAAATTCATAGAACGAGAATCCTTTATTTTTATTTGAAGACCAACTAGCGGCAATGAGTTTTATTTTGCCGGAGCGGGAAATTCTGTTCTTAGAATTAAAAATAGAAGAATCGACAGCGTTATAAATAACAACAGAATTTTTATTATTGAAGCCGATTTTTTTTGCTTCTTCAAACGACCAGTTTGATTGAAAAATAGCTCCATCAGCGAAGGAAGCAGAAAGAGCGATGGCTTTGTCCATAAATTTCCAGCGAGGACCGCGATGATAGCGAAAAACATCGCCTAGACGGAAAATAAGTTTTTTTTCAGGGAACAGTCTCTTTAACTTAACAGCTTCCAGAAGATTATGATAAGTGACAGTAAAAAGAACATTCGCTTCTTCTCTGTTTTCAACGAAGACAACATCTTTTTTTTCCAGCTCTTTTTTGAGAGCTTTTAAAAATTGATTTCCTCCGCCAAAAGGGCCATTTTCAAGTTTAAGAAGAAGTTTAATTTTTAAACTGGAGGTCATAATATTTTTTATAGGTTCCACTTCCATTAATCAATTCTTCGTGAGTGCCGGATTCGGCGACTTGGCCATTTTCAATAACAATTATTTTATCGGCTTTTATGATGGTAGACAGACGATGAGCAATAGCAATAACAGTTTTGCCAATTTTTGTTTTTTCCAGAGCGTTTTGAATAGTTTTTTCCGTTTTGGCGTCCAAAGAACTAGTAGCTTCATCAAGAATAAGAATTTCCGGATTTCTTAAGATGGCTCGAGCAATAGCGATTCTTTGCTTCTGGCCACCGGAGAGTTTAACGCCGCGTTCGCCGAGAATAGTATTATAATTTTCCGGAAGATTTTTTATAAATTTATCTATATTGGCTATTTTTGCGGCTTCCTCGGCATCTTTTAAAGAAGTTTTTGAAGGAGAACCGTAAAGAAGATTGTTTAAAATAGAATCATTAAAAATAATCACATCTTGAGAAATGAAGCCGATTTTTTGGCGCCAACTTTTGAGATTAAGTTCTCTAATTTCTTTATCATCTATAAATATTTCACCGCTATCAGGGAAAAAAAGGCCGGCCAGCAAATTGGCAATTGTAGATTTTCCCATGCCAGTCGGGCCGACGAGAGCGATAAAATCTCCTTTTTTTATTTCAAAATTCAAATTATTAATAACAGGACGGTCTTTTTCATAAGAAAAACAAACATTATTGAAGGATATCTTGTTTCCAAATGATTTTAAAACGAATTCTCCTTCTTTTATTTTCATTTTTTTAGAGATATTAAGTTCAGTCTCGTAATTTTTAAAAGCAGGGGCATGTTCAAACATACCAGAAATTGATTGTAAAAAAATATTAACCTCAGAAAAAAGACGGAGAAAAATATAAAGGTAAGCGATAATAAACGGCAAATTAGAGATAATGTCCAAATTGAGAACTTTAGAAGAAAAAATAATAAGGACAATAATTGAAGACATGACAAGAATTTCCGTGATAAAGGGAATAGAGTTTGTTTGTTTAGATTGGCTGTAATTAAGAAGAGCCATATTAGTGGTTATTTTATTAAATCTGTTCTTTTCCGCATCTTCAGTTCCTGATATTTTAATAAGAGGAATACTCCCGAGCATTTCGATCATGCGAGAATGGAGGTTTTTAGCTTCTTCAGTTAATATTTGTCCGGTCCTCTTAACTCTGTTTAAAATGTTTCTGAAAAAAGGGAAAAAGAACAAAAAGAAAACAAAGATTAAAAAAGTGAGTTTCCAAGAAATAAGAAAAAGAATAAATCCATAAACAATAATTTTACTGAAATTACTTATAAGATTAAGCAAGACAAAAATGAAGGCGACAATACTATTTGTAAAAACATTGATATTAGTAACTACTTCTCCGGATTTCATAGAGTAAAAAAATTTCAAACTAGAATCTGTTATGGAATTGAAAATATTATTTTGCAAATCTCTTTTGATCAAATTCCTAGTTTTTTCCAAAGTAATTGTTTTTAAATAATTAAAAATACTTCTTAAAATAATCATAACAAGAGCGAAGATGAGAAGTTTGATTAGAATATCAACTTTTTCACCATGGAAAAAATATTTTTGAATATTTTCAAAGGCGGGGAAAAAGGGGTTGGCGGATTCGGATATTAAATTTTGAAAAAAAGGAATAATGGCGCCAATAGAGAAACCATCGAAAAGAGAGCTTAATAAACTGAAAATTACCACAAGAAGAGCAAGTTTCTTGTAGTTTTTAAGATAATTTAATGATTTTTTGAAGTAATAAAGCTTTGTTTTTAAATAGAGATTCATTATCTATAAAGATTATACATTATTTGACAGATTTTATTTCTTGTTTTTCAAGATAATCAAGAATTCTTTTGGAGGCCAGGGAATCAAGAAAGCCAGTGTTTTTAAGAAGATATTCGTCTCTTTTTTTCGGAATTATTTTGAGATCGGTTAGGTTATTTTTTTTAAGGAAAGATTTTATTTTTTTATAAGATAAAAACTCGGAAACTCCAGGAGCATCAAAAAGGGAACGATAGAAGAAAGAGGAGCGAGAAGCATTATTAAGAAATTTTGGCGCAAATATATTCAGGCAATAAATATTAGATACGGCTGATTCAAGAATACTGGAGCTGCAAAATTGAATAGATAAGTCTGATAAAACAAGAGCTTCAAAACTTTTATGCGGAAACCAGTTCTCATCGTCAACGATAATAAGATCAGAGTTTTTTTTAATAGCATCTGGTTCAGAGTGTTTGGGGCGACTCTTAACAATTAAAAGAGCATTATTTTTAACGCACCATTTTTTAATAATTCTAATGATATTCGCGTATTTTATTCCGAAAAGACTTTCCCAAATAAATTTGAAGTATCCGGATGAAAGACATTTTAAAAATGATTTGAGACGATTAGGTTCGCCGAAGACGCGACTAATCCAAAAGGGGTCTTTATTGGTTATGTTTAAGGAAAACAAGAGAACAACTTTTTGGTTTGGAGAAATTCCATACTGTTGGCGAATAATTCTTTTATTGGCGAGGAAATTTAGAGATTCGCGAGGGGGAAAACCAATAGGAATAAATTTAAAAGATTTTTCTTTTGACAGCGGATAGGCTTTTAAAAAAGAGTTAATGGTTTCCTGACTATAAACAAAAAAGCCGTCAAGAATGTCGAGAAGTTTGGGATCCATATTAAAATGATCGCCATACCACTGCAAACAAAAAAGTTTGAAATTTAGATTATCTGTTTTTTGAAAAAAATCATCGAAAGAATCTTCTCTGAAAGGAAGCGAAAAAACTATTGAAATTTCGTTTTCTTTTATGAGAGAAATAAGGTCGGATGATTTATTAAAATAAAGAATATCGGTTTTTTCTATTTGAGGAATCTTTAGGTTTTCTTTAGAAAGAGAATAAAGATTTTTATTGTAAGTTGGGTTTTTATTATTTTGACATAAAATAAAAACTTGATGGTGGCGATTCAAGGATTCAATAATGACGGGAGCATAGGCTTTAATACTTGATGAACGATCAAGAAGAAAGCCGATTTTTTTATGAATCATAATGTTTCAGCGCTAAAAAAATCAGAGACGTTATTTTTAATTATTAATTCATAAACGGATCTTTTCAGTTCTTGATTTTCAAGATTAGGATTAAATTGAATTCCGACAGTCGGCGTTTTAAGCCAGCGCACTTCATTTTTAGCAAGAGTAAGACGTTTATTCATTAGCGCTTCCGTGATGATTAACTCTAAGCAAACTTTTTGGATGAAAGATACACGGTTCATAATATCAATATTAGCGGAGGGGAGAATGGGGGAAATGGCTTGAACAATAATAGCGCCGTGGTCAATATCAGTGTCAGCAAGGTGGGCAGTGGCGCCAAAAAACTTAATACCGGAAGAAAAAGCCTGAAAAAGCGCTTTGAATCCTTTAAAAGAAGGAAGGAGGGATTCATGAAAGTTGATACAGGGAAAATTAGAAAGAAGAGGAAGAGTAATGAGTCGAGAAAAGAAAAGAAAACAACAGTCGATATTACCTTGTTTAATCAACCAATCATTGGATTTTTTACTGAAAATATTATTATCTTTTTCTTCAAAACGAATTTGCGGAAGATGGCGATCGGCGGCAACTTGTTCAATACCGCAAGAACGATCAGTGATAATGAAGTATTTGTTTTCGGGCCAGAAATTTTTCGCGATGTCATAAAAAGCGGCAAAAGCACTGCCTTCAGAGGAACTTATCACGGCAATTCTCATAGTTTTAAAGGAGATTTTTTATAAAGATAAGTTGTATATTCAAAAAAAGAGGTGTCGTGGCGGATTTTAAAAAAGCGGGTAAGTTTTTCCGTTTTTTTGAGAAGGAGAGCCGGGTCATAATAAAAGTTTTCAGGATTTTTAAAATCAACTCGAGAAGTCAAATTATTAAATGCTATTCCAAGTTTAGCAAAAGACCACATTTTATTAATTAAGCGGAACATAAATTTTTCCATAACAGAATCAGTGGCGTGCAGTTTTTGGGTAAGAAGGCCGTTGGCGATGACGTAATCAAAACGATTACGGCTAGAAAAAGAAAATATATCCTTATTCAGAAATTTAGCAGAAGGATGGGATTTTTTTGCAAGAGCAATCATTTCGGGAACAATGTCGATGCCGGTGTAATTAAGGGAAATTTTTTGGCGTTGAGCAATTTCTAAAAGACTACCATAGCCGCAACCGACATCAAGAATGGAAGGAATTTGGTTTTTAGGATGATTGACTATGATTTCTAACATAAGATAGGAACGCAAATCGGCACTGGCTTGATTTTTCCAGTCAACTCCTTTGGCGGTTGGACCGTAAGCTGAAAAAGTGGAATGGTAGTGCTTTTTAAAATTGCGAGTGATAGAATCCATAAAAAGGAGTATAGTGTGGGAATTGGCAAAATTCAATAGTGTTTTTTTATTTTTTATGATTAAAGAAAGGCAAAAAAAAGGAACTAAAGCAGCAAAAGGAGCAGTTGTTGTTTTGGGCGGAACGGTAAAAAAGGGGAAAAAGGAATGGCATACTTGTGAGTTTGACGAGGGGGACAGATTCGGCGTAACAGGAGATAAATTAAGAGTATTAGTCGGAGCTTTTATTTTTAAGAAATTAGAAAATAAAAGAATTGATTTTGATATTATTGCTTCCGGAGGAAAAATAGAAGAGGGGATTTTTATAGCAGAAGTGATAAAAAAGGAATTAATAGTTTTAGGAGTGCCGGAAAGAAAAATCAAAGAAGAAAAAAAATCACGGAATACTTTCCAGCAATTTTTAAATATACAGACAGCAGCTAAAAAAAATAAATATAAAGAGCTAATGTTTATCACAAACGAATGGCACAAACCCAGAGTAAAAATAATTTTAAGAGAAGCGCCAAAATTGGAGAATTTAAGAAAAATGAAAAAGGAAGGAAAAATTAAAATTTTGGGAGCGGAAAAAATAGTTTTAAAGAGTGATAGAAAAGAATGGGAGAAAAAAATAAAAAAAGCTTATGCAAGTTTGGCAATAAAAAAAAGAATCGGATTGGAGAAAAAAGGGATTGAAGATATAAAAAAAGGAAGATATATTTTCAGATAAATTTTTTGAGAAGAAAAAAACCGCAGACAGAAGTCTGCGGTTTCAAAATATTAATTAATAAGAGAAAAAGTGAGAGGATCTCCGCGGCTGATGTCACATTTTGCGGTTTTACCCAAAAGATCAAAAAAATAACGAGTGGCGAGTCCGGGAGCGTTTGCGGTACGGAGACCGCGAATATTACCTTGAGTTAGCAATTCTCCAGTTTTTATGTTTTTTATGGCAATAATGACGCGGCGGAAACCGGCAAATTGTTTTTCGGTATCGTTTTTAGGGCCATAAATGATTTGGCCGAAAAGCGGTCCGTTTTTGATTTTGGAGGCAAGGCGGGATCGATCGCTGGGGAGTAATTTTTCATCGGACCGGATATTATCCACCATTGATTTAAACTCCAACTCATCAAGAGAAAAAGCATCATCTAAGATGAAAGGGTTATGTTGTAAAACCAGATGTTTTTCAATGATGGAAGCTCCAAGTATGGCAGCAGCGCGGGCGATATCGGTTCCCCCGGCGTTTTCAGAGAGACCTATTTCAACATTGAAGCGTTCTTTCAGGTCTAGCATAGTGGCGAGATTGGCAGTAGCGGAAGGGGAAGCTGAATCGTAAGATGTGAGACAGAAAAGCAGAATGAGATCTTTTGCTCCAAAATTGCGGAGAGTTTGAATGGAATAAGTCACTTCTTCCAAAGAATCAAGACCAGTGGAAGCAATGATGGGTCGGCCGGTTTTTGCCACCTTTTCCAAAAAAGGAATGAAGTTGAATTCATAGGAGGCAATTTTGTAGCAGGGGGGATTAAATTCTTCCAAAAAATCAACAGCACTTTCGTCAAAAGGAGTGGAAAAAGTTTCCAATCCATATTCGGCCGCTAAAGCAGAAAGTTGCGGAAACCAATTCCATGGAGTAGAGGCTTCTTCATAAAGTTTATAGAGCGTTCTACCTTTCCAGTTCCCAGCAGCTTGAAACCAAGGTTGAGGAGAATCAAGTGTCATAGTGCTTGCGGTGTAAGTTTGAAGCTTTACAGCGTCAGCACCAGCACGAGCGGCAGCTTTTACTAACTCTTTGGCTTGATAAAAATCTCCTTGATGATTACAGGAAATTTCAGCGATGATAAAAACTGGATGTCCAATGCCGATTGAGTAATTTCCGATTTTGGTCATAAAATTCTCCTTACCAATATAGAGAATAAGTTATTCTTTGCGAGCGTAGATGGTTATCTCGCGGCCAATTCCAAGTTCAGCAAAGTTTCGAAAGAGTTTTCTCTTGAATGGATTGTCGTGTTTGGCGAGCGTTTGTTCAAAGAGGACTCTTTTTTTATGAATCATTTTTCCTATTTCAGGGCAACCGACGTATTGGTCGCCAAAAAGAATAAACATTTCTAACGGAAAAGTCGATTCTTTAAGGATTACTTTGAAGCCAACACTTTCAATTAGTTTTACCAAGGTGGAGACGGTAAAATAATTGATGTGCACAGGAGCGGTTACCCACCATTCATCAAGATGATATTCTTGATTAGCGATTGTCTGCAAAACATTAAACTCATTCGGCACTCTAACAATTAAGAGGCCGTTATCCACTAAAATGTTATTAATGTTTTGCAAGATGACGTTTGGTTCAAGCAGATGTTCAAGAACACCCAAGAGAACGGCAGTGTGGAATTTTTCCTGAACGACAGAATTTAGTTCTTCGATGTGAGATCGAACGACATTCAGACCGGATTCTCTAGCGTTCTTAATTGCCTGAAACGAAGGATCTAAACCGAAAGCGTCATAACCTTTTTCTTGGCAATAATGCAAAAAACTGCCGAAGCCACAACCGATATCGATGATTCTATTGCCAGGCGCTTTAGAGTTGACAATTTCGATAATATCAGCGTATTGAATGCCTAAAAAATCTTTTTCCTCTTTCTGATTCTGAATTTCAGGAGCGGAATCTTGAATTTGTCCCTCTCGGTAGTTTCCGCCATAGAATTGTTCTTCGTAGTAGGCTTTGAGAGTTTCACAACTGGGCAGAGGAGAAAGGTGAAAATATCCTTTCTCTTTATCGAAGATAACAGAAAACTTGCCGGCATTTTCTTTCATTTTTTTCTCCTTTTTCAATTATTATTCAGTTTTAGAATGCTGGAAGTAAAATAACTTTTTTTTGCAAAAAAGTCAATTTAAAGGGAGAAAAAATGTCAGAAAAGAAAATTAGCGAATTTTAAAAATATCGGTAATAGGGTCTCCTTTAAGATTTTTTCTTAAGGTTTTTTTATCAAGAAACTCTTTTAGTTTTTTAAAAATACAGCCATAAGCATTAATAACCGTGTCTAGATCTTTTTTAGTATGGCTTAAATTGAGAATGTGGTTGCCAATCCAAAGAATATTTTTTTCCAAAAGCTCCTGCTGGATATAGCTTTTAATTTCGATAGCGGCAAAGCCGTTAGAGCTTGAAACAAGAACTGATTGCCAGGGAACGATTCCGACAATTATGACAGTATCTCCCAGATTATTTTTTTTGATTAAACGGTCCAGATTTTTTTTGAGATAGAGAGCTTTTTGCTTAATGACGGACGGAAACTTTTCTTTTTCCATCACTTTTATAGTGGCAATGGCGGCAGCAAGAGACAGACATTCTCCGCCAGCGGTGAAAGAGAAAAAAATGTCTTCCATTTTTTTCATATATTTAGCTTTGCCGACAACAGCAGAAATAGGCATGCCGTTAGACATAGCTTTGCCAAAGGTGGCGAGATCGGGCGTGACTTTATAAAGAGCTTGCGCTCCGCCGAGACTAGTTTTCCAACCGCTGGCGACTTCGTCAAAAATAAGAAGAGCGCCATATCTATGAGTAATTTTTTTAACAGCGGCAAGAAAACCAGGAGAAGGAGCTTCATAAGTAGCTGGCTCCAAAATAACGGCAGCTATTGATTTGGAATATTCCTTAAAGATTTTTTCAAGGGAAGAGATGTCGTTAAAGGTGAATTTATGAGACAGAGCGCGAGTGGCTTCAGGAATGCCAAGATTTCGAGTGGTGGTGCCAATAGACCAATCGTGCCAACCATGGTAGCCACCGACGGCAATATGATCTCGGCCGGTGACAGCGCGGACGAGACGAATGGCGGCAGTAGTGACATCGGAACCATTCTTGCCAAAACGAACCATTTCGGCGCAGGGAATATGTTTTTTTAGCAGAAGAGCCAGCTCGTATTCCAAGGAGGAAGCAAGAGAAAAGACGATTCCTTTCTTAAGCTGATTTTTAATAGCTTTATCGATAGCCGGATATTGATAACCGAGGCTGATGGCGGCTAATCCACTAACCAAATCAATATATTCATTTCCGTCGATATCCCAAAGGTGAGAACCGCGGCCGCGGACAGCAAAAAGAGGAGCTACTTCTTTAATGTATTGAAGATAGCTTTTTGAAAAGGTTTGTGAAGCGGTGGGAACAATGGAAACGACTTTTTTAAATAAAGAATTGCTTTTGTTAAATTTTGATTTCATCAATAATATTTTTTAAAGCCGCTATTGTCAGTGTAACGGCTGTTAAGATTGAAAATGTGGGGATTTTTATCTAATAAATCCACATAATGAGAGAGTGGAGCGTCAATGGGACTATGAGCGATGAGAAATTTGATTACTTCGAAATCTTCCGGATAATCAAGCGTTAAACGATAGCGAGAAAGATTTTCCGGGTAGTTAAAAAAACTTTTTTTAATTTTTTTATTTTTACGCATAATAGGAGTGACATGCTCGCGCTCGGCGGGGAGACGAGCGGAGGAAGCGGCAAGAGCCAGAAGTTCTTTAGTAAAGACTTCGCCGCCAATACCATCAGGAAAAGTTTCATAATTTTCGGCAGAGGTGCTGGCAAAATCAACCGATTGACTGAAAAAAAGATCAATTAAATTATTGATGATGGCCGGGTCATTTAGTGGACAATCACTTGTGAGGCGAATAATGTGCTGATAATTCGGATAAGCGAGAGAGCAGAGATGGTAGCGATTAAGAACATCATCTTCAGAACCGCGGAAGCAATCAATATTAAGGCGACGACATTCATCAATAATGGCATCATTTTCCGGATTAGTTGAAGTAGCGACAATGATTTTATCTATTTTAGAACATAATTTATATCGTTTAATTTGATAACCGAGAATAGTATCTTCTTCATTAACTTTAAAAAGAACCTTGCCGGGCAGGCGGGTAGACTTTAGACGAGCTTGGATAATGGCGAGAGTAGACATAATTAATCGTTAAGAGTTCTAATTATTTGAAAGGCTTCAGCAAAATGATAGCCAACTTCCAGGCCGCGATATTGAGCCAGAATTTTAATACTTTCCAAGGAACGGGGATGAGGGTATTCTCTTAATTCATCTTCATATATTTTTAAAATGTCTATTTTTTTAGGAAGAAATTTTGCGATGTCGTTATATTCAGTCGGGCAAAAAGCATAAGTTTTCATTTGCCATTCAGTGGAAGAAGGCGTTTCAAAAGTGAGAATTTTTTTAACAGAGAATTTAGGTTGAGGACGGCAAACAGTTAAGACTGCTTGAAAGGTCAAGCGATGGTCAATATTCAGATCGTGGGCGTGGTGCGTATAAATAATACTGGGATTAAGTTTGTTAACGGTGTTTTCAATAATTTTAATTATTTTAAGCAGGGGAATAGAATCGAACTGATTATCCGGAAGTTTTTCCATTATGAGATTACTGACTCCAAGAAGACGAGACACTTCTTTAGCTTGTCGCTCTCTTTTATTGATATCAGCACCGGAATCTCGGGAAGTTTCGCCATCACTTAAGATGAGAATACTGACATTATCTCCGGATGAAATATGTTTAAGAATTGTTCCGCCAACGCCTAAAACTTCGTCGTCCGGGTGAGCGGTTATGACTAGAATATTATTTTTCATATATATCCACTTGAGCGATTATTTTGTTATTTTTGAATTTAGCTTTAGAAAGGTCAAATTTTAATTTCTTTGTTTCTAAAAATGCTTGCGGATATCCTTCAGCATCAAGCATTCGGATAATATCATATGTTTTATTTAAATTAAAAGAGGGTAAAATTTTACTTTGTTTCGGCTTTCTTCTTTTAAACAAAACTATTTTTCCTTGCTGGGATTTTGGTTTTGGATGATTGTTAATGATAAAAGGAATTATCTTGCGAAAAATGTTTTTAGCGGCACGGCGAAAAATTTCTTCCGCATTTCCTTTTAAACTTAAATTTTTTTGGCAATAAATATCTCCTGTATCCAAACCGGCATTAACCCTAAGAGCGGAAATTTTGGTGCGAGTATGCCCGCGCATAATCAGATTTTGCAGGGGACTGCCGCCGCGGCCGTAAGGCAAGTCGGTCATATGAAAAACAATGCATTCAAAATTAGACCAGATATCTTCCGAAATAATCCAGGACCAGTGAGGAAAAAAAATAATTTTTGGATTTATTTTTTTGATTTTAAGAGGAGTGAGATCCTTTTTGTCAGTAATTAAAAACCAGTTGTTTTTTTTATCTTTGTTTTTTAAATTATTAAATTCTTCGTTATTCCAGGATTTAGCGGTGGCTACAAGATAATTTTCTTTCATAATATTTATTATACATTTTTGCGGCCGCTTCTTATTACGTTAAGAGAATTTGGCCCTTCGTTAAAAATCAGGTCAATAACGGACAGATGAGAAATAAAATCTCCCCAGAGCTGATCATAAACAGGATGTTCAAAGTTTTGATATTCCAGTTTTATATTATTTTTTATAAAGTGATTATCGGCATCAATATAATCTTTGGCTCCAACCGGGGACAGATATTCATCAGCGCCGATTTTTCGGCAAATATCACAAAGCAGTTCTGATTTTTTTCCTTGAGGATTAAGATTTGATGAATAAAATACTTGGCAATTCAGACCAATAATTTTTTTTATCCATAGAGTCAGAGGAATAGAAATATCAATAAGTTTTGTAATTTCTTGAGAATAAAGATGACCTAATTCATTAAAATATTTTTCAAAGAACGGAGCTTTGGCATAGTTTATTTTTATAGACTGCAGATGTTTTTCTTTCCATTGCTGAGAGTTATCCAAAACAACTTCATTTATCTTTTGATGATATTTTCCTTTACTTAAAACAGGAATAGACAGCCATAATTCACCACTGGGAGATTTAATTCGATTTCTTTGCTCCCAATCTCTTTTGATGTGCTGAACATGGTCTAGAAACACAAAAGCGTCACATTGATCCATTAAATCAAAATAACCCATCCAAGGAAGATAATTCGGCTGCATAATGACGGCTTTCATAAGGTAAATAATAGATTAAAAGATGAGGAGAGTCAACTTGATTTTTTTTAATTTAGTATTATTATATTGGGAGAATTTTAAAAGAGAAAAAAGACAGAAAGGAAAAAATGATGGAATTTATCACGACTAAAAAGTATCTCCGCGGCAACTTTAATCGAGTTATCAAGTATGAGGAGTTAAAGATTCTTAGAGCGATTGAAGTCGGTCAAGATTTAAATTTAAGAAACGACAAAGAAAATCTTGGTTTATTAGAGCAATACGGGAATGAGGGATATAAAATAATTCCGATCAAGAGAATTTCTTTTAACAGCAACGCTCTTCTCGATGATTTTCCAAAGAGAGTGATGGTGGAAATGACAGGAAGATGCAATTTGGCATGCCGGATGTGTCCAAGAAAAGACATGAAGCGTCCGCTCGTTAATATGGATAAGGAACTGTATAAAAAAATAATCAACGAATTGGATGAATACGGAATTGATGCTTTTTGGTTTTTCCATTTTGGAGAATCGATTTTGCATCCGGATTGGAAAGAATTAGTCAGTTATGCCGGCGAGAAAAAGAATCTTGGCATAACTTGGTTTTCCACAAACGGAGTTTTATTTGGCGAAGAAGAGATTGATTTTGTTTTAAATTCCAAGATTACCTTTCTTAATTATTCTTTGCATGGCACAAATGAGGAGGTGTACAGCTTTGTTTCTTCAAAAGAGAATTATCCGAATGTTCGCAAGCATTTGGAGATGATACTTTGGAAAAAGAAGGAGCTAGGCAAGGGTCCGATAATTCATATTCAGATGATTGACCAAGAGGGAACTCATCATGACATTGACGAATTTCTGGAAACTTTTTATCGTACCGGAGAGATATTAAGCATTATTTCTCTCGAGTATACAAATTTGCCGGAAAATCGGTATGGGTTAAAACGAAACCGGTCTGGGGAATTAAAAAAATGCAATCGAATTTCGAGAGGAGATTGTTTTGTTGATTGCTCAGGTTTTGTGAAGCTTTGCGACGCCGATTACGATAGTCTAAGAGCTATCGGCAATTTAAGAGACGGAACTCTTCATGAGTTTTGGAATTCTCCGGCCAGAAAACTCGTTTATGAATTGAATGACCAGGGGAGGATGTTTGAGCTTGAATGTTGTCGTGATTGCGCTGATTTTGATCTTTGATTTTTATTAGGAAAATCTATCCCGTTCTTAAATTTTTAAGGACGGGATTTTTTTAGCGGTGTTTTCCAGAGGGATGGATTAACAATGGCTTTTTCAGTTTGAGAAAATTTTTCTTCCATAAAAAAGAAAAAGTCATTGGGCAGAGGAGGAAGATTAGTGGCAACGAATAGGACTTCCTTAATTTCAGCAGGAGTATTAGCGCCGAAAACAATAAAGTCGAGATTGGGATTTTTAAGAGTGAAAGCGAGAGTGGCGGCAAGAGGAGAGAGATGACAGCGATTAAGATAACTAATGAATTCATTTAAGAGGGGTTTAGCGCGGTTAAGATGAGGAGGAACTTTTTTAGAAGGCATAAGCAAAAGGCCTTGCAAGAAAGGGCTGCGAGCAAAGACAGTGATATTGTTTTTTTTAGCAAGATTAAAAAAGCCAGCGTGATTAAGACGTTGGTCAAAAATATTATAAGGAATTTGGATATAATCGACCGGCATATTAGCGGCGTAGAGAGCTTCGGCTTCGTCATAAATAGAGACGCCGAATTTTTTAATTAAACCATCAGATTTAGCTTTTTTAAGACCATTAATTATGTGGATATTATAAACATATTGAGGAGTATGGAGCAGATAACCATCCAGTTGGTCGATATTGAGGCGTTGGAGAGATTTATTAATTTCCAGGCGGATAATATCAGATGCTTTAACACCATCAGGATAATCATTTAAGGCGTAGGGTTTTAATTTGGAGATAATTTTTATTTTATTATTCAAATTGCGGGATTTAATCCATTTTCCCAAGACATCTTCGGCAGCGCCATAAGCAAAGGCAGTGTCAAAAGTATCAATGCCAAAAGTTAAAGCATTGTCTAAAATAGAAAAAGATTCTTTTAGAGAAGGCTGGCCTTTTATATTATTTAAACCGTATGGCAGACCGAGCTCAACAGTGCCAAGAACCAGTTTAGAGTTTTTTTTATTCATAGTTATATTTCTTTTCTTTCATAAACATCGGAACAATTAATCCGCCGAAGCCCTTCTTAAAGTGGGAGATATTGAGCTGCTTATCAGTGGGTGACCAATAGGGCTGGTGTCCTATTTCATAAAATTTCATTTTTTTGTTTTTCATATATTTAATAGCGGACCATTGAATTACGTGAGAGGTAGGAATGTTGTTGATATTAGGATCATTACAGGCAGAACCATAGAAGGCGTTGTCTTTGAAGGTGTAGAAATAAGAGACACCAACAGGAATTTTATCAAGAAAGGCAAAGACAATAAAATTTTTGCTATCTTTAATTAATTTAAACATAATATCAAAAGTTGAAGAGGGGCGGTTAGAGACGCCAAATCTTTTCTTATAGAGCAGGGTATATTGATTAAAAATCTCAGAGGTTATATTTGAAGAATCAAAAACAGAAGTAGTAAGGATTTTTTCTCCTCTAGTTATATCAGCTCTATGCCCATGGCGGAGATTTCTTTTTAATTCGTTTAATGATTTAGACAAGTCAATTATCTGGCTGGAAGCATTGACATTGTTATAGCTAAAAAAGGAAAACATTTTGTCGGCGGTAGAGTATTTTTTATTTAAAAAGGAAAGAGAGAGGGAAGAGAGAACGAATCGGGAAACGGAAACATTGTTTTCTCGGGATAGTTTTTCTATTTCTTCAAGAATTATTTGATATATTTTTTCTTTATCAGAAGAGAGAATATTATTAGAAAGGGCGGGCATGGGGGTGGCCCAACTACTGAAATAAAAGCCGTTAATCAAATCGTTTTCCGATTTTTTTATTTCGAGAATCAGAGGAATGACAGCAAGTATTTTTCCGTTTTTTTGAATAGAAAAACTAAAATTTTTAGCTTCAGAATCTAATTGATATTTAAAGATAAAATTAATCCAATCAGAGGTGTGCCAAAACCAAGCATCATTTGATTGTAGGCAGAAGCTGTTCCATTTTTTTTCTTCAGTATTCGAAAAGGGTATTATCTGCATAATTTAGCAATTGTTAATCGCACATACAATATCTTCCAGGTTTTTTTTACTCAAATATTGATGACAAGGGACAGCGAGGCATTTCTTATAAAGAGGATTAAACAGATTACGATTAATATCAAAATGAAGAATTTCAACATCGAAGTTTTTTCGAGATAGATCGTTTTTCATCTTAGAAAGCTTTTTTTCGGGAGCAAAAATAGGAAGAGCAAGAGGATTGGGATCTATATTTGGATCGTGGTCGGGTATAAGAAATTCCGGAAGAATATTTTTTTTGAGGAAATTATAGTTTTCTTTTCTTTTTTTTAAGTCCGATTGCAAGGATTCCAGTGAAGGTGGAAAAAGATTTAAAGATTTTTGAGGAGTGGAATAAAAGGTGTGGTATTGGCTATAACATATTTCAGTGGCGGTTGAGGAAGGATGCCCTCGATAAGCTCTCAGAGCTTTACGGGCACACCAGTCGCTAAAGACTTTTTTTAGAAAATTTTCTTTTTGGTGAAATGGTTTTAAGTTTTGGCCAGAAACTTTTAAAAATCCTCCCATACCGGTGGGAAATATTTTTGAAAAACTAAAAATGGAAAAATTTCCAAAACTGCCTATATTTTTTCCTTTATACTTCGAATCAAAGGAATGGGCGCAATCTTCTATTATTAAAAGTTGTCTTTTTTTTGATTCAAGAATAACGGAATCCATATCTTGGGGATAGCCCCATTGATGGAGTATGAGGACAGCTTTTGTTTTTAAATCGGGAGTTTTGACTGGAAAAGAAGTTTGGTTGAGAATGGAGAGGACGCACTGACTTAGGAAATCGGGAATGAGGATGTGATCGCAGCGTGATAGTTTGGATAGCTTCAGAGCTTCTAAAAGAGCGAATCTTCCTGAGCTGAAAATGCTTAGGGGGGAATTAAAAAAATATTCTAAAGTTTTTTTGACGTTAGATTTTTGAGGTCGGATTTTTTTGTTATAAGGGTAGATGGTTATAGGCATTTTTCGATAATAAGATCTTCTCGTGAATCGGAAAAAGGAAGGCTAGATGATTGTTTTAAAAAAGAAAAACGGCGGATTTCGGGAGTATTTTTTAAAATTGATTCCAGAAGAGGTTTGGTTATAACAAGAGAAGAAGGAGCGGTGTTGATTTTATAGAAGCGATAAAAGAAATTAGTAGTTTCTTTTTTAATATAGTATTGAATGTTTTTTATAAAATTAATAATAGGACGGGATTGGCGGTGTTTTAAATTTGCTTCATATTTGTCTCTCAAAGGAATATCACCAATCAATATTCTTCCTCCAGGAGAAGTGGTTCGGATTAGTTCGAAAAAGAGTTTTTCAAGAGAGTTATAATTATCCAAATAATGGATAACGCTGTAACAGATAACAGCAGAAAATTGATTGTTAGGAAAATCTAATTTTTTATTGAGATCAACAATTTTAAAGTCGGTCGGACAGAAAAATTTTTTTTGTCGGGCTATAAATAAAGCAGATGGAGCATTATCAGAAAGGGTAATTGATGAGCAAGGAAAAATATATTGGGTGATGTCGCCAGTGCCGGAACCAACATCAAGAATTTTGTCTTCTTTTTTAAGATTTAGCTTAAGCGATATTTCTCGGGCAATTTTTTTAAATAAAAAAAGATGGAAAGAAAACATTCTTCCAGAGCGAAGGAAAGAAGGAGTTTTAGAAAGCTGGTTAAAGGAGTCGATGAATGACATTTATTTACTGAAAAAATTTTTTATGGAAGAAATTGTTTTTTTTATTTGTTTTGAGGTTAATCCAGGATAGAGAGGAATGGTAATGGCGGTTTTGGCATAGAGATCAGCGATGGGGAGATTTATGTTTTTAAAACCGTTTTCTTGATAATAAGGATGGGAATAAACAGGCGGATAATGAAAATTGATGCCAATGCCGGATTGTTTTAAATATTCATAAAGAGGAAGACGATCCTCCGGATTTTTTGTTCTGATGACAAAGAGATGCCAACTGGAGCGAATACTTTGGTCTTTAGCAGGAAGGATTATTTCCGGAAAATTCTCGAGTTCTTTAAAATAAAAATCAGCAAGTTCTTGGCGTTTTTTTATAAAATTTTCAAGTTTTTTGAGCTGGCTTAAGCCGAGAGCGGAATTAATATCTGACAAGCGATAATTAAAACCGAGATTAGTCATAACATTAAAACCTTGTTCATTTTTTCTAATACCATGGCTTCTTAAGAGTTTTAATTTTTCATAAAGTTCTTGATTATCGGTGGCAATAGCGCCGCCTTCGCCGGTAGTAATAGATTTTACCGGATGAAAACTAAAAATAGTCATAGAGCTTTTTCCGCTACCTATGGGCTGGTTTTTGTAAAAAGCGCCAAGAGCATGAGCGGCATCTTCAATAACAGCAAGGTTGTGGCGGGAAGCAATATCCCAAATTTTTTCCATAGCGCAGGGATGGCCGGCAAAATGAACGGGAACAATAGCTTTAGTTTTTTCAGTAATGAGAGATTCTATTTTTGATTCATCGATATTTGAGGTGTCTTCTCTAATATCACAAAAAACTGGTTTTGCGCTGAGAACAAGAAGCATATTAGCGGTAGCGGCAAAAGTGTTTGGAGTGGTGATAACTTCATCGCCTTCTTTTAGTCCGGAAGCAAGATAAGCCAAGTGAAGAGCAGCGGTACCGGAGGAAACAGCAACAGCATAACGAGAACCGACGATTTTTGCTAAAGCTTTTTCAAAGGCCGGACCGATCGGGCCTTGAGTAAGCCAATCAGACCGAAGAGTTTTAATAACGGAAAAAATGTCTTTCCAACTCAGATATTGTCGGCCGTAAGGGATTATATTTTTTGGATTATTTCCTGAAGTTTTTCGTTGGTTAGCCATTCTGTGTTGGTATTGCTCGCAAAACGAAAAGAAGGATTGAGTTTTGACCCGATGGTTTCATATTTGGAAAAGACAGGGCTTTGAGCAAGTCCTGATTCAGGAATGACAACATAATATTTTTCTGTTTCATAACCGTGCTTGGATTCTTCTTCAGTGAGAAGAGTTTCATGCAGTTTCTCTCCTGGCCTAATGCCAGTCACTTCCTGTTTTGCTGCCGGGGCGATTATTTTAAAGAGATCAGAGATTTTCATGCTGGGAATTTTAGGGACAAATATTTCTCCTCCTTCCATATTCTTCAGCGCAAAAAGAACCAAGTTAAAACTTTGCCTTAAAGTTATCCAAAATCTAGTCATGTCAGGATGAGTTATCTCAACTTTATCAACTTTTTTGTTTAAAAATTTTTCAACAACGCTGCCGCGGCTGCCGATAACATTGCCATAACGGACGGCGCTGAATTTAGTTTTTTGAGAGGGAGAATAAGAATTGCTGTTTATAAAAAGTTTTTCAGCGCAAAGTTTGGTAGCGCCGTAAAGATTAACCGGCTGAGCAGCTTTATCAGTAGAGATGAGCAAAACTTTTTCTATATTTTGATTAAGAGCGGCTTCAACAATATTTTGAGAACCGATAACGTTAGTTTTAATGGCTTCTTGAGGATTGTATTCAATAGCAGGAACTTGTTTTAGAGCAGCGGCATGGACAACAATATCCACTTTTTGAAAAGCTCTTTCTAAGCGTCCCAAGTCTCGAACATCACCGATAAAAAAGCGAAGACGATCTTCAAATTGGCGCAGTTCTTGCGCCATATGAAATTGCTTATATTCGTCACGGCTAAAGATTATTATTTTTTGAGCAAGAGAATTTTCCAGGAGAAATCGAGTGAAGCTTTTGCCGAAAGATCCAGTGCCGCCGGTAATGAGGATGGTTTTGTCTTTTAAAAATTCCATAATGAATATAGTACAGGAATAGTATAATATTTATTGCGGATTGGCAATAATTTGACTATTTTTCTATTTTTAATTATTATAGAAGAAGAATTTCGAAAATTTTAGAAAGGAAGGAAAAGAAAAATGCTGATTTTGGCGGTGATGAACGATATAGGAAGTTGTAAAACGATTTTTCCAGTAGGATTATACTTGCGGAAAATAGGTCACAAAGTTAAATTTCTCGCGAGTGGAAATTCTTTAGGAATTTTATCAGAAGAGGATGAGAAGAAAATAAAAAAAGGAGATGTAAAAGCGGTGGTGACTGGAATGTCTACTGACCCATTTGAATATTCAGTAGCATCAACTTGGAGGGATAAATGTCCAATAATCGCAATTCCTGACCAGTGGTCAACGCCGTTTTTTTCTGGCGGTTGGAAAAATAGAGAATGTTATCCGGATGTTGTATGTGTAAATGATGAGATTGGGAGAGGAGCGGTGAGATCTTGGGGATTTAACGGTTTTATAGTTGAAACTGGCTGGCCGGCGCTTGATGTTTATGCGGATAGAGAAAAATGGAAAGCGAAAAATCAAGAGATGCGAGAAAAATTATATTTAGCTTTAAAGCTTTCTTTAAAAACTAAACTAATCTTTTTTATCGGCCAGGGATCAAGAGAAAATGCGGAAGCATTGCAAGAACTTCTTGAAACAACTGCAAAAATTGGATTATCAGTTAAAGTGATAGCGATGGAACATCCAAATATGAGACGACATGAACCGGAGGGGACAAAGTTTTGGGATAGGGTAGTTGGTGTTGAAGAAGAAAAAGGCCAGAGTTTGCTTTTAAAATCTTCCGGATTTTCTTCTTTAGAGGTATTAATGGCGGCTGACGTAGTAGTATCTGATTTTTCTTCTATGTTGACTGAGGCGGCGATTTTAGGAAAATCGGTAATTTCTGTGTTTTATCCCAGTAAACGAATCTGTGAGATTTTCAAAAAGTGGGATTGGGCGCAAAATACATTTCCATTAGAAGCTCTGGGTTGTTGTTTTAAAGCAGAGAATCGCGACCAACTCCAAGAATTTTTGGAGCGAGCTTTAATTTCTGGATTTGAATTTTCGGAGCGTGCAAAAAAAGTTTTTCGGTTGGATGGGAAGAATTCAGCAAGAGTAGCAAAGATTGTTGAAAATCTTGCCGAGTGTCATCTCTAATGTATCGTTGCCTATCTTTATGAGATAGGCAATTTTATTAGTCAGGCTTGAATAGTAATAAGAGTCATAATAATATGCTTAAGAGGAAGAATAATTTTTGTTTAAATGTTTATATAAATGTTTATATTTAAAAAGATTGTAAATAAAATCAGAAATTTATTTTCTGAGAAGCCGAGAATCAAATTGCTGAAACTCATGCCTAAAAATTCGGTTTGCGCCGAAATTGGAGTTTGGAAAGGAGATTATTCAAAGAAGATGATAGATATTGTAAAGCCGAAAGAGCTGCATTTAATAGATCCTTGGCATTTTTTTAATGATGAAAAATATAAAGATTCAATATATGGAGGAAAAGAAGCGAAATCAGAAAAAGATATGGAAAATATTTATAATGATGTTTTAAAGAGATTTTCAGAAAATAAGGAGGTAATAATAAAAAGAAACACATTTGAAGAAATATTAAATGATTATCCGGATGGATATTTTGATTGGGTTTATATTGATGGGGACCACTCTTACGAAGCGGCAAAAAAAGATTTGCGCAATTCCGAAAAGAAAGTGAAAGAAGGAGGGTTTATCACTGGAGACGATTATCGGGAGGGAGGATGGTGGAAAGGCGGAGTAAAGAAGGCGGTTAATGAATTTATAAAAGAACATCCTAATAAAAAAATAAGAATAATCGGAGATCAGTTTATAATAAAAAAGTAAAAACTATTTAAGCTTAACTAATGAGCAGTTTATTTAAAGTAAATAAAAAAAAAGTTCTTTTTATCCATCTTCCCAGGACTGGCGGAACAAGCATGTGCAGAAGCTTAAAGCTACCTGTTTTAGGCCATCAACCTATAACTAAATTTAAACCAAAACCTTTTCCTTTTTCTCTCTTTTGCAAAAAGCCTTTCTCTTTCGCTTTTGTAAGAAACCCATGGGATAGAGTAGTTTCAATTTTTTTTCTTTTAAATGGAAAATGGACCAATAAAAAGAATGAGGCAGATCGAAAAACTTATGTAGAAAAATATAACGGGAATTTTGATAATTTTATTTTAGAATCTTTTAACGGCGACAAGCCTTTAATATTCAATCAGCAACATTTTAAACCGCAATATTTATATGTCTGTGATGAAAAAGGAGATATTGCCGTTGATTTTATCGGCAAATATGAAAATATTCAGGAAGATTTTGATAAAATATGTTCTAAAATAGGGCTAGGCAAAATAGAACTTATCCGTGAAAATGTTAGCGTGCACAAGAATTATCGAGAATACTATAATGAAAAAACAAAAGAAATTATCAGAAGAGCCTATCAAAAAGACATTGAATTATTCGGTTATGAATTTTAATTTTCAGAGAAAAAACTTTTTTGTATAAAATAATTTTAAAGAAGTTTTTTGGATTTTAAAAAGACGATAATTTTTTCAAGACTTTCTTTTATATCCGAAGAATCTGTTTTTATTTCCAAATCCGGATTTTTAGGAGATTCATAGGGATTGGATTCGGCTAAACCGATAAAGTTGTCTATCTCTCCTTTTAGAGCTTTTTGATACAATCCTTTAACATCTCTTTTAATACAAGTTTCAAGGGAACTGTTGACAAAAAATTCAATGAACTTATCACTGATGATATTTTTTATTTTCTCTCGGTCTTCTAAATAGGGGGCAATAACAGGGATTAAAACAAAATCATAAGTTTGCCTTTTTTCTTTAGCAAGCTTGGCTATCAGAAAATTATTTTTTCTGATATCTTCGCGAGAAAACCCCAAGTGTTTATTTTGCGTATTTCTGACAGAATCTCCATCTATAATAAAGACGGATTTATCTTGAGTTTCTAAAACTTCTTTTAGTTTTTCCGCCAAAGTGGTTTTCCCTGATCCAGAAAGCCCGGTGAACCAAATAACAGACCCTGTTTTATCCGATTTTTCTTCAATAAATACTTCCTCTTTATTTTTTATAGCGTCTGTAATTATTTGAGATATTTCCGGGCGCATAAACCAATTGGGAAGAGACTCTCCTTTTTTTAAAATTTTTCTGGCTTCTGTTCCACTGATATGCAGTTTTTCTCCTTCAGTGTGGTTATAAATGTCTTCCGATTCGTGAATATACTGATTTAACTTTTTAGAATAAAATACTTGGTCGAAGAAAATCGGTTTTATACCAAGGTCTGGAAATTGGCTGAAAATTTCATGAGAGGCTTTGGAGTGATAAAAATTTCCAACACCGGTATGGTCCCGACCGACAATAAAATGGCTGCAGCCGAAATTTTTTCGGCAAAGAGCGGTAAAAATAGCTTCTCTCGGACCGGCATAACGAGAGAAAGTGGAAAAAGTAGAAAAAACAACTTTGTTTTTCGGGTAGAAAAGATTATTCATTATTTTATAGCCTTCAATAATAAATTTAGCGTGAAAGTCTCCTGGCTTTTTTTTACCGATAATCGGATGAATAAAAAGCCCGTGGCACCCTTCTTTTTCCAAAGCTTTAAGCTGAATAAATTCGTGACTTTTATGAATGACGTTTCTGGTGTGAAAACCGATAATTTTAGTCCAATCTTTTTCTTCAAATAGCCTTCTTGTTTGTCTTGGGGTGAGTTCATATTCTTTTGTTTCCGAATCTCTTGTTTTAATAAGATTTATTTTCCCGCCTATAATAATGGGTTTGATGTTTTTTGCCCATTTTACTCCCGGATGTTCTGGATTTTCTGTCCCATATAATTTTCTTATAAAATTTTCTTTGTCCAACCTGAATATATCTTTAACGTTCAAGAGAGCAACTATTTCTTGGTGCTTATTAGTAAGGGCGATTTCTTGGCCTAGAAAGATATTTTTGGATTGTTCTTCGGAGATATCTAAAATAATAGGAATTGTCCAAATTAGGCCGTTTTTAAGGCGCATATTATCAAGAACACAATCTAAATCATCTTTTTTCATAAAACCTTCCAAAGGACTGAAAGCTCCTATAGCAATCTGTTCGACATCCATCTCTTGATTTTCATCTAATTCTATTTTAAAGAGAGAATTCAAATAGTTTTGACGCGGGGGATTTTCCATTATGCGATTAACCAGCTTTCCTCCATGAGGGGGAACAAGAGAAGAGTTGTTTTTAAAAAAATAATTTAAATTTTTTAAAAGAGAAGATAGTTCTTGATTGGCTTTTTCAAATAGATTTGAATTATTTACCAGTTCGGCTTCATTGATTAATTTATTCATTACGGTTAAACATTCTATGGGGTGTTTACCGATGGCCGTTTCAGCTGCCAAAATCAAACCTTCCGCTCCATCCAAAATGGTATTAATTACGTCGTTAGCCTCGGCTCTAGTCGGCTTTTTTTCTTTAATCATTGTTTCTAAGAGATTAGTGGCGATAAAAACCCCTTTATTTTTTTCCTTAGCTTTGCTGATGATTATTTTTTGAGTAAGAGGAATTTTTTCTATGGAAATTTCTTTACTTAGATCTCCTCTGTCAATAAGCAGATAGTCTGATTTAGAGATTATTTCGTCCAGATTTTCCAAAGCTTCAAAGCATTCTATTTTGGAAATGATTCTCATTGAGTTTTTTGTGGCGCGCCTTACCTCATCTATGTCGGAACCTTTGCGGACAAAAGAAACGGCGATGTGCCCGATTTTTTCTTTCAGCCCCAATTCAATGGATTGATAGTCTTTTTCCGATAAGGGGGGAAGAAAAAATTTTTTAGGGAAAACAGGGTCGATAATGACGGCTTTATTTTTTCCCAGAGAGCCGCTAGTAATAACTTTGGCGGTTATGAATCCTTCTTTCCTTGTTGAAACGTCGGAAATTTTTAGAATAAGAGTATTAAAATCTATGTAAACAAGATCTCCTTTTTCCAATTGATTGATGATGTGACCAGGTTTCAAATTTATTTTTTCTTCATTGCCGAGAGTTTCTTCTTTGTAAATTTTTACGGTGTCGTTTTCATTTAAAATTACTGAATCTTTATAAAGATTGCCGGTTCTTACTTGCGATCCTTCAGTGTCAATGATAAAAGGAAGACCTACTTTTTTAGAGAGATCAATAAAATATTTCAAGTCATTCAAAGAAGAGTGAGACATATTGACTCTAATAAAACTAACTCCAGCCTCTTTAATCTTTATTAAATGAGATTCGGTGTTAGTTGCTGGTCCGACGGTGACGATTATTTTTGTATTCATTAAAAGTATGAAATAAAGAAAAAAATTTTAAATTAAAATCTTTTATAAATAGAATTTTTGGAAGCAACGATCAGCCATTATGCGCCAGGAATAATTTTTTACTTCAAGAAGGGCGTTTCTGACGATTTTTTCGGATAAAGATTTATCTTTTAATATTTTTTCGGCTTGAGCAGAGATTTCTTCAATGTTCTCCGATTCAGCGATTAAAATGTTTTCATTTTCTTTTCCTAAGTCTTTTACCATACCGACAGATGTTGAGACAAGAGGCGTGCCAGTAGCCCAAGATTCAAGAAGAGCCATGGGTCCGCCTTCAGTTCTTGAAGTGATGAGATAAAGGTCGAGAGCATGATAAAAATCGGCAATGTCGTTGTATTTTTTTGAAAATTTGTGGGTAAAAGGGATATTAGATTGAGAAAGGCGATTTTTGACGTAACCGCGGGAGGGTCCGGAGAGAAGAACGTGAAGAGGATATTTTTTGGAAAGAAGTTCAACGGTATCACAAAAAATATCCGGTCCTTTAACTAATTTTGGTTCCAGACCGTCTTCCCAACCGTTGCCGTCTTTTTGAAAGGAGCCGATGGTGATTTTATCAAGAGGCAAGCCAAGACGCTTTTTTATTTCTGTCTTTTCGGAAGGATTTTTAAGAGGTTTAAAAATTTTAAGGTCGATACCGAGAGGGACTACTTTAATTTGTTCTTCCTTGATTCCAAGTTTAACCAGCCCTTCTTTAGTGACAGAGCAAGAGGTGTGGACGGTGATGTTTTTTTCTTTTATTTCTTCGGCAAGTTCTTTTTCTATATCACGATTATTCAAATGATACCAAGAGACGATTATTTTATTGGAAAGATGAACTTTATTTTTATGCGAGGCAAAAACATGAACAGAACCGAAATGAATTATTTTATTTTTAATAAAGAGAGGGGAAAGAGAAAGACGAACTTTGGCTAACTTTGCTTTATTCAAGTTCTCCGCTATTTCTTGAGTGACAGTTTTAATAATCCAGCTATTTTCATCGGGAATCAAAAAAATTTCGCCGCGGCGGAATAAATTCAAAAAAGATTGAAAATAAAAACGCAATTTTCTTAATATTTTTTTTAAAGTAAACATTTTATTTTTTAGACAAAACTCCCAGAAATTCTCCGAAATTAACGATAAAATTTTCTATTTTCCAACCGGACTCGTCTAATTCCTTTTTCAGTCCTTCCAAAGTATATTCAATGCGGTGAGTGGGGTCGAGACGGTATTCAAAACCATTTTCTTTTTTATAAACGGCGAGCCAGTCGCGGGTTAAAAGAGGAACTCTTAAAATAATAGTATCGGAAAGCCGTCCCAATTTTTTTAGAAAATCGACTCGATTTTCTAAATGTTCTAATACATTGGAAAGAACGATTTTATTAAACTGCCGATTAAATTCAAAGGAAACGGCGTCGCCAAAGACAAAAGAGAGATTAGGAAGATTGTTTTCTTTTTTGGCTATCGCCAAGCTTTTTTTGTTCAGATCGATGCCGACGACTTCTCTTGCGCGGGCGGCGATAATTTTAGAAAGATAACCTTCATGGCAGCCGACATCAAGAATGACATCGTTTTTTTCAACGCAGGAAAGAAAAAAAGAAAAATAATCAATGATTTTATGCTTGGGGTGGGAATTGTTATTCAAGCGGCGGGCGAGAGAGGTTATTTTGGAATAGCTTTTATTATGAAGATAAATATAAAAGCGAAGCTTAAAGCGATTTAAAAAAGAATTATTTTTCCAAAGAGCGGAATAGACAGATTTAAAAGTCTGCCATGGTCCGTAATGAAATAAAGAATAAAAAAGTTTTTTTATCATTAAAAGATTGATTTATTTTTAAAAGAATGGATGACAAGAGCATAAAAACCGGGAGAAGTTTTTTGGGAGGAATTCAGAAAACTGTTTTTAACAGCGGAAAGGAGCAGAGAGTTGTAGTTTTCAGTTTCAAGTTCGCGACGGTCTTTGGAACGGGCAATATATTTAGGTTTGGTAATAAAATCGAAATGGAGGCGATTGCAATTTTTGTCGCCGAGATTAAAGAGAAAACAATCGGAAAAATCCGAAAAGAGGCGGGAAATTTTGGAAACGGTTTTGGGAGTGTATTCGCGAAAACCATGACCGCGATAAAGAGGAAGGCAGGCGGCGGAGGGGAAGAGATGAATTTGAAGAGTCGGTTTTTTTTCCGATAAAATGAATTTTTTGATTTGTTTAAAAAAATAAAGGTCTTTTTTAAAATGCTCGATAGCGGATTGGCTGATAAAGAGATTGGTTTTTTTAGGAATTGAAGGAAAAACATTTTGGCTGTTTCCTTCATGAAATTTAAAATCCGGGAATTCTTTTTCCAAGACCGGCCAATTTTTGTTGAAAACAGAATCTATGCCGACATAAGAAGAAATTTCAGCGCCGGCTTTATTAGCAAAAAATTTTCCGTAATTGCCGGAGCCGCAACCAACGTCAAAAATATTAATGGCGTTAAGTTCTTCCTTGATTTTTGTCCAAGGGAGGGAAAGCCAGAAAAGGTCGGAAAGCTTTCTCGAGGGAGAACTTTTTATTTCGGTCAAAGGCCAAAATTTTTTCAGTTCTTGTTCGCTTAAAGAAAAATTTTTTATTTTCAGTTTTTTATCAAGAAACGAATAAGGAAGAGAGTTGTTCAGGCGATTGCCGGCCATAAAAAGACGCATGCCCCATTTGGAAAGCCGGCGGTCAGCGTTGATGTTAAAAAAAGAAGTGGAGCCAAACATAAAAATAATTAATTAAGAATTTCTAATTTCTAACTAATTTTTTATAAATACTAATTTCTTTATCTATTTGGGTGGAAAGGGAAAAATTTTCTAAAACAAAGCGGCGAGCATTTTTTCCTAATTTTTTTTGAAGTTCGGCGTTTACAGCGAGCTCTTTTATTTTTTCTCTTAAGCTTTCCGGAGAAATTTCAGAAAGAAGGCCGTTAAAATTATCGCTAATCACTTCGCGGCTGCCGGGAACGTCGGTGGCGACACAAGCAAGTCCGCAAGACATGGCTTCGAGAAGGGTTTTAGGCATACCTTCATAAAGAGAAGGGAGAATAAAAATTTCATAACGATTAAGCGTTTCCGGCAGGGAATTGTTCGGGATGATGCCGAGAAAATTAACAGAAACATTTTTTTCTTCGGCAAAATTTTCCAGTTTATCTTTTAATTTGCCTGAACCGACTATATCTAAAGAAAGATTGGTTCCGGAAAGAGCTTCAATCAGAGAAAAAAGGTTTTTTTGCTCATTGAGACGGCCGACAAAAATAAGGCGGTCAGAATATTTGTTCAGATTTAGAGGTTTGAAAATGTCAGTATCGATATAGTTAGCAATAACGGAAATTTTATTTTCAGGGATTTTATATTCTTCTATCAGATATTTTTTATCAGCGAGGGAAGTGACAAAAGCGTGATTAGAAAAACGATAGGCGGTTTTTTCCAAGCGTTTAATTTTAAAAATATTTTTATTTTCTTTAGTGTCGAAAAGCGACTGAGTATAGCCGGTGCGGATGATAAGTTTGGCGAAAGGATTGATAAACTTGGCAATGAGAGCGGTTTTGGCGCCGCGCATTTGATTGGTTTTAAAAAAGTGAGAACGGAGAATTGTCGGAAGATGGAGAAAGGGGGCAAACCAATAATAAAGACGAATGGGCATCCGAACATTTTTGTAGATTATTTTAATGTTCGGTTTTAAAAATTTTTGGTAAGCGAGTTCGCTCTTGTCGCCATAAGTGAAAATAAAAATATTTTTGAAGCGCAGAGCTAAGAGATTATAAGAAGCGATTTCGCGGGAAAGCAGGCCGGATTTTTCCCAGTTTTTGAAATTCATGCCTGAGGTCATGAAAAGGACGAGATTTTTTTTCTTTAAATCGGCAATTTTCGGTTCGGCGTATTTTAATTTGTCTATAAAAAAATAAAATAATTTTTTTATCAGATTGTATGTTTTAGGAAAACGAGAGCGTAAATACGAGGAAAAAGGAACTTTAGCTCTTAAAGCGTAAATAGTTTTCGGGTCAATAATATTTCCTCCGTGCCTTTTCATAACTTCTTTTCTTTCATTATTGCAAAGATTTTTTTTTGAAACTGTAACGGATTTTTCCCATTGGCGATAGGTAGCCAAAATTTTTTTTAAGTGAAGCGATTTTCCGTTTTTTAAGATTCTTAGCCACAAATCATAATCGGGGGCGCATTTTAAGCCTTCATCGAGATAACCAATTTTATCAATTATTGCTTTAGTAAAAAAAGCGGCGGGTTGGCAGATACTGTGGTTACGGCGTAAAAATTTTTCAAAATTTCCCGGCTCTGAAGAAAGAAGTTTTCTATGACCGGTTTCTTGATAAAGAGAATAGCAATCTCCGTAAATGAGGCTCATTTCGGGGTGGTTATTAAATTCGTTTATTATGGATTTTATAGTGTTAGGTTCAAAATAATCATCCGAATTAAGCCAGCCGATTATTTCTCCGGACGATTCTTTTATGCCTTTATTGACAGCGCTAGCAAATCCTTTATTTTTTTGTTCGAACCATTTTAAATTTAAATGGTCGCAATTAATCGGAAGTTGTTTGTTTTTTAGAAGCAGTTCATATTTTTTTATTATTTCTATGCCGTTATCAGGAGAACCATCATTAATGATGATGTGTTCCAAATTAAAATCGCCTTCTTGAGAAAGAACGCTTTTTATGGTTTGTTCCAGGGTCTCTTCTTGATTGTAGAAGGGGGTGATGATGGAAACGCTTTTGAACTTTTTCGGCATATGACGATTTTAAATAAAGATAACAAAAAAACAAATGAATAAACAAGTTTTGCTTTAAGGGCCTTTTCTATTTTGATTATAAGTTTTTTTAAGCTATAGTAATCTAAAATGAATAAAAATAACTTGGCGGTTTTTTATGAATGGGGGGCAAAAGCGATAATTTTTGCGGCGCCGCTACTTTTTCTTTTTATAGATAAGGCGTCTTTCTTTCCATATGTAGCTCCGAGAGCTTTTATCTTCAGATTTTTAATAGAGATAGCTTTTGCTTTTGTGGTCGGGGGCTGGCTTTTAAAAGGGAAGTTAAAGCCGAAAATTTCTTTAATCAGTGCGGCGGTTTTGATTTTTTTAGTCGTTATCGGAGTGGCCGATTATTTTGGCGCGAATCCTGACCGGAGTTTTTGGTCAAGATTTGAAAGAATGGATGGATATTTGAATTTAATTCATCTGGTTTTGTTTTTCTTGGCAGCGCGTTTTGCTTTAAAGAAAAGAAGCGATTGGTTTTGGTTTTTTAATGCGACTCTTTTTGTCTCGGCGGCGGAGTTTTTATACGCTTTATTGCAAAAATTGGGGAAAATAGAATCCATAATCGGAGGGTTCCGCGCGGAAGGAACTTTCGGAAATCCGACATATCTCGCGGCGTTTGCGCTTTTCGCTTTCGGGATAGCGCTCGCGCTTTTAACAGAAAGCAAGGAATTTTGGAAAAAAATAGTTTTTTCAGGAATAGCTTTAATCAACTTGATTACGATATATATGTCGGCAACAAGAGGAGTTTTTGTGGCTTTATTTGCTGGATTTATTATTTTTACGGGAATTATTCTTTTTATAAAAACAGAAGGAAGAGGAATAAAAATTTTAAAGAAAGCGAGTTTGTGGGGACTCGCGATACTTTTAGCGCTGTCCGCTTTGATTTGGTTTTTTAGAGATTCAAGTTTTATTTCAGGAAATGAAACTTTAAGGAGATTAACTTCCATTTCTTTTTCTGACCGAACGACTGTTGGAAGATTTTTAGTTTGGAAAATGGCGTTAGAAGGAGCGATGGAACGGCCGATTTTGGGATGGGGACAGGAAAATTTTGTGGATGTTTTCAATAAGTATTATGACCCGGCGCTTTATAACCAAGAGATGTGGTTTGATAGAGCGCATAATGTGGTGATGGATTGGTTCGTAGCCGGAGGAGTTTTAGGACTTTTATCTTATCTTTTTATTTTTGGCGCGGCCGGTTTTGTTATTCTTCGAGTAATTAAAGGAGAGAGAGAAGAAGAGAAAAAGATTTCAGGAGCGATTATTCTAACTCTTTTTATTTCTTATTTTGTCCAAAATATTTTTGTTTTTGACAATATGGCGACTTACGTGATGTTTTTTTCGCTTCTTGCTTACGCGGATTTTTTAAAAAAGGAAACGGGCGGGAGTCCGGAGGCGGGAAATTCAGAAGGAAAAGACAGGAAATATTTAAGCTTATCGGCGGCAGCTGTTTTAATCGTCATCTTTTCAGCGGTTTCCTGGTTTATAAATTTCAAACCTTATCTGCAAGCAAGAGCGATGATAAAATCGGTAGAGATGATGTATGAAAAAAAGACGGTAGGCGGAGAAGTTTTGGAAAGTTTTAAAAATATTTTGAATTACAACACTTTCGGAAATGAGGAAATGGCGGAGCAGATGGGAAAAATAATAAATGAGATTTTAATGACTTCCAAGGGAAATATAATTCCGGAAGCGGAGAAAAAAGTTTTTATGGAAGAAACCATGAAAGAGATGAAAAAAGAGATTGAAAGAGACCCGAATAATTTAAGAATGAGATTGTTTATGGGAACGATTTATACCAGATTTGCGGATTTGGATAAAAGCTATTGGGAATTGGGGAACAACGAATTAAGAGAAGCTTTGAAGATATCGCCGAATAAACAGCAGATTTATATAGCTTTAGTGGAAAGTTATTTAAAGAGCGGAGATTATGAAAAAGCTTACAATATTGCAGAAAAGGCTTATGAACTTGATAAAAATTACAAAGTGACAAGAGGAACTTTGGCTTATACCGCGCTTATTGCCGGAAAAAATGAAAAAGTGGAGGAATTAGCGAGGGAAGGTTTGAGCCATGAATATTTGGCAAAACTGGGCGATATTTATATCGTTCTTAAGGATTTCAAAAAGGCAATAGAAATGTTTGAGGGGGCAGTGAGGGAACATCCGGGATTGCCGGAATATCGGGCGAAGCTGGCCGGACTTTATCTAAACCAGGGAAAAATAAAAGAAGCGGTGGAGCAGGCGAGGATGGCGGAAAAACTTGACCCGGCAAATTATGCGGAGGGAGTGAGGGTGTTTTTGGAAAATGTAAAAAAGTTGGGATACGAAATAGATTAGAAAAAAATTAAAAACAAAACTAATTAAGAGAGCAGAAACAATCTCTCAGAAAGGGGCTAATCGCCAGTTTTCTTCGAGAATGTTTCTGCTCTTTAATTTTTATGGGAAAAGCAGAGTGATAATTAAGTAATTTTTTAAAACAGTTTTTAGACGGATTAATAGAACAAAAAACAATCCTTCAAAACAGGGCTAATCACCAATTGTTTTTCAGGAATGTTTTTTGTTCTATTTAAAATTTTTAGGGAAGTAGAGAGTGATAATAAGGTAATTGCCTAATCGGCAATTTTTAAGAAAGAAGAAGAATAACCGGCAAATTTTTAAAAACAGGGCTAGTCACCAATTCCGCCATCCGCCAGTTTGCGGAGCGGACAGGCATTTTTTTAGCTATTATTCTTTTTTAATTTTCCATAGAGGAGTAAGAGTGATAATAATGCCCCGATAAAATACGGGGTAAATATTTGCCTGCGGCAAATTTTATAAAAAATGAAATGATTGGTTTTTTAAAAATATTCTATTTTTTAAAAAGAGAGAAAAGAAGTTTTTCTTTGAAGAGGAGAAGAAGAGCGAGGTAGAAGAGAGAGGAAAGGAGGATGTTTGAGATAAGATGAAATTCAAAATAGAAAAGAGAAAAAGTGAGGGCGGACATAAGAAGAGAGGCGAGAATAATTTTTTTCAAATGAGGAAAGAGAGAAAAAGAAACGATTTTTTTGACGCGGAAAAGAAGGTAAGTATTAATGGCAAGTTGATTCAAAAGAGTAGCGAAAGCGCAGCCGGCGATGCCAAATTTGGGAATTAAGACGATATCTAAAATGATATTGCCGAGCATGCCGAAACAGGAGAAGGCAATAAGCTTTTTTTGTTCGTTTAGCGCAAAAACGGCGTTACCGATAATAATGGAAGGGAAGATTATAAAAATAGTAAGAGAAAGAATGGCAAAGCTTAAACCGGAAGCAAGATAAGCGGGACCGTAGAGAAGGCGGATAATATTTTCGCTTAAAATAAAACCGCCAAAAGAAATTGGAAGAGCGAGGGCAAGAACAGCCGAGATGGATTTTTCAAAAACTTTTTTGAATTCGCCGTTTTTATTTTCGGAAATTCTAGACATCATCGGAAAAAGACTGGCGGCAAAAACCGAAGGCAAAAGATAAAGAAGCTGAATGGGTTTTTCGGCGGCGGCGAAAAGGCCGGTAGCTTCGGCTCCGAGCATCCAACTGATAATAACGATATCGGTGTTAATCATAACCGCTCCCATAATGGACATAACGCTAAAAGGAAGAGAAAGAGAGAGAACTCTTTTAATATCGGAAAAGTTTATTTTTTTAAGAAAAAGAGGAAAAGTTTTTCGGACGGCGAAAATCATAAGGATGGAACCGGAGAGGGAGCCCAAGGCATAGCCCCAGGCGAGAGAAAAGCTGTTTTTAAAAGAAAAAAGGAGAAGAAAGCCGAGAGCGGCAATCATCAGATTGGTAAAAATATTCACCGAAGATTCGATTTCCATTTTTTCAGCGGCGCGAGTCAAAGAAGAACCGAAATCGCGAACAGAATCAAAAGCAAAAATAAGAACAGCAATAAAAATAAGTCCGCGCGCTTCTTCAAGTGGAGAAAGATAAGAAGAAAAAAGAAAGGCAAGAACAATAAGAAGGGCGGTGAAAAAGAATTTTACGAAAAAGCCGGCGGAAAGAAGAGAAAAGTTTTTAGTTCCCTCGCGAGAAAGTTCTCTTGTCGTAAAAGCATTCAGGCCGAGGTCGGAAAAAATGGAAAGAAAAGCGGCGAGGGAAAGAGCGTAGGAAAAGGCGCCCCAACTGCCAGCGCCCAAGACTCTTGCGGCATAAACAATGAGAGCGGTTCTAATCAAGCGGCCGAGAACTTGACCCAAAAGAAGCCAAAAAGTGTTTTTGAGGATAGTTTCTTTTGGCGAGCCGTTTTTAAACAGGCGAGCAGAAATTTTTTTAAGCATTATTCCGGAGTGGCAAAAAGAGTTTTAATGGTTTTTATAATAATACTTAAATCTTTTCCGAGCGAGCGGTGCTTAATGTAAAAAAGGTCATATTCAAGTTTTTCATAAGCGTCTTCTATGGAAGAACCGTAGCGATAGTTGATTTGCGCCCAACCGGTGACGCCTGGTTTTAGAATATGCCTTGTTTCATAAAAAGGAATTATTTCTTTTAAGTTTTTGACAAATTCCGGACGTTCCGGACGGGGGCCGACAAAGGAGATATCGCCTAAAAAAATGTTCCAAAGCTGAGGAAGCTCGTCCAGATGAGTTTTTCGAAGAAAGCTGCCAATTCTGGTTTGGCGTGAATCTTTTTGCTTTGCCCATTCCGGTCCGTTTTTTTCGGCGTCTTTTTTCATAGAGCGGAACTTGTAGAGAGTGAATTCTTTTTCGTTTCGGCCGACGCGAGTTTGAGAATAAAGAGCGGGGCCGGGGGAGAATATTTTAAGGAGAAGAAAGATAAAAAGAAAAAGCGGAGAGAGAAGAACGAGAAGAAAAAGGGAAAAAATAATTTCACCGAGGCGTTTTATCGAATCATAGGCTTTTCTTCTTTTTGCCAAATTATCCAAAAACCAAATGTCTTCAATTTCGGAGAGCGGAACTTTTTGAAAAATTTTTTCATAAAAATCGGAAGTGTTTTCCACATCAAGATTAAGATTCAATCTTTTATAGAGAGCAGAGATTTTGGAGAGATGTTTTTTAGAACTTTCCGGCAGAATGATGGCATCTATTTTATTTTCGGAAAGAATTTTTTCGATGGAATTTTCCGAGTTTTTCATTTCTTCGGCATTCAGCCATTCTTTAACGCGATAGCCGAGCTGGCGATTGTTTCTTAAAAAGTCGTAAATTTTTTGCGAGGTTTCGGAAGAACCGATAAGAAGAATATTCAGATAGGATTGATAATAAACAATGGAGTTAAAAATCCGGCGCCAAAGAGTTTCAAAAATAAACATAAAAAGGAGCAGGAGAAAAAGATTGGTTTTCGGCGAGATGCCGAAAAAAGGAATGAAATAGAAGAAAATGATGGAAATTATCGCCCAGACAACAAGGGAGAGAAAAAGGGTTTTAAAAAACTCGGCGTTGTTTTTGAGAATTTTTTGTTCGTAAAGATTGGAGATGTAAAGGATGCTGAGCCAGAGAGGAAGAAAAAAAGAAAAAGGAAGAAGATGAATGGAAAATTCCTCGAAGATTTTTTCCGGATAACGAATGGAAATGACAAGAAGGAGGCTCGCAAAAAAAATAGCGATATCGCCGAGAAAAAGGATTATTTTTTTGAAGCGCAAAGACATTTTTGTGATTTTATAATTTTTACGTAAAAGGGTCAAATGTTAGTACAAAAAGAGGGGCAAATAGATTTCAGAGAAAAAATTAACTATAATATCTTTATGAAAAACAGAAATCTTTTTATCACGCTTATTATTTTAGGAATTTGGGTTTTTGTTTCGCCATGGGTGCTTGGGTTTTCAGGATTGGAGCTCGCTTTATGGAGCAATATTTTTTCAGGGACGATAGCGATAGTTTCAACTTTATGGATTTGGCTGAATGAGAACGAAGAAGAAAAATAAATTTATAAATAATAAATAAAAAAATGAAATACGATTTAGCAATAATCGGGGGAGGGCCGGCGGGAACGGCGGCGGGAGTATACGCGGCGAGAAAAAATATGAAGACGGTTTTTATATCGGACGGATTCGGCGGGCAGTCGGTGGTTTCAGAGGAAATCCAAAATTGGATAGGGGAGGTGGCTATTTCCGGAACGGATTTGGCAAAAAAATTTGAGAAACATCTGCAAGCGCAAAAAGGTTTGGAAATAATTTCGGACCGAGCGGAAAAAATAGAGAAAGTCGGAGAAGGATTTTTAATAACAACAAAAGAAGGAAAACAATTTGAGACGAGAGCGGTTTTTTTGGCGCTTGGGGCAAGAAGAAGAAAATTGGGAGTTTTAGGAGAAGAAAAATTTGCGGGGAGAGGAGTGGCTTATTGCGCGACTTGCGACGCGCCACTTTTCCGCGGAAAGGACGTGGCGGTAGTCGGCGGAGGAAACGCGGGGCTCGAATCGGTTTTAGACCTTTTGCCTTACGCCAATAAAATTTATCTTTTGGAATTCGGCGATTTTTTGAAAGGAGACGCAATAACACAGGAGAAGGTGAAAGGAAACGAAAAAGTGGAAATAATATTGAAAGCGAAAGTCGAGGAAATTTTAGGAGAAAAAATGGTTGGCGGGTTGAAATACGAAGATTTAAATAATGGTGAAAAAAAAGAACTAAAAGTTCAGGGAGTGTTTGTGGAAATCGGGTCAACACCGAATTCCGATATGGTAAAGGATTTGGTTAATCTGAATGAGAGAAGGGAAATAATTGTGGATCACAGGACGCAGATGTCGTCTTTCTCCGGGATTTGGGCGGCGGGAGACGTGTCGGATGTTCTATATAAGCAAAATAATATTTCGGCGGGGGATGCAGTGAAGGCGGTGTTGAATATTCAGGAGTGGTTAAATAAATAAAAGAGTAGAAAGTTTTTTAGAAACGCGGTCCATTTGCTCCTGCGGCAAATGTCCGCTGGCTCTCGCTTCGGCATATCCGTTTAAAAAGCGGATAACCAAGCTGCCGAAGCTCCGAGATCTTCTAAAAAACTTTCTACTCTTTGTCTGTAATTTCCCGAATATTTTTTAGGAAAAGTTATAACAAGGAGGTTGTCTGCGACAACTTTTAAAGGAAAAGTTTCTGATTTTTAAAGTTAATCTTTTGCGAATATATTCAAAAAACCGGAAAATTATTTAATAATAATTCTGAATATTCTTGGGAAAAAGAGTGAGAATAAGGAGGTTGTCTGCGACAACTTTTTTTAAAGAAGAGCGCTTGGTTTTTTAATAAAGAGTTTCTGGTTTTCAAAATTATTTTTTGAGATTTCTAAATGCATTCAGGAAGGGGAGTAGACTTGACGATAAGTTTTTTCTATGCTATTTTTTTTGGTAGTAATATAAAATCTTTAGAAATTTAGAGAGGAGAGGAAAATGTCTTACAGACAATATGCTCTTTTATCAAGTTGGTCTTTTGATCATTTTCATACTGAAATAGGAACTCTTTCATTTGAGGATTGTGATAATGTTGATTTTATGGTATTACTTTTGACAGACGAAGAATGTAATGAAGGACAAAAGTCAATAAAGGAGACTCTAAACAACTTTTTGAAGGGATTGTTTGAGGCTCAAGGCGTATCAATAATGGATGGAGATATGCTTTGTCTTTGTGAGGTTTTAAACAGGCGAGATGTGACAAATTTTAATGATTGGAAAAATGGAAAAGAGATAAATCTTCAACTATCTCTCAAACCAATATTAAAGTTTGATAAAGGACAACCTGTTGCTATATAAATTAGACTTTGAATATTTTAAAGGTCTGGAAGAAATTCCAGGCTTTTTTATTTCGGACTAGTTTAGAGTTTTAAACCTATTTAATAGGAGGAGAAGTGGTGATAAAGCAGTTCCGACGTTTGCTAGTTAGCGGAGTCGGAGTTTTCTATATAAAAAGAGCTAAAAAACAAGGGGTTGATTTTTTTATATAATATGTTATACTATGAAAAGCAATTTTTGAGAAAAATAAAAAAGAAACCCCGACGTAAAAGTCGAGGCAAAAAGGAGAAAAAGGATGATGACTTTCGCGATTATTTATTTTTTCTTCGGGTTTTCCGCTTATTTTATTTTACGGTATATAAGCGGTGAGCGGTGCTTCGGGTTTCTGTCGTTCTTTACGGCAATCGGATGGGGAGTTTTGTGGCCTCTTCCGTGCGTTGCCTTTCTGGTGTTTCCTTCCGGAGATTTTAATGAGGAGATGGAAACAGAATTGGAAGAAGTGTAGAAATCGTACTTTTAAGGCCTGGAATTTTTTCCGGGCCTTTATTTTTTTTAATATATTTACATATTTTTGCTTTGTGTTATATTTTAAATAGCATAAGTCTGCCTCTGCTGATTTTGGAAGAATTCAAGGATTTAGAAAGATTAGAGGAAGGAGATTTAGATTATGAATTTAACCGTGTTGGCGCATCAAAGTTTTGGCGGATTGGGCTGTCCTCAGATTTTAAGAAGTGAGGAAGGAAGGATATTTGTTGTTGGAAAGGTACTTAATGAAGAGGAAAAGGGAGAAATTGCTAATGTAGGAGAAGGAGAGGATGTAGTAGAAATTTCTTCTTCACTTCTAAGAGAAATAGAGGGGAAAGTATAATTTTTCTAAGACAAGACAATAGTTTATCTCGGAAGTAATTCCGGGATTTTTTTTGGAAAGAAAGCGGATTATAATCTTTTTATGAATGGAGGAGTTTTGGCAATTTTAGGAGCGATAATATTTATGGGCGGATTTTTGACGGGAAATTCCGGAGTGGTGGGAAATGGATTATGGGCGGATTTGCATCGGACTTTTTCGGGGGAAAAGATATTGGCGGAAGTGGCGATTTCGGAGAATAAAGTTTCCGGCGGGGAGGAAAAAGAAGTTTTGGAAGAGACGGGAGCGATGGCGAGCGAAGAAAATTATCTTGAAACAAAAAAAGCGGAAACAAGCGAAGCGAATTTTCCGCAGCAGGTAATTTTAAACATAAACATGGCGGGAGCGACGGTGCAACTTAAAACCGATAAAGTGGAAATAAGCGGAGAAAATTTAGAATGGAGAAATGGAGCGGTTTTAGAACAAGATTTAGTGAAACAAGCGGAGAGTGGGGGAAAGTGCGCGATAAACGATTACAAAGTTCCGGACAGAAGAGGGGTTTATTTTTCGGAAGCGGCGTGGATGGGAACGGGAATTTCCACAAGCGATGAGTGGATAGAATTGAAAAACACAACGCAGAGCGAGGTTGATTTAAGCGGATGGGAGTTAAGGAATAAAGACGGAAATTTAAATATTGTTTTTCCGGAAGGAAAAAAGATGAAAGCGAGAGAAATTATGGTTTTAGAAAGAGGAGATGATGAAACGATTCAAGGAGTGGCGGCGGGAATAATTTATAAAGGAGCTTTAGGAAACGAGGATGAAGGAATTTATCTTTTTGACGCGAGCTGCAATTTAGTGGACAAGGCAGAGGCGGATAAAGATTGGCCGGCGGGAAATGCCAAAGAGAAAAAGACGATGGAAAGGGATTGGATAACTTTAGAATGGAAAGATTCTTTAATAGCCGGCGGAACGCCGGGAGGCGATAATGGAGTGGTGGTGGCGAGCGAAAAGTTAAGTTTGCGAGCTGGCGGAGAAAACGGAGAAGGAGAAGAAGTTTCAAGTCAGACGGAAGTTGTGGCGGAAGGGGAAATTTGTATAAGCGAGGCGAGAGCGGGAAGTGATGGAAACGCGGACGATGAATATATAAAAGCAGTAAATTTAGGAGAGGGAGAAATAAATTTGGAAGGGTGGACGATAAAGAAAAAATCATCAACGGGAGCGGAAACGACTCTTGTTTCCGAGAGTTTACTTTCGGGAAAAAAGATAACAGGAAAAGGACAGATGATTCTCGGGCATAGCGAGGGATATGGCGGGGCGGCAGATATTTTATGGCCGAAGTCGTATAGTTTGGCTTACGAAAAAAACGGGGTTATCTTTTATGACAAAGCAGGAAAAAAGATTGATGAGATAAATTGGGAAAAACTGGAAAAAGGAGAGATTTTAAAAAAAGAGTGCAAATAAAAAATAAAAATAGAATAGCGGTGGTATTAAATGATTTTAGAAGCGTTTATAATACGGCGGCGTGTTTTCGGACGGCGGATGGGGCGGGAGTGAAAAAAATTTATTTAACAGGAACGACGCCGGCGCCTTTTGACCGATTCGGAAGAGAAAGAAAAGATTTTACAAAAGTTTCTTTAGGAGCGGAAAAGAGCGTAGAATATGAGAAAGGAAAAGATGTTTTTGAATTGATTGATAAATTGAAAAAAGAAGGATTTTTAGTGGCGGCAGTGGAGCAGAACAAAAAATCAGAGGATTTATTTGAGTTTGCGAAAAAATATAAGGAACTGGATTCCCGCCATGCCTTCCGGCAGGCAGGCCTTCGCCCGCCTTTTGGCGAGACAAGCGGGAATAACAGAAAGGATGGTCTTTCTGATTTGAGTCGTAGAAATGACAGAGATAAAATTGCTTTGATTTTTGGAAATGAAGTGGAAGGCGTTTCTAAAGAGATTTTGAAAAAGTGCGATAAGATTTTAGAAATTCCGATGTTGGGGAAGAAAGAATCGCTGAATGTGTCGGTGGCGTTTGGGGTGGCAGTTTATATGTTGAGTAATTTGTAAGTCGGGAAATTATTAGAAGTTTGCGAATTACTAATTTCTAATTACTAATGATTAATTAATGACTAATGAAAGAATAACTAAAAATGAGTTTAACGAGTAATTAAAGAAACTGGATTTCTGCCTGTGTTTTTCTCGGCAAGATTTAGGCGAGACAGGCGGAAATGACGTGAAAGAAAGATGAAAAAAATGGCAATAACAATTTTAGCGGCGGTGCTTTTAGCGGGAGCGGGAATAATGATTCTCGGCTTTGTTTTGGCGCAAAAAGAAGAATACAGGAAAGCCGAAGTTATATTTAAAACGGAAAAAGGAGAAGCGAAATTTTTGGCGGAAGTGGCGGATAATACTTTTAAAAGAACGAGAGGATTATCAGGAAAGGAAAATTTAGGAGAAAAAGAAGGAATGCTTTTTGTTTATAGCATAGCGGGAAAACCTGGTTTTTGGATGAAAGATATGAATTTTGCGATAGATATTGTTTGGATAAAAGGAGAAGAGGTGGTGGGAGTGACAAAAGAGGTGAAACCAGAGAGTTATAAAGAAGGAAAAGTTTTTTATCCACCAACTAAGAAAGTTGGCGAGACAGGTCCGCCAGTATCAGAAAAAGTTGGCGAGACAGGTCTGTCGGAAGCAGTTGATAAGATTTTAGAAATAAAAGCTGGAGAAGCGGAAAAGAATAATATAAAGGAAGGAGATAAAGTAGAAGTTGTTTTTGGCAACTTCTAATTGCCGACAAATCTTCGAAAAAAGGGCTAATCGCCAACCTACCTAACGGCAGGCAGGAATTTTTTCAGAATTGTCGGCAGTTTTTAAATAATTTCTTTGTGGGAAGATAAAGTGGTAATAAGATGAAAATAAAAAGTAATTTATAAAAAAAGACCAGGAAGAGTCTTGAGGGGGGAATAAAAATGCAAAATTACTAATAACAAAAAAGCCCGATTAAGGGCTTTAAAAGTATTTGAAGATTAATCAGCTATTTTCAGTTTTATCACTTCTGTATTTGGGGGAAAATGAACAGAAGAAGTGCAGTGTCCATCATATGGCACAAATTTGCATTTGCCACAACAAAATATTGCATAACGAGCTTCTTCTTTACTTTTTATAAAAAGAAAAGAAAAAAATAGTGTACTTGATAAAGATTGAGTTTCGCTTGAAGTGATTGCTGTTGTAAAAATGTCACCTTCTTGCAACTTTTCAAATGTAGTGATCAATTTCTCTTCTCCTTTTATTTGATTTTTGATGCTTAAAATATTATATTCTTTTTTGTTGATTTGTCAATGTTAAAAGTTTTTTTGAAAAGTGATATAATGTAGAAATTAAAAGTAAAAAAGGAAACCCCTGCCTACCGGCAGGCAGGCTTTGACGGGCTCAGGGAATAAAAGCGGGGGTTGAAGGGAAAAAAATGTATGAAAAAAATTGCAATAAACGGGTTTGGGAGAATTGGGAGATTGTTTTTGAGACAGATTATAAACGAGTCGGAGATTGAAGTGGCGGCGATAAACGACTTGGGAGAGGCGGAAAATTTGGCTTATTTATTCAAGCATGATTCGGTTTATAGAAATTGGCCGGAGGAAGTGAAAATGGAAGGCGGAGAGCTTGTTATCGGAGGAAGAAGAATAAAAATGTTGCAGGAAAAGGAAGCAGAAAAGTTGCCGTGGGGAGAAATGGGAATTGATGCAGTTGTGGAGTCATCCGGAGCTTTTGAAGGATTTCAAAAAGCGAAAGCGCATTTAACGGCAGGGGCAAAGAGAGTGGTAATAACCGCGCCGGCTAAAGATGAAGAAGGAATAGAAGGAGGAAAAACAATTTTAATGGGAATAAATGACGGAGAACTGGCAAACTGTGTTTTGTCTTCCAATGGGTCATGTACGACGAACGCGACGGCGCCGGTAGTGAAAATTTTATCGGAGAAAATAGGAATAGAAAAAGCGGTTTTAAACACAATTCACGCTTATACGGGAACACAGCTAATCACAGACGGGCCGGTGAAGGGAAAAGATTTTTTAAGAGGCCGAGCGGGAGCGCAGAATATAATTCCATCAACGACGGGAGCGGCGATAGCGACGACAAGAGTGGTGCCGGAAATGACGGGAAAATTTGACGGGGTGGCAATGAGAGTGCCGGTTATAACCGGGTCGTCGGCGGACATCACTTTTTTAGCAAAAAGAAAAACAAGCGTGGAAGAAGTGAATCAGATTTTAAGAGAAGCGGCAAAGGAAGAAAGATGGCAAGGAGTGCTGAAAGTAACCGAAGAGCCGCTTGTCTCGGGAGACATAATCGGAGAACCATTTGCGGCGATTGTGGATTTATCTTTCACAAAAGTGGTGGATGGAGATTTGGTGAAAGTTTTGTCGTGGTATGACAATGAATGGGGATATGTGGCCACTTTAGCGCAGCATGTGAAAAAGGCGCTAAAGAAGTAAGTTAAAAGTTTATAAAGTTTATAAAGTTCGTAAAGTTAAAAGTTTATAAAGTTTAAAGTTAAAAGTGAAAGCTGAAAGATTTGAAGATTTAATATTTTGGAAGAGATCGAAATTTTTAGTAGTGGAAATTTATAGAACTTTTAGAAATGTTAAAGATTTTGGTTTTAGAGACCAGATCCAAAGAGCGGCTGTGTCTGTAATGAATAATTCAGCAGAAGGTTTTGAAAGAAAAGGAAATAAAGAATTTAAACATTTTCTTTTTATAGCTAAAGGTTCATGTGGAGAGGTGAGGTCTATGTTAAATATTGCTTTTGAATTAGGATATATAGATAAGATAAATTTTGAGAAATTAAGTGGTATTTCAGAAGAAATATCAAAAATTATGTCTGGTTTTATAAAAAAACTTTAAGAACTTTTAACTTTATAACTTTTTACTATTGTATGTTGATTTATATAGCAGCAGACCATAAAGGATTCAGATTAAAAAACGAACTGATCGGATTTTTAAAGCAGCAAGGATATGACCCGAAAGATTTTGGAAACAAGAATTATGAAGAGGGAGACGATTATCCGGATTTTGCGGAGGAGCTTGCAAAAGAAATAAAACTGGCGTCAGCGGCGGGAGAAGCGAGAGGAATTTTGATTTGCGGTTCGGGAGCGGGAATGAATATCGCGGCGAATAAATTTGAAGGAGTGAGAGCAACAATCGGATTTTCCACAGACCAAATTTTTGACGCGAGACAGGAGGACGACGTGAATGTGCTGGTTTTAGCGGCTAGTTTTCTTGATGAAAATGCGGCGATGGAGATTTTGAAGGTTTTTTTAAAAACGCCTTTTTCCGGAGAAGAAAGGCATAAAAGAAGAATTGAGAAAATAAAAAGAATTGAGCTACAAAAATAGTTAAAAAGCTCATAAAGTTCGTAAAGTTAATAAAGTTTTTAAAGTTAAAAGTTTATAGAGTTCATAATTATGGAGGTAATACCAAGTATAAATGAAGAAAATTTTGAGGAAATAAAAAGGAAACTTGAGATTGTCGAAAAAATCGGAGCGGAGTGGACGCAAATTGATTTTTCTGACGGAACATTCGGGGAAAGAAAAATTTTTTTAAGCCCGGAAGATTTAAAAGAAATTTCCGATAAAGTAAAAATTGAAATGGACTTTATGGCGCAGGAGCCGGAAGAAAAAATTTTGCCGTGGCTTCTTGCGGGGAAAATAAAGAGAGCAATTTTTCATTTGGAAACTTTAAGCGATATTAAAACAATAAAGAAAATCTGTTTGGAAAACGGAATAGAGCCGGGAATTTCCATTTTGTTTTCAACCGGAAAAGAAATGATTTTTCCTTTTTTGAAAGAGTTTGATTTTTTCCAAGTGCTCTCGGTGCCGCCCGGATTCTCCGGACAAGATTTTAAAGAAGAAACAATCGAGAAGATAAAGTTTTTGCGAGAGAACTTGCCAGATGCTAAAATAGAAGTGGACGGAGGAATAAATGAAAAAACGGCGAGAAGCGCAAAAGAAGCGGGAGCGAATGTTCTCGTATCATCATCTTTTATCTTTAACGACCCGGACCCGTTTTCCGCTTATAAAAAACTTTTAGAAATTTAAAATCAAATGAAATATCGCTACATCGCTTCAGAAATAAACGGAAAAGTAGCGGAAGGAGAGATTGAGGCGGAAGGACCGGCAGAAGTTTTAGAAATGCTTTCCGAGAAAGGGCTTCGGCCGATTTCCGTTAAGCCGGCCAAGAGCTTATCTTTTGCTTCCCGGTCGCTTTTTAGAGGAAGCGTGAACACTTCAGATAAAGTTTTTTTAACTAAGTATTTGGCTTTAATGCTGAAAGTGGGAACGGATTTGTTAAAAGCCATCAATATTTTAATAGACGATTTTGACAAGCCGGCAGTGAAAGATATTCTTCTTGAAGTGAGAAAAACGCTTGAAAAAGGACAGCCGTTTTATTCCACATTTGCCAAGCATAAAAATTCTTTTTCACCGGTTTTTGTGAGTTTAATAAGAGCGGGAGAAACATCGGGAAATTTGGAAAAAGTTTTTGAGGATTTGTCGATTTCACTTGAGAAAGAGCAGGTTTTAAAAAATAAAATAAGATCAGCAATGGTTTATCCGCTGCTTTTGCTTGGCATGTCTGTTGTGATGGTGGTTTTTTTGGTAACTTTCGCTTTGCCAAAAATTTCCGGAATGTTTCAGACGGGAAGTTTTGAGCCGCCTCTTTTTTCAAAAATAGTTTTTTCAATAGGAGGATTTTTGGGGAATTATATGTTTATCTTTTTTCCACTTTTCGCTTTTTTAGCCGGAGGAGGAATTTATTTTTTTATGAAAACAGGAGTGGGAAGAAGAATTTTTTTCAGAGTCGTAAGTTATATTCCGGTTGTGAGCGGAGTTTTAAAAAAGATAGCTTTACAGAGGTTTGCCACGACGCTGTCGTCTTTAATGAGGTCGGGACTACCGATACTTGACGCGATTGAAATAACAGCGGAAGCGGTCGGGAATGAAGAAATAAAAGCAAGTTTGATGAGAATTTCAAGAGAGGGGATTTCAAAAGGATTAACACTAGGAGACGCTTTTAAAAGAGAAAGAGATTTTCCAAAAGTAGTGAGTAATCTAGTTGCGGTTTCAGAAAAGGCGGGGCATGTGGAAGACGTGCTTGATACTTTGGCAAATTTCTATGAGACAGAAATAGATGTTTCAGTAAAAGCGCTAGTGTCTTTCGTAGAGCCAATGATGCTTTTATTTTTGGGACTGATAATCGGGGGTATTGCGCTTGCGGTTATTATCCCGGTTTATCAATTAGTCGGACAATTTTAATTAAAAAAAATGAAAAAAGGGAAAAATTTTATAAAGAAAGTTTTGAGGAAAGAAAATGGGTTTACAATGATGGAGATGATTATTTCAATCGGGGTTTTGACGCTTTTGTCAGTGGTTGGGACAACAGGAATGATGTCAGTTAGAACAAAAAAAATTCTTGATGGAGAAGCGGATATGATTCTTACAACTATAAGAGAAACGCAGGATAAAGCCTTAAAGCAAGAAAGGTCAAATGCTTGGGGAATAAAATTTTTTAATGCGACGAGCGGAGATGATTATTATGTCCAGTATTACGGAACAAGTTTTGCAACCGGAACGCAAAAATCAATTTTCTATCTTCCGAAAACGGTAAAATTTTTATATCCAACCGAGGGAAACAGCACAGAGATGATAGTGACAAAAGCGACGGGAGTGCCGTCCGCGGAAAATTATGTGGATATAGGGTCAACAGGGGTGGAGGGGAGCTATAGAATAAGATTAGACCCGAGAGGCAAGGCGGAAAAAATAAAAAACGGATATGGACTCTTGGCTTATTACAAATTTGATGACCCGGCATCGGTAGTTTCGGCGTTTGATTCCAGCGGAAAATATGTAAATGCCACAATATCAGGAGCGACATCGGGAGTGGCGGGAAAAATCCAAAGAGCTTTGTCTTTTAACGGAACGAGCAATTATGCGCGAGCGAGCGGATTCACTGACCTTGGAACAAGCAATCAAGCATATACTTTTATGGGTTGGGTGAAACTGGGGACAGGAGAAACAGATGGAAATATAATTCATATGTCGAGCGTGATTGGCGGAACAGGATGGTGTATACCGCCGGTAGCAATAGCTGGTGGAAAAATAAGAGGATATAGCTATAACAGCGGGGCAGTTTCAGTAACCGGAACGACAACTTTAACACCTGGAATTTGGTATCATTTTGCCAATACTTGGAGTGCAACAAACGGACTCCGTATTTATTTAAATGGAAAATTGGAAGCATCAACGGCGCAAGCAAATTATACGGCAAGTGGAGCGAGTAATTTTATATTTTTTGGTTTAGATCCTTCCAGCTGTTCTGGAAATGTGGGGTGGTTTTCTGGGTTAATCGATGAGGTGAGAATTTATAATAGGGCACTTTCCGAAAAAGAAATAAAAGATTTATATAAAGAAACAGAGGAGATGTAGTATAATTAAAATAAGTTCAGTAAATAGTAACTAGTGACTAGAAAATAGAGATTGGTTATTAGATATTTATCAATTTGAAAAAAAGTGTCTAATAAAATGAAAGGGAAAATAATAAAAAATATAAAAGATAGATTTGTTTCAATTAAAATTATAGCGAATAAATTTTTATCAAGGCGGAGCGGACAGGCCTTGATGGAACTTTTAGTCGGAGTGGGAGTGGGGGCGATAATTCTCGGTTCAACAGTCGGTATAGCGAGAGTTTCAGTGCGTTCTAATTCAGATATAAGAAAAATGAAAGCCGCGACTTTTTTGGCGAAAGAGTTAGAGGTGGATCTGGAAGTTTTTTCCGACGCAAATTGGAGCGGGTTCTATGGCTTAACGAAAGGGGCGAGTAATCATTATTATATGATAACAACTTCATCTCCTTTTACTTCTGCTTCAGGAGAAGAAACAATAACACAAGACGGAGTTAATTATACCAGATATTTTTATGTAGAAAATGTTTATCGCTCGGATTCTAATGACTCAATTGTAACTTCTGGAGGGTCGCTTGACCCATCAACACAAAAGACGACGATAAAAGTGACTTGGCAGGGAGCAGAGGGGGATGTGACGTTAGTAAACTACTTTGCGAGATATAGGAACTTTTCTTTTAATCAATCGGATTGGATCGGAGGATATGGAACAGATGGTCCGCTTTCTTTTTCCAGTAATGTTTTTTCAACTTCAACAACGGTTTCTATCGGAACGGCTGGTGTTTTAAAATTACAGGGGTATTGATAATAAAAGACTGATTTATAATTAATAATATAACTTTAAAAATTTAATATTCAAATTCGAAAAGGAAAATAGTTTTAAACATAAAGGATTTCTATACACAGGTTTTTTATTTATTTTTTTGGTATAATTTAAAAAAGGTTTAATGAATTTAAAAAACAAAGAAGGTTTTTTTTCTTACAGCAATATAATTTGGATGATAGCGGTGATTGTTGTTTTTTTTGCTTGTGTTTTTTACTACAATTCCAAAATAAGTGAAATAAAAGAAAGACAGATTGCGGAAAACACGAGCGCGGAAAAAGTGATCAAAGTTTCACAAAAGAACAGCGATCAAATTTTTGACGATCGAAGCATTATAGAGCCGAATAATGATATTTGGAAAGATGTGGGAGGTTCGCCTTTTAGAAATTTTGAGGAAGTGAAATATGCGGCGAATGGCAAGACGGTCGGTCTTTATTCCGGAGAAACAAAATTTGATATTTTGTCGGGACTGGTTTGGAGTGCGCCGTCTAATTTTCCCTTAAGCAACCAATTTGTCATTAACAAAGAAGGAAAAATTTCAGGAGGAGCGGCGTTGGGGTTTTGCGCGGCATTAAATAAAATAAAATATGCCGGGTTTGATAATTGGAGACTGCCGACGCAAAAAGAATTAATGCAAGGATATATAGACGGGGCGAGCAGTTCGCTTCTCGACAAGCCATATTATTTTTGGTCAGGAACAGAATTTTTGGGTGATGCGACAAGGGCGTGGAGAATGAATCTTAGAGCTGGAGATGTTACAAGCAGTTTAAAAAAAGAAGAATTAACAAATAGCGTCATATGCGTAGCCGGAACAAGATAAACGGAAAGAAAAAGCGTGAAATTTTTTATAATGCTTTAGGTGGGGTTGTTTTTGGACTTTTGGCGGTTTTAGGAGCTTCAGTGGCCTTGGCTTTCACTGAGCCGACAACAGTTCCTTCTATAACTGAGCCGACGAGCGCGGATTCTGTGGGGCAAATTGAGACATCTTTGGGTACGCCAAATAGCGTGACGACCGGAACGGATACAATTTTTGGGTATTTGCGGCTTATTTTTACCAATATGGGCAGTTCGCCGGTGGCGCAAACGCCAAATGGAACAGACAGCGCAAAGATAACGGATTTGCTTGGAACAAGCGCAACAGTCGCAAACGGCAAAACAGTTTTTAATTTTTTAAAAGCGATAAACGACGGAGTGGCTGATTTTCCGAGTATAGCCAATGTGAGAAGTATTGATACGGTGGCGGGAGTGTCAGGATTAATCGGGGATTGCGTGGCGACGAACGACACAGGGCAATGTTATATAACACAGACGACTAAGAGTGCTCTTGACACAGATTTAGTGACGACAAATATCCGAGCGGGAGTAAATATATTCGGCGTGGCGGGAGATTCTAATGTGGTGAATACTTCAAGCGGAACGGCGGCAGCCAGTCAAATACTTTCGGGATTAGTGGCGTGGGTAGACGGAGCTTCGGTAACGGGAACAATGGCAAATGTGGGGGCGCAAACAATCACACCGTCAACTTCTAATCAAACAATTACAACCGGCTATCATAATGGAACAGGATATTGCGCGGGAGATGCGGATCTAATAGCGGCAAATATAAAAAGCGGGGCAAATATATTCGGCGTGGCGGGGGATTCCAATGTGGTGAATACTTCAAGCGGAACGGCGGTAGCCAGTCAAATACTTTCGGGATTAGTGGCGTGGGTAGACGGAGCTTCGGTAACGGGAACAATGGCAAATTGCGCTGCAGATAATGGCGGAACCTGTTATGTTTCGCAAGCAGCGAAAAGCACTTTAGATACGGATTTGGTGGCGGCAAACATAAAAAGCGGCGTAAATATATTTGGCGTGGCGGGAAGCATAGCGGAATCGCCGGCGAATTGTTCTTCGGAAGGCCAGCAAAGTTGCGTGGCGACGGGAAGTTATTATGCTGGAACCTCCAAAATCGTAAGCGATATAACAGTAAGCCAAA
>JBAZJH010000005.1:0-45599 GCA_041651415.1 Minisyncoccota bacterium
GGCGTGGCGGGAAGCATAGCGGAATCGCCGGCGAATTGTTCTTCGGAAGGCCAGCAAAGTTGCGTGGCGACGGGAAGTTATTATGCTGGAACCTCCAAAATCGTAAGCGATATAACAGTAAGCCAAACGGCGGGATATTATCCGGCATTTAATCTGTCAACGGTAGACACAGACCTTGCAACAGGAAACATAAAGAGCGGAACAACAATTTTCGGCGTGGCGGGAGATTCTAATGTAGTTAATACATCTACCGGAACGGCGGTGGCAGGAAATATTTTATCCGGGCTAGTGGCATGGGTGGATGGAACTTCGCTCACAGGAACAATGACAAACGTGGGACAGCAGATTTTGACGCCGACAACATCGAACCAGGCATTAACAGCCGGTTATCATAATGGAACAGGATATTGCGCGGGAGATGCGGATCTAATAGCGGCAAATATAAAAAGCGGGGCAAATATATTCGGCGTGGCGGGGAGTGCAATTCAGCAGGGAGAACAGATTTTTACTTCAAGCGGAACATGGACAAGGCCTTCAGGAGTGACAAAAGTTAGTGTTGTTATTATAGGTGGTGGAGGTGGTGGAGGTGGTGGAGGAGCAGGAGTGATTCCTTATAACAACCATAATCGTGGAGCTAATGGAACAACAGGAGGAAGTAGTTCTTTTAATGGGATAACAGCAAATGGAGGGGTATATGGCGGGGGTGGTGATGGATACAATTATGGATATTGCCAAGATACCGGTTCGGGGGGTTCTAATAGTAGTAGAGGATCTGTTTTCTCTGGGGGTATAGGGGGAAGAGGAAGTGTGAGTGATGGAAGCGGAGGTGGAGGAGCAAGCGTTTCAGGAAGTGCTTTTACACCAGAATATAACAGTGAATTTGGAGATGGAGGAACAGCTGTTGTGGCAGGTTTTGGATCTGGAGGTGGCGGAGCTGGGGGGTATGTTGGCGCTACCGGATATCCAACAGCTGGGGCTGGTGGTGATGGAAGTGTATTGAATGGTGGAGGTGGCGGAGTTGGTTATGGAGCAGGAGGTGGCGGAGGAGGAGCAGGAGTTCATAGTGTTCAGAATGGATGTTCGGGAGGCGGTGGCGGAGGAGAAGCAGGAGCAATTATTATAATAAAAGATATGACGGTAAGTTCGGACAGTTATTCTGTTACTATTGGCGGAGGCGGAGGAGGTGGAGCAGGAGCGACTAGCTCATATGGTACAGGAGGTACAGGAGGGACAGGAGGAAATGGAATAGTTGTAATCTTTTGGTAAAATGAAACGGAATACAGTTATATTTTTTGGTTTTATTAGTTTGCTTTTATTAGCTTGTTTTTATTTTTCTAATAATAAAGTTTCGGCATATTTTAACGGCAATGCGAGCGGATACGCTTGGAGCGAAAAGGCGGGATGGATAAGCTTTAACACGACATCAGTTTATGGGGTGGAAGTGGTTAGCGCCAATCTTGACGGGTACGCATGGGGAGAGAAAGCGGGGTATATTTCTTTTTATAGAGATACCGGGTCTCCGGTTTATGGAGTGAGTATGAGTTTGATAGGAACGACCGGAAAGCTTTCCGGATATGCGTGGGGACCGCAGGCGGGTTATATAAAATTTGCGGCGGATAATTCCACATATTTAAACACAACAGCAGCGAATTACGGGGTAACAGTAAACGGTTCGACTGGAGTTTTTTCCGGATATGCGTGGAGCGAAAAATTAGGATGGATAAAATTTTCTGGAAGTTGTGTTAGCGGAACAACGGGGGCGTGCTTGGGAGGAGTATATGGAGTAACGACAACTTGGACGGGTTCCGGACCGTCGCCGGTTGCAGGAGGAAATTTGATTTCCAGTATTTTTGACACGGGTGCAACGAGTGTGGTTTATAATTATATAATGTGGCAAGGAACGCAACCGACAGGAACGAGCGTGAAGTTTCAGCTCGCAACTTCAGCCAGTCCTAGCGGGCCATGGACTTATATCGGACCAGACGGAACGGGAAGTTCTTTTTATTCGCCATCAGCGCCGGCGACACAGGTGAAAATAAAGACAGAAAATCATATGTTTCATCGATATTTCAGATATAAAGTTTATTTATATTCGGATGCGGGACAAACGGCGACTCCGTCTGTGACAGATATAATCGTAAATTATACGAGATAAATGATTGGTTATTTAGTTTATAAGTTTTTTTAGGGTTTTTATAAAAGATGGCAGTTAAAAAAAACATGGCTAATTACCAATTCCGCCAAAGGAGGGCAGGCTGTTTTTCAGGACTATTTTTTTCTTTATTTAATTTTTATAGGGAAAGCAGAGTGATAATTAATTAGTTTTTTAAAGAGCATCTACAAAGAACAGGGCTAATCGTCAATTGTTTTTAGGACTGTTTTAACTTAAATGATTTAAGGGAAGAGAGAGATGATATTGCAACCTTTCGACTCGTCTAACTTACTCAGGGAATAAAAAGCCAATCATTAATAGTTTTTATCGGAGCTTTTTTAAAAAAGATTATTAGCCAAAATAGGGAGATAATCATTGATTTTGTTTTAAGAGATTGAAAAAATGCTGGTTTTTTGTATTATATAAAGGAAATGAAGGATTATTATAAAATTTTAGGAATAAATAAAGAAGCCACTTTGGAAGAAGTAAAATCGGCTTATAAAAAGTTGGCGCATAAGTATCATCCAGACAGGCCGGACGGGAGCGCGGATAAATTCAAGGAGATAAATGAAGCGTACAGCGTGCTTTCCAATAAAGAAAAGAGAGAGCAATATGACCGGTTCGGAACGGCGGAGCCGTTTTCGGCGGGGCAGGGATTTTCGGGATGGCCGGGCGGAGGAGTCGGCGGTTTTAATGTTGATTTCGGAGGAATGGGAGATATTGAAGATATTTTTGACGCTTTTTTTGGGGGAGGATTTGCGGGCGGGACGAAAAGAAAATCCTACCAAAGAGGTTCAGATTTGGAATACGCGGCGGAAATAACTTTGGAGGAAGCTTATTTTGGAGCAGTAAAAAAAGTGAGCTTTCCTTCTTTTTTGAAATGCGAGGCATGTTCAGGAAAAGGATATGACGAGAAAAAGGGACTTTCGGCATGTTCTGTTTGCGGGGGAAAAGGGGAGATAAGGGAATCAAAAAAAACTTTCTTCGGGAATTTTACGCAGGTGAAGCAATGCCCGAGTTGCGGAGGAATGGGAGAAATTCCAAATAGCTTATGCAGGGAATGCAAGGGAGTTGGAAGAAAACAGGGGAAAAGAGAAGCGGAGGTGGAAATTCTGCCGGGGATTTCTGACGGACAGATTATAAAAATAGCGAATTTGGGAGAAGCGGGAGAAAAGGGAACAGAGGCGGGAGATTTGTATGTCAAAATAAAAATAAAAAAGCATCCGATTTTTGAAAGAAGAGGGGACGACCTCGCGATAAAAATGAAAGTCGGATTTTTGGACATACTCTTAGGCAGAAAAATAAAAGTGGAAACGATTTCCGGGAAAAACGTTTCCATTGAAATACCGGAAGGCTTTGATTTAAAAAGCGAAATCGTGGTGCCGGGGGAAGGAATGCCGAGATTCGGAAGTTTCGGGGCAGGAAATTTAATCGTGAATTTGGATGTTTTTACGCCAAAAAAGATTTCCAAAAAAGCGAAAGAGATGCTCGAGAAATTGAGAGAAGAGATGGAATAAAGATAAAAAATGACTAATTAAGAATTTCTAATTTCTAACTAGTAAAAAAATAGATTTAAAAAACAGGGCTAATCACCAATTGTTTTTCAGGAATGTTTTTTGTTCTGTTTAAAATTTTTAAGGAAGTGGAGGGTGATGATAAGGAAGAAAAAAAGGGAAAAAGAAGCATTTTTAATAAACAGAAAAAAGTGGTTTTTTTTAAAAAACCGCTTATTTAAGAGATATTTTCTTTAAATAATTTTATCCAGCCTAATTTTAACCATAAAACTATTTCATTATAAGATTGGACATTTTTATCTGGCATTTTTAGAAGCAAGATTTCAACGTTTTTGTTATGGATTAAATTATTAGTAACGGCAAAAACTGTTTCGGCGAATGATTCGGCTCCGACATATCCGGTTATATTATTTTTATCTTCGTTCATAACAAAAAGAATATCGGTATTTTCAAGGCTGTTAAAGAAGTTTTTGTGGACTTTCGGATATTCGCTTTCAAATATTTCAGTCGGTATTGAAACTGGATAATCGATAACTTTAAATCCTTTATTTTCCCAAAACGATTTCCAATATTGGATTTTTTCTTGAAGCGAAGCGCTTCCCGCGATTACCAATTTTTTAGGCATTATAAAAATGAGGTTTATTTAAACCTGGGCAAAAATAATCATATAATTATTGCCGTATTTTTTAGCGCATTTAGGGCAAAAAGCATAATGAACATAATAGTCCTTAGCTTTCTCGCCTTTAGCAGCCAAATATTCGTTCATTTGTTTTATAAATTTTGGAACTGCGTTATAGGAGCCGGAAAAAACTTTACCGATGAATGTGCCGGAGATATTGGCGTTGTTGGCGTTTAATACCGGGCCGGTTACGGATAAATATATTTCCGATTTAAAAGCGCTGGGGTCGCGGAATAACAATAAAGCATCTTCATTATTTTCTTCCGCTTTTTTTGAATCTTCAACCATTTTGCACATTTTGGTGATTCTTTTGCCAATCATCGGAGGAAAGGGAATATGGAAAAATGTGGGGATGGTTTCTTTTATAAACGGCTTATTGTACCAATCAAATGTTTTTTGGTCCCATTTTTCCGGATTAAATTTGGGACAGCATTCTTTGTTTTCGTTATCCATAATTTTAATTATTTTATTTTTTTAAATTTTTCTTTTAGTGTTTTTAATAAATTAATATATTTATCAATTTGATCTTTGTCCCATTCAAATTTTCGCAATGTATCTGATTGGGTTGAAGTATTTCCTTTAAAGCCATTTAAAATAGACCACGCCAGATTATTTGTGGAATACCCAAAAAAATTTATCATATTATCAACCTCGCTTATTTGTTCAGTGTTAAGGTGTTTATAGAGAATCCCTTTGTTAAATGCTTCTTGTAAGAATAATCTTTGTAATTTTTCAAATCTAAATACGGTATATATCTGTTTATCATTTGCGGAAATTTGCCTTAACATTTTTTCATAATCTTCTTTATATTTTTCTAAAAAAATAATGTTGTAATCAATTTCTTTTTGGAGACAATCACCTAAATTTTTATTAGCAAGTTTGTTTTTCCATTTTTCGGTTAAATAAAAAAGAAAAATTGAAAAAATAAACGCTGATAGGGCTCCGATAAAAGTTGACATTATTTGTTGGCCAAACGTCATATTTGTTTAAATTTAATAATAAAATAATTAATTATTTTGCCTAATTGGTTGAAATATGAAGTGTTTTATAAAAAATATCGGGATTTGTGAGATAAACAAATTTTTCTGGTGCCCTCAGTAGGATTTGAACCTACGACCATCTCCTTAAAAGGGAGCTGCTCTACCAACTGAGCTATGAGGGCGATAAATATAAATTTCTAATTAAGAATTACTAATTCCTAATTAAAAAGCGAACAGGTTTATTTTACTTATTTTTTATAATTTTTCAAGGAGAGGGAAAAAGAGGAATTTGTAGTTCTTCGATAAACTCAGAAACTAAATTAAAGAGATAGATTCCTCCGACCTTGCGTCGGAGGAATGACGGAAAAGAAGGCGATATGGATTCTTCTAACCTTGTGTCGAAGGAATGACGGAAAAGAAGGCAAAATGGATTTCTCCGACCTTGCGTCGGAGGAATGACGGAAAAGAAGGCGATATGGATTCTTCTAACCTTGTGTCGAAGGAATGACGGAAAAGAAGGCAAAATGGATTTCTCCGACCTTGTGTCGGAGGAATGACACAGAAAAAAGTTGATTTTTATTCGTTTTTGTTTAAAATATTGAGCAGCTGTTTTAAAGAAACTGAATTTTCGATTAGATTAGAAATGACGGGTAAAATAATCTAAAAACGAGACAAAAAAGGAGAAAGATGATGGACAAGATACCAGAGTTTATGAATATGGGGTCTTTTGGAGTTTGTGTTGGTTTATTGCAAATTTTTCTGTGCGGGCTTCAATTAGGAAAGGAATTAATCTTTGATGGCCATTATGGGGAAAAAACAGCCGAAGCTGTTTCTAAGTGGCAAGAAAAAGAGGGAATTGAAGCTGACGGAAATTTCGGCCCGGAAAGCAGGAAGAGGGCGAAAGAAAGCTATGGTTTTGACTTTGAGGCGGTTTGTTTAAACACTCCCGGGGTCACTTTTTTTCTCCAACCAGACGGAGAAGAAAAAAAAATTAACATTATTCCTTTTGATTGCACGGAAGTTTTTTTTAAAAGTTTAATGGCTAAAATTAGGGTGTAAAAAGCATTTAGTTTCTATTTGAAGGGTTTGCCTTATAAAAAGGCAAACCCTTATTTAATTTAAGTTCAGAAAAAAGTTGATTTTTGGAGGGGGATTTTGTATAGTAAAAATCAACTATGAATAGAGGAAAAGGAATCTTTATTTTAATCTTGGTTTTAGCGGCGACAATTTTATCGCTTTTTTTTGTCTATCCGATTTATCCGTTTAAAGGATTTTCGGAAAATTTCAGGCCGTGGAAATTGGGGCTTGATTTAGTCGGCGGAAGCCACCTTATATATGAAGTGGATATGACTAATGTAGAAACTGCCGATAAGGATTTAGTGGTGGCGGGATTGCGCGATGTGATTGAGAAAAGAGTGAATATTTTCGGAGTTTCCGAACCGCAAGTGTTTTCGGCAAAAGAAGGGGAAAAATACAGATTGGTGGTGGATTTGGCCGGAGTGACGGAAGTGAGCGAAGCGATAAAACAAATCGGACTGACGCCGCTTTTGGATTTCAGAGAAGTGGACGCAGCCGACCCGGAGAAACCGGTTTTCAAAACAACGGGGCTGACGGGAAGATTTATCGAAGGAGCGCAATTATCATACGACCAGACAACGGGAGAGCCGCTTGTGCTTTTGAATTTCAACGACGAGGGAGGAAAAATGTTTGAAGAGATTACCGGAAAAAACGTGGGAAAACCGCTGGCGGTTTTTTTGGACGACCCGAATTTCACCAATGATTCAAGAAAATTAATTTCCGCGCCGACGGTGTTGCAAAAGATTACCGGCGGTTCGGCGCAAGTGACTGGAATGAGTCTTGCGGAAGCTAAGAGTTTGGTAGAAAGATTTAATGCGGGAGCGTTGCCGGCGCCGATAAATTTGGTAAACCAACAGACGGTAAGCGCGAGTTTAGGAACGGATTCGCTCAAAAAAGCGCTGATGGCTGGACTGATTGGAACATTAACGATTATGGTTTTTATGATTCTCTACTACGGAACTTTGGGAATTTTTTCTTCAGCGGCGCTTCTTATATACACGATTTTAGCCATGGCGATTTTTAAAGCGGTGCCGGTAACGATGACCTTATCGGGCGTGGCGGGATTTATTCTATCAATCGGAATGGCAATTGACGCGAATGTGCTGATTTTTGAAAGAACAAAGGAGGAAATAAAAAGAGGATTAAGCAAAAAAGCGGCGATTGAAGAAGGATTCAAAAGAGCTTGGACTTCCATTAAAGATTCCAATATTGCGACAATCATAACTTCTTTAATTCTCTATAATTTCACTTCCAGCTTTGTAAAAGGATTCGCTTTGACGCTTTTAATCGGGGTGCTACTTTCAATGTTTTCGGCGATAACAGTGACGCGAACAATGCTTAATGTATTTATGAAAGAAAAATTAAATTTGCCTTCCGGCGAAAAAAACAACAATGCTTAACATTATCGGAAAAAGAGCGATTTTTTTGTGGATAGCGGTAATAATGCTTCTTGCCAGCTTTGTTTCGATGGGAGTTTTTGGATTTAAAGAAGGAATAGATTTTTCCGGAGGAACTTTGTGGCAAATTAACTTCAAAGAAGATGTTTCAACGCAGCAGTTTTCGGAAGTTTTAAGCAAGAACGGATTGGAAGGAGTGTCGGTCAATAAAGCGAGCGACGGAAGCTTGATTGGAAGAACAAAAGAAATATCGGAAGAAAAGCATAAAGAAATACTTTCGATTATCGGCGGAGAATTGGGGAGTTTTTCAGAAATGTCTTTTCAATCAATCGGACCTTCGGTCGGAAAAGAATTAAGAAACAAAGCTCTTATCGCGGTGGCGCTTGTTCTTATCGGGATTTCGCTTTATGTGGCTTTCGCTTTCCGAAAAATTTCTTATCCGGTGGCTTCCTGGAAATACGGAGTAGCAACTCTTGTTTCTCTTTTTCACGACGTTATGATTCCGGCGGGAGTTTTCGCGTGGCTGGGAAGTTTTAAAGGAGTCGAAGTGGACACTAATTTTATCGTGGCGCTTCTCGTGATTGCCGGATTTTCGGTGCATGACACAATTGTGGTTTTTGACCGAACAAGAGAAAATCTTTCCAAAGAAAGAGGCAAAGTTCCTTTTGACCAGATAGTGAATAAAAGCGTGAACGAAACTTTGGCGAGGTCTATAAACACTTCTTTAACTTTGATTCTTGTTTTAATCGCGCTTTATTTCGCGGGGCCCGTAACTTTGCAATATTTTGTGCTGACGATTCTTATCGGAACAACGATAGGAACTTATTCTTCAATTTTTATGGCAAGTCCTTTGCTCGTTGTTTGGCATAATTTCAAAAAGAGCAAGTAACTTTTGTTTTAAACGCGCAAATCATCAAAAACGAAAGAAACGTTTGTTTTTATTCGTATTCAATTGGAGATATAATTATATAAAGGTAAAATTAAATTTAAAAATATGAGAAAAATAAAAAGTTCTTTAAATTTTTTGGTAATATTGGCGGTTTTGTTTTTTGCATCCGGATTAACCTATGCCGCAACGACAGATTTAAAAAGCGGGGAAAGCGTAATTGTCGGAACTGTTAAATCAACAGGGGGAACAGTAATCACAATTTCCGGAAGGCAAGGAGAGCCGGGCAAACAAGGAACAGAAACTATTTATTCAATTAACGCAACCGAAGCTGCGGTTCAAAAAGTCTCTTCTTTTGTCGGCAAGTCAAAAATGACGGGAACATCCATATCTCTTTCAGATATTAAAATTGGAGACAAGCTGACTGTTAAAGGAAAATTAGAAGGAACCAACATTATGGCTTCAGAAATTATAGTCGGAGAGGCGAATGCTCCAGAAATAAAGAACGGAGAGGCGAACACTGGAGAGGCGAACACTTCGGAAATAAAAAACGGAGAGGCGATTGGAAAAGAAAGAAAGGAGGGCACGGGAATTGTCGGAACAGTGATAGCAGTAAGCAATAACACTTTTATGTTGAAGAGCAAGGAAACGGGAGAGGGGAAAGAAAAAGGAGCGACGGAAATTATTTATACGGTTGATGCGAGCAAGGCCAAGATAACAAAAGGTTTCGGCGAAGGTGAAAAAGAATCATCAATTGTTAATATAAAAATCGGGGATACGCTTCAAGTGAAGGGAACGATTACGGATTTATCGATTGCGGCAACCGAAATATCGGAATTTGGCAAACAAGGAACAGCGACTTCTACAAGCGAAATAAGCGAAACAGAAAAAACAAAGATATCGTTTTTCTCAAAAGTTTTTAATCCGATAAAGAATTTTTTCAAAAAAATCTTCAGCAGAAACAAATAAAAAAGAACAATCAAGTTTTAGCGGGGGTGAGAAAAATTATTTTTTTCACTCCCGCTTTTTTTAAAACTTTTACGGCTTCGCGAGCGGTTGAGCCGGTAGTGAAGACATCGTCAATCAGAATAATATTTTTTCTCTCGAGAATAGAACTATTTTTAACGGCAAAGCAATTTTTAATATTTTGTTCGCGTTCGGCGCGATTTTTGGTTTCGGATTGGGGTTTGCGGTCGGAGGAGCGAATCAAGTTTTTTAAAAGAGGAAGATTGAAAGCGAAACAAAATTTTTCAGCCAGAAGTTCGGATTGGTTGAAACCGCGTTCTTTCATTCTTTTTTTGGAAAGCGGAAGGGGAATGACAGAATAATTTTTCAACTCGAGATTTAAAGATTGAAAATAAGAAATCATAATCTCGGAAAGAAAGTTAGAAGCGAAAGGAATTTTTCCGAATTTCAGAAGATGAATCAGATTGCGGACGGCGGGAACGGAAAAACTTGCGGCGGAAGCGAGAAAAAAACCGCAATCTTTATGGCAGTGGGGGCGGGGAAAATTTTCCGATTCGTCACTTTGCGACGAGACAGGTCCGTCTTGCGACGAGACAGGCAGGCGGGAATGGCAGACGGGGCAAAAAAGAGAAGTATTTAAAATAACAGAGGCGGCGCATTTTTGGCAAACGCTTTTTTTCCGCTCGTTTTCCAAAAGAAAACGGCGGCAGGAAAGGCAGAGAGGCGGGAAAAAAATGTCCAGAAAAATTTCTTTGGCTTTAGAAAAAAACAATAACATAATATAATTATATTGTAGCTCTTCGATTTTGTTCAGAAAATAAAGAAGCGGATTTTTGACTGACTCATTATTCGTCATCCGCTAATCGGCGGAGGCGGAGGAAGGGAGAATAACAAAAGCGATTCTTCAGAATAAATTTTATGTTTAACTTAAGTTTTTTTAAAAATATCGGAGCAATTTTCTCTTCGGGAGATGTTTTAGGCGTGGATATCGGAACAGCTTCAATAAAGGCGGTAGAGGTGACAAAAGGAAAAAATTCAGCTTATCTCAATAATTACGGAATTTTAAACAATTACGGATATTTTGACCGCTTGAATGAAGTGATTCAAACGAGCACGATGAAAATTTTTGACAAGGAGGCAGTGAAATTGCTGCAGCTTTTAAAAAAAGAATTGAAAGTAAAAGCAAAAAATGTGGTGGCGTCCCTGCCTCTTTTTTCAGCTTTTACGACTTTAATCGAGATGCCGGACATTTCAGACCAGGAAGTGGCGAATACAATTCAGTTTAAGGCGAGGCAATATGTGCCGATGCCGATATCGGAAGTGACGCTTGATTGGATGACGGTTGGAAAAAGAGAAAAAGACGGGAGGGTTCTCAGGCAGATTCTTTTAGTGTCGGTACCGACGGAGAAAATAAGACAATACAAAGAGATTTTTAAAGGAGCCGGATTAAATCTGGCAGCTTTGGAAGTGGAAAGTCTAAGCAATGTCCGGGCGCTTATCGGAGGAGACGCGACGACAACTATGATTGTAGATATCGGGTCGCACTCAACCGGAATTTTAGTGGCGAAGGGAGGGTTTTTGAAATCCAGCAATCAGATTGATTATGCTGGGAGTCATCTAACGCATGCTCTTTCGAAAGGATTAAACATAAATTTGAGAAGAGCGGAGGAGTTGAAAAAGCAAAAAGGGCTGACGGGAACGGGCGGAGATTATGAGTTGTCCACAATAATGTTCCCGTTTGTCGATGTTATAATAAAAGAGTCTATAGGGGTCAAGAATGAATACGAAAAAGACCAAGAAGACAAAGTGGAGAGAGTGATTTTGACCGGGGGAGGAGCAAATCTGCCAGGACTTTTGGAATATGTGAGGAGCCAAACAGGAGTGACGACGGTAAAAGGAAGCGCTCTATCAGGGTTTGGCTATAAAGACGAATTAGCGCCTCTTGTTCCGGAACTGGGGACAGTTTTGTCGGTGGCTTTGGGGCTTTCTCTTCGGGAAATTTAAAAAAATAAAAAATCGTGATTCAAGGAAACAACCAACAAGAATTAGAGAGATTAACAATAAAAAAGCGTTCGTCTTCCAGCGGCGTGATGTGGCGCATACTGATTTTTTCGGTTGTGGTTTTTTTCTTAATGATAGCAACTTATATCGGAGCGGAGTTTGGCTATAAAACTTTTCTTTTAAACCAAAGCGAAGCGGCGCGAACCGAAGCAGAAGATTTAATCGGAGGAGTGCCAAAAGAAGAACAAGCAGCGGTGATAGATTTTTATTCCCGATTATCGAATATGAAAGGGCTTTTGGATGATCACATAAAATCTTCAAATTTTTTGGAAATGTTAGAAAAGAGAACAAATCAGAATGTTTACTTCAGTAAAGTTTCTTTATTGGTTCCGGAAAAATCAGTGAAGGCGACCGGAACAGCAAAAACATTTTTAGATCTTTCAAAACAACTGCAAGCTTTTCAAGAAACGGAAGGAGTTTCTGGAGTGATGCTTGATTCAGCCGGTTTGTCGCAAGGAGGGCAAGTTTATTTTACAATCATTTTTAACGTGGCGGAAAATATTTTATTAGGAACAAAATAAGATGAAAGAATCGGGGAAAAGATTAATAAGTTTAATGTTAGCAGTGGTTCTTCTGCTTCTATCTCTTTATATTTTCGGCAGTTTTGTTAAGCCGGTATTTTCAGAAATAAGCCAGTTGAGAGCGGAACTTACGGCAAGCAGAAATTATCTGAAAGCTCAAGAGGAAGCAAAAGCATCTTTCAACAATCTTTTTACCGATTACAAAAATGCTTCAAGCATTCAAAATCTTTTAGCTTTGGCGTTGCCAAACAAAGAAGAGGTGGCGGATGCGGTTTATCAAATTCAGGCTTTAGCGGGTATGAATAACATAACTCTCATGAATATTGAAGTGGAAGAAGGGCAAGGGGAAGCAGTTTCCGCGAAGTCGCTAATAAGAGAAGTGGGAAAAATGAAAATAAATTTCAGAGCAAGCGGAAATTATTTTAATTTCAAAAGTTTTGTAGCGGGACTGGAAAATAATATAAAGCTGATGGATGTTACAAGCGTGGAAGCGGACAGCACGAAAGAACCGGGAGGAAATTTAACTTATAATATGGTGGTGGAAACTTATTATCAAAAATAAAGATATGGCTTTTGTAGTAGAACAAGAAAAAAAGAATTTTCCCTGGATGATGGTTTTAACCGGCGTTTTTGTGGTGGGAATCGCGGGGGTGGTTGTTTATTATTTCTTTTTTGCTGAAACGCCTTTAATTGAAGCACTTTCTTCAAAATCATATTTGGAAATTTCAGCAACAGAGCTTGAGACGGTTCAGAAAAAAGCCAATCAAGAAACATTAATCAATCATCCGAACTTCAAAAATTTGAAACAACAAGTTTCGCCGATAACCGAAGGAACGCTTGGCAGAATAAATCCGTTTCAGCCGCTTTAGAGCGGATAAAAGATAAAAAACAGGCAGATAGAAAAACCTTAGCTCTAAAAGCGGAAAGAAGAGACGAGATAAGAAAAAGTAATTATGGAAAACAGCGTATTTTTGGGAAAATTAGCGGAGAAAGGAATTATCGATTCCGCAAATTATGAAAAGCTTTTAAAAGAGCTTAGTTTTAGTAATAAGCCGGTGGACGAGATCATCTATGAAAGAAGATTGGCGGACAGTTATAAAATGGCGGAACTGAAAGGAGAACTTTTAGGCGTTCCTTTCAGAAAGGTGGTTCCAGAAGAAGTAGGAGAAGAGATAATGAGTTTTATTCCGGAAGAGACGGTTTCCAATTATAAAGTGATACCGATCGCGAAAAGCGGAGATATGCTTACAGTTGGAATGGTTTATCCGGACGACCCAAGAGCGCAAGACGCTCTGCGTTTTGTGGCGAAAAAGTTTTCAACAAGTTTGGGAGTTTATGTCATTTCCATGAGAGATTTTGATTTAATTTCCAAAAAATATTCTCCTTACAAAAGCGAAGTGGAAGCGGCGATGAAATCGGTGGGACAAAAATACGGAACGGAAGCGAGAGCGTCTTCCCAAAAAGTGGTGCGGCTTGACGAAGGGGCGGCGGTTTCAGAAGAGGCGCCGATAATAAAAATAGTTTCTTCAACGCTACAGGAGGCGGTTGACCTGAAAGCTTCAGATATTCATATAGAGCCGCAGAGAACGCGGCTTAGAATAAGATTCAGAATAGACGGAGATTTGCAGGAAGTGGCGTCTTTTCCCTCAACGCTTGAACAGCCGATAGTGGCGAGAATAAAAGTTTTGTCGGATTTAAAGCTTGATGAAAATAGAATTCCTCAAGATGGAAGATTTCGAACAATTGTTTCCGGAAGAGACATAGATTTTCGCGTGGCGACTTTTCCGACACCGGCAGGGGAGAAAGTGGTTTTAAGAATCTTAGACCCGACGACAGGATTAAAAGGATTGGAGCAATTGGGTTTAAGCGAACATAACAGAAAAATAATAAATATCGGAATAGAAAAACCGTTTGGGATGGTTATTGTGTCGGGGCCGACCGGAAGCGGAAAAACAACAACGCTTTACAGCATTCTGCAAATTTTAAATAAAGACAGCGTAAACATTGTGAGCTTGGAAGACCCGGTGGAATACTATATTGAAGGATTAAACCAGTCCCAAGTAAGGCCGGAAATCGGCTACACTTTTTCAGCCGGACTCAGACAAATTTTGAGACAGGACCCGGATGTGATAATGGTCGGCGAAATCAGAGACAGTGAAACAGCGGAGCTTGCGGTGCATGCCGCTTTAACCGGGCACATCGTGCTTTCGACAATCCATACCAATAACGCAATTTCGGTGATTCCAAGATTGCTTGATATGAAGGTGCAAAAATTTTTATTGCCGGCGGCGATGAATTTGATGGCTTCGCAAAGATTGGTCGGCAGACTTTGCCCAGATTGCAAAAAGAAAATTAAGGCGCCGGCGGAAGTGGCGGAGGAAATAGAAAAAGTCATAGCGAGTTTGCCAAAAGAAGAAAGAGGGGAAATAAAAGCGCCTTACGAAATTTATAAGGCGGAAGGATGTCTGAAATGCAAAAATAAAGGAACAATCGGGCGGGTGGCGCTTTTTGAAATTTTTGAAATGACAAAAGAGCTGGCGGAAACGCTGTCGTTGCCAAATTATTCAGGAACGGAAATTTTAAAGGAAGCAAAGAGACAGGGAATGCTTACTTTAAGACAAGACGGAGTTTTGAAAGCTTTGGCTGGAGAAGTGATGATTGAAGAAGTTTTGAGAGAAACAGCGGAGTAAGGGAAGTGACTGACTAAGTTTTAAAATAAAATTTATATAAATTTAGCAATATGTTATGATTAAAGAAATATGGATTATAAAGTAAAGTTAAACGAACTGTTATTAACTTGCGCGAGACAAGGAGCTTCCGATTTACATATTGCGGTCGGAAGAAAACCAATTTTGCGGGTGGATGGATTTTTACTTCCTTTAGAAAAGGAAGAAGTGTTGACACCAGAAGCGGCGGAAGGATTGGTGCTGGCGATGCTTTCTGAAAAACAAAAAGAAATTTTTTCAAAAGACAGACAAGTTGACCTTTCTCTTCCTTTTGAGGATAAAGCAAGATTCAGAGTAAATGTTTATTTTCAACGCGGGTATATGTCGGCGGCTTTAAGGCTGATTCCGGCGCAAGCGAAGACGATTGAAGATTTGGGATTGCCGTCAATATTTCATGATTTTGCCAAAGCGAGACAAGGATTTATTTTAGTGGTGGGTCCGGCGGGACAGGGAAAATCAACGACGCTGGCAGCGCTTTTAGATGAGATAAATCATACAAGAACGGAGCATATAGTTTCAGTGGAAGACCCGGTGGAATATCTGTTTGTTCAAGACAAGAGCATCGTTTCTCAAAGGGAAATAGGAACGGATACGCCGAGTTTTCATGACGGATTGCGTTCAGTTTTAAGACAAGACCCGGACGTGATAATGATTGGAGAAATGAGAGATAGGGAGTCAATTGGAATGGCGATGACGGCGGCGGAAACCGGACATTTGGTTTTTTCAACTTTACATACTAATTCAGCTTCACAGACAGTAGACAGAATAATTGATTCTTTCCCGGCCGACCAGCAGTCGCAGGTGACGAGCCAACTAGCTTCAACACTGCTTGCCATAGTTTCCCAGAGACTGGTTCCGAGAGTGGATGGAGGAAGAGTGCCGGCAACGGAGATTATGATAGTCAATCCGGCAATTAGAAATTTAATAAGGGAGAAGAAAATTTTCCAAATCGATTTAGTGATTGAAACGAGCGTGCAAGAAGGGATGATGACTCTAAACAGAGCATTAGCGGGTTTGGTAATGAAAAAAGAAATTTCTCTGGAAAATGCGGAGGCGCATTCTTTGAATCCATCAGAGCTTAGAATACTTCTTGAAAGAACGTAGGGGATAAAAAATGACTAAATTACTAATTTCCAATGACCGATTAGAAAACGAAAATGAAATTTAAATACAGCGCGAGAAATCAACAAGGAGAATTACAGGTAGGGGCGGTGGAAGCAGCCAGCCGAGAGGCGGCTATTTCTATTTTAAACGGCCATGAACTTTTTGTTTTAAGCGTGGAATCGGCGGAAAAGAAAACTTTTACCGATGCGCTGGCTAATTTTTTCAACAGGGTAAAATCCAGAGATTTGGTTATTTTTTCAAGGCAGCTTTCAACGCTTCTGGAAGCAAAAATTCCAATCGGAGACAGCTTAAAAAATTTATACAGACAAACAGACAATAAATTATTAAAGGAAGTTATTTTTGATTTGTCGGCGGATATAAGTTCAGGCGTGCCTTTTTCGCAAGCTCTTTCAAGACATGAAAATGTTTTTTCAGATTTTTTCGTGAACATGATAAGAGCGGCGGAAGTAACGGGGCGAGTGGACGAGGCGATGGGATTTATGGCAGATTATTTGGAAAAAGAAGAAACTCTTACCGGGAAAGTGAGAAGCGCTCTTATTTATCCGGCGTTTGTGATCGGACTTTTCGTGGTAGTGGTGATAGTGATGGTGGTTTATGTTTTTCCTCAATTGAAACCGATATTTACGGAAACAGGAGTGACGCTGCCAATTTACACAAGATTAATTCTTGGCGCGGGAGATTTTATTTTGGCGTGGTGGTGGGCGATAATCGCTATAGGCGTGGTAGTGGGAGTAGTGCTTATTGATTATTTCAGAACGGATGAAGGAAAGTCGCTTTTAAATGATTTGGAATTAAAAATACCGGTTATCGGGGATTTATTCACAAAAATTTACATAACAAGATTTTCCCAGTCGGCGGCAGTTTTAATAAAAGGAGGCGTGTCGGTGGTGCAAGCAGTCAGAATAACCGGAAGGACGATTGGGAGTTTTGTTTATGAAGATGAATTAGAGGAAATAGCGGAAAAAATAAAAGAAGGAGAATTGATGTCGAGAGCTTTAGAAGAAGCGGAACATTTTCCACTTTTAGTTTCTAATTTAGTGGCGATAGGAGAAACAACAGGAAGAGTAGACCAGCTTTTAGAGAAGGTGGCGGACTTTTACACAAGACAGATAGACGAGAAGGTCTCTAATTTGGTAGAATTAATACAGCCAGCATTAATGGTTTTCATAGCGGTTTTTGTGGGTTTCTTGTTCGCTTCCATACTTTTACCAATCTATAATTTAGCGCAAGCGTTTTAGGTTAGTTTATTAGTTAAGGTTTTATAAATAACGCGAAAAAAAATGGAAAATATTTTTAAAAATATAAGAAGAGCAAGAGAGGGATTTACATTGATTGAAATGCTGGTAGTTATCGGGATTATCGGAATTTTAGCGTCTTTGATTCTGGTAGGACTGGGAGGAGCGAGAAGGGCGGGAGCAGACGCAAAAAAGATTGCCAATTTAAACCAAATAAGAAATTCATTGGAACTTTATTATTTGAAAAACGGTTCTTATCCGGCTGACCCGGCGGGCAATTTAATTACGGGAATCGGCGCGGGTTTGGACACGGGAAAATTAACAATAGATGGGACTTATTTTTATAAAAAAGACGGGGCGGGATATTTGATAGGAACAACTTTAACAGAAGGAAGTTCGGAAGGATATAATGTCGGTACAATAGGAGCCAATGACTGCGCGAGCAAAACATTTTATTGCTTAGCTTCGGAATAGTTAATTAAAACATGGAAGGAATTTATATTTTTTTATTTTTACTCGGGCTTATAGCGGGGAGTTTTTTAAATGTGGTTTCTCTTCGGTATAAACCGGAACTTTATTTGTTTCAGAAGACGGGAGGAAGGTCAAAATGCCCGCATTGCGGAAAAAAGATAGGCTGGCTGGAACTTTTTCCGGTTTTAAGTTTTATCTTTCTTCTTGGAAGATGCCGAAAATGCAGAGGAAAAATAAGCTGGCAATATCCGATGGTAGAAATTTTAACCGGAATAGTTACGGCGGGAGTTCCTTTTATTTTTGAAAAAATGTATTTTGCGAGGCAGTTATTTTTGATCGGAGAACCAATGGGGTGGTTTATAGTTTTATCGCTGTTTTTTATTTTGGCCTTTTATTTTTTAATTCTGGCGGCAATAATAGATTGGCGTTTTAAAATAGTGCCCAATGAGATTAATTTAGCCCTAGCGATTTTCGGTTTGGCAATTGTATTTATTTTGGATTATTTTGGGAAATTCGGCTTGGCGGAGGGCTCGTTTTTAGGAGGATACTCATCGATGTTCGGTTTAAGAGCAAACGGAGCTTTTATAAACCATATTGCCGCGGCAGGTTTATCTTTTCTCTTGTTTTTTATCATCTTTTTTCTCAGCCGAGGCAAAGGGATGGGGATGGGGGATGTGAAATTAGCCGGAGTATTGGGACTTTTATTCGGATGGCCGGATGTGTTTCTTTTAATTATTTTGGCTTTTATAATCGGCGCGGCAGTAGGAATAAAAATGATAGTGAGAAAAGAAACAAAAAAAGGAATGACGATTCCTTTTAGCCCTTTTTTGGTTATTTCTTCTTTTTTGGTTTTCTTTTTTGGAGAAACGATACTTTTTAATTATTTCGGGCTTTTTGGAATTTTTTAAGAAGAAAGTTTTTAAAGAAGCCTCTTAGTGGAGGCTTTTTTTGATTGATTTGAAGAGGTATAATAAGGGAGTGAAAAGTGGAAAATTTATCTGTCAATTGGTAAAAAAGATTAAGCATAGAATCGGAACGCGAAGCGCGTCCCGACGCTTTGGTCGGGAGGGCTTTACAGTGGTGGAGATGCTTGTGGTGCTTGGAGTAACTTCAGTCTTGGCTTCAATGTTTGTGTCGCAGTCGGGAGTTTTGCGAGACCAAGTGGTTCTTTTCAGAGAAGAGGCGCAAGTTATTCAAAGTTTGTTTAAGGCAAAAACCTACAGCATTCAAGTTTTAGCAGAAGAGGAAGGAGGAAATAAATCCGGATGCGGATACGGGGTTTTTTTTGAAAATATGGGAGAAGAATTAAATGGAAAATACACGATTTATTTCAGAAAAAGAAATCTAGACGGAACATGTCCTTCGGGAGAGGAAATAAAATATAACGAAACGACGAACACGGTTGTGAAAAGCGTCAATAATATCGACTCGAAAATTTTTATAAGAGGAGACAGCGCGGCTAATTTTGTTTTTATTCCTCCTTATCCGGAAATTTTCATTGATAGGGAATCAAACAAAGATGGGAAAATATTTTTATGCTTAAAAAGCCAAACAGATTTTTGCCGGGGAGTAGAAGTGAATAAAGTGGGGCAGATAACGAGCAAAAAATAATATAAAATCACTAATTAAAAATTTCTAATTTTTAACCAATTGCAAGAAAGTAAGCGACTTAATTAGAAATAAATTTTTACCGAGAAAAGTTTCTAATGAATAAGAAAAACAAAAAAGAAAAGCGAAAAGAAGTTTCAATAAAATGGTTGAAAGATTCCAGAGGACAAGCGCTGATAGAAGCGATTGCATCCATTGGAATTGTTGTAGTTGGAATTCTCGGAACGTTTGCTTTTTTATCGACTTCAATAGGATTAAACAGAATAGTAACGGGAGAATATGCCGGGACATATCTTGCGGCAGCTTATCTTGAAGGATACAAGAATTGTTTGGATACGGAAGGCTGGGATAAACGGGCAAATTGTTTAGATTCAACTTTATCGGAAATCGGCGGGAATGTTTCTTTAAACAAGACTGATTTTTCTATTTCTTATGATGATGATTCTTGCGAGAGCAGCACAATTTCCGAATCAAGAGTTGATATTTGCGCGACAGTGAAATGGCGGGAGAAAGACGATAATTTTTCCATAAACGCGGAAGACCATTTTTATAATTGGAGATGATGAAACAAACTAAAAGTTTAAAGTTTAAAATAGAAAGAATAAGGAATTTTCTTTGCGGATTTTTATTCGGCGATAAAAGCGCGTCCCGGCGCTTTGGTCGGGAGGGCCTCCGACGTAAAGTCGGAGCGCGAAGCGCGTTTACAGTGGCGGAGCTTTTAATAGCAGTCGGTCTTTTTACAACAATTATAACTATTGCTATCGGAGCTTATGTAAAAATGCTGCAGCAGCAAGGGTTGATGACGGGGCTTATGGCAGCCAATGATAATGTAAGCTTGGTTTTGGAACAGATAATGAGGGAAATTAGAACGGGCAAGGATTTTAATCCGGATTCGGGAAACGATTTGGAAAGTTTAAGTTTTGTGAATGACAGAGGGTGTGAAGTGACTTATTCTTTTTTTTCAAACAGCATAAAAAGAAGCCAGGTTGATAACGCAATTTGCGAAGCAAGCGAAGGAATTTTAACTTCGGAAAATGTGAAAATAGGAGGATTTAATTTTAATATAAATAAAAAATCCGGAGCAGGGGTTTTGGCAGGAACGGATTTTGAAGAAATAGAAATAGTTATAAAAGTTTCCAATGAGGAAGCGGCGGGAGTGGAAAAAGAAAATGAAATCAGAACAAGAGTGAGCGCGAGAAAATATTTTGGAGGATAATAATAAGAATGACTAATGAATAAAAAAAATTTTATAAGAAAAAAAGAGGGGCAAGTGATGTTTTTGACGGTAGTGGTTCTTGGAGTAATCATAGCAAGCGTGACGGTGGTGGCGGGGCTTTTAATGAGCTATCAAATTAAAAGATCGGCTGATGTTTCACACTCTGCGCGGGCGGTTTTCGCGGCAGACGCGGGGGTGGAATGCATGCTTTTTGAAATGTTTTATGAAGGGAAAAACGGAGCAGGGGCAAAAATTTCATGCGATAGCGAGGGATTAGATTTGGAATTTGAAAACAAAGCTTCTTTTTCAATAGAAGTAAGCGAAGAAGAATCTCTTTCCGGAACAGGTTCGGGCATACCGAGATATTTCAGTTCGACGGGAAAATATGGAAGCGCGATTCGGACAATAAGAATAAACTTGTAAAAAATGGACAAAAAAGAGGCAAGAAAAAGGATAGGGAAGTTAAAAAAACTTATTGAAAAACACAGAGATTTATACCATACCTATGACCGGCCGGAGATTTCGGACGCGGCATTTGACACTTTAAAAAACGAATTGGAAGAATTAGAAAACAGATATCCGGATTTAATAACGCCGGATTCACCGACGCAAAAAGTGGGAGGGAGGCCTCTTAAAAAATTCAGCAAAGTAGTTCATAAAGAACCGATGCTGTCTTTAAATGACGCTTTTTCCGAAGAAGAAATGAGAGAGTGGGAAGAAAGGATGGAAAATTATTTAAAAGGAAAAGTGAAAGGAGGATATTACTTAGAACTAAAAATGGACGGACTGGCGGTGGAACTTGTTTATAAAAACGGAATTTTGGAAAAAGGAGTGACAAGAGGAGACGGAAAAGTTGGGGAAGACATAACAGAGAATTTAAAAACCATAAAAGATATTCCGCTTGAAATAAAAGGAGGCGGAAAAACGATTCCAGAAGAACTTCAAGTAAGAGGAGAGGCTTACATGACTAAGGCGGAATTTGAGAGAATAAACAGAGAACAAGAAAAAAAAGGAGGAAAGATATATGCCAATCCGAGAAATGTGGCGGCGGGAAGCTTAAGACGGCTTGACCCGAAAATTACGGCTTCAAGAAAGCTTTCTTTTTACGCTTATGGACTGGGAGAAGATATCGGACTTAAAAGTCACAAAGAAGAACATGAGTTTTTAAGGAAAGCCGGATTTCCGGTGGAGAAAAATGATAAAGAAGCAAAAGATTTGCCGGAAGCGATAAAGTTCAGAAACAAATGGGAAAAAGAAAGAGAAAAACTTCCTTATGAAGTTGACGGAGTGGTTATCAGAACAAACGGAAATGATATTTTCAAGAGATTGGGATTTGTGGGAAAAGCGCCGAGAGGAGGAATAGCTTATAAGTTTTCGCCGAAAGAGGCGACGACAAAAATAGAAGATATAAGAGTGCAGGTAGGGCGGACGGGAATATTGACACCGGTAGCAGATTTAAAGCCGGTCGAAGTGGCGGGAGTCGTGATAACGCATGCAACGCTTCATAATTTTGACGAGATAAAGAGATTAGGCGTAAAAATCGGAGATACGGTTGTGATATCAAGAGCGGGAGATGTGATTCCGAAAATAATAAAAGTTTTGCCGGAATTGCGAGAAGGAAAGGAGAAAGAATTCAAGATGCCGAATGTTTGTCCGATTGACGGAGCAAAAGTAGAAAGAGACGGGGTTTATTTCAAATGTTCCAATAAGAAATGCGGGGCAAGACACAGGGAAGAATTGCAGCATTTTGTGGCGCGGGGAGCTTTTGATTTGCGTGGGCTTGGGCCAAAAATAATTGATAGATTTTTAGACGAAGGAATGATAGCGGATGCGGCGGATATATTTTTATTAAGGCAGGGAGACATAGAAGTTTTGGAAGGATTCGGAAAAAAATCGGCGGAGAATATAATTTCAGAAATAGCGGAGAAAAAAGAAACGACTTTACCGAGATTTCTGTACGCTTTGTCTATCCCGCAGGTGGGAGAAGAAACAGCGCACGTGATTGCGGAGCAATTAGCGCGCAAGTTAAAAGTTGAAGGTGGAAAATTAAGGGTGAGCGATATTTTGCGCGGAGCGCAGAGTGTTTCTTTAAATAGTTGGCAGGAAATAAAGGATGTGGGGCCGAAAGTAGCGGAAGATGTTTATAATTGGTTTCATGAAAAGAACAATGAAGAGCTATTAAAAAAATTGGAAAAAAATGGAGTGAGAATAAAAGAGGAAAAGAGAGAAAAAAATTTAAAATTAGAGGGGAAAGTTTTTGTTTTAACGGGAAGTTTGGAAAAAATGTCGCGGGAAGAAGCAAAGGAGAAAATAAGGAGAATGGGAGGAGATGTGTCGGAATCAGTCAGTAAAAGAACGGACTATGTCGTTATGGGAGAAGAAGCGGGTAGCAAGAAGGAGAAAGCGAAAGAATTAGGAGTAAAAATAATAGGGGAGAAAGAATTTTTAGAAATGATTGGATAGTTTTATGAGAGAATGAGAATAAACAAAGCGCACCAAATGTATTTTTATAAGAGCGCTCCAAGGCCGCTAGGCCGGTCTTACTCTCATAAAAATACAATTTGGTGCGCTACTTTATAAATTCTTTTTAGGGAGAGAGGTGTGATAAAAAGGAAGAATTTTTGGAGATGATTAGATAAATAAAAGAATCAAGTGTGCTCTCGCTTTTGTCAAAATCCCCAGCGTGGATTTTGACAGGATTCGGCCTCACTCTCCGTCTTTAATGGAACCGTGTCCGTTCGGCCGAATAATCCGCTGCGAGCACACTTAATTCTCTTTAAGTTAATTAGTAAAATTCTTTTTTGAGAGGGTATAGTGATAATAAGGTAGTTGCCTTACTGCAACTTTTGTTTTTATTTTGAGGTTTTTCTGGAAAAAAAATGAAACAGAGGGTAAAATTGGGGAAATGAGTTATTTGGCGGAAGAAGTAAAAAAAAATGCAGAAAGGAAAATAAAAGAGGCGACAGAGGAGCTGGGTTTTTCGGCGGGGGAAATAAAAATGGAATATCCGGCGGAAAAAGGACGAGGAGATTTGGCGACAGCAATAGCTTTAAAAATAGCCAAAACAGAAGGAAAAAATCCGATGGAAGCAGCGGAAAAAATTGCGGAGAAAATAAATTTTTTAAGGGATGAAAATATAAGAGAAGCGACTGCCGTGGCGCCGGGATTTGTGAATATATTTTTATCGGAAAAGTTTTTTAAAGAAAATTTGGTGGAGATTTTAGAAAATGATGATTACGGGAAAAATGAAGATTTGGGCGGAGAAAAGACAATAGTGGAATATACGGATTTAAATCCGTTCAAAAAATTTCATATCGGCCATTTGATGAGCAATGCCATAGGAGAAGCAATGGCAAGGATTTTTGAATATAACGGAGCGGAAGTGAAAAGAGCGGATTATCAAGGGGATACAGGATTACATGTGGCAAAAGCGGTGTGGGCGGTTTTGAAAGAAAAAGGAAGAGCAGAAGACGGGACAGGGTATGCCATAGGAGCGAAAGCATACGAAGAAGATGAAGAGGCAAAAAAAGAAATAGACGAGATAAATAAAAAAGTTTACAGCAAAGAAGATGAAAAAATAAATGAAATTTATAGAAAAGGAAGAGAGGACAGTTTGGAAATGTTTGAAAAAATATACAAGAGGCTGGGAACAAAATTTGATTTTTATTTTTTTGAAAGCGAAACATGGGAAATTGGAAAAGAAATAGTGGAAAAAAATAAAGGAAGAGTTTTTGAAGAAAGCGAAGGGGCGGTGGTTTTTAGAGGAGAAAAGAGAGACGAGATGCTTCACACGAGAGTTTTTATAAATAAGAACGGATTGCCGACTTATGAAGCAAAAGAATTGGGATTGGCAAAATTGAAAAGCGAAAAATATCCTTTTAAAAAATCGATTGTGGTGACGGGAAATGAAGTGGATGCTTATTTTAAAGTGGTGTTAGCGGCAATGGAAGAAGTGATGCCGGAGATAGCTAAAAAAATAACCCATATTTCGCATGGAATGCTGCGACTTCCAACCGGAAAAATGTCCTCAAGAACGGGAGAGGCGATTGCGGCGGAAGATTTAATAGAAAAGGTAAAAGAAGAAATTTATCTGAAGGTGGCGGAAAAAGACGGATTTAATTTGGAAAACTGGGAAAAAATCGGAGATAAGGTGGCGATAGGGGCTATAAAATATTCCATTTTAAAGCAGTCGCCGGGAAGAGACATTATTTTTGATTTTGAGAAATCAATTTCTTTCGAAGGGGATTCAGGACCTTATCTTATGTATACTTATGCGAGAATAAGGTCACTAATAGAACAGGCAAAAAAGAACGGGGTAGAAGGGGAAATTTCTGAAGATTTTAAGATGAATGAGACAGTGAGAATCTTAGGCAAGTTTTCAGAAATAATAAAAGAGGCGAAGGAAAATTTGGCGCCTAATTATATCGCGACATATTTATATGAATTGGCGAGCGCTTTCAACGCTTTTTACGCGGGAAATAAAATAGCGGATTCAAAGGGGCGGGTGGCATTGGCGGAAGCGACAGGCAGAGTTTTAAAAAACGGACTTGCTGTTCTAGGAATTGAAGCGGTGGAGAAGATGTAAAAAAACGAAGAGATTTGTTTTTGACAAAAAATTCGTTATGATAAAGAGGAATTTATGAGGATAGACAAAGAAGAAGTAAAGCATTTGGCAGAGCTTTCAAAACTCAAGCTTTCAGAAGAAGAAACGGAAAGATTCCAAAAAGACGCGGAAGAAATCGTGGGTTTTTTTGATAAACTGAAAGAAGCGCCGGAAGGAGAAGACAAAGAAATTTTGGGAAAAAACGCAAGCGAGACGATAAAAGACGAAGAGAAAGAAAGTATCGGGACAGGCGAGGAAAAAGAGCAGTTTTTAGGAAAGGAAAAGGGATATTTAAAAATTCCAAAGGTTTTTGAAAGGTAAAAGGCAGGTTCTTAATTGCCCGCTTTATGGCGAGCTTTAGGCGGGACGAGCAGAAAAAACAAGCTATGTTAAAACCGGAAATAACAATAAAAGAATTTCATGAAGGACTGGTGAAAAAAGATTTCAGCGCGAGCGAGGCGGCGGAGTTTTTTTTAAATGAAATAAAAGAAAAAGACGGAGAAGTTAAGGCGTTTTTGGAAGTTTGGAGAAAAGAGGCAAAAGAGGAAGCGAAAGAAGTGGATTTAAAAATAGAGAAAGGAGAAAGGGTTGGATATTTAACAGGAATACCGATAGCCATAAAAGACATAATTTTAAAGAAGGGAAAGGAATTTACAGCCGGTTCGAAAATTTTAAAAGGATACAAAGCGGAATACGATTCAACGGTTGTCTCCAAATTAAAGAAAGAGGGCGCGGTTTTTTTAGGCAGAACTAATATGGACGAGTTTGCTTTCGGGTCGACAACGGAACAGTCGGCGTGGCAGGTAACGAGAAATCCGATTGATTTAGAGAGGGTGCCGGGAGGAACCTCGGGGGGGTCGGCGGCGGCTTTGGCGGGAGGAATGGCGGTGGCGGCTTTAGGAACGGATACGGGCGGGTCGGTGCGGCAGCCGGCAAGCTTTTGCGGAGCAGTCGGGCTTCGTCCGACTTACGGAGCGGTTTCAAGATTCGGCGTGGTGGCGGCGGCTTCAAGTTTCGACCAAGTCGGTCCGATAACAAAAACAGTGGAAGACGCGGCAATTTTATTTAAAGCGATAGTGGGGAAAGATAAGCTTGATTCGACGACTATTTTTCACGATTTTTCGGAAGAAATCACGAATCCTGATTTTAAAGAAATAAAAGAATTGACGATTGGAATTCCGGAGGAACTTTTTGACGAAGAAAGAGGAACTTTTAAGGGGCTGGATGAAAGGACGGCTTTGGAGATGAAAAAAGCAACGGAGAAATTAAAAAATTCAGGAATGAAATTCAAGAAGATAAGTTTGCCGAACAGCGAATATGCCCTTTCCTGCTATTACATTTCTATTTTTGCGGAAGAGAGTTCGAACTTGGCCAGATTTGACGGGTTGCGATATGGAGCGGAAGAAATAAGAGAAAAGGTTTTTAGAAAAGAGACATTAAAAGAAATATACTTAAATAATAAGAGCAAAGGATTCGGAGATGAAGCAAAAAGAAGAATAATTCTTGGAACGTTTGTTTTGTCTTCAGGATTTTACGACGCTTATTACGGAAAAGCGCAAAAGGTCAGAAGAATGATGAGGACGGATTTTGAAAGGGCATTTTATGAAGTTGATGCAATTCTTATGCCGACAGCGCCGACGGTGGCTTTTAAGATTGGGGAAAAGATAAATGACCCGCTTCAGATGTATTATGGGGATATTTTTACGGTGGCGGCGCCACTTGCGGGACTGCCGGCAATTTCCATCCCGACGGAAGGATTAAAAGCGGAGAAAACAGGACTGCCGGTCGGGTTTCAACTTATCGGAAAAAAATTCAGAGAGGAAGATATTTTAGGAATAGGCCAATTTTACGAAAAAATATGAGTTTTTTTCCCTTTTTATTTAAAAACGGAGTTGAAGCGTCCACTTTTTTAGAAAGAGGGGAAGCTTTAGTCAAAAATCAGATTTTTTTATTGGAAAGATATTTTCCGCTGATTAAAACAGTAGCGGCAATTTTTTCTCTTTTTTGCCTTTTAATAATAATTTATATAATAGTTAAGTTAAACTTGTTTCGAAAAGTGGCGAAAGACTTAAAGGAAACATATTCATTTTCGGATGTGAGCGAAAAGAGAGTGTTGAAAGCTTGGGCGCAGATTGAAAAAAGAATAAAAATGAAAGGAGAGGCGGAAGTGAAAATGGCGGTTATAGAATGCGACCGAATTTTAGACGAAGTTTTAAAAGCGGCCGGATATAAAGGAGAAACAATGGCGGAAAGATTGGAGCAAGTAACGTCGGCTCAACTTGCCAATGTAGAAAAAATTTGGAAGGCGCATAAAATAAGAAACAGAATCGTGCATGAAGAAAGTTTTTCTTTGAGCTTGGAAGAGGTGGAGGGAATTGTAAGAGAATACAAAAAAGCTTTTCAAGAGTTCGGACTCTTAAGAGAGTGAGATAAACTTTGGTGGCTGAGGTGGGATTCGAACCCACGACCTGACGCTTATGAAACGCCCGCTCTAACCAACTGAGCTACCCAGCCAGATTTTTAACGAAATTTATGCGCGGGCGACCGGACTTGAACCGGCGACCTTCTGCGTGACAGGCAGACGCTCTAACCAAACTGAGCTACGCCCGCGTACAAAAAAATGTTATCCGAACTTAAGAGAAAAATCAACAAGGCGATTTGACCAATATTTTTTTAGAATGTATAATACAAAATGCGCGTTTGAGAACGCGGGGTAGAGCAGTGGTAGCTCGCAAGGCTCATAACCTTGAGGTCGTTGGTTCAAATCCAACCCCCGCAACAAAAAAAGCTTTCAATTTGTGAAAGCTTTTTCTTTTTTTGAAATGATTATATAATAAACAAAAAATGGCGGATTATAAAAAAATAAAAGAAGAAGCGATTCAGGCCTTAGAGGAAGCAAAAAATGTGGAAAAGATTGAAGAGCTCCGGATTTTTTATTTAGGGAGAAAAGGAGAGGTGACAACGGCTTTAAGGGCGCTTGCGGAAAAAAGCATTGAAGAAAAGAGGAAGGAGGGTCCGGAGTTGAATGCTTTGCGGAAAGAACTGGAAGAAAAGATAGAAGGCAGAAGGAAGGAACTTTCTTTGAAGAGCGAAGCAGATTTTGATTTGACGATGCCGGGAAAAAAATTGAGAAGAGGTTCACTTCATCCGCTATCCAGAGTGGAAAAAGAAATAGTTTCGATATTCAAGTCAATGAATTTTTCAGTGGCAGAAGGACCGGAAGCGGAGAGCGAATATTATAATTTTGACGCTTTAAATATTCCGGAAAATCATCCGGCGAGGGAAATGTGGGATACATTTTGGCTTGCGAACAATCAAAAAGTTTCTGACAATAATTCTCAATCTTTGAATAAAAAGAACGAAAGGTTTTTAATGCGGACGCATACCAGCCCGGTGCAGATAAGATTTATGAAGGAGCATAAACCTCCTTTTCAAATCGTGGTGCCGGGAAGAGTTTTTCGATATGAAGCAACAGATATGAGCCATGAAATAAACTTTCATCAGATAGAAGGCCTTTCGATCGGAAGATCGATAAATTTGGCTAATTTCAAGTTTATAATTGAGGAATTCTTTAACAGGTTTTTCGGGAAGAAATTGGAGTTCAGATTCAGACCGAGTTATTTTCCTTTTGTGGAACCAGGAGTGGAGTTGGATATAAAAATGCCTGGAGGAAACAGATGGCTTGAAGTGATGGGGGCGGGAATGGTGCATAGAAACGTTTTAAAAGCAGTAGGAATAAGTGAAAAAGAATGGCAGGGATTCGCTTTCGGGATGGGTGTGGAAAGATTAGCTATGCTAAAATACAAAATTCCCGACATAAGAATGTTTTACGTGAATGATTTAAGATTTATAAAACAATTTTAATTAGCAAAAAAAAGAGAAATGGAAAAATTTGAGAAAAAAATTATAAGAGCAAAAATAGAAGGGGAAAGTGGAGAAGAAGCAGAGGAGTTAAGAGATAAACTGCGGGAACTTATCAGCCAGGCAAATTCTGATTTTGAAAAAGCGCAGACGAAAGGAGACGGAATAAAAGGAGTGGAAAGTTCAGTTAGACATTTAGTAGGGGTAGATCCGGACAGCATTCCCTTAGAAGAATTGCGGCTTTTTAAAAGAGTAAAAAGCGAGGAAATAACCGAAGAAAATTATGAAGACATTGTTCGAGAGTTGAATGAGATGATAGAAAAAACGGCTCCATCAGATTCAAACGTGATTACAGATGATGCAAGACAAGCTTTTGGAAGCGAAACAAAAAATAGCATCAAAGCTTTAATAGCTTCGGAATTGGCAAAAAAGCATGTAGAGTTTTTGCGTTCGGAAAAAAAGGCGGCATAAATTTGAATTATGAAATTTTCTTATAAATTATTAAAAAGAATAGACCCAAGAATCCCCGCAAAAGATAAGGTGTTGGAATTATTAACCGATTACTCTTTTGAGGCGGAAGATTTAGGAGAAGGAGTAATCGATATATCGATTTTGCCGAACAGGTATTCGGATGCAGGGTCGCACTATGGCATAGCGCGGGAGATAATGGCGGCGCTTCAGAAGAGGAGCGAACTTCCGAATTTCAGCTTAAGATTTCCGAAAAAAGGAAAAGAGCTGGAGGTTAAAATTTTAGAAAAAGGACTTTGCGGGAGATATATTGGAGCGGTGGTAGAAATAGAAAAGAACGGGGAATCGCCATTATGGATGAAGGAAGTTTTGGAAGATGCCGAAATGAGACCGATAAGTTTAGTGGTGGATATAATGAACTACGCGATGCTTTTGACGGGACAGCCGATGCATGCTTTTGATTTTGATAAAATTGCCGATTTGCGAGGATTATCGACAGGCTCAAAGAAAGAAAAAAAAGAAGAAATCATTGTAAGGCGGGCGAAAGACGGAGAAGAGATAGAAACTTTGGATAATAAGAGAATAAAGCTCGATAAAAATACGCTGGTTATTGCGGATGAAAAAAAGCCGCTCGCTATAGCCGGAATTAAGGGAGGAAAAAGAGCGGAGGTGGACGGAAAAACAAGAAAAATAATCGTGGAAGCGGCCAGTTTTTCACAGGCGAATATTTTTAAAACTTCCAAGAGAGTAGGAATAATAACGGATGCCAGTTTGCGATTTTCGCATAGTTTAAGCCCGGAATTGGCGGAATTCGGAATGAGCGAGGCCTTGAAACTCTTGAAGGAACTTGCGGGCGGAAAAGTAAAAGAAGGCGTGGATGTAAATTTCAACAAAAAAGAAAAAAAGGAGATTTATTTTGACATAAAGAAATTTGCCGGTTTTACCGGGATAAAAGATATGGACGCGAAAAAAGCGGCGGCAAAACTTGAACTTTTGGGATTTTCAATAAAAAAAATAAACAAGGACGGATTTATGGCGACGCCGCCTGTTTTAAAAAACGATGTCTTGAACTTTCAGGATTTAGCGGAAGAGGCGGCGAGAATTTACGGAGTAAACAAGATAAAACCGGAAGCGCCCAATTTTCTTATCTATCCGCCGCTTGAGAACAATCTTTATGTAATGAAAGAAAAGATAAGAGATATTTTGGCCGGACTCGCGCTTGATGAGGTTTATAATTACACTTTTACAAGAGAAGGCGGAGTGAGTTTGGAAAATCCGATTTCGGCGGAAAGAAAACATTTAAGAGTTTCCTTAAAGCCGCTTTTGATAAAAAATGTTTTGGATAATTTCAGATTTTTCGAGAGAGTGGCAATTTTTGAGTTGGGAAAAGTTTTTAATAACGACGGAAAGGAAATCAGTGAAAATTTTAATTTAGGGATAGCCGTGGCACATAAGAAAGAAAACTTATTTTTTGAACTTAAAGGAATAACAGAAGAACTTTTAAGAAGATTGGGACTGACTGATTTTTATTTTAAAGAAGAAGAAGGGAAGCTTTTGGTTTTAACGGACGGAGAAGCGGTGGGGAGTTTGACGGCGGAGAAGAGAGAGGGATATAAGATTGCCTTAGCGGAGATTAATTTTGAAAAATTAGAAAAAGAAGCGGAAGAAGAATTGGAATATGAGGAAATAATAAAATATCCGTCGATAACGAGAGATTTGTCTTTTTTAGCCGGAAGCGAGGCAAGAGTGGGAGAAATTTTAAAAGAAATACAGGGAGTTGATTTTCAAGAAATAAGGGATGTGGATATGGTTGATTTTTATGAAGACGAAAAATTGGGGGATAATTTAAAGAGCTTAACTTTCAGAATAGTGTTGCAGTCAAAAGAAAAAAGTTTGACGGATGAGGAGGCAGACAAGATAATGGAGAAGATAATTAAAAAGTTGGAGGAAAAATTTGGGATAGAAGTGAGATAAGAGATAGTTTATTAAATATATTTTTCACTAACTAGTTGTTTGCTATAAATAATACTCATTTTTCTTAAATTTTCAGAAAAAAAGATTAGTATCCGTTCCTCTACTAATCTCCATAAAATGGAGACTAGTAGATTTTCCGACTAATCTTTTTTGTAACTGAAAATTTTGCGTTTCATTCGTTTATTTATAAAGCAAACAACTAAATCGTTTAAAATATATTTAATAAAATTTTAATTATAAGAAAGAAGGAAGGAGTGATGATCAAAAGAAAGATTTAATAAGTTAAAAACAATCCTTCAAAACAGGGCTAATCACCAATTGTTTTTCAGGATTGTTTTTAACTTATTAATTTTTAATTAAAAGAGAGAAAAGGGTTAATAATAAGGTCCCGATAGAATACGGGATAAATAATTGTCTAATCGACAATTTTTATTAAGAAAATGAAACTTCACGGCCTTACGGCCGTGGCATCTTAAAGTTTCACTCCGCCCTAGGCGTGGGTTTATTAAATCTTTACCGCTTCAAACCCCCTAACTAACGCAACGGGGGTTTTCGCGGAGATTTAATAAAAAAATACCCGCTTCTTGCGAAGCGGGTTAAATGTGCGTTGGGAAAAAGGAGGGGGATGAGGCGGGGCGGTATTGCGCGGATTACCAGCTGATAAGTTCCAGTTGGTAGCGATAGAAAAAGTAACTTTCGTTTTCCCATACTTTTGGAGAGGTATGGGAAGCGAAAAATTCTGGAATACATACTTTATCTCCACCATTCCCCTTTATTTCTGGATCAATAATAAAAAAGTTATCATTATTGACACAGAATTTAATATCAAGAAAATTATCAGTTTTCCTGATATCAATCCCGTTAGTTGCCCACAGTGCCTCCTTTATTTCTTCTTTTTTTCTCAATTTGTAAACTTTAGATGCTTTTTTAAGAGCATCTAGAAAGAAGAAATGAGATCTTCGCGAATTGCTTTTTTTTGAAAGCAATTCACTTGGAATTTCAACTAGTTCTCCTGAAACTCTGGGATTTATGAGAACTGCATAATCCCAGAATATTCCGTCTGGGACAGGGTTCCCGGTCTCGTTATCTATAACGTATGATTCTACATTATAGAGGTTGTCTGCTAGAGTGTAGACGGGGGCGGGGGCGAAAGTGGATGTAGAGGAATGGGGATTAAGATCAATAATATTGAGGTAATCCAAAAATAACAGGAAAAACATGAAGACAATAAGAGGAAGAGAGAGAGAGTGAAGATATTCGTTTAAGGCTTTCATGATCTTTCTCCTTTTTGTTTTGGCATTTAGCCGTTTTATTGATTCTGGGTACATTATAGCACTAAATAATTTGGTTGTCAATGATAAAAAAGGGGGCAAAAAAGAGAGAAAAAAAGACTGGATTTTGGGGTTTTATTTTGGTATAATGAAAGCACCTAAAGGGCTTTTATTTTTACCTTAAAAAGGAGGGAAAACGGATTTAAATTAAAGAAAATAGATTCCTGCTTTTGCAGGAATGACAGAAAAATGGCGGAAGAAACAAAGAAAAAAGAAGAGAAAAAGCCTTCGTATGATGCGAAGGATATTTATGTTTTAGAGGGACTGGAGCCGGTCAGAAAAAGACCGGGAATGTATATCGGATCAACCGGCGTTGATGGGCTGCATCATTTAGTGAAAGAAGTGGTGGATAATTCCATAGACGAGGCGATGGGCGGATATGCCAAGAATGTGACGGTGGAACTTTTGCCGGGAAATAAAGTGAGCGTGAAAGACGACGGAAGAGGAATTCCGGTTGATATTCATAAACAGACAAAGAAGTCGGCGCTTGAGACGGTTTTGACGACGCTGCACGCGGGAGGGAAATTTGGCGGAGAATCGTATAAAGTGGCGGGAGGATTGCATGGCGTGGGAGTATCGGTTGTGAACGCGCTTTCGACAAATTTGAAAGCGGAGGTTTGGCGAGACGGGGGAGTTTTTGAACAGGAATATCAAAAAGGAGTGCCGAAAGGAAAAGTGAAAAAAACGGGAAAGAGCGGAGAAACAGGAACAAGAATAACTTTTTCTCCGGACCCGGAAATTTTTTCCGTTATTGATTTTGACGATAAAAGAATTTTAGATTTTTTAAGGCATCAAGCTTATCTGACAAAAGGAGTGAGAATAAGGTTTTATGACCGAAGAAAAGAACCGGCCATAACTTACGGATTTAAATTTGACGGAGGACTTTTGTCTTTTATCAAATATCTTTATCAAGATGGAGGAAGAGAAGACAAATTGATACAAAAAGAGATTTTTTATACCAATCGCGAGGTGAATAAAATAGACATAGAAGCGGCTTTTGTTTTTACGGAAGACATAGAAACGAAAGAAATAAGCTTTGCCAATAATATCATTACACCAGATGGAGGGATGCATTTAACCGGATTCAGGACGGCTTTGACAAGAAGTTTGAATGATTACGCGAGAAGCGAAGGAATTTTAAAGGAGAAAGAAGATAATCTGACGGGAGAAGATGTGCGGGAAGGGATGATAGCGGTTGTTTCGGTAAAGATAGGAGAGCCGCAGTTTGAAGGACAGACGAAGGCGCGCTTGGGAAATCCGGAGGCGAGGACGGCGGTGGAATCGGCGGTAGGGGAAGGATTGAAAGAATTTTTGGAAAAACATCCGGCGGACGCGAAAAAAATAATAGAAAGATGCTTACTTTCGGCAAAAGCGAGAAAGGCGGCGAAAGCGGCCAAGGAAACGGTGCTCCGAAAAGGAGTTTTAGAAGGACTGACGCTTCCCGGAAAATTAGCTGACTGCTCTTCAAGGAAAGCGGAGGATTCCGAGCTTTTTATCGTAGAAGGAGATTCGGCGGGAGGTTCGGCAAAACAGGGAAGAGACAGAAGGTTTCAAGCGATTTTGCCTTTGCGCGGAAAAATTTTGAATGTGGAAAAAGCCAGGCTTGACAAGATGCTGGCGTCGCAGGAAATCAGGTCGCTTGTGATAGCTTTAGGCACTTCAATTGCCGACAGTTTTGATATGGAAAATCTTCGCTATCATAAAATCGTGATAATGACTGATGCGGACGTGGATGGAGCGCATATCAGAATTCTTCTTTTGACTTTGTTTTATCGTTATTTTCCGCAAGTGATTGAAAGCGGATATGTTTACATTGCCCAACCGCCGCTTTATCGGGTAAATCGAGGCAAGGAAGCAAAATACGCTTACAGCGATTTTGAAAGAGATAAAGCGATAGAAGAGTTATCTAAAGGAATAAAAGCAAAGAAGGAAAAAGAAGCTTTGCCGTTAAAATCAAACGGGGAAAAAGAAACGGAAGGAGAAGCGGAGATAGCAGTGGAGGAAGGAAAAATAAAAGGAATAAATATTCAGAGATATAAGGGTTTAGGAGAGATGAATCCGGACCAGTTATGGGAAACAACAATGAATCCGGAGAATAGAATATTCTTAAAGGTTAGCGTAGAAGATGCCGAAGAAGCGGATAAGATGTTTGATATTTTAATGGGAGGAGATGTGGAGCCGAGAAAGAAATTTATTCAAGCGCACGCCTTAGATGTGAAAAATATCGATGTTTAAGGGCGCTCTTTACATAAAAAAAGAAATAATGTATAGTTTACAACTAATATGGTTTTAAAAATAAAAACTTTTTTTAAGGAGTCGTTTTCGGAGTTAAAGAGGGTGAACTGGCCAACCAGAAAAGAAACGACAAGATTGACTATAGTGGTGATTGTTTTATCTTTGGTGCTGGCCGCAATGCTGGGGGTTTTTGATTATATCTTTTCTTATCTTTTGGAACTGCTAATAGTAAAATAAAAAAATGCCTTTAGAAAAAGAAAAAAGCAATGAGGGAAAAATAATAAAGTCCGAAAGACATTGGTATGCCGTGCATACTTATTCCGGATATGAAGATGCAGTGGAGCGTTATTTAAAGCAACGCGTTGATTCGCTGTCGATGAATGATAAGATATTCAGCGTGATAGTTCCTAAGGAAGCAAAAATAAAAGTGAAAAATGGCAGAAGGCAAGAAGTGGAAGAAAAGATTTATCCAGGATATGTTTTAGTGGATATGATTTTAGACGATGATTCTTGGTATGTGGTTCGAAACACGCCGAGAGTGACGGGGTTTGTGGGGGCGGATTCCACCAAACCAACGCCTCTTTTAAAGTCGGAAGTGGATTTGCTTTTGGGAAGAATGGGCGGAGAAGCGCAATCTTTCAATCTTGACTTAACTATCGGAGAAATAGTAAAAATAACAGACGGCCCGTTTAAGGATTACGAAGGAAAAGTGGACGAGATAGACGAAAGCCGCGGAAAAGTTAAAGTGCTGGTGCCGATATTCGGCAGGGATACGGCAGTGGAACTCGATTCATTGCAGGTAAAGAAAATATAAAAATAAATTACTAATTACTAATTTCTTCCGCCAGCTGGCGGAGACTAATTAAAAAAAATAAATATGGCAAAAAAAATAAAAGCGGTGATAAAGATACAAATACAAGCCGGAAAAGCGACGCCGGCTCCTCCGGTTGGAACGGCGCTTGGACCGCAGGGAATAAACATCGGAGAGTTTTGCAAGCAATTCAATGACGCAACAAAGGAAATGCAGGGAGACATAGTGCCGGCAGTTTTAACTGTTTTTGAAGACCGAACTTTCAGTTTTATTTTAAAGACGCCGCCGGTAGCTTCGCTTTTGAAAAAAGCGGCGGGAATCGATAAGGGGTCAGGAGACGTGCCGAGAAAAAAATCCGGAACAGTAAGTATTTCACAAGTTGATGAAATAGCGGAAAAGAAGGCAGAGGATTTAAATGTCAAAGATAAAGAAGCGGCAAGGAGAGTGATAGAGGGGACGGCGAAAAGCATGGGGATAGAAATAAAGAGGTAGAGAAAAAAATAAAACTAGAAAAACAAGAGCAGAAACAATCTCTCAGAAAGGGGCTAATCGCCAGTTTTCTTCGAGAATGTTTCTGCTTTTTAATTTTTAATGAGAGGTGAAAGTAGTAATAATGAGGTTGCTTTCAGCAACTTTGATTTAAAAGATTTTTTTAGAGTTGAGGAGAGGGGGAGGAAAAAAGGGGGATGTGGATAAACTATTTGCAAGGTTTGTGCTATAATCAATAAATAACAAATCAAGAGAGTCGTCTTGCTGTGAGGGGTAGGACGGCTTTTTTGTTTTTAAAATATTTAAAATTGATAAAGCCAAAAACAATCCTTCAAAACAGGGCTAATCACCAATCGTTTTTCAGGAATGTTTTTGGCTTGATTAAATAATAAGAGAAGGAATAATAAATTGCCGAAAGATTTTATGTATTCAAAAAGTGGAGAGGGGGAGAGTTGTGATAAAGATGTTTTATAAAAAGATAGCAACTAAAAAAAAACAGGGCTAGTCGCCATCATTTTTTTAGCTGCTATCTTTTTAAATTTCTTAAAGGGAGAGTGGAGTGATAGTAATGTAGTTTTCTGCGAAAACTTTTTATTAGTTTTAATTAAAAAAAGCCCGCGGGGCGGGCTTTAATATCTTTTTGTTGATTTTATTCGGAAAGAATAAAATCGGAGATAATGAAGAAAGGATTTAAATATGTCAAAATAAACCCTTGTACTAACTGAACTGCCGAAAGTGATAGAGGAGTTTCAACTGTTTTCCCAATCTCAATAATCAAGAAAGCAAAAAGCAGATAAACGGCCACAAAAAAGATTGCCGATATCGGCGATTTCTTTTCTTTTAAAAACATTGAAATGCCATGAAAAAGCGGGAAAAAAATTATATAGATTCCCAAAAGAAAGACGATGGTTTTCAACCAGAAAGATTGGAATGATGATTCAAGAACATTTGAGCTGGTATCAATACAAAGGTAAATCGAAAAAAAAGAAGTGACTGTAATGAAAAGACCAAGTTTGCTTCGAATTTTTTGATACATTTTTTTCTCCTTCTGGAAGATTTATTTGATAATACTGAAAATATTATACTTTAGATAATCTTTTTTGTCAAACTTTGTTATAAATTAATTTCTAATGCGTCAAATGGAAATTTAGAGAAGGATTTGGTAGGATTCAAGTAGAGTAAAAAGTTGAAAGTCATAAAGTTTTAAAGTTAGAGCATAATAAAGTATGAAAAAAACATATAAGCCGGTAATAGGGCTGGAAATACACGCGGAACTGAAAACGGAACGAAAGATGTTTTGCGGGTGTTTGAATAATCCGGATGAAAAAGAACCGAATAAAAATGTCTGTCCGGTGTGTTTAGCGCATCCTGGGACGCTACCGGTGGCAAATAGAAAGGCAGTAGAAAAGATAATCCAAGTGGGGCAAGCTCTTAAGGCGGAAATACCGGAGAGGGCGGTTTTTTCCAGAAAAAATTATTTTTATCCGGATTTGCCGAAAGGATATCAGATAACCAGCCAGCCGGACCCGTTTGCGATCGGCGGATTTATTGAGATAAACGGAAGAAAAATTGAAATAGACCATGTGCATTTGGAAGAAGACACAGGAACCTTAGTTCATGAAAAGGAAGCGACGCTGGTTGATTTTAACCGAGCGGGAGTGCCTTTAATGGAACTAGTCACAAAACCTTGCATAGAGTCGGGAATAGAAGCGAGAAAGTTTTGCGAAGAACTGCAGCTTGTTTTGCGATATCTTGAGGCATCGGAAGCAAATATGGAAAAAGGAGAAATGAGATGCGAGGTGAATATTTCCTTAATGAAAGAAAGTGATGAAAAGTTCGGAACGAAAGTGGAAATAAAAAATTTGAATTCTTTCAGGGCGGTAGAAAAGGCGATTGAATTTGAAATGGAAAGACAAGAAAAAATTTTGGACGAAGGAGAAAAAGTAAGGCAGGAAACAAGGGGGTGGGATGAAACAAAAGGAGAAACATTTTCCCAAAGAAGCAAAGAAGAAGCGCATGATTATCGATATTTTCCGGAGCCGGATTTGCCTGTTTTTATGACAGCGAATTTTGAGCCGGAAAAATTGAAGTTGGAGATTCCGGAGCTGCCTGCGGAGAAAAGAAAAAGATTTAAAAAAGAATATGATTTAAGTTCGGAGCAGGCGGAAAGCTTGGCGCTTGAAATGAAAATGGCTGATTTTTTTGAACAAGCGGCAAGCGAGCTAAAGACAGAAAGCGATGAGATTCCGTTTAAGACCTTATATAACTATTTGGCGAGTGATTTAAAGGGTTTAATGAATGCTAAAGGAGCGAGTTTTGAAGAGTTGAAAATAACGCCGGAAAATTTTGCCGATTTAGTTTTAATGATTGAGTCAAAAGAAATAGGCAGCCGGGTGGCAAAAGATGTTTTGATTAAGATGTTTGCGAGCGGCGGAGACCCGAGAGTGATTGTGAAAGAGGAAGGGTTGGAACAGGTTTCAAACGAAGGAGAGCTTTTAGAAACGATTAATAAAATAATAAAGGAGAATGAGGCGGCAGTAGCGGACTATAGAAAGGGGAAAGAAGCGGCTTTGAAATTTTTAATCGGGCAAGCGATGAAGGAATTAAAAGGGAAAGGGAATCCGGAGGTTTTGACAAAAGTATTTAAAGAGAATATAAAGTAGAAAGCATTTGGATTTTAAAAAAATAAAGAGGAGAAAGATGATGGCAAAGAAATCTTTTACTTTAAAAGAGTATAAGGGTTATATGGGGAGGTTTAAGTTTGATGAAGAAGATGGCAATTTTAAGGGGCGTATTGTAGAAATTGATGATGTTGTAACATTTCGGAGCAGAAAACAAGGAAAGCCTCTGCAGAAAGCTTTTGAAGAAGCGGTGAATAAATATCTTGAGACGTGCCGTATTTTGGGGAAAAAACCGGAAAAGCCTTTTTCGGGAAATTTTACTGTTTGCGTCAGCCCGGAGCTTCATAAGAAGGCTTTTCTCAAAGCAGAGGAGGAAGGGAAAAGTCTTAACGATTGGGTAGAGGGGATAATGATAAAAGCTTTGAAATAAGGAGAGAAAAGATGGGGAAGGGAGATATCGTAATAATTGGGCTACTTATTGTTTTTTTCTTTTTATTTTGATATTGGATGGATTTTTGCGAAAATCATGTGATTATTCTTAAAACTAAAAAATGCGGGGAGATAATTCCCGCTTTTTATTTTACTAAAACTTTTTTATCTAATGGGAATGCGAGAAAGAAAATGCTTTTGTCGATTATTGTCCGATCGGACAATAATCGACAAAATCTCTTTAAGGAAAAAAGGGAAAAGAAAAAAATATAATAAAGTTAATTATTAGATTTAATTATTTTAGTTTAAAAACTTATCGGTAAGTTTTTTAGCTTCTTTTTCGGTTTTTATCCAATGGATGTCGGTTTGAGGTTTCCACCAAGTAAGCTGGCGTTTAGAAAAACGATTGATTTCCGTTTCCAGTTTTTCAAGCATAGCATTTTTTTCCATTTTATTTTGGAGATAAAGAGAAAGATAGCGATATTCAAGGCCGAGTTCTTCTAAACGGCGCCAGCTTATTTTTTGTTTTTCGTGAAGATTTTTTACTTCTTTTAACATACCTATCTTCATTCTTTTTAAGAGACGAAGATGGATTCTTTTTTTCAGTTCTTTTTTGCTTTTTTTAATGCCGATTTTTAAAATTTGATAAGGAGATTCTTTTTTGAGCGGAGGAAGCGGGAGGTTGGTTAAAAGGATTATTTCCAAGGAACGAATAAGGCGGCGGCGATTGAAACGGTCGATATTTTTGGCGCGGGCAGGGTCGTGTTTTTCAAGAAGAGCAAAAAGGGCGGGAGTGGATTTTTTTTCCAATTGGGCGCGGAGTTTAGGATTGGGAGGAATGGAAGGAAGAGAAAAATTGTAGATTAGAGAGTCAATATAGAAAGCGGAGCCGCCGCAAATAATGGGAAGTTTTCCTTTTTTAATTATTTTATTTATGGCTTTTATTCCGTGTTTTTGAAAATCGGAGGCGGTGAAGGTTTTTTTAGGATTTGCGACATCCAAGAGATAGTGGGAAATGCCGCGCATTTCTTTTTTAGTGATTTTGCCGCTTCCGATATTTAAACTTTTATAAACCTGGCGGGAATCAGCGGAAATTATCTCGCCGTTAAATTTTTTGGCGAATTTTACGGCTAAATCTGATTTTCCCGAGGCGGTGGGGCCTAAAATGACTAAAATCTTAGGATTTTTAAGGGTTATTGACATTAGATATAGTATATGCTATAATTAAACAAGAATCAAATTAAAAACAAAAAAAAGTGGAGGAAAAAGAATTATGATGGCAGCGGTTGTTTTTATGATTATTTCGGTGGTGGTCGCTTTTCTCGTGATTAAAAATCACGGGAAGCGAGTGGAAAAAATCGTTGTGGATCGGCGAGTTTCGGAGCTTCCAATAGTTGAATCGCCGATTCGACCGATGTGGAAAAAGGCCGTGTTTTTTTCAAAAAACACGGGAAGGTCGATTGAGACCGTTGCGGTGGGGGAACTGAATGATGGAAGAGTGGCTTTACTTCAGCCTCATAACCACTCTCTCCCATGCTTTTTCCGAAAAGCATGGGAAATTGTTTTTTAAATGAATTGGTTAGGTTGGTTTTGATTTTAATCCTCTCGAGAAATCGAGGGGATTTTTGTTTTTAAAACAAGGGCAAGGGCAATCTATTTACAATATCAAGATAATGTTTTATAATAGTGAAAGCACATTTAATTTAGAGGAGAAGAAAGAAATGAACGGCGATGCGGTTTTTGTCTCTGTCTTTATGTTGATTGTAATTTTTGTTATAGGGCCTTTGTCTTTTAAAAAACATAAGTTTGAGAGTTTAAGGGAAAAGGCGGAACAAAAAAAAATAACAGAAGAACGTCTTCATAACCAAAATAAGGAAATGAAAGAGGAGGAAGAGAAAAAATAGATAAACAAAGCTCGGAAAAAATTTCCGGGCTTTTTATGTTGGATTGTAGTTCTTCGACAAGCTTAGAAACTATTTGTTTAACAGGGTAAGCTGGATTCCCGTCATGCCTACCGGCAGGCAGGCTTTCGTCCGCCTCGACGAGCCTTTGGCGAGACGGGCGGGAATGACAGATAAAAAGAGTTTTACTTTCTTTCGGAGATTTCTTTTTTGATGTTTTCTAAAAAAGCGGAAATTTCATTCGAGCCGAGATCGCCTTTGTTATATTTTCTGATAGAGACAGTGTTTGCTTCAACTTCTTTATCGCCGATAATCGCCATAAAGGGGATTTTTTTAAGTTCGGCGTTTCTGATTTTTTTGCCGATAGTTTCGGCGCTTTTATCAAGTTCGGCGCGAAGGCCATTTTCTTTTAGTGCAAGAAGAATTTTTTCTCCATATTTCAAATGCTTCTCACTGATAGGAAGAATAATAACTTGGAGCGGAGAAAGCCAAACAGGAAGAGCGCCGGCGTAGTGTTCTAAAATAACTCCTAAGAATCTGTCGGGAGAGCCGATTAAAGCGCTATGAATCATAACGGGGGTTTCTTTCTCGCCTTTTTCATTGATATAGGAAAGTTCAAAGCGGGCGGGCATATTGAAGTCAATTTGAATAGTGGAAAGCTGCCATTCGCGGCTCAAGCTGTCTTTCGCAATCAAGTCCATTTTAGGGCCGTAGAAAGCGGCTTCGCCGAGAGCTTTTTCATATTTAACTTTTTTCTTTTTAAGCAGGTCTTCCAGCATTTTTTGCGATTTTTTCCAGACAGCGTCCGAGCCGAGATATTTTTCTTTATTTTTTTCGTCGCGAAGGGAAAGGCGGATGTAGTAATCCATACCGTAAGTTTTCATAGCTTTATTGATAGCCATAAGAAGCATAGAAAATTCTTTTTCAATTTGATTTTCGCGGCAGAAGCAGTGGGAATCGTCTTGAGCAAAAGCGCGAAGACGAGTTAAGCCGGAGAGTTCGCCAGGTTTTTCATCTCTATAAAGATTGGCAAAATCGGAAATGCGGACCGGAAGGTCTTGATAGCTTCTGATTTTGGAAGCGAAGATTTGAGTGTGCTGGGGGCAATTCATTGGCTTCAGGAAATATTCTTCTTTGGTGTAGTTAGAAACAGCGCGGAACATATCGTCTTTGTATTTATCGTAATGGCCGGATTTTTTGAAAAGTTCGGCTTTATTGATTTGTGGAGTGTGAACTTCGTGATAATCCATTTCGGAGCGAAGGGAGCGGGAGTAGTCGCAGATTTCTTTTCTAACAATAAAACCGCGTTCGGTGTAGAGAGGGAGGCCGGGGCCGACTAAATCGGAAAAAATGAAAAGGTCGAGCTCTTGGCCGAGTTTGCGGTGGTCGCGGCGTTCGGCTTCTTCCAGTTGTTTTATTTTTTCTTCCAGTTCTTTTTTAGAATCAAAAGCCAAGCCATAGATGCGGGTTAACATTTGATTTTCAGAGCTTCCTTTCCAATAAGCGCCGGCAATTTTCAGGAGTTTAAATCCGTCCATGGGGATTTCTTTGGTGTTTTTAACGTGAGGGCCGGCGCAAAGGTCGGTAAAAATATCGCCAGTTTCGTAAACGGAAATTTTCTGTTTGGATTTTTTAAATTCTTCAATAAGTTCCAGTTTAAAAGGTTGGTTTTTGAAAAGTTTAGTAGCTTCGGCGGGGGAAACTATTTTAGAAGAAAAAGAAAGATTTTGTTTGATAAGTTCCCGCATTTTTTTTTCAAACGTTCCCAAATCTTTTTCGGAGATTTTTTCGGGGAAGAGAAAATCATAATAAAAACCGTCTTCAATAACGGGGCCGATGCCAAGTTTTGTATTGGGCCATTTTTTTAAGACAGCGGTGGCCAAAAGATGGGAAAGAGAATGGCGGATTTTTTCTATATTTTGAGATGATTTTTGCTTAGACATATTAAATATAATATACGCCCGCTTTAATTTTTGGGCAAGAAAAAACCTCCAGAAGAGAGACAAGAGTTGAGGTGATAAAACTTTGGTTTGTAATTAAAGTAACTCCGGCCTGAGTCGGAGTCGTTGAACTCTAATTTAAAATTAGAGTTCAACGACTTTATTACAAATAAATTTGGGGTCGTCGGTTTTCCAAGACATGCGGCCTTCGGCGAGAATAATATTATTTTCTTTCCAAATTTCCGGGTTTCTCGCGATGGTGTCGTGAAAGACAAGCATTTCAAGCGGGTCTTCTTTATCAACGATCGTGACAAAAAGCATCGGCTGGCCGGTTTTAGCGATAAAACGTTTGATTTGCGAAATGGCGCCGGCGATTCGGATATTCAAACGCTGATTTTTAAAAGCGGCGGCTTCTTTCAGTTTTTTAACGCCGTATTTCTTTAATTTTTCAGCGTGCTGTTCCAAGGGGTGTTCGGAAACATAGAAACCAAGAAGTTCTTTTTCCCAAGTTAATTTTTCTTTAGTTGAGACGGGCGGAGCGGGTTCAAATTTCAAAAAGCCAGAGCCGATAGAAGAAGAGCCGAAAAGAGAAGAAGAACTGCTGCTGTTATTTTTTCGGCTGGCTGAAAGAAATTTAATAATATTTTCGATATTAGCAAGAGCGAGGCCTCTTTCGATATTTAAAGAATCAAAGGCGCCGCATTTCAATAAACTTTCCAAAGATTTTTTATTAAGGTCTTTATGCTTAACGCGGTTCAGAAAGTCGGTGAAAGAAGCGAATTCGCCGTTTCGCGCGCGTTCTTCAATAATGGCGTCAACAATTCCTTTCCCGACATTTTTGACGGCGAGAAGGCCAAAACGGATATTTTCTTCTTCCGGCAGAAATCTTTCAGAACTTTTGTTGATGTTCGGAGGAAGAATATCAATGCCGGATTTTTTGGATTCGGCTGTTAGAAAAGAAAGGCGGTCGATATCGTTTAGTTCGGCGTTAAGAAGAGAAGTCATAAATTCAACCGGATATTTGGCGCGGAGAAAAGCGGTGCGATAGCCGATTAGAGCGTAGCAGGCGGCATGGGAACGATTGAAGCCATAGCGGGCAAAAGGCGGGAAAAGTTCCCAGATGGATTTAGCGATTTTTTCCGGAATATTGTTTTTTATCATGCCGTCTAAGAGTTTCTCGCGCATTTCGTCCAAAAGCTCTTTTATTTTTTTACCGATAGCTTTTCTTAAAGTGTCGGCTTCGCCCAAAGAAAAACCGGCGAGGTCGCGGGCGATTCTCATCATTTGTTCCTGATAAATACCGATGCCGTAAGTGGATTTCAAGATCGGTTCAAGTTTTTTATCAAGATAAGTGACGGGCTCACGTCCGTGTTTTCTTTCAATATAGTCGGGAATAAGTTCCATCGGTCCCGGACGATAAAGGGCAACCATAGCGATTAAATCTTCGAATTCGGTGGGCTTAAGTTCGCGCATATAGCGGCGCATGCCAGATGATTCAAATTGAAAAACTCCGGTGGTGTCGCCAGCTTGAAGAAGCTCGTAAGTTTTTTTGTCGTCTAAAGGAAGAGTGGAAATATTCAAATCCAATCCTTTGAAATCTTTAATGAGCTTAATAGTGCCTTCAATAATGGTGAGATTTTTCAAACCCAAAAAGTCCATTTTGAGAAGACCAAGGTCTTCAACGGCGTGCATTTCAAACTGGGTGATGATGGCGTTTTCATCTTGCGGAGAACGCTGGAGAGGAAGATATTCGGTTAAAGGTTCGGGAGAAATAACAGTGCCGCAAGCGTGGACAGAAGCATGGCGGGCAACGCCTTCCAAGTGTCTTGCGGCGTCCAAAACTTTCTTGGCGTCTTTGTCGTTTTTATACATTTCTTTCAGTTCCGGAATAGAATCAAGAGCGTCTTTCAGATTGGAATTAAAAGGAATATATTTAGCGATTTTATCGCAGAAACTATAAGCAAGACCGAGAGCGCGACCGGCGTCGCGGATGGCGGCTTTGGCAGCCATAGTTCCGAAAGTGATTATTTGAGCGACATGGTCTTCGCCATATTTACTTCTAACGTAAGCCAAAACTTCGTCGCGGCGGGTATCAGCAAAATCGACGTCGATGTCGGGCATTTGAATACGTTCGGGGTTGAGAAAACGTTCAAAAAGGAGGTCGTATTTTAAAGGGTCGATGTCGGTGATGTTTAAAACAAAAGCAACCAAACTGCCGGCAGCCGAACCGCGGCCGGGACCGACAGCGATGCCGCGGTCTTTGGCCCAATTGATAAAGTCCTGGACAATAAGGAAATAGCCGGCATAGCCGGTTTGTTTAAT
>JBAZJH010000006.1:0-29686 GCA_041651415.1 Minisyncoccota bacterium
TGAATCAAATCAAGAATGCTCAAATTCGGGCTTCGGTTTACGTATCTTTTGGCGATTGAAACCACCAATCTTAAGTTTGATTTTATTAATCGGTGCCTTGCTTCTTCATCTTGCTGTTCCGCTCTCTTTGCCAGCTCTTTTTCTTCCGCAAAAGTTAAAAGGGGAGTTTTGCCTATTTCTTTCAGGTAAACTTGCACCGCGTCCGGCAAAATATCGCTTGAGAAATCCGTTGCCGCTTCCAGTTCTTTTTTGCTTATTTCATCTTTCTCGCTCGGCACGTCAATCAGCTGATTCGACTCAATCACCTTCACGTTCTCTTTTTCTAAAAGCTCGTAAACTTCCTCTAAAAATTCGATATCGTCTTCCAAATTCGGGAATAGGCTTATCAGTTCCGTATCCGTCACAAACCCTCTGTTTCTTCCCCGAGTCAAAAGCTCATGCAAAATTTCATCGTCTTCCGTCCTCGTTTCTTCTTTCTTTTCCGTCTTTTTTTTGCCTTCTGCTTTCTTGCTTTTTTTTAAAACCGCTTTTTTCTTCCCTTTTTTTGTTTTGGGTTTTAAAGCTTTCTTCGTTCCTTTGGCCTTATTCGCCGCTTTCTTCACCTTCTTCTTTGCCATTTTCTTCACTTTGGCTTTTTTCAAAACAGCCTTTTTTCCTTTCTTTTCTGCCTTCTTCGCCTTTTTTGCTTTTTTATTTTTTTTCTTAGCCATAAACTTAATCTATAAATTAGCACTAAAATCGAACGTTTTCAAATTATTTCATCATTTCGTTCAATTCCATCGAAACTTTTTGAAATTCCCCTATTGCCTCGTTCAGATTTTCCCCCTCTCCGTTTTCCCCTTCTATTTTTCTTATTCTCTCCAAAAAATCATTTTTCTTCCTTTTTAAAAATTCCATCTTCAATTGTTTTTTTAATTCATCTAAATTTTCCGATTCTAAAAGCCCGCTTCGCAGATGTATTAAATCAACCAATCTTTTTGTCTCTTGGTCCTCCCCTTCTTTTTTAGAAATTTTTACCGCCTCCAAAACTTTTCTAAAACTTTCCGGCATCAGCTCAACGCTTGCAGCCGCCGCCTCCAAATCTCCTTGAAAAAGCGCCGCTGATATAAGCCTCTGGCTTAAAAGTTCCACCCTCGTAAAAATATCCGGAACTGAAACTTGAATTTCCTTTCTTTCCGCCACCGCTTCCGCTTCCGGCTTTTCTTCTATTCCTGCCATTTCTTCCTTCAATGCTTCTTCATTTATTCCCGTTTTTCTCGAAAGATTCTTCAGCCAAAAATCTCTTTCCACCGCCGACGGTATTATTTTTATTCGTGAGAGCGCTTTTCTCGTTCCCTTTTTTACTTCAAGCGCCGACCCGCCGCTCTTATCTTTCAGATAGCGCTCAAAATAAAATTCCATCGCCGGCATTGCCGCCTCCGCCAGCCCGCACAATTTTCCCGGACTTGCTTTCACAAGTTCCGCCACATCTTTAAAAGAATCAAAACTTAAAACTTTCACTCCTAAATCCGCTTTTAAAGCTAAATCTATCGCCCGCTCGTCCGCGAGTTTTCCCGCCTCGTCGTTGTCAAAATTAAGAATAATCTCATCCGCCAATCTCGCTATCGCTTGCGCGTGTTCCGCTGTAAAAGCCGTTCCGCTTGAAGCCACCGCATTTTTCATTCCGTCCTGCCAGGCCATTAGCATATCCATCTGCCCTTCCACCACAAAAGCTTTTTTCATTTCTCTGATTTGCCCTTTGGTTTTATTGAATCCGTATAAAATCCGCGATTTGGAAAAAATCGGCGTCTCCGGCGAATTCACATATTTCCCCATCGCCTCTTTTTCTTCAAACTCCGGCATCACTCTTCCGGTAAACCCCACCGTCTTCCCCGCATGATTCATTATCGGAAACATCACCCGATTGCGGAATCGGTCAAAATAATTTCCTCTCTGTTCGCTTTTTAAAACCAGTCCCGCCCGCGTAATGTCCGCCGGCTCAAATCCTTTATTTACAAGCCGCACCAAAAGCTCGTCCCATCCTTGAGGCGCCGCCCCCAGTTCAAACTCCTCTATTGTCTCTTCTCTTAATCCTCTTTCCTTTAAATATTCTTTCGTTCCCGCTCGAAACGCCAGCTGTTCTTTAAAAAAGTTTTTTGCTTCTTCGTTTATATCATATAAAACTCCGAATTGCCTGTGTTCTGCCGGACTTATTCGTTTTAATTCCACCCCAGCCTTTTCCGCCAAAATCCGAAGCGCTTCAAAAAATTCTATATTCTCATATTTTGTCACAAAGGTGAAAATATCTCCGCCCACATTGCACCCGAAGCAGTGCCAGCTTTGCCTCTCAGGCGACACCATTAAAGACGGCGAATTATCCCCATGAAACGGGCATTTCGCCTTAAAGTTTTTTCCCGCGGGCATTACCTCGATATATTGCTTCAAAACATCCACTACATTCAGTTTTTCTTTTATCTCCTCCGTCACGCTTCTCATCAAAAGCTATTATAGTCCTATTTTTCATAAAAAAAACTCCGGTTGCCCTTCAGCTAACCGGAATTAAACAATGATTAATACCTTCTTTTCGGCCTTTTAAAAAAAGGACCTGTTCCTAAACTTGCCCCTTCTGAATAAAGAGGAGAATAAATTTCTCTACTCTCTTTCTTTACCTCTTCTTTTTCTCCCAACTCCTCCTCCCCGCACAACTCCCAGATTTTTCCTTTTAATTTTTCAAAATCAAAAACCATTTCAAAAAAACCATCCGCAATTTCCTCTAAATACTGATGAAATTCCGTATAAGGATTTGACGTTATGGCTATCACTTTCTGTTTGGGATTTTGAGCTCTTAAATCCAAAATCGCTTGAACCCCCTTCTTTTCATAAAAGTAATCCCCAGCCTTTTTTCCCTTGTAAACAGAAAAACCGGCATATTCGCATTTTGTAGTGAAGATAATAACACAATCAAGTTTTCTTTCTCTTGCACCAGAAACCGCAAGAGAAGCATCACCGCCAACTTCCACCTCAAAATTATCCTCATGTTTTAGGAGACTTTCAATTCTTTCTCTGATGCCCTCATCCGAACTCACAGAAATAATTCTTTTCTCTCCCGTCTTTTGAGTCATAAATCACCTCCAAAATTTTTTTAACCTCTTTCAAATTTCTGCCAACACGATAAACCTAAAAAACATTCTTGTCAAACAAAAAAACCGGATATCTTTTATAGAAATCCGGCTGTTTAATGTCCCCCCGCTACCGTTTCAAAAAATTCATTTATATCTTCAATCGGCTCCCCAAAAACAAAAAAATCTCCCTCTTTTCTATTTTCAAGAAACAACGCTTCTTGAAATTGCGGGCAATCAGTCACAACAATTATCCTCCGCTGCCCTATTTTCTCTTTCATTTTTTCCCAAAATTGCGCCGTTTCTTCAATAACCGGCGTAATTCTTAAAACTACTGCTTCATAATTGCCACTCTCTATCTTTTCAAAATCCCCCTGCAAATCTGAAAAAGAAGTCGCGCTGATTTCCTCAAATACCCTCCCATTATTCCTGTCTTTTATTTTTAGAAATTCCGCCAAGCAATTTTCTCTTTCATAATCAACCACAATTACCCTCATTTTCTTTCTCCCTTCTTTATTGTTCTGCCTTCCATTTTATTCCTTTTTTCTCTTTTTTTCAATATTCTCTTTTCTCTGCTTTTACAAAACAAAAAAATATGCAATAATAAACAATATTATGCTTTTAAATTTTTATATCTTCTCTTCCGTCGCTGTTGTTTCTATCATATCCCTTATTGGTGTTTTTACTATTTCTTTAAGCCTTGAAAAATTAAAAAAGGCATTAATCTTTTGCGTCAGCTTTTCCACCGGTGCTCTTCTTGGTGACACATTCATTCACATTTTTCCGGAAATATCCGAAAACGGCGGTCTTTCTCTCTTTTCTTCTTTTATTGTCCTATCCGGCATTCTCGCCTTCTTTGTTATTGAAAAATTTGTCGCCTGGCGTCATTGTCACATTCCAACCTCCGCTAATCATCCCCATCCTCTCGCCTTTATGAATCTTGTCGGCGATGGTCTGCATAATTTTATCGATGGCGCCGCCATTGCCGGCAGCTTTCTCATCAGTATTCCGCTTGGCTTTGCCACTTCTCTCGCCGTCATTCTTCATGAAATTCCCCAAGAAATCGGCGATTTTGGAATTCTTCTTCATTCCGGCCTATCTCGCTTAAAAGCCCTGCTTTTTAATTTTCTAAGCGCTCTCACTGCTTTTTTTGGAGCCGCCGCTGCCATTTCTCTTTCAGAAAAAATAACCGATTTTAATAATTTGATTCTCGCTTTCACTGCCGGCGGCTTTCTTTATATCGCCTCTTCCGACCTTATTCCCGAACTTCACAAAGAAACCGCCCCGAGCCGCTCCCTTCTTCAGCTTCTTTTTATAATCCTCGGAATACTGATAATGGCTTCTCTTTTACTTATAGAATGAAATCCCTTTTCTCAAAACCTGCGTGCTCCTCACACAACCTTTTTTAAAAGTTGACAATAAAAAAACTATCATTTAAACTAACTATACGGTAGAAAAAGAGTTTTTTGCTACCACATCCTTTGGCCCATCGCACCCTCGCGACTGGGCCTCTTTTTTATTTAATCTGCGCGAAAACCCCGCACGCTAGTTTGAAAAATTAAAGCGATAAAATATAAACCAAAGTCCTGTAACAGAGTAAAACTAAAAACTCCGCGGCCTCACGGCCGTGGAGTTTCATTCTTCTACTGTGTCTTTAAAACCTCTGGCGACATCTGCCCCTTCAAAGAATTTTCATCAAAAGCCGTCCTTAAAAAACAATCTTTTCCATCTTCATGTTTCCATTCCACCGAAACGTAATAATCATTATCCTTTTCATTTTTGTTAGATAATTGGAAATCAGTGCAAAGCTCATATTTTTTAGCGGAAACAACTTTATATTCAACTTCAGCTCCGGTTATCGGATTTTTTATCGCCTCTTCATCAAAATAAGCCACTTTTTCCGGAAGCTCCTTCAAGCTTTTCGGCAAAACTCCGTTTTCCCTATAAAATTCGGAAATTCCCGAATCTATTTGCATAAGTCTGTTTGCCACTTCGTTGTCCTGCCTCTTTTTTCTTGTCATGGACGGCGATTCCACAAAAACTATTCCCGAAACAAAAACTGCCAAAATTACCGCAAGCGAAACCCAAAAATAAATTCTTGAAACTGCGTCCTTTTTCTTTCCTGTTTCTTTTTTTGTTATATCGTAAAAATAATAAGAAAAAACAGTCGCCGCGATAACAAGAGCCGTCGCCGCTTTCAAGATAAACTTAGCCGTCAATTCCCCCTCTAAAAAGGAATAGAAAATACCGATAAAATATCCGATCATAACCACCGAAGAGACGAACAGAATAAAATAAGAAAGCCATTTTCTCACTAACATATCCTCTCTCAAATCTCCCGCGTTAAAATTTTTATTGATTCTTGCCGTGGCTATGAAATATATCGGCGTCGCAATGAATAAAGCCGCCACCGCCATTCGAAGAACCGAAAGCGTGTATGTTCCGCTGTATAAACTTCCCGTCTCTTCTATATATTTGTTTATAATCTGAAAAACCACGCCTCCCGTTGAAACCGCTGTGATTATTAATGACACAAGCGCTATCCCGTACATAAAAGCAAACTTAGCCGCTGAATTGTCTTTTTCCATTTTTTTGTTTTTTTATAATCCTGTTATTTCTACCCGTCTTGCCTAAAACTCATCAAAATAAACACAAGATATGAATCTATTTAATTTTAATTTTCTTCTCCTTTATTATACAACATTTTCCGCTTTTCATAAAAAAAAGCCGTTTCCGACATTCTTTCCGGAAAACAGCTTAATGAACATTTTTTTACACTTCCGCTAATTTTTCTTCTTCCTCTAAATTAAACTCCGCTTCTTCCGGTTTTGTTAACTCCTTACCTTTTAAATTAAAAAGTCGGAGAAACGCTAATCGAACATTCCGATTCTCTTTTATTAAATTCGACGCTAGAAAACTCGCTTCCTCAAAAAAGCGAAAAGTCACCCAGCCATTTCCCATAAAATGTCCGGCTCGTCCATCCAAAGCTTCCGAAAGATCATTTTTAAAAGGTCCTAAAACTTGCCTGTCTTGAGGAAGAGGAGCATAAATAATAACAAAACTCCCTTTCTTCTTTTTTTGGAACTTTCTCAATTCGTCTCTACTTTCCGGAATCTTCATTGATATCTTCACCGGAACAATTTCGGTATATCCGTCATTTTTTGGAAAGCGTAAAATTGTCTCTTTTACCTCCGTCTCACTTTTAAAAACTTCAAATCCTCCCCAGCCAAAAATAAAATGAAGCTCGTTTTTTCCTTTCTTGCTTCCAAAAAGTATTCTTTCCTTTTTTAATGATCTTGCCCCTCTTACTTCCTTAGGGCTAGCTCCAATAAGGTATCCCTCAATTCTAATCATCTTTTTTCTCCCTTGTCTCGCCGTAACTTTTAGCGAAGGCGGACCTTGTCTCGCCGTAGCCATAGTGAAGGCGGATTTTTCCCCGCTTTTACACCGTCTTTTCCTTTTTAAGTACCAAAAAAAAGCTTATTTTAAAAGCCTGTCAAAGTCAATGTTTTTTTTAAATTCCTTTTCCTGCGCAAAGAAAAACAAATAATCCCAGTAAAATCAGCAAAGTTAAAAACCCCGCAATCAGCATCTTTATTTTTCTTTCCTCTTTATTCGAATCTCTAAAGCTTTCCCGATTTTCTTTCCATTTATTTTTATTCCAAAGTCCTATTACCGTAAAAACTCCCCCCAATAAAAGAAGCGACTGATTATTGATGGTAAAACCGAATAAAAGCCAAATTGCCCCCATCGTAAAAAGAGCATAATAATCAGGTTTGTTTTTTTCCTTTCCCCTTAGAAAAACAAAAATCGCCAAAAAAACCAAAAGCGTCACTAGAATTGCCATCGAAGAAAAAGTCCAAAAAAATCCCATTCCGTTTTCCATTATTCTGATTATAGCTCTCTTTCTGTTTTATCCTAAAACCTGCTAAAAATTAAAAAACATTTTTAAGGCAAAAACCGGCTTTTAATGAAACTCCACGGCCTTACGGCCGTGGTATCCTGAGTTTCTCACCCCCTTAAAGGCGGGGTTTATTAAATCTTTACCGCTTCATCCCCGCGCTAACGCGCGGGGTTTTCGCGAAGATTTAATAAACCGGTTTTTTTCTTAAATAATTCAACAAAAATAAAATGGCGATAACAACAGCCGGTCCCGATATTGAAAGATACCAGCTGAAATGTCTGTCCAGTCCGACCATCCAAACATAATAAATAGCAAAGCCGAAAAAGATAACTGTTCCCGCCAAATCCCACTTCCAAGCCGCTATGGCCGCAAGCAACATAATAAACGGAATTAAAAGATGCATTAAAAGACCTGGAATTATTGCCCATCCCTGCTCGCTTCCATTAAAAACGTCAAGCGAAAACATGGATAAAAACACCACAAACAAAACTGATAAAATCCTCGGACTCCAATATAAAAATTTATTTGGCATAGTTCTAAAATAATATCTTATTTTTTTTCTTCTGTAAATGTTATTCCGTTCCAACAATAATGCGGCCGCATTTGTTTTCCGCTTCTTTGGAAATTTTCATCACCTCGTCAATGTTTGGCTCTTGAGCCGAAAGTTCCTCTCCGCTTTTCAATTTGAGAGTCACAAGCTTGCTATGCGTTTGAAAAACTTTTTCCGCTTCGCAATTCAAAATAGCTTTCTTTATCGACTCCCAGATTAAAATATTATCAAATGCAATCGCCTCGTTTCTTTCTATTATTTTACTCTTATCTAAGCCCGAAATCATCTTTTGCGCGTCTGCCGGAAATATCCTTTTTATGTCTTTGGAATTTTGCGAACCGTCTCCCGGCGCCTCATAAGAAAATTTGCCCAAATTATAAAAAGACAATTCATTTGGATAATCTATTTTTATCGGCAGCGACGTCCCGCTTAATGTCTTCAATTCTCCATCTTCTATCTTATATTCTCCGCAATATGCCCAAATATAAATCGGGAATAATTCCTCTCCCGGCCTAAGATTTTCAATTGAACAAAAATTAAAGCTTCCTTCTTCCGTCTGCCAGCTGAAATTTTCCTTCGTCAAAAGATATTCCGTTATCGCCTTTTCTAATTGGCTGCTGTTAAAATTGGATAAACCTGCCGAACATTTTGCAAACTCGCAATTCGGACCGCTTCTTCCGACGCTTGTTCCGTCCGGACAAATCTTTGCTTCAAGCGTGCACGATTTCGGTTCCGATTTTTTTGAATAATAAACAAAGAACAAAATCCCTCCCGCTAAAATTAAAACTAAAACGGCAATGATAAGCTTCTTCGCTTGTTCGCTTTTAAAAACATTATTCATGAATGTTATTTTGCTTTTTTATTTTTAATGAATTCAAATAAAATCGGCATGATGGAAATTAAAATTATCGCCATAATCACGATTGAAAAATTTTCTTTGATTTGAGGAATATTTCCCAAAAAATATCCCGAAAATGTAAAGAGCGCTGTCCAAACAAATCCTCCCGCCGCGTTGTAAGAAACAAACTTCCTGTAATTCATTTTTCCCAGTCCCGCCACAAAAGGAGCAAAAGTTCTGATAATCGGCACAAAGCGGGCCAAAAAAATAGTCATTCCCCCGTATTTTTGATAAAACTCCTCTGTTCTCGTTAAATATTTCTGGTTTATTTTTCCGGACAATTTCTTTCCGAAAAATTCTCCGATAAAATAATTTGCCGTGTCTCCCAAAAAAGCCGCCAAAAAAAGAACCGCAAAGAGAATGTAAATATTAAGCGAACTTATTGCGGTTATGGCTCCGGCGGCAAATATCAAAGAATCGCCCGGCAAAAACGGCGTAAACACCAGTCCGGTTTCCGCAAAAATAACCGCAAATAAAATAACGTAAGAAAAAGCCCCGAAAGCATTAACAATTTGAGCTAAATAAACGTCTATATTTAAAATAATATTTATCAAATCCATAAAAAATATCTCACAGCAACGCCTTAAAGTTTCAGCGATTTTATCGGCGCGCTGCCAGAAAATCAATCAACCGCTTCCCAATATCTTACCAAATCATTTTCATTGTTCAACACTTTTTCCATTTGTGAAATTATTTCATCTTTATGATTGTTGATGTCAGGAGGATAAATAGAAGCGATAGGCAATAATAATTCAGTTGACTTTTTGTATCCGGCTGCCAATTCAGCATAACCTTGCTCTTGAAAATACATCGAGGCAAATTCACGGCCTAAGTATATGTTTTGTGAAAATTCGGCAACATTTGCCCCTTCTTTCAAATTCTTGATATATCTTTCCATGATATCAAGTGATTCCTTGATTGTGCTTTTCATTTTTAATATCAAATCTTTATCGCTTATCTTATTTCCGTCAGGCGTAAACCAAAAAACTGTATGCGTCAGTCCGGAGCCGGTCGGACAGCTTATTTTTGAGTCAGTGCGATTAACATCGCTCGGGTCGGGAATCACAGCGAATAATTCTTTTTCGTTATAGCCTTCAATTGCATTGTAATCATTATGACAAGGCGAACCGGAAGTGCCGATTGGTATGCCGGAAGAAATAATCTGTTTGTATTCATCAATCGGAGGATTTAAAAAATATATTTTCAAGTCGCCATTAAGTTTTTTTGTTTTATCTTTCCATGTTCCCATGCCATCGTTGCCGAATGCAGATGTTCGCACATGCGGAGTAAATCCTAAATTGCTAGCCGCTGTCAACAAAACATCGGTTGAACTATCCGCTAAATTAGCCGTTGCGCCGCCATCTGACCAATAATAATCAAAACTGACTGCGTTTCCCTGATATACAAAAACTTTCCAGAATTCGATGCTCGGGTCAAAGTATTTTAAAAGCATGGCGGTTGTAGCCAAAAAACAATTCCCGCCCACTTTCTTTCCGTATTTTGCCGTTTCATCTTGGTCAGAAATATGAACTAGATTTATTTTATACTCCGCAGGGTAAGAATAATTATTTTTTACAAAGTAAAAATAGCTGATGATTGCTAAAACAACTAATATAACAAAACCGCCAAAATAAATTTTTGTCTTTTTGGACATTTCCATAATTTTAGTATAATTTTCGGCAGCATTTAAGTCTGTGCTATTTTTATTTTCTGCCAAGATACTTTGCGCCAACTTTCCTACTCGACCAAGAATTCTTCTTCCTTAGTCCGCTTTAGTATTTGGTCGCAGACCTTTGGTGCAATGCGATGTGTTCTTCTCATATTTCCCATGATATTACAACACTGTGGTTCTTCGACTTTTGTGTTTTATATATAGGAGTCATCAATTTAGCTCTTTATACCTTGCTTGATTGCGGCTTCTAATTCGTTGGGTTCGTCTGTTCCTATGCGAAAAATTTTTCCGTCTCTCATTACTATTTCAACCACGTCAAAACCGGAAACATTATATATGCGCATTTTGGACCATAAACATCTGCGTATACCCCAGCCATAATACCAATGATTCTTCGCTTGTTTTACCGATGCTATTTCATTAAGCGAAAACTTTTTTCTGAAAATTCCGTAGCCGAATTTAATACGCAGATATTTTTCGTCAACCGATGTTGTCAGTGTTGTAAACGACGCAAGCGTAAATAGAATTAACGCCATAAAAGCGGTAACGGCAAAATTTGCGCCGGAATCGGCCGATGGCGACTCGGCTCTTGCTGTAATTTGAGCCCAAGCGAAAAGAACCGATACTGATAGCGTGGTTATTATCATCAGATATCCGATTTGAGTGTGTTTATATAAAGTCATAAATTATTCATATTTAATTGTCTGAACGATCCTATCAACTATTGCATCAAGATCAAAGGATTCTCTTTCGTTAGCACAAGCCTTATTTTGCTCTTCGTCGTAATTATTGCAATTAGGATAACGTAAAGTAAAACTGACACTAACGAGTTTATCGTTCCGAGTGGTGGTATATATGTACGACGAGTAAACACTACCAGCCGCACCTTCGTTTTTGACATTCATGCAGTAAGTTCTATCATCAACCATCCTTTGGTAAGTTATATCTGCCAAACTACTTACTTCCATTGGTGTAGTTTTACAGGAATATGTTCCAGTTTCTACTTTTACAACTGGTGGCCAGTCTACGACGCTAACATATTTCGCGAGCAACTCCCTAGGATATTTATAAGTTACACCATCTTCATTGATAATAGTTTTCCATAAATCATTACTAGTTTCAGTGGTACTGTCAGGCACAGTCCAAATCGTATAAAACCGACTATACTGGCGCCTAGTTAAAACAATAGTTTTGTCGGATGATTTATAAAAATAGCCCGATCCCATTTGATCAGTATATTCATACCCACGATCTTTCATGAAAGCTTCAACTGTCATGGACCCGCCTTGGCTTTTCGTCAGATACCTATTGTCTGAACCAGATAATTTAACAATATCTGATCCGCCAAAAGTTAGTTGGGAAATACCTTTAATCTGTGGCCAAGGGTTGCCCTCCTGAAAAATAACCGGAGAATAATTATAAATTAACGCTCCTAGAGCGAAACTGATAATGGCGATTATTATTCCCTTGTTTTTAAACATATTTTTCAAAATCATAATTGATTATTTTTTCTTCTTGCCTCTGATTACAATAACAACAATGGCAATAATTAAAATAAGACCTATTCCTTGTAATCCTGGACTGTCATCATATCCGCCAAAAACAATAAAGAATGCGCCCAGCAGTATTACCAGAATTTTTAGAATCCAATATAAAAGTTTGTTTTTTACATCAAGATTGCTCATTTGCTTTTACTATATCTCAAAAATCGACCTAATTGAATGGTTTATTTTCACAACAAAACAAAAAACACCGCCAATTTACAATTTCACAAAAAGTGAAAATTGACGGGCTACTCGGGTCTAGTACCCAATATATGTAGGCAGCATAAGGCTTTTTCAAGAGTGTTTCCAGAAGTTTTTTAGGTACGTAGGTCAGTTTATAAATGAGACACTATATCCGGAGTTTAAACCATGTCTCATTTATAATTTTTATTGACAGAATTTACACTATTTACATTTAGTTTCAGGCAGCTCTGGCAATGACACAGGAATCGGATATATTAGCAAAAGTAAAACCATTGACAATCAAAACAATTTATGCTATACCTTGCCCAGTCCTTAAAGGATTAAATACCATTCTAAAAGCATTGGAAAGGAGCTAACGTCATGACGACGCTTACTCAAGGAACCACGCAGGAAACATCCGTAAATGCCACTTCGGGCCAGATCAAACAGATTACCCGGGTTGGCTCCGACGCCATCGAAAAAGTATTGGCAGAACTCAATCTCACCAAAGATGGAGCTCAAAGAGTCCACTCTCACGGAGACGAGTTCGCTTCCGGCATTAGCGAAGCGGCTCGAAAACTTCTTCTCGACTTGTCTGTATCCGACAAATTCAATGATGAAGAAGTTGAGTCGAGCTACGAGTACCCACCGGATTATCAAGGACCTCACAATATTGAGAAGCAAATCCAAGCCGTGGCCGGGATGTTCAATCTCAACCCGAAACCAGCCCTGGAATACATTAAACATCTTCCTTCGCTTGACTCCTTCGTCCCCGCCCAAGCTTTGCCTTTCGTCAGCTGGTTCGCCGTGCCCTGGTATGAAGCGGTGAATCCGGAATACACGAAAGCCGTCCAAGTCACCTTAGACAAGCTTTCCTCCTCCCGCAGGTTTGAAAACTACCGGAAAGGCCGGATTGTCCCGGAACGTCTTCGCCAGCTGGAGCGAACTATTCGGATGATGAATCAAATCCACAAGCATCAACCCGGCGACATTATCATTCTCGCCCTCCAACTCGGCCGGCTCCATCGTGGCCGAAGCGTCCGCAGAGCCAGAGAGCGCTTTGCAGGAAACGAATACGGCTTAAACTCCTTCGTTGGAAATGTCATCGCCCTGACTCATCCGGAAAGATTCGAAAAAAACGACGAACTGGACATGGATCTTCCCGGGGATGAGTTTGACGATCCCGGCTCGGGCGATTCGTTTGGCCGCGCCCCGTTCCTCGACTTCGACGACGGACGGCTCGGGTTCGGCGCGGGCTTCGTCAGCCGCTGCTTCGACGACTATGGTTCCGGTTCGGGGTTCCTTCCGCAGCCAAGTTGATCCTCGTTTCTTGAAACCTTGATTTTTGTTTTCGTCAAAATTTTTGGGTTACCCACATATTTGGATAACCCTTTTTGTTTATGCATGCTTAAAAACATATTTATTTCTGGTATAATATCTCTGAGCATAGACTAATGAACGGTCGTTCAAGAATGGCTGTCGCCGAACTATTTCTCTTTGGAAAAAAACGATCAGAGTTCCGCCGATTACGGTTGGCGGAAGCGTATCGCGATAGAGAGATGCTGCTTGCTCCCGTTTAAGGCGGACTAATAAGCGTATATCGCAGGTGCCGCCGTATAAAATTCAGAACTGAAGATAAATAGTTCCGCAACCATCGTTTTGACTAATTCGTTAAGAACCGTCTTAAAGCCAAAAACTATCTCCGCTATACGGACGATTTTATGGTTATTTCCAGGAGCAAACATTATCTCGAAAACCTTCGGTTTTGGCATCTTACAAAACTACACTAAATTAATTATTTAAGTTCTTTTATTCAAGGCATTCTGGTCTCTCGATAAAAAATTGTCTTGGCGGTCGTTTTTGATTGATATTCGAACATTTTTTGACGAAAATCCTAAGAACTAATTTGGACGCGGCGGGGCGAATCAAAAACCCCAGACAAATTGTTTCGCCCTGCCGAGTCCTTTTTAATAGTTTTAATCATTTGGATTTTGTTCGAAATACATTCGAACTTCGTCCAACAAACACCGCCAATTTACAATTTCACAAAAAGTGAAAATTGGCGGGCACGATGTCCCGAAATTGGAACCAAAAAGGTGGCTAAAATTCAGGGATATTGATAAAAGTATAACGGAATTAAGAAAAATGTTCAAAATTCATCCAGAATGGTTTGAGACACCTCACCCAGAGTCCAATAGGGGTAAAAATGAAGTGGACTATTCGGTTAAATAGAGCACTATTTAAACCAGGAAAAAACTTTTTTTGGTTTAGTTTCTAAACCTATAACTTCTTTTTCAAAAAGTTTTCTTGGAAAATCCTTGTGGCTAATTTTGTATCCAAGATCACCGTCAGAACCTTTTACCGTGTAGTGTGTATTTTTATTTCTAGCAACACTTATCCACTCTACTGGGTCATGCGTTTCATTAAGAAGATTTTTCAGTTCATCGAAACTCAAAGATACAATTCCGTCCTCTCCACAAACTAACAATAAAAACACCTCGCCTAATTTATTTTTCATTTCTAAAATCTCATCTTGATGTTCTTTGGCAAAACTAAATCTCCAAGGGGACATCCTTTTAGCAGAGTGCTTAATAAAAAGACCCATATTTTTATTAACGACATAAGAAGCGTTACTTGCACTCGGGAAAAGCTCAATCGTTACACTTTGCCCCGATTCGTGAAGCAATTTTGCTAAAACCGCACCATGATAAAATTCAAATTCTCTAATCATACATTTCTAGGAGTTTTTAAGAAGCGAATACTACCTCTGTATCTATAGAAAATACGAGCTTTCCCAATTTCGTTGAAAAGAATATTTATATGATGGATTGCATTAGGATACTTTGTCAATTCCATTTCTCTGTCACCAATAAACCCTTTTGCACGAGTGATAGTATTTTTATCCATTTCACCCTCCTTTTCTGTGTATCCGGATATGGTTTTCGGAGAGTGCACCGCTAGCGATTCATCTCCAAGTGGGCAAAACCCCTCTATGTAACTAATTAAATAATCAGGTAAACAATTTTTCCCAAATAGTTCAGAAAGCGCCTTGACTTTTTGAATTGATTTAATATTTTGTTTAAGAATTTCCTCGATATTTTCATTGTCAAAATTGAAAAGTTCAAAACTCATTTCACCCTTATCTACAACAACATTCGTTTTATCAATACTTGTCGCTGAAACAGCAGTAATTCTCTCGCCATCAAGCCAAACAGGTGTTCGTTTATCTTGTTTTCTTGATTCAAGAGATAATCTATGAAAAATAAAACATTTTTGCCAATCCAAATAAAGCGACTTGGGAATTATTAACTCAAAATATTTTAAATAATCATTGCGGGAGCCAAACATTCTAGCTCTTTGAATATAAGTATCTTGTTGCAATTTATGTTTAACATCCCTTGTAAAAAACATAGACAAAAGATTGTTAAAAGTAACTCCTCGAGAAATTATATTTCCACCAATAACTACAGTAAAAGGAGCGGTTGGGTCAGTTGCAGTTCGATTGTCTGCCGCGTTTACTTCCTTGTCACTATTCATTACGACAATATTATTTCTGTCTATGTGACCGATAGCGTATTTGGTTATTTCATTCGCATGTTCTGGGTATCTTACACTAGCAATTTCCCATATTCTTTTAAAATATACCTCGTGATTCGAGTCCTTATCATCTTTCAATACCTCAAAAGTTTTAACGATTTGCTTGTAATCAACAGTATGGTCAGCTTTCTTGCTACTTGTATGAACGAGCATTGAATAGTTTTTTTCTGGATCATTAACAATAGAGTTCAAATATCCCACATTTACTATAAAGCTGAATAATGCCTCTCGTAAATGTTTTGGATCATCTCCCGCATCAGGCAAAAATGTTAATCTGTAGGGTAAATTTTCAGTAGAAACAGGAAAAAATATATCTTGCCCTGTATAGTTTGAGTGTGACTGAAAATCTATCCAAAATTCATTTTGGTTTTGGTGAGTTTTATTTAAGTCAAGTCGAGCTGGTGTTGCAGTGACGCCAATATAAGTGCCCTCCGTACCAATTAATTTTTCTGTTAGTTCATTAATTCTACTTTTCTCCTTTTTGTTTATTTTTGAGTTTGGGGTCGCATAATCAGCCTCATCGTCAATAATTACTCTGCTAGAATGTCCATCGAGTTTTTGAATAAGTTTTTGCAAATCTTTTGAATTTTTCTTACAAAAAATAACCCATTGATGATCTCCTATCTTTACTTCTGGTGGCAATATCTCGCTAAACTTTTTTGGAGAAGGAGAAAGACCCGATCTTTGGAAACGCTCGAGATTTTGTCCCAATAGTTGAACACTATCATTAAGCAAGGCGATAATAATCTTAAAACCAACATCAAGGAGTTTTGCTGTTAAAGCAATCATCATTTCTGTCTTTCCGCTTTGTGGTTCGCCATAAATAACAAATGATTTTTGCCCTTTTTGAGTATTATCCACCGCACTTTCTACAACAGCTTTAATTCTGTCTACTTCTTGATTCATTGAAACAAGTCTAGCTAAACGCCTTTCATAGCGATTGTTATTTACGGTATCTCGTCTTAATTCATTTAGGTTAAAATTTGACATATAGATTATTTTTGCATTATGAGTACATACTCATATTCATATGCGCGCTTTTTGTTATGGTTAGTATGACCAGTAAATTTACCTGTATCCTTATCACGCCACGGGGTGATCATTTTATTTGAAACCTCTCTCTTTATGATTTTAGTTTTTATAAAGCCAAGGTTAATCATTTGCTCGGTTGCGACTTGAGCGTTTAATATCGGCACACCTAAAAGTTCTGTGTTGCCGATAATCACACACGCTTTCTTACCTTTTTTTAAAATTCTATACATCTCGCTAAACGCATCTTGCATGTCATTAAAATAGCTTGCGACACTTTGGGATAGAGAACGATTCTTTGCCTCTAGCTTTGTAACTATATCTGTGGCAATTTTACTCTTAAATTCCTTATGCACAACTTTTTTATGACTACTGCCAATAAATTGCTTTTTGAAATTAAAAAATTCATTCACTACTTTATCCCAATTCTTAAAATGTTTTCTATCATCACCAAACCACAGAAGCGACAGTTGATGTAAATCAGCATATTCGTAAGACGTAACATAGGGTGGTGATGTAACAATCAGATCAATACTCTTGTCTTTTAACGGCAATTTTTTCGTAGAGTTCCAGAGCTTCATTTTTGCGGGAATTTTTAGTCGCCCCGATTCTTTGAGTGAAGTATAAAAAACATCATTCTTTTTTATCATGGAATCAAGATGCCTCAAAAAGGTTTCCTCAGGATCGGGAAAATCCTTGTTTTGGTCAATTGTAGGTTTAATACTTTTCATCAACCATCGTGAACAATTTTTCAAAACGTGAGAAAAAGCGCACAGGAAAAATCTCCGTGTTTCAATATCCTTAATCGTTAAGATTGAAACATATATCACATCTAAGTCTTGAACTATTTTCTTATCAAACCAATAGTAAATTCTTTCGTTGTGATAGACATTACTTTTTCTATTTCTGAGCTGCTCGTGTTTTTTAATAAAAAATTCTCGTGCCTCCGTAAGCTTAACTGGGCTAATAGCTTGAGTTTTCGTATCGGTAATTAGCTTGGCAACAGGATTAATATCAAAACCAATACTTTTACGACCACCTACTTTTGATTGCACCAGCGTAGTGCCACATCCTCCGAAAGGGTCACATACAATATCACCCTCTTTGGTATACTGGCTGACCAGTTTATTAACAAGTTGAGGTATAAATTTTGCGGGATAACGATGGTAACTGTGACTCATCATTGTAGTCTCCGCGCGTTCAAATTCCGAAAAAGACCAACTCAAATTAGTATTAAGTTTGTTGAAATTTTTTAAAATTATAATTGGTTTTGCACACAGCATATTATGTTTAATTATAACACTTTCTGTTCAAAATGTATCAAAACCTCTTATTTTATTTCGGTTCAAACTTGAACATCTGGCGGAGAGGGAGGGATTCGAACCCTCGATACCTTGCGGTATACGCGCTTTCCAAGCGCGCGCACTCGGCCTCTATGCGACCTCTCCTTGTTTTATTAACTTTTTAAATGCTTCACCGCCTTTATATTTCTTTATCTGTCTTTCCCTAAACCAAGCATCTTTTTTACTATTAAACTTCTCGCTATAAACAATGACCCAAGGCCCTTTATTTTTCGTCGATCTATTTGCGCCGCTGTTATGATGCCGTAAACGCTGAATCAAATCGGAAGTTGAACCGATATAATATCTTTCTGTTGTTTTACTTCTTATTATATAAACATAATACATAATAACGCTTTTTCCGCCTTTGGCGGAACCCCGCCATAGGCGGTGGCCAAGCGCGCGCACTCGGCCTCTATGCGACCTCTCCAACAAACTCAACAATAAACAAAAAGAGGGTTAAAATCAACCCTCTTTTTGCCTCTTTCCTTTTTTTAATTTTCTTTCTTTTTCGAAAAAAGATAAATATAAAGAATTTCGAGAATTCCCATTGTGTTTATAACGAGAATCGCTATAAACCATTTCAAATCCCCTTTTTTCGCCGCTTTCCAAAGCGCCATCCCCTTCCAATAAGCCGACCAAAGAAGCACTAAAGTAAGGATAGGCCAGTTATTAATAAAAAAATCATTTAATTGTTGTATTTCCATAATTCAATTATAAATTAAAATTATCCCGCCTTCCAGTCCTTATAAAATCTATTCCAATATTCTCAAGAACATTGGAATAGATTTTATGAAAAACAAAAAGCCCCAAATGGGGCTGAATACTTTTTTAAACGAACAACGGATGGTGTTGGTAATAAATATTTTCCAACTCAGCCATATGCGGCTCATCACTTTTTATTTCAAAGAAAACTTCAGTCGCCAAACTTTCTGCTTCCCCCACAATCCGCCGAATATGCTCTTCAGGAAAACCATGATTTGTAATAACTTCCATCAGAAACTCTCTAGCTCTCTCTATCCCTAATCTCCTAATATCAAAATAATCAAGAATTTTTTCCGCCACCTCCTCCTCGTTCATTTCTTTCAGTGGATAATCTAAAAACAAAAGAAAATAAGCTTCTGAAAAAACTTCCCTTATTATTGTTTTTTTCATTTTGCCCTCCCTAATTCTTTTTTCACGATTGAGTTTAACTTTTCTCCTCGGTCATATTCATTTTTGAAAAGTTCAAAACTCTTGGCTGCTGGTGAAAATAGTATCACCGATTTTTTATATTGTCGAGCTGTCTTTAATGCTTTATAAAAGCACTTCTCCAAATCCTCAAAAACATTCGCTTTTTTTATCTTTAAATCCGCTATCATTTTTTCAGTCGCGCTTCCCTTCAAAAACACGATATTTTCCATTTTTATATTCTCTTTCACCGCCTTCGCCCATTCTTTATAATCTAAATCCCTATCTGTCCCTCCCGTTATTAAAACACAAGCTTCTCCTCCGAATCTCTTTATTGCCACCTCCCCTCCCTCGGGAGACGTTGCCGTCGTATCGTTTATTATTTTTAATTTCCCGTCGTTATAAATTTCCTCTTGCCTGAAAGAAACCTCCGGCAATGTTTTTATTCTTCCGGAAATATCTTTCCACAAAACTCCGAAAAGATGCGCCGCAAGAGAACTTGAAAGCAAATTCATTAAATTATGTTCTCCTTTTTCTTTTACAAAATTGCCGATTGAAAAAACTTTTTTCTCTTCTTCTCTGTCTCTGAAGATTACAAAACCATTCTCATAAAAAACTCCGTTCTTTCCTTTGGGTAATCTTTTTTTACTGAAAAAATAAATCTTTGCTTTCGGTTTCAAATTTAACAAAAATTTTGTCTTTTCGTCGTCATAATTAAGCACCAAAAAATCATCAGCGCCTTGTCCTCTAAAAATATTTGCCTTCACCCTCGCGTAATTTTCCTCCGTCTTGTGCCGATTCAAATGGTCGCGATAAACATTCGTTATAACCGCCACCTTCGGCGGTTTTATCTCTTTATTAAAACCTTCCAAATGAAAAGATGGCAATTCCACAACTGCCGCTTCTAATTTTGGAGCCAAAGGAAGAATCTTTAAAAACTGAAAATCTGTTGAATTGCCGGCTAAACTCGTCTTAAATTTGGCGCTTAAAAAATGATTGGTCCACCAGGTTGTTGTTGTTTTCCCTCTTGTTCCTGTTATTGCTACAATCGGTTTTCCTAAAAATTCAAAAAAAATAGTCGCTTCGTTCCAAATCTCTTTTTTTCTTAAAATAGCATATCTGACAAACTCGCTTTCCATTGATACATCCGGATTCACCACCACTATCTCACTCCAATCCACATCCTCCTTTTTATGCCCGCCCAAAATAAACTCCGCCTTTCCTTTTATTTTTTTTATAGAAGGTAAAAGTTCCTCTCTTTTTTTAAGGTCGGTGATTCTCAATTTTACTCCCTGTTTCAAAAGCCAGTTGGTGGTCGCCACCCCTCCTCCCAAAATTCCTAGTCCGATAAGTAAAACTTTTTTTCCGGAAAAATGTTTTTTGGCTTCCTTTAAAGAATCCATAGTTATATATCCATTCCCCGAAGCGCTTTTATTCTTTCCTCAACCGGCGGATGCGTCATAAATATCTTATGCCAAAAAGATGTTTTGTTTTTTCCTTTGAACGGGTCGTCCACCCAAAGATGCGCTGTTGAATTATTGGCCGCTCTCATTTGAATCGAACTTGCGGAAATTTTTTCTAAAGCTCTCGCCAGCCCTTCCGGATATCTTGTCAAAAGCGCGCCTGTTGAATCCGCTAAAAATTCTCTTTTTCTTGAAATTGAAAGCCGCAGAAGTTTCGCCGCAATCGGCGCAAGAATCGAGAGAACCACCGCTGCCACCATAAAAATCGCTCCCGCTTTTCCGTTATCATCGTCCCCGCTTCTTGAAAAATTCATTCGCATAAAAAAATCCGATAAAATAGCGATAAATCCGGCTAAAACCACCGCCACTGTTCCAACTAAAATATCTCTGTTTCCAACGTGAGCCAGTTCGTGCGCTAAAACTCCTTCCAGTTCGCTCCTGTCTAATTTATTTAATAATCCCTCTGTTAAAGCTATTGCCGCATGTTCCGCATTTCTGCCCGTCGCAAAAGCGTTCGGAGCTGTTTCCGGTACAAGATAAATTTTTGGCGTTGGCAGTCCCGCCGTAATCGCCAAATTTTCCACAATTCTGTAAAGCTCCGGATTATTTTCTGCTAAAACCGGTTTCGCTCCCGCCATTGATAAAACTAATTTGTCCGAATACCAATATCCGAAAAAATTCATTAAAAAACTGAAAATCACCGCCACATATAAAATAGACGAATCTTGCAACGCTTGCGCAAAAATCCACCCCACTCCGATAACCACTATTAAAAAAACGATAAAAATCGCCCAAGTCCTTCTGACATTTTTTTCCTTTTCCGTATAAAGCGAACTGTTCATATTTTTTTTCACTCTCTTCCGGTCTCAGTCTCATTATCCTCTACTCTTTTTTCTCCATTATTCTTTCTGATTCTGTATGCTATTTTAACTGTTTCCCACAAAACCTGAAAATAAGAAGAAAGTTTTACATGTGAATTTATGTCGTTCTTCCAATAAACCGGCACTTCTTTTATTTCATATCCTAACTTTCTGGCAAGAGCTAGAGCTTCTATATCAAAAGCCCATCGGTCTATGGTTGTCCGTGAAAATATGTCTTCCGCCGCCGTCCTTCTGAAAGCTTTGAATCCGCACTGCGTATCCCAAATTCCTGATACTGCCACCAGTTGAATAAAAAGATTTCCCGCCTTCCCTAAAATTCTTTTTAAAATCGGCTGCGGCGGGTCAAGCTCCGCTCCTTTTATCGTTCTTGACCCTATCACTATTTGCGCTCCTTCGTCAAAAAACGGCTTCATTTTCAAAAACTGGTCTATGGTTGTGGAATTGTCCGCATCCGTAAAAATTCTTATTTCTCCTTTTGCCTGAAGCATTCCTTCTCTCACTACGAATCCTTTTCCGTGATTTTCCAAATTGGCGATAAGTCTCAGATTTTTTACAAGCGGCTTGAATCTTTCCACTATATCCGCTGTCGCGTCTTTTGAACCGTCGCTCACTACCAAAATCTCATAAGACGGCAAATTCATTTCTGAAAGTTTTTTGTCTATATCCACTAAAGTTATCGGCAACCTTGTAGCTTCGTTATAAGCCGGAATCACCACTGAAAGATAAATCTCTTTTTTGCTCTGTTTTTCAAAAACAGGCTCCTTAACAACTTTTCTTTTTGTTTCTTTTTCTTCAGCTGCTTTTCTTGCCGTTTTTATCTTTTTTTTCTCTGTCTTTTTTTCAAAAATTTTTTCTTCTTTTTCCTTTTTTATTTTTTTCTTCATTAAAAAAATTATATCAGAATTTTCTTCCCTCTTCCATTTTTTTGACAAATACAAAAAAACGAATATAATATAAGCAGAATTTTAAAATCCAAAAAAGGAGAAGTAAGATGCTAAAAAGGGAAGTAAGTAAAAATAAAACCGCTATAGAATTGCTAATTTCAGGGGCTGAAAATAAAAAAGGTATCGAAAGAATTCAATGTCTTCTTTCTGTTATTTTTCTTTGTCTTTTTAACAACTTTATCTTAACTAAAAGAAAAATGACTGGCGGAGAATTCATTGAATCCGAAAACGATTTTCAAGATAGGCTTTCCCAAATATCTTTTATAATTCTTTTTTGTGAATCACAACTAAGAAAAGATGGGGAAATAAAAAAGATAAGAGACCTTGAAGAAAAAGCTTCTTCCTCTCTTAAAATCTCTCTTTCTTTGTTTAAATTAAAAGAGTTGCTTCTCAAAAAAGGAATTGACCCGAAAAAAATTCGCTCTCTTCTTCTTTCCGCTTGGAGAGAAACGGCTTTTGATTCTTTTCAAGAATTGGAGAGAAACAAAAATCCCGGCGAATCAAAAAGTGTTCTAAGTTTCCTGGCTCGACAAACCCTTTCTTTTTTACAGAGAGCTGAAAGTTCTCCTGAGAACATTGGGACAACTAAAGAATACCTAGAATCTTTTTTTATCAAAACCAAGCAGGGCTAACCCCCTGCTTTTCTTTTTTTTGCGAGCCCACCAGGATTTGAACCTGGATCAGCGGTTTTGGAGACCGCTATTCTACCATTGAACTATAGGCCCTAAGAAACCTATTAACTATAGCAAATCCTTTTCTTTTTTCCACTAAAACCCCCGATTTTATTCGGGGGATTTATTTATTTCTTTATTTCCTTATGCGCTCTGTGTTTTCGGCATTTCGGATTCGGACAGAATTTTTTAAGCTGAAGTTTTCCTTCCGTTCTCTTTTTATTTTTTCTCGTGTAATAATTAACCCGCCCGCATTCCGCGCATTTTAATCTCACCAAATATTCGCTGTATTTTGACTTGGCCATATTTTTAAAACAAAAAAACTATACCAAAAACTATTAAAAAAAGCAAACCTGAGCCAGAGGAGGGAATTGGACCCTCGACTTCCATCTTACCAAGATGGCGTTCTACCACTGAACTACTCTGGCAATCATAAATTCGCCAAAAAATAATATCAGATATTCCGTCTAAATCCAAATTACCCAAACTAACCGGCTAATAAACTTTTTTTGAGCCACCTCGCGGATTCGGACCGCGGACCTACTGTTTACAAAACAGTTGCTCTACCAGCTGAGCTAAGGTGGCATTTTTTATTCTCACCCCTTACTTGCTTTTTAATACATAGACATAAAACATATGAAAGTTGGTGTGTGGGCAGGGAGGGATTTGAACCCCCGTAGGCATATAGCCGTCAGATTTACAGTCTGATGCGATTGACCACTCCGCCACCTGCCCCCGCGAATATTTAACCAAAAAAATAAGAATTTTGCAAAATTCTTATTTTTTCAGCCAATCTCTTAAACTTTTTTTTCTTCCTTTTTTTCAAGCAATTCTTCCACCTTGATTCCACTCCCTCCATTCCCCTCTTTCGTTTTTTCCAAATATCCTCCGATAGTGTTATCAATTTTCAAAATAAGCAACCGCAATTTTCTAAGCGCTTTATGAGAAACATTTTTTAATAAGGAATCAATTTTATGAAGCGGCAATGATTCTATCCACTTCTCCAAACTGAAATCGTTTTTTACCTCTTCTTCTTTTATTCTCGGTATAGCTCTTGAAGCTACCGCCAAAAGACCCGCCAATCCTGTAAAAAAAAATATTTCTAAAATAAATTCCGCCATTTTTTCCTCTTAAATTTCCACCCTGTAGAATTTTCCAAGTTTTACGTTTTCTCCCACCTTTGTTACCAGTTCCGAAATCAAATCCTTGATGGTTTTTGACTCGTCTTTTATATAAGGTTGGCTTAAAAACTCCTCTTCGCTTTTTGCTTCTGTCGCCGCTAACTGCAACGCCAGCTCATGCGTCAGTTTTTTAAAAGGTTCTGACTTGGCCACAAAGTCTGTTTCTGTTCGCAGCTCCACCAAAACACCTACTCGTTCGTTATGAATATAAGAATCAATCCATCCCGCTCCTGTTTGTCTTCCTTCCCTCTTTTCCGCCTTCAATAATCCCTTTTCTCTTATAATTTCTGTCGCTTTCTTATAATCACCGTCCGCTTCGTTTAAAGCCGCTCGACAATCCATCACTCCCGCCCCTGTTTCTTCTCTCAATTTTATTAAATCTTCATTTAAAGCCATAGTAAAAGTAATTATAACAAATTAAATATAAATTTATAACAACTTGCGACCGCAAAAACCGAAAAACTAAGAACAAATTCTTTTTTCGGTTATTATTTTATATTTTCTTTTATCTTTTCCAAAACAAACTTTATTGATTTTTCCGCGTTATCGTTAGCCGCTATCGGATAATCGATTATTTTCGGGTCTGAATCGGAATTTAAAACCGCCACAACCGGAATTTTCATTTTTTTCGCTTCTCTTAGCGCTGTCATATGAACTTTCGGATTAAAAATAAGAATTGCCTCCGGCATCGCTTCCATTTTTTCAATTCCCGAAAAAAGAAAATCCATTTTCTCCATCTCGCGATTTATCTTGCTCATTTCTTTTTTATTGTATTTCGCCAGTCTTCCTGATTCTTTATCGGCTTTCAATTTGGAAAATTTATCCACTCTCTTTCTTACTATCCCAAAATTAGTTAAAACCCCGCCCACCCATTTATTTGCCACATACGGAAAATTAAAACTCTCCGAAAAATCTTTTATCGCCGCTTTCGCTGCCGGCTGGGTTCCCACTGCCAAGATTTTTCCTTTTCTTTCATTTACTTCTTTCATAAACGCCATAGCTTTATCAAGCTGCTTTATTGTTTCCGTCAAATCAAAAATTTCCACTCCGTTTCTAGTCGTCAAAACAAACTTTTTCATTCTTGGGTGTGTCTTTGATTTTTTCCTTCCGTAAAAAAGACCGGCTTCGGTCATTTCCTGAAGTTCCTTTAAATCTGTTGTCTCTTCAGAAGACTCTTCCTCGGATTCCTCATCCATTATGTCTTCCGCCTCTTCGCTTAAAGAGGAATTTTTTATTTCTGAGTCTAAAGTCATACAAAGCCGATTTTACTATAAAAGCTCCCCGAAAGTCAAGAAAAAACTCGGGTTTCCCCGAGTCTTAATTATTTATTCACAAACTAAGAATTTTATCGCAAAAATCTCTCACTTTTTCTTCTGCTCTCTTTAAATTACCGCCCTGTGCTTCTTTAAAACAAACCGCGTCCACTACACCCACATAACAGCCTTCATTCCATTTAATCTTTCCATCTCCTTTCTTCTTTATATAGCCCTTAAAACAAATTTGCACAACTGGAATCATCAATTCATGTTTCCACCGCCGGCACACCCACCAAGGTATCCACCATAGTTTTTTCTTAAAAGAATCGCATGAAACCGAACACCTAGCCGCATTATAAGAATACTCATTAGCTTCCGGATAATAACTAGCAAAAGCTTCAGCGGAAAAAGAAGGAAACCACAATGATAAAAAACTTTCTCCTTTTCTCCCTTCGGTTATCTCCATAAAGTCCTTCAAACTTAAAAGCTTTTTTCTCACTTTTCCCATCAAATCCCCGCCCCAGTCAAAATCTTCAACATCAACACAGTCCACTTTTCCAAATAAAGAAACGGAAAAAAACATTTTCTTTCTCCTTTCGTCTCGCCGTAAGTTTTAGCCTAGGCGGATTTACCCCACTATCCAGTGGAGTTTCTTTTTTTTGTTTCATCTTCAAACTTCTATCTCCTTTATATTCCTATTTCTAAAAAGAAGCAAGAAAAAACTCGGGTTTCCCCGAGTTATGATTTTTCTCCTTTTCTCCACTCCTCTATTTTTTTATGGTCTCCCGAAAGTAAAATCTCCGGCACTTTCAATTTTTTAATTTTTCCTGTTTTTCTGTTTTTTACCAAAATTTCTTCCGGTCTTGTGTAAACCGGATAGCTTCCTTTGTTTTCCTCAAGCGATTCTTCTTTTCCCAAAACCCCCGGGATAAATCTTGCTGTTGCGTCTGCCACCGCCGCCGCCGGAAGTTCTCCGCCTGTCAAAACATAATTCCCGAGAGAAATTTCTTCGTCTGCGATAAACTCCGCCACTCGTTCATCCACTCCTTCGTATCTCCCGCAGATAAAAATAAGCTCTTCATATTTTGACAATCTCTTTGCCTCCTTTGCGTCAAAAATTTTTCCTCTCGTTGAAAACAAAATTACTCTCTTTTTTTTCCTTTTTTCCGCGCCGTCCAAAACAAAATCCACCGCTCTTTTTATCGGCTCAAATTTAAGCACCATTCCCGGCCCTCCGCCAAACGCCCGGTCATCAACTTTTTTATGCTTTTTGTCCGGCGAAAAATCCCTCAAATTAATGAAATCTGTTTTAATCAAACCTTGCTTTTCCGCCCTGCCTAAAACCGACTCCTTGAAATAAGGGCTTATCGCTTTTGAAAACAAAGTGATGATTTTAAACTTTATTGTTTTTCTGCTCCGTTTCCTGTATCCGGAGCTGTCTTTAGTTTTTATTTTCTGTTTTCCCTTCATTTTCTTTCAAAATAGCATCCTCTATGGCATGCCGCAAATCGCCTATATCAACTTCTTTTTTCGGGAAAAAACTTTTCTTACTCGGCGCGCTCGGCCGTCTTTCTTCCTCCTTCAAAAGAACATTTATTGACCTCTCGTCTTTTCTTTTGAGCGCTTCCTCCGCCGGCGCGCTTCCGGTCTGCAGCCACTCTCTTGCTATCGCCTCTTCCACTTTTTCTCTCCGGACTCCGAATTTGCGCCGCGAATTTTCTATTATTTCATCTTTGAAATTTCTCTCCGGCTTCTTCATTGGCGGAATCGTTATAACCGAAAAAGGGCGCGAGGCTTCTCCGTTCACCATTAGTCTGATATAAGCGTTGTATTTTGGAAGATTGACAAGATCATTAACCATAAACTCCGGCGAAAATTCTTTCTCTAAAAATTCCGCGTCTCCCCCGCCTATTCTGAAAATAACAAGCGTTCCCACGTTCCCGAAAACCGCCGACCGCACATCCTCGTCAAGCTGTTCAATATATTGGTGCGCTAAAGACAAAGACAAATGATATTTTCTCGCTTCCGATAATATATTGGCAAAAGACTTGGTGGCAAAGTTTTGAAATTCATCGACTGAAAGGAAAAAATCCTTCCTGCTTTCTTCCGGAATATCCACTCTCGACATTGCCGCAAGCTGCAGTCTTGTAATAATCATCGCCCCGAGAAGCGCTGAATTATCTTCCCCGATTCTTCCTTTGGAAAGATTGACGATAAAAATTTTTTCCTCATCCATTATCTTTCTCATGTTTATCGTCGAATGCGGCTGGCCGATAACGTTTCTTATGAGAGGATTAGACACAAACTGCCCTACTTTATTTTGAATGGCCGACAGCGATTCCGTTTCCAGCCGTTGGGTGTATTTTCCAAACTCGTTTATCCAAAATCCTTTTATTACCGGGTCTTTTAAATTATCCACAATCTTTTTTCTGTATTCTTTATCTGAAAATAAACGCAAAATTTCAAGTAGCGTCGAATCCGGATATTCCAACAAAGCCAAGAGCGCGTTATTTAAAATATATTCCATTCTTGCCGACCAGGCGTCCACCCAGATTTTTTTAAAAACACTCATAATGCCGGAAGCTACCAAATGCTTATGTTCCTCCCCCACCCGCTCAAGCGGATTAAAAGCTATCGGATAATCAAGGTCCGCCGGATTGAAATAAACCACATCGTCTATTCTCTCTTCCGGCACAAAATCCAAAATCTTCTCCGCAAATTCTCCGTGCGGGTCGATTATTCCCACGCCCCGTCCGGTAATTATGTCCTCAATCGCCATTCCTTCAAGAAGATTTGATTTTCCCGAACCGGTTTTTCCGATAATGTAAATATGGCGCCTTCTGTCGTCGATTTTTATTCCGAACCTCACTCGCTGATTTCTAAAATTTGTTTCTCCGATTGAAGTAATGTCGTCCATTTTCTAAATTTTTTTAATTGGCAAATCGACTGGCGGCTCTCCCTTTTTTGAAGGCAATCTTCTCATGCTCGGCGCCTCCACGTTTATAATCGGGAAGTGGAATAAAGTCGCAAGCTCCTCTGTCGAAAGTATCGGCCGCTTTTCAAAAGTTATCCTGTTATTCTTGGCAAAAACTCTGTCTCGATATTTTCTGTAAACTTCTCTTTTTCTTATTCCTAATTTATATTTTTTGAATTTTGGGAAAATTCTTCCCGGCAATCCTCCGTAAATCGTAATAACTTTTTTTACCGGTTTAAATGCGTTTACATTTTGAGTGTTGAACTGATGAAAATATCCCATTACTGCCGACACATTAAGCGGCGTAAAACTGTCTTGCCGGTCTATATAAATCACCCTGATTGTCGTTTCAAAAGACAATTTTGAAGTTTTATTTTCTATTGCTTTTATAACTTCCTGCGACCCGGCCGTTATTTCCATAAAGCTTTTCTTTTTCTCCTCTTTCTTTTCTTCTCCTCCCCCTTCCCAAGTCGGCTCTTTAAAAACAGCCAGCGCTAAATTTTTTAAGAATTCCGCCAAACCGAAAATAAAAGACGCGATTATTCCTTTTTTTTTCTCGTCCTTTTTCCCCCCGATCAACCCGTCTATCTCTTTTTTTCCGTCTCCCAAAATATCAAACCCCGTCAGCTTTCCCACCGGGCTCACCATCATTTGAATTAAAATATATTCTCCTTCTTTCAGTCTCGACATTGTTTCCGCCAAAGATCCGACCGGGTCTATTCTTCGCTCTTCTATATCCGCTTCAAACTTCATATGAGTTTTTATCGGATACGGGTCCGGCTTCAAAAACTCCATTTCCGTTCCCCACAAATCATAAGTTTTATTCGGCAAAACCTCCGGCAACTCTTCCATATAATCCGTTGTCTCCGTTATTTCCACATCCGGAAACTGGCCGTAAATCGACGACTCGATTAAATTTCTGAAATCCGCCGGCGTTCTGATAAAAAAATATATTCCCCCGTTCATTCCCACCATTTCAAAAGAAATCCATCTCTCTACCTTTCCTTCCCACCATTTGTCCCAAAATCTTATTCCGTAGGAATAAGTGGCGTACATGCTTGAAAAAACTTCCTCCATCGCTCTTGGCGTCTGCAATATATCTTTTGGCACCCGCACTTCCAAAGTCACCCATTTTATCTTTCTCATAAAAAGAACCCGGACGTACAAAAGCCATAAGTCTTTCAACGCAAAAAAAAGCAAAAATGGCAGAACAAACCACCAAGTTAAGCGAAACGCTTCAAAGACACTCCCAAAAACTTCCTTGAATATAAGAAGCATTGATTGAATTATAGTATAATCGCCCTTTTAGTTCCAACAAAAAACTCCCCCGA
>JBAZJH010000007.1:0-7297 GCA_041651415.1 Minisyncoccota bacterium
TCTTTATTCTAGCATGAACCGGTATTTTTTTTCCTTCTAAAACCGACTTTCTTATCAAAAAATTATGAACTGTGTCAGTCGGTTGCGCCCCGTTTTTTACCCAATGCAAAATCCTCTCATTGTTTATCTGAGATTCCTTGGTATGCGGATTATAAAAGCCCAAATCCTCCAAAAACTTGCCTCCCAATTTGGATTTTTTCTCCATCACCACCACTCTGTAAGAAGCTTGGTGCTTTTTTCCTATCCTTCTGAATTTAATCGCTAACATAATATGTTTTCCATTATACAAATAATTCCCCAAAAATCAATACCTTACTCCTCAATCCGTCATTTTTAACGATACCACCTTGGAAGCGCCGTCTTCTCCAAGCGTCACGCCATAAAGCGCATCCGCCATCTCCATTGTCGCCCGATTATGCGTTACAACCACAAACTGCGCTTTCTTCGAAAAATCTTTTACCATTTCCGCAAATTTTAAAGCGTTTCTTTCGTCCAGTGGCGCGTCCACTTCGTCCAAAACTAAAAATGGCGGCGGTGAAACGGAGATAAGCGCGAATAAAGCCGCAATGGAAACCAAACTTCTTTCCCCTCCCGACAGAACATCCAGTCCGGTTATTTTCTTTTTCGGCAAAGATAAATCCAAATCTATCCCCGCTTCCGTTTCCTCTTCTTCTTTTGTTTCAAGAGCTATTGCCACTCCCTCTAAACCTTCTTCGCCTCCTGTTGCCTCTTCTATCTTTTTCTTCGGCTTCGCAAGTCTCATTTTCGCCTTCCCGCCTTTAAACATCAGGTTGAAAAACTTTTCAAATTCGCGGTTTATTTCCATCATTGCCGCATCAAACTCAATATGGATTTTTTCCGAGAGTTCCATTATCGCTTCTTTTAAATCCTTTGCCGCCGTTTCTAAATCCGCCAGCTGTTTTTCCAAAAAATTATGCCTTTCTTCGGTTTCTTCCGCTTCTTTTTTTAGACCCTCGTCTATATCTCCGATTGACGCCAGTTCTCCTCTCAATCTGAAAATTCTCCTTTCTATCTCCGGCAAATTCTCCTCGGAAATTTTTTCTCCTCCCTTTTTTGCGTAAAATTCCTCCCAATTCCTGCCCGCCTGCCGCACTGCTTCTTTTAAATCGGCAATTTTCATTCCCCATCTTTCTTTTTCTAAAGATAATTTCCCCAGCGCCGTTTCAAGTTCTCCTATCTTTTTTCTTCTCTCCTCGACAAAAGTGAAAGCTTTTCTGAAATCTTCCGTAAAATTTTCGAGCCCCTTTCCCACTTCCGCTTCTTCCCGTCCGACTGCTTTTAATTTTTCATCCAGTTCTTTTATCTTATCCTTCAACTTTTCTTTTTTTTCTTTGGCTTCCCTGATTTCTTTTTCCAGATTTTCCGAACCCGCGGAAAATATTTTTTCAAAAGACAAAACCGCTTCTTTCAAGATTTTTTCCGCCGCCGCAACCGACACTCCTTTTTTTAAAGTTTTTTTTGCCTCATCATAAAAATTCTTGGCGAAAGAAAACAAAGTTCCGTATTCCGCTTTGGCTCCGGTTTCTTTTTTTCTCTCTTCCAAAATCTCCGCCCTCACATCCATTCCCCCCGCTTCTTTTTCTAATCTGTTTTTTTCTAAAATAAGCGCCTCCCTCTCTCTTCTTAATTTTTCTCCCTTTTCTCTGCTTTCCGGCCTCGAATTTTCTATTTTCCTTAATTTCTCTTCATAATCTCTTAAATCTCTTTTCTCCGCGGATATTTTTCTTTCCACATCGTTCATCTCCGGGTCAACTTTCAGACACTCTGCTTGAAATTTTTCCATTTGCGAACCAAAATAACTATTTTCCAAAGATTCCAATTCATTTTTTACTTCTTCTCTTTTTTCCCACTTGGCCGTCTGCCTTTTTAAAATTCTCAAATGCGGAATTATTTCTTGAAGAAGCGCTCCAGCTTTTTCCATATTGAATTCGGTCGCTTTCAATTTTCTTTCCGCTTCCTGTTTTTTTAAACGAAATTCTCGCAATCCCAGCATTTCCTCCACCATTTCTCTTCGCAAAGCCGGCGACGCTTTTATAAACAAGTCGCTATTCCCCTGCCCGATAATAATGAGTCCTTTTGTTCCCATGCGCGACTTTGAAAGAAGTTCCACTAAATCCTTCAGCCGCACTTCCGATTTATTTAAAAAATAATTTGAGCTTCCGTTTCTTTCCACTTGCCTTTTTATTTCCACTTCCCCAAAATCAACCGGAAAAAATTTAGACGAATTATCAAAAAAAATCGCCGCTGTCGCCATTCCCGCTTTCCCTTTTCCTGCCGTTCCCGCAAAAATCAAATCTTCCGCTTTCCCGCCTCTCAAGTTTTTGGCGTCTCTTTCCCCAAGTAGCCATCTGATTGCGTCTATCACGTTTGATTTCCCGCTTCCGTTCGGCCCCACAATCGCCGTCACTCCTTTCGGAAAATCCAAAATCGTCTTCCCTGCGAAAGACTTAAACCCGTTCAATTCCAACCTCCTCAAAAACATACCAATAATTATATTGGCATTCTCCAAAAAATCCAAAAAATCACTTCAATTTTTTAATTTCTTTTTCTTAAAATCTACTCCAAATCTTTCAGCGCCTGCGTCGCCGCCTCCGTTTCCGCTTCCTGTTTGGACGGTCCCACTCCTTCCGCCAATTTCTTTTTTCCGGCAAATACCGCTACTTTAAAAACCTTATTATGGTCCGGCCCCGCCTCGCTTATCACTTCGTAAATCGGTGTTATTTTATTTTTCTCCTGAATAATTTCCTGAAGTTCGCTCTTTGAATCTTTATAAAGCTTTTTTTCCATCACTTCCGACAAATGCGGCATAATGAATCTTTCCACAAAAGAAAACGCCTCTTCCATTCCGCCATCATTATAAATCGCGCCGATTAAGGCCTCCACCGAATTTGCCAGTATTGCTTCTCTCGCTCGCTCGCTGTTTTTCGATTCCCCCCGCGATAAATGCAAAAACGGCTTTATTCCTAATTCTTCCGCCACCGAAAAAAGCATTGTTCTGTTAACAAGCGCCGCCCGAATTCCCGTCAGTTCTCCCTCCGGATTATTCGGATATTTTTTATAAAGCACTCTTGTCACTCCGAGTTCCAAAACCGCGTCGCCCAAAAATTCCAGCCGTTCGTTATGCGTCGTTTTCCATTTTGGGTTGTCATGCAAAAAAGAGCGGTGTGTCAGCGCTTCTTCTAAAACGTTTCCGTTTTTAAAATTGTATCCGATTTTTTTTTCAAGCTCCTCTCTCTTCGTTTCTGCTTTTGCCATTTTTAATTTTTTATTTATCTTTCTCTTTCTCTATGTCTTCCTTTTTCTTTTGCGCTCCTTCCGGGTCTATTTCTTTAAACACCGTTCCAAGCACTCCGTTTATGAATTTTCCCGAATTCGGTCCGCCATAATTTTTTGCCATTTCCACCGCTTCGTTTATTGCCACTTTGTGCGGCACCTCGTCTCTGTCGGCAAAAATAAGCTCATACAGCCCTATTCGAAGCGCGTTTCTGTCCACAACTGGAATTCTTTGAAGAGGCCACTCCGGCGCCGCCTTTTCGATTATCTTGTCTATCTTGTCCATATTGTCCACCACCCCTTTCACTATTTTCCACGCAAATTCCGGCTCATCCACTCCGGGAGCATATTCTTTTAAATTGCGTTCCAAAATCGCGATAAGATTTTTTTTCTTGCCGTAAAAATCCCACTCGTAAAGAGTTTGCAGCACCACTGACCTTAATAAGTGCCTGGTAGCCATTTCAAAAAACTAAGTTTTTATTTTTTACCGCATTGCTTGCACGCCCGGTGAGTTGCCGTTTTTGGCCCTCCGCAATCCTTGCAAACCAAAAGCTTTCTCTTCTTCAAAGCTAAATGAGAGCGCCTTCGGCCTACTTTTCCTTTGGAATGATGTTTTACTGGTACTCCTGCCATAGTGTTTGAATTATATCAGCCATTTCCCATTTTAGTCAATTGCCCTTTCACTGGATAAAAAAATCAGACTTGCTTTCTTTTGTTCTTCTTTTTTATATCAAAGTTTCTAAAACCGCAATTCCCCGCTTAAAATAATCTTTCTTAAAAAATAAATTAACTTCCCTTTAGCATCAATAGGTACATATGTACCTATTGATGCTAAAAATTTTTACTAAGCTAAAAACTTGCAGAAGCTCCGCCTGTGCGCTAAAGAAATCCCGCAAAGTTTTATTTTTTCTCTATGTAGTTTCGTTCCGTATCCCACATGTCTGTCAAATCCGTATTCCGGAAATTTTTTATGAAGCTTTTTCATATATCTGTCTCTTGTAATTTTTGCCATAATGGAAGCCAGCATCACTTCCTTAAATTTCTCGTCCGCTTTCGGCAAAGTTTTTTTATCTGTTTTTTTAAATATCTCCTCCTGAAATCTTTTATTTTTTATAAAAAGTCCCCCGTCCAAAACAATGCTTTTTATATTTTTTTCGCCTATTTTTTTTATTAATTTAAAAATCGCCCGTCCTGCCGCCAAATTCGCCGCCTGCGTTATATTTATTTTGTCTATTCCTAAAACATTCACTCTTGCTGTTCCAAAAAAAATCTTCGGCTCCTTTTTTATAAAACTGAACCACTCTTCTCTTTGTTTCTCGGAAAGTTTTTTTGAATCCTTCAAAATCGGCAGATCTTTTTCTTTCATTTTAAATCCATAAGGTACTGCCGCTACCCCGACCACTACCGGCCCGGCTAATGCCCCTCTCCCCACCTCGTCTATTCCGATTTTATACTTTCTTTCCATAAAACAATTCTATCTTTTTTATAAAAAACAAAAAGCCCTCCGATTTTTTTATCGAAGGGCAAATTAAACGCATCACTCAATAAATCTTTCAGCGCAACCTCCATTTTCCCAAAACTCTCTTTTCTCCTCTAAAGTTTTGGCTTCAATTTCTCCGCTTCTTCCAACTTCTATTGCAATGTCAGGATGTCGGACAGCTTCCATCAGCTGTCTTAAAACATCTCCCCTTTGAGAGGAAATAACAGGGCATCTTAAACTTTCGCTCCCAAATAAAGTCAGCATAGCTGCTCTATTTTCAGAAGAAAAATAAACCTGTTTTTCCTCTCCTTTTTTATTGGGAGCAAAAAGTTTATATGCCCCGACGCTCGTTCTTTTTTCAATTACTCCCGCTGTTACGCACATTTTCTTTCTCCTTTCCAACCTAAAATCCAAGTCGAATTCTAACCTTTTCAAACTGGCTCTTTTTTCCTTCTAAAACTCTTGCTTTCCTTTCATCCCATTTTTTCTCTTCTTTCTCGCTTTCAAGCTGAGTAATTTCCTCTTGAAGATCGACTAACTCTTGCATTGTTGCGCTCATTTCACAATACGTCTCTACCATAATCTTTCTCCTTTTTATCTCACCATAGGCGGATTTTTTTCAAAGTCCTAAAACAAAATCTCTCCGCTTTAGGCGGAGAGTTAAGTTTCTTTTTTGATTTAATTAAAAACTTCCGCCTTAATTGCGTCTGGCTAAAAGAACTAAGACGAGCAAGTTTTTAATTGAAATCATTAAAAAAACAATATCATAATTTATGGAAAAAAGTCAATGTCTTCTCTAAAGATTAAACGACAAATGATTTAAAACCTGCATCACCGTTACCCCTCCTCTTTCCTTTAAAATTTTTGCTTTTGGTTTTTTTCCGGAATAAGAGCCCTCCGAAGTTCTAATAGCCACTCCTTCCTCTCCTATTCCTCTTGCCATTCTTTCCACAAATTTTTCATCTCCTTTCACCTGAAAAGAATTTCCGCTTAAAGATGGGATTTTAACTCCCCCCTCTTCAAGCTCGCTTCTTTTCTCCGATGTTAGAGAAACTTCCACTACTCGAAAACTCTCTCCGCTAAAATTTCCATAAACCAACACGCACTCTGACATTGTTTTTTTTCCTTTCTATCTCGCCTTTAGGCAGATCTATCTCGCCATAGGCGGATTTTTCTTTTTTCAAAGTTCAAAAAACTCCCGCGCTGGGCAGGAGTTTTAATTCTTTCTTTTTAAATCATTAAAAACAAAAACTTCTGCCCGGCTCGGGATGTCTAAAGTAAAAACTAAAATAAAAAGTTTGGCGGAAATTCTTTATCATTTTTCTAAAATTATACGCCCTCTCAAAATAAAATCAACACTCTTTGTCGAATTTCTCGTCATGATATAAAATAAGACGGATATGGAAAACACCAAGCCGAAATTCACCCATCTTCACACCCATTCCCACTACTCGCTTTTAGACGGCTTGGCTAAAATAGACGACCTCATTAAGGAAGCCAAAAATCTTGGTATGGATTCTTTGGCTGTCACCGACCATGGCAATCTTTATGGCACTCTCGAATTTTATAAAAAAGCCAAGAAAGCCGGAATAAAACCGATTCTCGGCATTGAATCTTATCTCGCTCCGACCAGCCGCTTTGAAAAAAATTCTTCCGTCGGCAAATATTTTCATCAGCTTATGCTGGCCGAAACCGAAGAAGGTTGGAAAAATCTTATCAAGCTTTCCACCTTGGCTCATCTTGAAGGTTTTTATTACAAACCGCGAATCGATAAAGAGCTTCTTAAAAAATACAGTCGGGGCATTATTGCCACTTCTTCCTGCCTGGCTGGAGAAATCCCCCAGCTTATTCTGAATAAAAAATACGAAGCTGCCGAAAAAGCCGTTTATGAATTCAAAGAAATTTTCGGACCGGAAAACTTTTTTCTGGAACTTCAGCATCATCCGAACATTAAAGAACAGCTTGAAGTTAATAAAATAATTGAGGAGCTTTCTAAAAAAACCGATACTCCTCTCGTTGCCACTCAAGACATTCACTATGCCAAAAAAGAAGATTCCGAATATCACGACATTCTTCTTGCTGTCCAAACCGGCAATAAAGTTGCGGATAGCGACCGCATGTCTTTTCGCATGGACGATTTTTCCATGATATCCGAAGAAGAAATTTCCGAAAGCTTCAAGCACGTTCCGGAAGCGATTTCAAACACGGGAAAAATCGCCGCTCGCTGCCATGTTGAATTCAAACTCGGCGTTCCCCTTCTCCCCAAATTTCCCCTTCCGGAAAATTTTTCCGATGACTTTTCTTATCTTGAATTTCTCACGCAAAACCGCCTGAAAAACCGTTTTCCAAACCCGGATGAAAATGTTTTAAGCCGTCTTGATTATGAACTTAAAGTTATTAAACAAACCGGCTATGCCGGCTATTTCCTTATTGTCCAGGACTTTATCAATTGGGCCAAAGACCGCGGCATCGCTGTCGGTCCCGGCCGCGGTTCGGCTGCCGGCAGTTTGGTTGCTTTTGTTT
>JBAZJH010000008.1:0-5361 GCA_041651415.1 Minisyncoccota bacterium
CTATGAAAGAATCAGTAAATGACATAAAAAAAGGAGATTATGTGGTTTTAGCCGGAGAACCGTATGAAGTGATTGACCGCGAGCATATTGCGATGCAGCAAAGAAGAGCGGTAGTGAAACTGAAAGTTCGGAATTTAAAAAACGGGAAAGTGAAGGAAGAGTCGATGCTATCGCAGGGAGAAATTGAAGTGCCGGAGGATTTGGAAAAAAAGCCGGCAATTTTTGCTTATAATAAAAAAGATGAATTTTGGTTTCATGAAGTGGGGAATCCCGGGGCGAGATTTTTATTAAAAGAAGAAATAATCGGAGATAAGAAACTTTTTTTAAAACCGAAAATGGAAGTTTCTTTGCTTTTTTACGGAGAAGAAGCGATAAGCATAAAATTGCCGATAAAGGCGGAATATGAAGTGGTGGAAGCGCCGCCTGTTATAAAAGGAGCAACGGCGTCCGGAGGAAACAAGCCGGCAAAAATTGAAACGGGAGCGATGATAGCGGTGCCGATGTTTATAGAAACGGGAGAAAAGATAATCGTGAATACGGAGAGAGGGGAATATGATTCAAAGGCTTAAAAGATAAGTTAGAAAAAGTTAGTTGCTATAAATAAGAGCAGAAACAATCTCTCAAAATGGGGCTAATCGCCAGTATTTTTCGAGAATGTTTCTGCTCTTTATCTTTTCAAAAAAGGGAGAGGATGATAATAAGGCCCCGATAAAATACGGGGTAAATAGTTGCCTGCGGCAACTTTTAAGATAATTTTTAAGAATAGGGCTAGTCACCATTCCGCCAAAGGCGGACAGGCATTTTTTAGCTGTTATTCTTTTTAGATATCTTTTTTAGAGAGGGGTGGGGCGATGATAATGAATAATTTGGGGTAAAAAAATGCGCGCTGCCAATATTGCAGCGCGTTTTGTTTTTACAAGTTTTTAGCATCTTTTAAATTATATTCTTTTTCGGGGGTGATGATTTTGGCGCGGATAAGGGATTTTAAGTAAGCGGAAGTTTTCAGTTTTTTAGCGAGGTCGCGAGCGAAGGAGCGGACATAAAAACCGGAAGAGACGAGAAGGCGGATTTTTAAAACGGGCGGAGAATATTTGAGGACGGAAAAATCATAAAGAATAACCTCGGTTTTTTTCGCTTCAGTTTTGATATTCTCTCGGGCAAAATCGCTGGCCCTTCGGCCGGAAATTTTTTTAGCGGAATAAAGAGGAGCGGTTTGGGAAAAGGGAATATTTAGAGGAAAAGATTTAAGAATTTCAATAATTTCGTTTTTTTTGGGAAGGCGGCCGGAAATTTTTATTATTCCATCCGGGTCTAAAGTGGAGCTTGATTTGCCGAATTCAATTTCGGCCAGATATTCTTTTTTGGAATTTTTAAGAAAGAGCGAGAGTTTTTTAGTAAATTCCCGACCGATGGCGACAATAAGCAGGCCTTCGGCGAATCTATCCAAAGTGCCGCCGTGGCCGATTTTTTTCTTAGAGTTTGAAAAAGAAAGCGCGTGTTTTAAACGATTGAGAAAATGAGCGGAAGTGATGTTTTTTGGCTTATTAAAAAGAAAGATGCCTTCCATAAAATAAGTTTATGGTTTTAAAGAGAGGAAGTAAAACAGAGGGCCCTTAGTTTACAAAAAAGAGGCGTTAGCTTATACTCTCTGCAGAATTTTTCCATTTAGCGGGAAAAAATTGAAAAAAGAAGAGGAGAAAGAAAATGGCTAAGGTAGCGGATACTTTTTCGGATTCCTGTTGTGGTCTTAAAGAGAGGTTAGTGGAAAGCGAGGAAGAACTTCTTCATCTTTCAGAAACTCTTAAAGAATTAGGTTTTATTGTTGTAGTGACTGGGGGAGTTTTCGATTTGATTCATATCGGGCACAGCTCTTATTTAGCTGAGGCTAAAAAATCATCGGGTAATCCAGAAAAAACAAAACTGATAGTTTTTGTCGATTCCGATGAATTAACAAAAAAAAGAAAGGGAGAAGGCCGCCCGATAGTTCCTCAAGACGAGCGACTTAAAATGTTGGCTCATTTAAGACCGGTTGATTTTTTGTTCGTGAGGAACGCTGTTTTTTCAGATGACGGCTACGAGAGTGATTTATTATCCAAAGTAAGGCCGCATATTCTTATCACTTCGGAAACGACAAGAGATTTTTCCGAAGACGATAAAAGGAAACTCGAAGAATCAGGAGTGTGTGGTAAGGTGATTACTTTGCCGCCGCAAGCGCAAACATCAACAACAGAGAGAATAAGAAAGCTTCAGGCTGACGGAGGAGCGGAATTGTCGAAACTTATAGAAGAGACGATAGCCAATTATTTGAAGAGAGGAGAAAAAAAGTGATTTTTGCGGCTTATTTCCCCGTGATTAATTCGAGTCATCTCAAGCTTTTAAAGGAGAAAGATTTTGAATTTATTTCAGTTCTTGACAGAGAATTTTTGATAAGAGAATTTCCCGAATTTCACTTAGAAAGGGATTTGAGAGCTTGCGACTCTTTTTCCATAAAAGTGATGCTTGAGGGATTGGGTTTTCATTCACAAATATGTGCGAATGAAAATGATTTGGAAGAATTACAAAAAATCGGAAGTGAAAAAGGGGGACTAACTTTGCCTCTTGAAGATATCAGTTTAGCTATGAAAGAAAAATTTTTTCGAGATATTCAAGTGATTTTCGAAAAGACTTTTCTTCGGTGGGAAAGAAATGCGGTTTTAGAAAGTTCCCGAATGCCTGAGGTGAGAATGGCAGGGATAGAAGAAATTCCCGTCGAAATTATTCGGATTGCCGAAGAGGAGGGAAAAAAATCTTCCGATTGGTGGAGACAAGTGGGAGCTTGCGCGTTTCGCGATGGGGAAGCAATAATGTGGGCGAGAAACGAGCACAGACCAACGGAATATTCTCCTTTTATTGACGGCGACTCTCGAGCTTGTCTTAATGCCGGACAAAGAACTGATTTATGCGGCGCAATTCACGCGGAAGCAAGCATAATTGCCTCGGCGGCTAGGCAAGGGATATCTTTAGAAGGAATGTCTATGTTTGTGACGACTTTTCCGTGTCCGACTTGCGCTAGACTTATCGCAGCTGCCGGCATAAAAAGAGTTTTTTTCAAAGAAGGATATTCACTGCTGGATGCTAAAGAAATTCTTGAACTAGCCGGAATAGATTTAGCGAGAATTTAAATGTTATTTCCCCTGTTTTTTAACGGGGGATTTTTTATAGCCAGCCATTATTCTTAATTGTTCCTTTTTTTCTCCTTTTCTATTTTTTTCTCCAATTATAAGATGGGCGTGAAGGTGAGAAATAGTGGCGCCAGTTAAATTAGTATCGCCAAATCTCATAAAAAAGGTTCCGCCGGAGATTTTCTCTTTTTTAGTCAAGTCGGAATTTATTTTTATTAATTCCTTGGCGGCTTCTTCGGAAATATCTTTAAGGTGGGTTAAATGTCTGTTAGAAATAATAAGAAAATGTTTTTCGGTTCCATCATAAGGATAATCATTAAAAGTAAGAGTCCAAAATTTCCCCTTTTTTATAATGGGAGTATTGTGATATTTTTCGAGTTGTTCAGGGCAAAAGGGGCAAAGTCCTTTTCGGGAAAGCTCTTTCATTTTTTTTGTTTGTTCCGGGTGCCTTGCGTGTTTAAGGTTGAGAAGTTTATTCATAAGAGAATTTTAACATAAAAAAAACCGGCTGATTAGACAGCCGGAGAAGAAATTCTATCGAGAATATCAAGATTATAGCGGTATTCATCTCCTTCTTTTATATTCGGGCAAAAAGATTGGGAGAGTTGCCATTCATTATTAATTTCGGGGAAAAAGGAATCGCCTTCAAATTTTCCTATAACTTTAGTCAAAATTATTTTCACTGAATAGGGAAGAAAAAACTCAAAGACGGATTGGCCACCGATGATAAAAATGTTTTTGCCGAAACTTTTTGCTTTCTCCAGAGCTTCCCCTGGAGAGCTTACAAAAAAAAGGTTTTCTTGATTGTTGTTATCTTTCTTTTTTTGTGTCCGGCTTAGAACGATGTTTATTCTCTCCGGCAAGGGACGAGAATTATCGGGTAGAGATTCAAAAGTTTTTCGTCCCATAATAACAACATTTCTGGTGGTTAATTCTTTGAATCTCTTCAAATCAGATGGAAGATGCCAAGGAATTTTTCCTTGGCAACCGATGACTCTATTTTTTTCTCCAGCAGCAACAATAGTAATGATTTTAATCATTTTAGTTCTCCTTAAATGGCGACAGGAATGTTAGGCATAGCAGGATGGGGATAGTAGTCGGAAATGGAAAAATGTTCCGGACGAAAATCAAAGATATTGTTTATTCCAGAATTGACGGACAAAGTAGGAAGGCGTCTCGGCTCTCGAGTAATGATTTCTCTAACGGCATTGGTCTGGTTCTCATAGATGTGAGCATCAGAGAAAGCGTGAACGAAGATTCCGGGCTTATATCCGAGAACTTGAGCCAAAGCCAGAGTGAGAGCAGCATATTGAATCATGTTTGAAGGTACGCCGATAGGAAAATCGGCGCTCCTTTGATTCATTTGCAGATTCAAACAGCCGTTAATTATTTGGATATGAATCCAGCCATGGCAGGGGGCGACAACGACTTGGCGGTTTTTGGAAATCGTGTATTGCGGTATCCAAGGAGTAATGACGTGAGTTCTCTCAAAGGGGCGGGTTCTTATTTTTTCAATCAATGCTTCAAATTGATTAAAAGACGAACCTTCCGCAGTGGGAAAGTCATGAAAGGCGGCGCCATAAGAACCGGGGCCGAAATCTCCGTTTTTAAGATTAAACTCGGCGCATTTTTTTTCAGTAACCCAGTTTTTCCACCAACGGCAGCCGAATTTTTCCATTTCTTCTTGAGTTTTGACTCCGTTAATAAAGGCGAAAATTTCACCAATAGCGGAAGGCCAGAACTTAATCTCTCTTTCCGTGATTAAGGGAACGCCATTTGAGAGATCAAATCTCATTGATGGAGGGCCAAAAAAAGAAATGTCGGGAATCCCTTGCCAAGTTTCCTTTCTTCTTACTCCCTCGTTCAATATCAATTCTAAGAGATTTTGATATTGAGAATCGGGGGTTCTTTCTTTATAAGGTTTCATTTTCCAATCCATAGTATTTTCTCTCTCTTTCCAGTTATAAAATTTTTGAAATGCTGGCAATATTATTAATCTATTTTTTATAATTGTCAATTTTTTTACCAGAAGAAAAAAGTCGGGTTTTATTTTTTGAAAAATAACTTATAATTTTTTTATATGGAGAAAAAATTTTATTTTGCTTACGGGTCAAACATGGATGAAGAAGTGATGAAGTGGAGAGGAGTAAATTATACGGACAGATTTTTTGGAAAGCTGGAAAATTATAAATTGGTTTTT
>JBAZJH010000009.1:0-3577 GCA_041651415.1 Minisyncoccota bacterium
GGAATGCCGACATCCGAACGATAGGCGTTAACAAAAGCTTGGGAACGTCCGGAGGAGAGAGAAACATTTTCGTCGTGCCAACCTTCAGAGAAGAGACCGACGGGATAAGCGGTGATAATATGATCGAAGTTGATTGTTCTTGTTCCGATAATTTTTCCTTCTTTATCTTTTACATTAACAATTCCGTTCAAAGGATAGACGACATCATTTCCTTCGGTAGAACCATTCCAAGTTCCATTCAAATCTCCAAACGGGTCATTGACTACGACATTTTCTCCATCATAACCAGTGATAACGAGAAAGTGATCGTATCCTTTTCCATTTAAGCCGACACCAGAGACGTGAGCTATTAATGGAAGACCGGAACCAATGTTTTGCTTAATGACAGAGAAGAGGTTGGAGGTAATAGAACCAGATGTTTGAAGACCGTGGTTTTCTAGATAGGTTTCGAGATAATCTTGAATCGATAACCAAGTCCAAACACCACTTTTTTGCTGAAAATCAACAATAAACCCATGAGCTCCGCAGACACTATGAGGATAAATCCCTGAATTAGGACTACTCTCATCGCGAGCAAATCTTGTGTTGTAACTATTTCCGGATTTATCCGTAAAACCGCTATATCCGTTATAGATATAGTAGCCTTCGGGATAACCTTCGGGAGCGTCCGGCTGGAGATGAAAGAATCTCAAAATCATCACAGCTGAAGTCGGACCGCAAGCGTTATAACCCAAGAATTTGTTTTGATCCATATCCATGACTTGTCCAACACAGGGAACATCAAGAACTTTCCTTTCGGCGAAGACAGAAGCTGCTCCAAAAACAAGCAGGGCGAAAAGACAGAAAAACAGGGTTTTTACTTTCATGACGGTAGATCCTTTTCATATATTAAGTTGTTAAGGTTCGTTTTATTTACGACAAAAAAGCTTGTTTATCACATAGCTTCAAGCCTTAAATAAATTGTCCTTATTTTACAAAGTTATTGATAGTTAGTCAATGAAGCGGAAGGAGGAGAGAAGTTGGCGGCCGAGTTCAAAATAATAGGCGTTTGATATTTCAATATAATTTTTTCCGTTTTTTAGATATTCAATAAAATGCATTTTAACAATACCACTGCCATAATCAACAGAAGTCTCAATAAAGTTTACATTGTTTTCGTTTTTTACTTCTTTCATGGAAATTAATTTACCACTACTATCCGATAAATAATCCCAGATTCTTCCTTTTTCAATATATTCCTGGAGAGAAATGAAAGAAAGGAATTGGCCATTTTCGTATTTATAGTCTTTTTCAGTAAAAACGGCAGATAAAAAATTATAGTCATTTATATATATATATATATATATACCATGAGGAGGTATACCACGACTTCGTATTGTTATACCAGAACTATCTTCTACCATTTCCACCTTATCTTCCTTATCTTGGAATCTAAACTCAATCCCCCAGTAGGGATTGGTGTATTTTTTCCAACCATCAGATTCTAAAATGGTTTCTCCTTTATATTTTTCATTTTCATTTGAAACAAGAGGAGTGTTTCCGTTATCCGGATTTACAGGTTCAGGTTTGTTAAATTTCACATACGCAAAAACAGCCAAGATGGCTAAGATTGCTACGATTATTGAAAATATGAGCTTTTTGTTCATTTAATATGAATATACGAGTTTTATAAAAAAGAGTCAAATAAAAAACAAGCAGGGCGAAAAGACAGAAAAACAGGGTTTTTACTTTCATGACGGTAGATCCTTTTCATATATTAAGTTGTTAAGGTTCGTTTTATTTACGACAAAAAAGCTTGTTTATCACATAGCTTCAAGCCTTAAATAAATTGTCCTTATTTTACAAAGTTATTGATAGTTAGTCAATGAAGCGGAAGGAGGAGAGGAGTTGTTGGCCGAGTTCATTAGAACCGGCGTTTTTTATCCCAATATAGTTTTTGTCATTCTTATTATAGTCTATAGCAAAAGATACGTATTGATTTTTACTTAAAAAATCAAGAACTGAAACTTTATAAATTTTTATATCATTCTGATTTGTTATTTCTTCAATAGACGGAATTCCGATTGTATTTTGAGTGTGACCAAATCCAGATTTTTCAATATATTCTCTTAAATCAGAGTATTGGCGATTGTTAAATTTTCCTATATATATATAGACAAATGTTCCATAATTAGGATTTTTATCTTGACTTATTAAAAAAATCCCAGAAGCAGAACTTTCTATTTTTATTATTTTATCCTCCTTATCTTGGAATCTAAACTCAATCCCCCAGTAGGGATTGGTGTATTTTTTCCAACCATCAGCTTCTAAAGCAATCTCTCCTTTATATTTTTCATTTTCATTTGAAACAAGAGAAGTGTTTCCGTTATCAGGGTTCACGGGTTCCGATTTCCCGTATTTTTGATACGCAAAAACAGCCAAAACGGCTAAGATTGCTACGATTATTGAAAATATGAGCTTTTTGTTTTTCATATCATATTAAATACACTTTACATTTTATTAAAAAACACGTCAATGATATAAACATATAGAAGAAAAATCAGTTCCGTTTGTGGAATAAGAAAGAAAAGAAGTTCCACCTGTCGGAGGAGTAATAAAGAAAGAAAAGGCGGCAAATAACGCCGAATAGCGGAGACAAAACATCTCCGCTATTTTTTATAGATAAAAAAGGAGCTGATTTTTTTAATGAATTTAAAATCAGAGAGAGAAAAACCAACGCTGATTATAAGAGAGTTTTCTTTCAGTTCTTTCTTAAATTTCTCGGAAAGCAACTTATTAGCAGTTTTAAATTGAAAGATAAAAACAGCATCAAAATCTTTCAAATCCGTTTTCCAAAAGTTTCCCCATTTTATTTTTGCCTTATTTTCCATTCGGAATTTTTTTATTTTTTTTCTGCTCCACCAAACAAGAAGCGGATTAAGCTCAACACCATAGCTTTCAAAACCGGCTTCGGCAAAAGCCAAGACGATTCTTCCGTCGCCAGAACCTAAGTCAATGATTTTTTTTACTCCGTTTTCCCGCAAGAGATTAAAAATAGCCTTGAAATCAATATCTTCTTTTTTTCGAAAGGAAGGCAAAAAAGGAGCTCCCATAAACAAAAGAGGAATAGCCATTAAGAGAAAAAAAGCGGAAAATAAAAAAATTAACCAATCCATGATGATTTAATTAAACTTTATTTTAGGAAGGAAGGAAAGCCCATAAAATCAAAGGATTAAGTAAGATCTGGATTACCCCGACCCTGTATCAGAGGAATGACAGACAAACTGGATTCCCGCTTACGCGAGAATGACAAAGAAAGAATAAAGAGAAACCGGCAAAAAGGCATATTTTATCGGATTTTTAGGTGTATTTACAATGGGTTTAAAATATGCTATAATTAAGGCAGAACACTAAAAATGGCTGATAAGGAAGTTCTTCGACAAGCTCAGAAACTAAATAAGACCTGGATTTCTCCGACCTTGCGTCGGAGGAATGACACAAAAAACAGGGATTAAAAACTTTGACCTGTCGAGGAAATACTGAGGCCTATAAAAAATAAGAGGTGAAATGAAATGAACGTTCTAAAGAAGCAAGTTGT
>JBAZJH010000010.1:0-2917 GCA_041651415.1 Minisyncoccota bacterium
GGCAGAACAAACCACCAAGTTAAGCGAAACGCTTCAAAGACACTCCCAAAAACTTCCTTGAATATAAGAAGCATTGATTGAATTATAGTATAATCGCCCTTTTAGTTCCAACAAAAAACTCCCCCGATTATCCGCCTCCGCCAGTTGGCGGATGGCAGACGGGAGAGTTTTTTCTGTTTTACGCTTCGTTTGAAAAAAACTTTCCGTTCACGTCTTTCTTAAATATCTTTCTGTCTTGCAAATGAAGAATGATGGTGTTTTTCTTAAACATTCTCTGCTCGTTCACCAGTTTCACGATTTCTTCCGTTTTTAATCCGGCTTTGCTTTTCAAAATTTTCTTTATCAAATCCTTTATTCCTCCCGCTTCATAGCCGAATTCAGCCAGTCCGTAAATTCCTCTTCCGACCAAAACAAATCTTTGGTCTTTTATCAGTTCGTTATGAACAGTCGGTGTAAAGACTTTCTTTTTCTTTGAGTGGATTAAAGAAATCTTTTTGGCTATTTCTCCAAAATGAAGCGGCTGTTTTTCTTTCTTTAAAACAAGATAAGACCAGTCGCGAATCGTCGCCGGATTCACTTCCGTCCACTCGGAAAGTCCGAAATCTCCATAAGGGCTCACGGAAAACTTTTTGGAAACGGATAAGAAATTAAGCCCGATCTCTTCCGCCACTCCTTGGCTTTTCGCCAGCTTGGCAAAAACTTCTCCAAACTTTCCTTTTTCCAAAACTTCTTCTTTTTTTTCTTTCAAAACCGCTTCCACTTTTCCAATCAGTTGATTGGCCGCTTTTACCGCTTTTTCATCATTATGCCAAAAAGGATAAAACTCGTCGGTTTCCACTTGATGTCCGAAAGATTTGGAAGCTTCTCTTAAAAAAGATATCCCCTGCAAAGTGGCTTCTTTCCCAAGAACCTTTTGGACTCTTTCAAGCAAAGTTTCTTCTTTCGCCACTCCGCCAAGCGCGCTTATTTCTTTATTCACTGAAGCTAAAATCGCTTCCACGTCTTTATTCCCTTTTATAAGCCCTCTGATATCGGAAAGCGCCAAACTTTCTATCTGTCTGACTCTTTCTCTTGTTATTCCGTATTTATCTCCGATCGCCTGAAGAGTTTCCGCCTCTTTGCCGTCCAGTCCGAACCTTCCAACCAAAACACTCCTCTTTCTTTCATCGAGATTTTGTAAAAGTTTTTGAATCAAGGGCTTAATTTTTATCATGTTTTTACCTTTAATTATTAATTTATTATTAGAAGAATAACATAAAAAGTTTATTATTGTCAATAGGGTTTAAAGAAGCCTGTGGATAGCGCTTATTTCTCCTCCAAAAAGCAGCTCTTTTTCTTTTCCATAAGCCGCGAGCGACTGCCCGACCGCCGCAAATTCCACCGGCTTTTTGAAAATTATTTCCGCTCTTTTTCCGCTCGTTTTTTTTATTCTCGCTTCGTTCAATTTTCCCCTATATCTCACTCTCGCCTTTATCCCTCCTTTTAAGGCCTTTTCCTTCGCGCTTTGGCTGATAAAATTAACTTCTCTTAAACTGACCCCCGAAGCCAGCCCTTCTTTTTCTCCTCTCCTTGAAACTGTCAGTTCATTTTTTTTCACATTTTTTTCCACCACATAATATGGCTCCCCGCCTCCTCCTAAAAGCCCGATATTTTTTCTCTGTCCGATCGTGTAATAAAAAATTCCTTTATGTTTTCCTAAAATTTTCCCTTCCGTGTCTTTTATCACTCCTTCTTTTTCCTTTATCTTATTTTTTAAAAAATCCTGAAAATCCACCTTGCCGATAAAGCATAATCCTTGGCTGTCTTTTTTCTCCGCGTTCGGCAGCTTCATTTTTTTTGCTTCCTTTCTCACTTCGCTTTTCAGCATTCCTCCCACTGGAAACAAAATCTTAGCCAGTTTCTTTTGGTTTAGATTCCATAAGAAATAGCTTTGGTCTTTTTCCTTGTCCTTTCCCGCTAGCAGTTTATAAACTCCCTCCTTCTTTGAAATTCGAGCGTAATGCCCTGTAGCGACATAATCCGCGCCTCGCCTTATCGCTTCTTCAAAAAAAATTCCGAACTTTATTTCCTTATTGCACATAACATCCGGATTGGGCGTTTCTCCTTTTTTGTATCCGTCTATCATATAATTGAAAACTCGCTTTTTATATTCTTTTTCTAAATCCCAAATTTCAAATGGAATTTGAAGCGCCGCAGCCGCTCTCTCCGCTTCTATTCTGTCTTCTTCCGCCGAACACCCCTGCACACTTCCTTTAAAGCAAACCAAATGAACGCCCAAAACATCAAATCCGGCTTTTTTTAATAGTCCCGCCGCAACCGACGAATCCACTCCGCCCGACATTCCTACATACGCTTTTTTTCTTTTCTCCACTTTTTTCATCCGTAAAACTATACAATAAAAATAAAAAAAGACAAGAAAAATCTTCTCGCTTTTTTCTGAAAACCGCCTGCCCGCCTCTAACTCGCCGTCTCCGTCTCCAATAATTTTTTATAATAATCTTCCGATAAAAGGTCTTTCCCGTTTAATAAATGAGAAAGATACTTTTTCTTCGGCGCCTCTTCGTCCCTCACGCTTTCCGGATTTCCCACATAAACCAAACATTCAATCGGTCCCCTTTCCGAATCTATGTTCAATTCTTCTTTTAAGTATTCCACTGGATAATCTTCTTGCTTATCCAGCCTCTCAACCGACTCATCGCATTCATAAATAATTCCTTCCACATAAGATCCTTTTTGCGGAATAATATTTGCGAACACTCCGTCCAGTTTTTCTTTTTTATAAAATTCCTGAAAAACCAATTTATAATTTTCCAGCTTTCCAAAAAATCTGTCCGTATAATTTACTCCTCTCCACTTCATCACTTCTTCATCCATGTTTGACCCGTAAGCAAAATAAAATTTTTTCTCCATATAAAAA